>NZ_DASXNL010000069.1:0-55250 GCF_036495085.1 Phenylobacterium sp. | reverse complement strand
GATGAACTTCGCCGAGGTCGACGAAGCGCCGATGCGCCGGCTGAACGAGATCATCTGGAAGAGCGTGAAAGGGCCGGCGTCTCCGATGCCGGCGCCTGTCCACCGCTATCGCGCCGTGATTGGCCCGAACTAACGGCGGCGCTCGATCATATTGCGGTGGCGGTAGGGGGAGCCGCTGAAAGCCAGGACGGCGCGGCGTGCCGCCTTGGCCTTGACAGTGGACCGGCGCGCCGTCGCCCCCGCCCACGCGTGGGCGACGCGCGCCCTTGCCGATGGCGCTGCGGCAACCATAATCGGGCCCGGGCTGGGATTCTGGAGCGTTGGTCATGTCCGATCCCACGAGGCGGCCGCGCGCAGACCTGGCGCTGTGGCTTAGCCTGATGTTGGTCGCATGGCCTTCGCTGGCCGCTGCGCGAACGGGGACCGCGAAGGCCCCCAAGTCTGCGCACGCCGCCCCCAAAGCGCAGGCGCCGTCGGATACAGTGACGCAACTCGCGCGATGGGTGATCACCACCGACGACCACAGCGGCCTGCCTTTCGCGATTATCGACAAGGTCGCGGCCAGGGTGTTCGTGTTCCGCGCCGATGGCCGGTTCTTGGGCGACGGCCCCGTCCTGCTGGGATTGGCGCGGGGTGACAATTCGACCCCCGGCGTCGGCGACCGCGAGGTGGCGGCCATTCCCCGCGACGAACGGACGACGCCAGCCGGACGGTTCGTCGCCAGCTTCGGCGCCGCCGCCAGCGACCGCGGGGTGCTCTGGGTCGACTATCCGACGGCGATATCGATGCATCCGGTGGACACGTCCAACCCCAAGGAGCGGCGCCCTCAGCGCCTCAGCTCGCCGACCCCCCGGGACAATCGCATCACCCACGGCTGCATCAACGTGTCGGCCGACTTTTATCGGAAGGTGGTGCGCCCGACATTCACGGGCACGAGCGGCATCGTCTACATCCTGCCGGAGGACAGGCGCATTCAGGAGGTCTTTCCGGCCTTTCGGGTTCTGCCGGGCGTCGACCCGGCAGGCGAATTCAGGACGGCTGGCGACCTTCGCAGGCCCGAGGACTCCAGCCTCCCGGATGCGGCCGCCTCAGCGACGTCAGTCGGTGTCCGGGCCAAATAGCGTTCGCTGAGCCAGCAGCCTCCGAGGCAAGCAGCGCGAGCGTGTCGCACTGGAGCAGACATCATTGCGCGGCTAGGGTTGGACGATGTCCTGCGAACTTGCCGTCACCGTCTACTTCGACCTGATCTGTCCCTGGTGCCTCATCGGCAAGCGCAACCTCGAGACTGCGCTCACGATGCTGGAGCAAAGCGATCCGCGGGTCACGGTGAAGGTCGAGTGGCGCTCGACGCAGCTGTTGCCCCACATCCCGGAAGGCGGCCTTGATTTCACGGCGTTCTATGAAGCCCGGCTGGGCGGAGCGGCGGCCGTTCGTGCGCGCCAGGCGCAGGTTCTATCTGCCGCCAGGGAGGCCGGTTGCGAGATCGCCTTCGAACGGATTTTCAAAATGCCGAACACGGCGAAAGCTCACCGCTTGCTTCACTTCGCGCGCTCAGCTGGACCCGACCGACTCGATCAGCTGCTGGACAGGCTCTTCCAGGCGCACTTCGTGGACGGACTGGACATCGGCGATGCCGGTGTGTTGGCGAGCTTGGCGCAAGCCTGCGGTTACGATCGCGAGACGATGGCGAGGCGAATCGAGGATCCGAGCCTGGACTCCGGGTGGCTTGGGGCCGCAGCCGGCGTGCCGCTCTATGTGTTCGGGGACGGCGCAGCTCTTTCGGGCGCCCATCCGCCGGCGACGCTGCACGCTCAGATGCGACGGGCCGCCATGGAGCAGGTGGCTTCCTAGCGCTCCGCCAAGTCGGCCAGCCGGGTAATGGCGCAGAGATCCTGGGAACTCGCTTCGCGTTGGCTCACGCCGGACCACCGAGGGTCGGCGATGGGGTGGGCAGCGGCGTCGCGCTAGTCGTCGAAACCGACGAACACGGTGGCCTCGGCGACCGCCTTGCGCTCGGAAACCACCGCATTCGCCGGGAAGCTCTCATCCGGCCAGCCCAGGGCGATGCTTTTCATGATGACCTGATCGTCGGCGATGCCGGCGTGCTCACGCACGACCGGCGACTGCATGATCCCCTGACTGTTGATCACCGCGCCCAGGCCGCGAGACCAGGCTGCGTTAACCAGCGCGGTGGTCACGGCGCCGCAATCGAACGGGGTATCGTCGCTGCCATCCAACACCCGGTCGTAGGTCACGATCACGCAGACCGGCGCGTCGAATTGACGGAAGCCGCGCAGCACCCAGTCCTGGCGCATATCCTTGTCCTCGCGCGCGATCCCCATCGCGGAGAACAATTGCTTGGCGACGCCGACCTGCCTTTCGCGGTGTTGACCCGCGAAGGCCTGCCCCGTGCGGAACTCGCGCGATTGTGGGACGCCCGCCAAAATCCGCTCGGTGTTGCCGGTGCGGATCCGATCCAACGGTTCGCCCGTGACGATGTAGAAGTTCCAAGGCTGGGTGTTCATCGACGACGGCGCACGCATCGCCAGAGCGATGATCTCCTCAATCAGCGCCCTTGGAACGGGATCGGGCTTATAGCCGCGAATGCTTCGGCGACCGAGAATCACGTCGTCAAACTGCACGGATGGCTCCTGGGCTGGCCACTGCGGTTTCAGTGGCGAGTTGACCGCCTAACGCTGCTGAGCTGCAGGCGCCCGCAGGGCCTCGCCAGCCGAGGGGCCACATCTAGCCGACAGGCCCTATGCGCATCAAATCACCGAGTCGATTTCGGCGCTCGCCCGTCAAGCAGACCGTCAGGGCGGATCCAAGAGAGCGCCAAGTAATGGACCGGACACCTTCGTCGTTGCGGAGTCATAGCTTGGCGGCGGCGGCGGCTCAAAGGCCACTCCCGAGTTAGAGGCTCGCATAGGCGGCCTCTATGAGCCGCTTGGCGCGGCGGTCGCCGAGGAGGTCGGCGGACTGCTTGTTCATCACATAGGCCCCGCCCAGCGTTCGCTCCGGGTCTGCGAACGCGCAGGAGCCACCCCAGCCCGAGTGGCCGAAAGTCTGGTTTCCCGGCCCCCAGGGGTGGGTGGCCTGGTTGCGCATGAAGCCTGCGCCCCAACTCATCTCAAAGGGCAGCACGAGGTCCTGGCCACGGATACGCTCGCGGGCCGCCTCGGCGACCAGCGCAGGCGAAAGGATGTCCTCACCGTCCAGCCAGCCGTCGTTGGCCAGGGCTCCCATCAGTCGCGCCAGGGCCTCAGCCGTGCAATGCCCGTTAGCCGACGGAATCTCCATTCGCCGCCAGTCGGCCTGGCCGCGGCCTGCCGGAGAGGACCATGGTGTCAGGAAAGCCGCGCGGGTGGCCTCGTTGTGGTGGCCGAAGTCCGGCAGCGCGTTCGGCCTTTGAAGGTCCGCGACACGTCCGAATTCCGAATCCGGCAAGCCGATCCAGAGGTCGAGGCCGAACGGCGTCGCCAGGTCCTGGCGCAGCGCCGCGCCCATGGTTCGGCCCTCGACGCGTCGGAAAATCTCGCCCGCGAGATAGCCAAAGGTGATCGGGTGATAGCCGCTGGCCGTGCCCGGCGGCCAGAGTGGGGCCATGGCGGCGAGCTTGGCGCAGATCGCGTCCCAGTCGAACCACAACGAGGGCTCCATCGGGTCCGGGAATCCCGACAGCCCTTCCTGGTGCGACATCAACTGTTCGATCGTTATCGAAGCTTTACCGGCGGCGGCGAAGTCCGGCCATACCGATGCGACAGTCTGTTCGTAGGTGAGCTTTCCCTGATCCACCAGCCGCGCGATCAGCAGGGCCGCGATGGCCTTGGTCGTCGAGAAGACCGGCGTAAGCGTGCGCTCGTCGAAGGGTCTGGTGCGGGCGCGATCGGCGTGACCCGCCCAAAGGTCGAGCACGATTTCCCCGGCCAGCACCAAGGTGAAGCGAGCGCCCAGTTCCTCGCCGGCATCGAAGTTCGCGGCGAAAGCGTCCTGGACGGCGGCGAACCGGCGTTGGGCATGACCGGCGATCTCAACCATCGAAGCTCCTGCGGCGGGGACGGATCACCTATACCGAGCGGTATGGCCGCGGCCCAGCAGTGCAGCTAACCTGTACGTGCGGGCGCCGCCCGCGATCCTTGGGGGATCTGCCATGGTCGGTGTGAATCGTTGGTGACGGTTGCTCCCGCAGCCGGGACGAACAGCACCCTGCGGACGCGGGCTGCGGCCATGACGCTCGCATGCTGCTTCGCTGCGGCGATGTGCGAAGGTCTGGACGTGCAGGCTGCCGGCGTCGCGGCCGGCGGAATCAAGATCGCCTTCGCACCGACGCCCGCGGCGCTCGGCCTTTTCCTCGCGGCTGGAAATCTCGGACTGCTGTTCGGCGCGGTGGCTGGTGGACGGCTTGCCGACCGGCTTGGGCGCAAGCGCGTTCTGGTCGCGTCGATCACGGCCTTTGGTCTCTGCTCAGTGCTGGCCGGGTTCGCCTGGGACATGCCGTCTCTCATTGGCGCCCGGATCCTTACCGGACTGGGCCTCGGTGGCGCGATGCCGAACCTGATCGCGCTCGCAGCGGATGTCAGCCCTGAGCGGGCGCGCAACAGCAGCATCGCGCTCACCTACATCGGCATGCCGATGGGCGGCGCCATCGCGAGTTCGATCATACTGATAGCCGCGCCGACCCAGTGGCGCTGGGTTTTCCTGCTTGGCGGCGTCGCTCCGCTGGTCATCGCCCCGTTGATGGCCTGGCTATTGCCGGATATCCGCCAGGCGCCGCGTGAACGCGACCCGGCTGCCGACCCCGAGAAGACCGGGTTTAGCGCGGTGTTCGCGGAGGGACGGCTGAGGCGCACCCTTATCCTCTGGCTTTCTTTTCTGCTGTTGAACCTGACCCTGCACTTGATGCTGAGCTGGTTGCCGCTGCTGCTGCAGGGACGTGGGCTCTCGAAAAGCGAGGCTGCGCTCGCCCAGGTCGGCTTCAATGCGGGCGGGGCGCTGGCGGCTCTATTCGCAGGCGCCCTGCTGGACACCCGCTGGCGACGGGCGAGCATCGTCGTCAGCGTCCTGGCGCTTCCGATCGCGCTGTTCCTGCTCGCCAGCGCATCGCCCCTGATCCTGGCGATGTTCGTCCTGGCGATCGTGCTTGGGGGCGCCATCCTGGCCTCGCAGGTGATCCTCTACGGGACGGCGGGCGGCCTCTATACGGCATCGACGCGCGGAGCCGGCATCGGCTCGGCAATCGGTGTCGGCCGTCTGGGATCGCTGGCTGGCCCGTCGTTCGCAGCCGTACTGTTGGCCGCAGGCCGCACGCCCGCGGAGGTGTTGTCCAGCGTGCTGCCGATCGTCATAGCGTGCGGCCTCTGCATCGCCGGGCTCGCATGGCGCAAACCGGGCGGCGCCGAGCGAGACGCCGGAGCCTAGTTTTCGTTTCGCGACGTCGCCCGCTGCCCGAAGCCGTTGCTGCCATCGTCCTGGGCCGCCTCGTCTTTGACCGAGCGGACCACCGCGCCGGAGGGTCCGGCTCGACAGGCTTGCGCCAGCCGCGCGATGTCGTCGGGCTCGCCAATCGCCAGGATCTCGACCGAGCCGTCGGCGCGATTGCGCACCCACCCGTCGAGGCCAAGACGAAGCGCCGCCTCGACGGTCCACCAGCGGTAGCCGACCCCCTGAACGCGACCTTCGATCAGGAGCCTTGTGGCGTTTCGAGCCATTGCCGGTCTCGATCCTTAGAGGACTTCAACGCGCACCACCGCTTGAGGACGCACCAGGCGCTGGCCCAGCGCCACGATAGGCAGTTCCGGCGCGCGCCAGTCCTGGGCGGCCTGGGCGGTCTCGCGCGCAGCGCGCGCGGCGCGTTCGGCCGCCGCCGACGGAGTGAGGCCTTGGACGAGGCCGGCGCCGAAACTGGCGGTAACCAGGTCCCCGGTGCCGTTCGGCACCTGATCCAGCCGCGGATGGGCAAACAGGACCGCCTCGTCAGCCAGCGCCAAGACCAGGCCAATCTCCTCTGGCCCGGCAGGCGCGGAGCTCACCAGCGCGGGCTTTCCCAAGCGTCGCGCCGCGCGGACGGCAGCTGCGGCGCTGTCGATCGGGGCGCCGGTCAGGTGCCCCAGCTCCCAGAGATTGGGCGTAATCCAATCGGCCAGCGGAACCAGTCGGCCGGCCACAGCCTCGGCCACCGCGGCGCTGACGTAGAGCCCTTTGGGCGTGTCTCCGAGGATCGGATCGACCACGATCACGGGCTGGCGCTCGCGCGCTGCCCTGACCCGGCCAAGGGCGTCGGCCGCGATCTCCACCTGTTCGGCCAAGGAGAAGTGGCCGGTGATCACCAGATCGACGAGGCCGAACAGGGCGTCTGCCTCGACGTCGGCCAGCATGCGCGCGAAGAGGTCCGGTGGCGTCGCCTGGCCCTGCGCCCCCTTTGCAGGGCTGCGGCCCAGCATCACGGTCGGCACCAGCACGGGATCGATGCCGTGGGCGGCCAGGACATATTGCTGCGCCGCCCCACCGATCCGGCTGGCCGCGACGAACGAAGAGAGGACAAGCGCCAGGGGCATGGCGCCCATCCCTACAGGCTGGAGCCTAGTATCGGTAGTGGTCCGGCTTGAACGGACCCTCGGTCTTCACGCCGATGTACTCAGCCTGGTCCTTGGACAGCCTGGTCAATTTCGCGCCGAGCTTGCCCAAGTGGAGCATTGCGACTTTTTCGTCGAGGTGCTTGGGCAGGGTGTAGACCTGGCTCTGATACTTGGCGCCGTGCTGCCACAGCTCCATCTGGGCCAACGTCTGGTTGGTGAACGAGGCGCTCATCACGAAGCTCGGGTGGCCGGTGGCGTTACCGAGGTTCACCAGCCGGCCTTCCGACAGCACGATGATCTTCTTGCCGTCAGGGAACTCAACGTGGTGGACCTGCGGTTTGATCTCGTCCCACTTGAAGTTCCGCAGGCCCGCAATCTGGATTTCGCTGTCGAAGTGGCCGATGTTGGCGACGATGGCGTTGTTCTTCATCGCCCGCATGTGGTCGACGGTCAGAACGTCCTTGTTGCCGGTCGCCGTGACGAAGATGTCGGCCTTGCTGGCCACGTCCTCGACCGTCACCACCTCATAGCCTTCCATCGCCGCCTGCAGGGCGCAGATCGGGTCGACTTCGGTGACCATCACCCGCGCGCCACCGTTGCGCAGAGAGGCGGCCGAGCCCTTGCCCACGTCGCCGTAACCCAGCACGACGGCGGTCTTGCCGGCCAGCATCACGTCGGTCCCACGGCGGATGGCGTCCACCAGGCTCTCGCGGCAGCCGTAAAGGTTGTCGAACTTTGACTTGGTCACGCTGTCGTTGACGTTGATGGCGGCGAACGGCAGTTCGCCTCGCTCGGCCATCTGGTAGAGGCGATGAACGCCCGTGGTGGTTTCCTCGGAGACGCCTTTGATGGCGTCACGGATCGCCGAATAAAAGCCCGGCTTCTCCTTCAGGTAGCGCTTCATCACCTTGTAGAGCGCTTCCTCCTCCTCATTCTGCGGATTGTTGAGGATCGAGGGATCCTTCTCGGCCTTGGGGCCCAGCACGCAGAGCAGGGTGGCGTCGCCGCCGTCGTCGAGGATCAGGTTCGGATAGCCTCCGTCCGACCACTCGAAGATCTTGTGGGCGTACTCCCAGTACTCGATCAGATTCTCGCCCTTGATGGCGAAGACCGGCGTGCCCTTCACGGCGATGGCCGCAGCTGCGTGGTCCTGGGTTGAGAAGATGTTGCAGGAGGCCCAGCGGACCTCGCCGCCCAGCGCCTGCAGCGTTTCGATCAGCACCGCGGTCTGGATGGTCATGTGCAGGGATCCCGCGATGCGGGCGCCCTTGAGCGGCTGGGCCTTGCCGAACTCGCCACGCACGGCCATCAGGCCGGGCATCTCGGTCTCGGCGATGTCGATTTCCTTGCGGCCCCAGTCGGCGAGCGCGATGTCCTTGACGACGTAGTCGGTCATTTCTGGCCCCAGGGCAAAATGGATCGGAAAGCGGAGTTGGCTGGCGGCTCTATAGCCGCAGGGCGCCGCTCGCGCAAGAAACATATAAAGATGTCTTTATGTCATCTGGCCCAGAACGGCTTGGCCTTGCCGAGGCGCTTGAGCGCCTTCGCGGCATGGGCGACCAGCGCGGGTTTAGCGGCCCTCTTCAGGCCGGCGAGCTCGCCGGCCGCGAAGGCGGCCTCAGGCGTAAGCGGCAAACCCACGAACAACCCATCGGCGGTCGCGATGTCATTGAGCTCGCCTAACTCGTCCTGCAGGGCCTCCAGCCGGCGAACAAACCGGCTTACCCGTTTTTGAGGGTAGAGGCTGGCGAGGCCCTCAGCCGCATAGCGCAGTTTCTTGGCCTCGATCCGCACGTGGTGACGCCCGGCGTCGCTAGCCTCCTCGAACGTGCGACCCAGCTTGAGCAGCTTGCGTCGGCGTTTGGCGAGCGCGCGTCTGGCGTAAGCCGCGACGGGATCCGTTGCGGCAGGTGAGGCCGCCAGCCAGTCACCATCCTCGACCCAGGCCGTAGCCTCGAGCATCAGGGTACGGAAACGCTCCGATGAAACGGTCTGGCGAACATGAGTACGCGCTCTGCGGGCGGCCGAGGCTACCGCATCGGAGAGGGCTTTCAGTCCGGCAGGGCAAGGATCAAGCTGGTTCGCCGCGGTCTCCACCGCCTCGGCGAGGACGTCCAGATTGCGCGCCCGGTTGCTGTCATCGGCCAGCCAGCGAAGCTCGGATTTCACGCCCGCCATGGAGGCGTCCCCGACCACCGACGAGAAGGTCGCAATCAGGCTGCGCAGACGCCTGACGCCGACCCTCAGCTGATGGATGGCTTCCGGCTGAGGAGCGGCCCGCATGACCTCGGCATTGACCGTGATCTGGCTCAGGGCGCTGCGCGCATTCGCCTGAAACGCCGCCGCGACGGTTGCGCCTTCCGGAAGATCGATCTTGGCGCTCTTGCGAGCCTGCAGCGGCGCGCCGGCGATCAACGCCTGGCCTCGCGCCGCCTTGCCTTCGAACGAGACGTAGAGCGGTGCTGCGCGCGAAAGTTCGCGCGCGAGCTCGAACATGACTTTGAGCGAGCCTGCTTTCAGCTCGAGTTCGACCTCGCTGATCGGGCTCGACCTGCGTCCGCCCTTGACCTCGCCCTGGTCCAACGACAGCTCGATCTCGGCGTCCCCCAAGCGGATCAGTCGCTGGCGTCGGGTGACGTGCACGTTAAACGCCGGCTTCAGGCTCGTGCCCTCCGGTAGCAGCGCCTTGAGAGGTTCGACCTGCGGGTTTGGCGCATGCCCGGCGACCGGCGTCTCATGTTCCTCGCGAAACACGCCCTCGCCGCGCTTTACGGTCTGGACGCGGTGGCCGTTGCTTTCGCGAACCCGCAAGGACACGCCGGCCTTCTGCAGGACTTGGTCGGCGGTGTCGAAATAGACGCTGATGAGCTCGCGGGAGTCATCGTCCCCCTCGGGGGCTGAGGCCAGCACCGCGCCCAGGTCTTCCGGGGCGCAGACGAACTTCAGTTCGATTTCGCTGTCAGTGCTCATGGCGCACGTATTCCATGTCCGCGACACCCAACTTCCGGCGAAGTACTCACGAGCCAATTTCCCCGCGGCAATCGCCCCGGATCCGGGCGTGGCGACAGACGTCAGCGCACTGCCTTCTTGGCTCCAGGAAGTCTAAAGTCAAGCTTACTGAGTATCGGGACTCTTCCTGATACCTTCCCGCCCATAATCAGAGGTAACGCATAGACTTTCCAACCGATTCCCCCGAAGCCGGACGCCCTGTCCTTCCTGGATCGACGGTATGCGCCGATGCCGATGCCGAACAACGTCCTGTCGCCGGGCCGTTGCGATCGGCAATTTCTAAATCGGGAGCGCGGAAATGTCAGCCTGCTCCAGACCGTCATCGGCGAGCTTCCGACCGACGCCTCATCGAAGATCGGCGGTCTCGTCGGCGAATGCCCGGTGGCCGCGATGTGAGCTCAGCGCTCAGCGGCGAGGACGGACTGGGCGACGCACCCCGCGATCTCCACGAAATAGGTTCCGCAAGGCCCGTGCATCGTCGCCGCCGGCCTAGCCGAAGCGGCCTGCGGGCCTTATCTCGTTCGCTGGAATCAAAAGCGTAGGCCCTGAATTCGAGGTTCGCGTCGGATCGATCTAATCCTATCGGGGTCTAGGGGGACGCGTGCAGTCGATAATCTCCATCCAGGGCCTGTCGAAGACCTACGCTGGCGGGTTCGAAGCGTTGAAGAACGTCGACCTGGAGATCCGCAAAGGTGAAATCTTCGCGCTCCTTGGTCCCAACGGCGCGGGCAAGACCACGCTGATCGGCATCACCTGCGGCATCGTCAACCCGACCTCGGGCCGGGTGACCGCCGACGGCCACGACATCATCGGTGAATTCCGCGCCGCGCGCTCGAAGATCGGGCTTGTCCCCCAGGAACTGTCCACCGACGCGTTCGAGACGGTCTGGGCGACCGTCACCTTCAGTCGCGGCTTGTTCGGAAAGGCGCCCGACAAGGCCTACATCGAGAAGGTGCTGCGCGACCTTTCCCTGTGGGAAAAGAAGGACGCCAAGATCATGACCCTCTCCGGCGGCATGAAGCGCCGGGTGATGATCGCCAAGGCGCTCAGCCACGAGCCGCAGATCCTTTTTCTCGACGAGCCGACGGCGGGTGTCGACGTGGAACTACGGCGCGACATGTGGGAGATGGTCCGCCGACTGCGCGAAAGCGGCGTCACAATCATCCTGACAACTCACTACATCGAAGAAGCCGAGGAGATGGCCGATCGAATCGGCGTGATCTCCAAGGGCGAACTGATCGTGGTCGAGGAGAAGTCCGAGCTGATGCGCAAGCTCGGCAAGAAACAGCTCACCTTGCACCTGCAGGAGCCGCTTCGCGTCGTACCCACCGGACTGAACGGCTATGACCTGACGCTGGCCAACGACGGTGCGGATCTCGTCTACACCTTCGACGCCCAGGCGGAGAACACCGGCATTGCGGCCCTCCTGCGTCAGCTGAACGAGCGTGGCGTCGACTTCAAGGACCTGCAGACCGAGCAAAGTTCTCTCGAGGAGATTTTCGTCAGCCTGGTGAGAGGTACGACTTGAGGGCGCTTGGCATGAACATCTACGCCGTGCGGGCCATATACCGCTTCGAAATGGCCCGGACCTTTCGCACCATCATCCAGTCGATCGCTGCTCCGGTGATATCGACCTCGCTCTACTTCATAGTATTCGGTGCGGCGATCGGGGGGCGCATGGCCAAGATCGACGGGGTGACCTACGGCGCCTTCATCGTGCCCGGTCTCATCATGCTGTCGATCTTGACTGAGAGCATCTCCAACGGCTCCTTCGGCATCTACATGCCCAAGTGGTCGGGCACGATCTACGAGATGCTTTCCGCGCCGGTCTCGGCCTTCGAGGTGCTCCTGGGTTACGTGGGGGCGGCAGCGTCGAAATCAGTGATGCTAGGGATGATCATCCTGGCCACCGCCCGGCTTTTCGTACCCTTCGAGATCGCCCATCCGTTCTGGGCATTGGCCTTCCTTGCGCTGACTTCGCTCACTTTCAGCCTGTTCGGCTTCATCCTGGGCGTATGGGCCGATGGTTTCGAGAAGCTGCAGATCGTGCCTTTGATGGTGGTCACGCCGCTGACCTTCCTGGGCGGCAGCTTCTATTCGATCAACATGTTGCCGCCCTTCTGGGCCAAGGTCGCCCTCTTCAACCCGGTGGTCTACCTGGTCTCGGGCTTCCGCTGGGCGTTCTACGGCGTCTCGGACGTACAGGTCGGATTAAGCCTCGCCATGACGCTGGTCTTCATGCTGATCTGCCTGACCGCGGTCTGGTGGATCTTCAAGACGGGTTGGCGGCTGAAGACCTAAGGCCGCATCACCGGAATCGGCGCTGATCCTTATTCGTCCTCGTCGAACCTGGCGCTGACCAGATCTTGCAACGCCTTCACGGCGGCTTCGGCGTCGGCGCCCTCGGCTTCGATCTCAATGCAGCACCCGGGGCCGGCGGCGAGCATCATCAGGCCCATGATGGAGCGCGCATCGACGGTCTGGCCGTCCTTGGATACGCGGACCTCGGCGTCGAAGGTGGAGGCCATCTTGACGAACTTGGCGGATGCGCGCGCGTGCAGGCCGCGCTTATTGACGATCTCGACGGTGCGGACCGCCGGTTCGCTCACTTCTCGCCGGCCAGGACGTACGAGGCGACGGAAATGTATTTGCGCCCGGCCTCCTGGGCGCAGGCGACTGCGTCCTCGAGACTCTGGCGCGAGCGCACGCTGGCGAGCTTGATCAACATCGGCAGGTTGAGCCCGGCGATCACCTCGGCCTTGGTCTGTTCCATCACCGAGATAGCGAGGTTCGATGGCGTCCCGCCGAACATGTCGGTGAGCAGGATGACTCCCGAGCCGGTGTCCACCCGCCCGCACGCGGCCAGGATGTCCTTTCGGCGGCGTTCCATGTCGTCTTCCGGCCCGATGCAAATGGCCTCGACCGCAGCCTGCGGTCCGACCACGTGCTCCATGGCGAAGACGAACTCTTCCGCGAGCCGCCCGTGCGTAACGATCACGAGCCCGATCATGCTCCGAGCCCGATCATGCAAAACCTTCCAAGGGTATCCCCACCCGGCGCGGCCAAAGAACCCGTCCCGCGAGCCGTGCTAAATACGCCTGTTGCGGGCCTCGTCAAAGTGGCTGCACGCGCGACCGAGTTTCGCAGGCGCCGAAGGCTCCCGCGGATCGAGGACGATCAAGGGAACCGGCACTCCGAGAATCTCCGCGAATTCGGCGTCCTGGACGCGTTCGGGGGTCCCACAACGGACCGCCAGGGCGACTTCGGCCAGCGGAAGAGCCCCGCAATCCACGACGTCGAGGCCGCGAATCTCCAGGAGGCCGGCCAGCGCGTCCGGCGCGCGGCCGAAGAGCCGCCCGGCGGAACTCCACAGAACGACCCGATCATCAGCCACCAGTCGAAAACCCTGGGTCAGGGCGCGAAGCGCCAGATCGCTCTTTCCCGCACCCGGCGCCCCTTCGATCAGCACGCCGCGCCAGGAGCCTTGGAGGCGGGCCGCGATCAGGCCCGCGTGCCGGATCACGCCTTGGCCTCCGGCAGGATCAGCAGGAACATCGCCCCAAGGACCTTGCCGTCGACGACGCGGTTCTGGGCCTTCAACGTCCCGCCGTGCGCCTCGGCGATCTGGCGGGCGATGGAAAGACCAAGGCCGGAGTTGCCGCCGAACGCCGCGCCCTTGGGTCGCGAGGTGTAGAAGCGCTCGAAAACGGTCTCCAGATTCTCCGGCGGGATGCCGGGGCCGGAGTCGGACACGGTGGCGATCACCCGGCCGGCCACTCGCTGAATTGCGACTTCCACCTTGCCGTCCGGCGGGCTGAACGAGCGGGCGTTGTCGATCAGGTTGCGAAACACCTGGCCTAGCGATCCCTCGCGGCCCGACACCATGACCGGCTCGAGGCCGCCCGATGGATGGAAACGGACCTTGGCCTCTCCCGACTTGGCCGTGGCGTCGTAGAGGCCGACGATATCGGCGACCAGCCGCTCCAGATCGATGGTCTTGGGCGCATCCCTGGAGAGCTCAGCGTCCAGCCTGGAGGCGTTCGAGATGTCGGTGACCAGGCGGTCCAGCCGCTGGACGTCGTTCTTGAGGATTTTCAGGAGCCGCTCGCGCGCAGTCGGTTCGCTGATCAGGTCGAGCGTTTCGACGGCCGAGCGCAGGGAGGTGAGCGGATTCTTGATCTCGTGAGCCACGTCAGCGGCGAAGCTCTCGATTGCGTCCATCCGCTCGGACAGCGCTTGGGTCATGTCCTCCAGGCTGCGGGTGAGGTCACCTAGCTCGTCGTTGCGCCGCGCGAGGTCCGGCAGCGAGATCGCCCGCGCGCCAGCCAAGCGCACGCGGTCGGCGGCGCGCGCCAAGCGCAGGACCGGCTGGGCGACCAACTGGGTCAGCAGCAGTGATGAGGCGAGCGTCACGCCAATGGCGATCAGGATGAAGGGTATCAGCGCCAGCCGCTCCCGGGCGATGATCGCATCGACGTCGTTGGCCTCCAGGGTGAGCACGCCCAGCACCGCCCTGACATGCTGGATCGGGATCGAGACCGAAACCACGTGCTGGCCATCCTCGCTGCGCCGCCGGACAGCGACGTGCTGGCCGCTCAAGGCGCGAGCCACCTCGGCTTGCAAGTCCGCCCTGGCCTCGCGGGCCACCGCCGCCCGCCGCGCCGGCGGTCGCGCGTCGAGCGACAAGCCTCCCGCTCCTCGTGGCCGGGCGGGCGGCAGCTCGCGTTGCTCCACCCGGTCGGCGACAAGTTCGCTGTCGGCGACCAAACGCCCTTGCGGATCAAAAAGGCGCGCCCGCTGGGTCTTCGGATTGGCGAGCATCTCCAGGGCGAGGCTGGCGGTGTTCGGGTCCATCGCCGGCTCGGGGTCGCCGACTGTGGCGGCCTGGTCGATGATGGCCGCCATCAGCTCGCCCTGGGTCGTCAGGCTGTCGATACGGGCGTTGACCAGTCCTTGCCGAAGTTCATTGAGCACCAGGGCGCCGGCGATCAGCACCGCCAGGCCAAGGACATTCAGCGCGATGATCAGCTGGCCGAGCCGGGTGCCCGGCAGCCAGCCGCGTCGCGAGGCCCTTGCGCCCTCGGACCTTTGACCTTCGGACCTCTGAGCCTCGGACCTCTGGCCGCGATCAGGTTTCGCGGTATCGGTATCCGACGCCATAGAGGGTTTCGATCGCGTCGAACTCGGGATCAACGTCGCGGAACTTCTTGCGCATGCGCTTGATGTGGCTGTCGATGGTTCGGTCGTCGACATAGACCTGATCGTCGTAAGCTGCGTCCATTAGGTTGTCGCGGCTCTTCACGAAGCCGGGGCGCTGGGCCAGCGACTGCAAGAGCAGGAACTCGGTCACCGTGAGCTTCACCGGCTTGCCTTCCCACAAGCAATCGTGGCGCGCGGGATCCAGGGTGAGTTTGCCGCGCTTGATCGCCCGCGAGCCGCCGTCGGCGACGGTCGCGGCCTGCGGTTCCTCGCCCTCGATGCCGGCCCGGCGCAGCACCGCTTTCACGCGTTCGATCAGCAGGCGCTGGCTAAACGGCTTGTGCATGTAGTCGTCGGCGCCGAGATTGAAGCCCAGGATCTCGTCGATCTCCTCGTCCTTGGACGTCAGGATGATGACCGGCATGTCGGACGTCCGGCGCAGGCGGCGCAGCACCTCCATGCCGTCCATGCGCGGCATCTTCACGTCGAGGATAGCCAGGTCGGGCGGTTCGTTCTCGAGGGCTGCAAGGCCCGCGGCGCCGTCGTAGTAGGCCTTCACGGTATGACCGTGGCTCTCCAGCGCGAGGCTGACCGACGTGACGATATTCTCGTCGTCGTCCACCAAGGTGATCTTAGCCATTTGGATGAGTTCGCTCCTTAAGCGGCCGTCGTGAAGCTAGTCATCCGTGACCATGTCCTCAATGGGGCGCTAAAACGATGGTCAATCCGCAAACCTGGTGAAACACCGCCCCCGTCGACGGCGATGTGAAGCGGCCTCAGATGGACAAGACGTCCCTCAGGGCGCCTGCAACCTTGCCGACGTCGCTCTCAGCCATGCCGGGATAAAGCGGCAGGGAGAGGCATCGGTCGTACCAGGCCTCAGCGCCGGGCAGGTGCAGCTCGCCGTAGCGCGCCCGGTAGTAAGGCTGGCGGTGGACCGGGATGTAGTGGACCTGCGAGCCGACGCCGCGTTCCCGCAGGCCGTCGACCACCCGGCGACGCGTCACGCCTGCCGCCTCGAAGTCGATCAGCACGCACATCAGGTGGAGGACGGGGTCACTCCAGGACGGACGCGCCGCGATCCTCACGATCGGAGCCAAGGGGGCGAGCGCCGTATGATAAGCGCCGGCCAGCGCGCGGCGACGGGTCGCGAAGCGGCCGAGCTTGGCGAGCTGCGACAGGCCGAGCGCGCAGAGGATGTCCGGCAAGCGATAATTGAACCCCGGCTCGTGCATCTCGTACCACCAGGGCTCGGAGCCTTGGGGCCGCAACATGCCGTGGCTGCGCAGGGCGCGCAGACGCTCGGCCAAGCCTGCCTCATTGGTCGTGACCATGCCGCCTTCACCCGTGGCGATCGTCTTGACCGGATGGAACGAGAAGGTGGCCATGGCGGCGTGGCGCGCATCGCCGACCCGCTCGGCGACACCTCCAAAAGTCATGGTCGTGCCGAGCGCATGAGGCGCGTCCTCGACGAGAACGGCGCCCGCCTCGCCGGCCAGCGCCCCAAGTCCCGGGAGGTCGACGGCGTCGCCGCGCAGATGGACGGGAAGCACCGCCCGCAGCCGCCTCGCCCGCACGCGCTTCAGCGCATCGGCGAGGGTCTCGGGGGTCATCAGGCCGCTTAGCGGATCGACGTCGGCGAAAACCACCTCGGCGCCGACGTAGCGGGCGCAGTTGGCGGTGGCGAGAAAGGTGATCGAGGGGGTGATCACCGCCTCCCCCGGCTGCACCTCCAGCGCCAGCATGGCCAGATGCAGCGCGGCCGTGCCGTTGGCGCAGGCCACGGCATGGCGCGCACCCACCGTTTCGGCGAAAGCCCGCTCGAAGGCCTCGACCGTAGGCCCCGTCGTCAGGAAGTCGGCCTTCAGGGCCTGGACCACCGCAGCGATGTCGTCATCCTCGATGGTCTGGCGACCGTAGGGGAGGACCGGGTCGGCCATATTAGTCGTTCGCCCGGCGCAGGCGGCGAGGCGAGGCGTTTTCGAGCAGCGCCAGCAGGCCGTCGCCGCTCAGCCAATCGTCGTTTGTGTCGCTTGCGTAGCTGAAGCCCTCCGGAAGCGCCGCGCCCTTCAATCCGCAACGGGTGTATTCCACGAAGGCGGGCTCGATGGCGTAGCGGTCGCCCAGGTCGACGGTGCCACGCGCATCGTCGGCCGAGATCATCATCTCGTGCAGCTTCTCGCCGGGCCGGATCCCGACCACCTTGATCGGCATGCCGGGCGCCATCGCTTCAGCCAGGTCGGTCATCTTCATCGAGGGAATCTTCGGCACAAAGATCTCGCCCCCGGCCATCAGAGAGAGCGACGAAAGCACGAAGTCGACGCCTTCGTTGAGGGTGATCCAGAAGCGTGTCATCCGCGGGTCGGTGATCGGGAGCTCCGTCACGCCTTTGGCGATCAGGCGCTGAAAGAGCGGGGCGACGGACCCACGCGAACCGACCACATTGCCATAGCGCACGACCGAAAAGCGCGTCCCGATGTCGCCCGACAGATTGTTGGCCGCCACGAAGGTCTTGTCCGACGCAAGCTTGGTCGCCCCATAGAGGTTGATGGGATTGCACGCCTTGTCCGTGGAAAGCGCAATCACCTGCTTCACGCGATTGGTCAGGCAGGCCCAGACCACGTTCTCGGCGCCGAGGACATTGGTGTGTATGCACTCGGAGGGATTGTACTCGGCCGCAGGGACCTGTTTGAGCGCCGCGGCGTGGACAATGATGTCAACGCCACGACTGGCCAGGATCAGCCGTTCGCGATCGCGTACGTCGCCGAGAAAGAACCGCAAGGCCGACATCTTGGGCGGCGCGAACCGCTCGGCGAGGTCCGCCATCATCTCGCTCTGCTTCAGCTCGTCGCGAGAATAGACGATCAGCTTGCGCGGACTGGACCGCGTCAGCACCGTTTCGACGAAGCGCCGCCCGAAGGATCCCGTGCCCCCCGTGACGAGGATGACCTTGCCGTCAAGGTCGAGTGTGGTCGGCGCAAATCGGCCCAAGGCGCGCTCCGGACAGGCGGCGAATCTTAACGTTCGCTCCCCTTGTGGCGGACGGTCGTAAAGAGACCGCTAACCATAGGCGCCGTGCAATGACGCCATGAGACGCCGCGATCTCCTGGCCCTGATTTCCATAGCCGCAGCCCTGCGCCCGGCCGCGGCCGGCGCCTGGGCGGCGGAGGAAAAGAAGAAGAAATCGGGCGGCGTCAGCTACGTGCCGATCGACACCCTCACGGGAACGACCACAAGGGGCGGCGGCGCGCGCGGCGTGCTCAGCGTGGAATGCGGGCTCGACATCCCCGACCAAAAGCTGCGTGACCGGGCGCAGATCTCCATGCCCCGGCTGCGAAGCGCCTACGTCCAGGTGGTGATGACCTACGCGGCCGGCCTTCCGGCCGGCGCCGAGCCGAACGCCGACTTCATTGCGATGTCCCTGCAACGCCAGACCGACCTGGTGCTAGGTCGGCCCGGCGCCCGTGTGCTCGTCGGGGCCATCATGGCGAACTGACAGCGGACCTGCGTCACATCGCGCTGATGCCGCCGTCGAGCTTCATCTCGGCGCCGGTCATGAACTTGCTCTCGTCGGAGGCCAGGTAGAGGCAGGCGTTGGCGATATCGTCCGGTTGGCCGATGTGGCCCAGCGGCACCTGCCGGCCGAGCTTGGCCTCGGCCTCGTCCTTGCCGAACCGCTGGCGCAGGGGATCGAGGATCGGTGTGTCGATGAAGGTCGGGTGGACCGAGTTCGAGCGGATATCCAGGCCCTGCTTGGCGCAGTGCAGCGCGATGCCCTTCGACAGCAGCCAGACTGCAGCCTTCGAGGCGTTGTAGGCCGGCGAATTGTGCGCGGCGATCAGGCCCGCGATCGAGGAGATGTTGACGATCGACCCCGGCTGGTGCGCCCGCATGTATTTCAGCGCGTGCTTGGTTCCGAGAAACACGGAATCGACGTTGACGCTCATCACCGTCTTCCAGTCCTCGAGGCTGAGGTTCTCGATGTCGCCACCCCGACTGATGCCGGCGTTGTTCACCAGGACGGAGATGCCGCCCATGGCTTCATCGGCCTCCTCGAGGGCGAAGATCCACTGATCCTCCTTGGTGACGTCGAGCGGAAAGGCGAAAGCGACGCCCTCGCCGTGAGCCGCGTTGATCTGCGCAGCGACTGTCTTGGCGCCTTCGAGATTGATATCAGCCAGCGAGACCTTGGCGCCCTCGGCAGCCAGCTTGCGCGCCATGGCCGCTCCCAGCCCCTGTGCGGCGCCGGTGATGAACGCCTTCTTGCCCGCGACCCGTCCCGACATGTGATCCGTCTCCCTGAAACCCGACTGGCCGCGCCAGGCCGCCTGTCGCCCGCGCGCAGTTACTTGTTCTTCGGTCCCTTGCGCCGAAGGCGGTCCAGCGCCTCGGGCGGAATGGGCTCTGTCACCGGATTTGGCTCGACGGCGCCGGAGGACAACACCGCCCGATCGATGAACTTCGCCAAGTCTACGTCCAGCTCCGTCACGCCGTCGGCGTCGTGTGTCGTCAGCAGGATGTCTACCCGCCCGTAGACGTTGCTCCACTCGGGATGATGGTCGAGCTTTTCGGCCTGCATGGCGACGCGGCTCATGAAGGCGAACGCAAGGCTGAAATTCGGAAAGGCGATGGAGCGACGGATCGCCTCGCGCTCGCCGGCGGCGGCCTTCCAGGCCGGCAGCTGCTCGAGCGCGGCCGCGAGCGACATCTTCTTCGGTCTGCTCATTCGAGCTCCTCCCCGTCGAAGGCCAGTCCGGTGGCGTCCGACAGCTCCGCCAGAGTCTGGTCCACATCCACCACCTTGATCGCCCGCATCCCAAGCGCGGCGGCCGGCTTGCAGTTGATCCCCAGGTCGTCGAGGTAGACGCAGGCCGCCGGCTGCACCGCCAGCAGTTCACACATCATGGCGTAGATTTTGGGGTCTGGCTTGCGGACGCCGGCCTTCGAGCTCTCGATGATCGCGTCGAACAGCGGCATTATCTGGCCCATGGCGCCGGCGGCGCGCTGGATCTCGTCCTGCCCCGGGCTGTGCATCGAGACGACATTGTTGGTGATGCAGCCGACCTTGAAGTGCTTCTTGCAGGCCTTGAGCGCGGCCACCATCCGCGGCCGGACCGATCCGGAGAGCAGGGGCAGGACATCGGCGCCCCGCACCGGATGCCCAAGCGCCGTCGATTCGACGAGGAACAACTGGTCAAAGCGGGCGGCATCGACCTCATTGCGCTCGAACAGGGCCCAGGCGTTGTCGTGATGGTTGGTCGCGTTGATTCGGCGGATCAGGTCCTTCGGCAGGCCGTTCTCAGCCTCGAAGCGATTGAAGGCCTCGAAGGGCGAGGAGGTGAAAACCCCGCCGAAATCCCAGATCACCGCCTCGATACCTGCCTTGGCCGCCATGTCGCACTCCGCCTCGCGATGAGGCGCCGGACGCTAGAGAGGCAGGCGCGGACGTGCAAGTAAGGGACATGCTTCCATATCGCCTGCCCAGGCCACTGCGCCTGGCCCTCTACGCGCTGGCCACCGCGATCCTGCTCTACCTGTGCCTCGCACCCAGCCGCGACCTGCCCAAGGTCAACCTTTGGGACAAGGAAGAGCACGCCATCGCGTGGTTTGTGCTGGCCGCGACCGGATTACTGCTCTCGCCCAGGCGACCCCGGGCTATCGCCCTCTACGCGTTTGGCGTCGGAGCGTTCGTCGAGGTCGCACAGGGTCTGATGGGCCTTGGCCGCGACGCTGACTGGCATGACCTGGCGGCCGACAGCGTCGGCATCGTCGCGGCCTTCATCGGCTATCTTGCGATTCGGCTGGCCGCGCGGCGCTCACGTTCGCGCGTCTACGCCCGACCGTGACCTTGCGGCATCTACCCTGGGAGGAAGCCGCCGACTTCCAGATCGGCCTGAAGCCCATCGCGCTTGCCGACTGGCTGGAGGGCGGCGAGGCCGATGCCGCGGTCCGCAAGGACGCCCTTTTCGCCCGCCACCTGGGCCTCGTCTGGGCTGAGGCCGAGGGCTCGCGTCAGGCCCAGGAGGAGGTGCTGGAAATGGTCGGGGCCGCGCTCGGCCCGGCGCCCGTTCCCGCCGGGCTGCCGCCGCTCTACGCCGCCTCCCGGCGCGTTCCCGACGACCTCTGCCTCATGGAAAAACGTGACAGCCAGTGGCGCCTGACCGCCCTGTCGCTCTCGGCGGGCAGCTTCTTCACCGCCGAGGAGGTGATCGGACGCAGCCTCGCTGAACTGCACGACCCGGTGACCGGATTCGGCGAGCGGTTCTTGGTGCGCGTGCAGCGGATTTTCGATGGGCTGCGTCCGGAGCTGCTGCTCGAGCGACGCAACTGGACTGTGCTCAACTCCGACGCCCTGCACACGCCCTCGTCCGCGCCGATCCGCGCCAGGATCGGCGAGATCGACGCCACCACGGCTGGACGGGCCCTCAACTTGCGCGTCGAGCGTCAGACCCTGCGTCGCCTGCCGCGCACCGGCGGCGTGCTTTTCACCATCCGCGTGTGGCTGGCGCCGCTGGACAGCCTGCGGGGCGATCCCGTCCGCCTCGCCGGTTTTGCCCGGGCCTGGCGCAGCGCCACGCCACAGCTGCGCGCTTACAAACGCTTCGAGCTATATGACGATCTGGTGGCGAGCTTCCTGCGCGACGCCGGCGCAGGCGGCGCTTCTGGGCTCTGACGGGTTCAGATCGAGCGATACGATCCCCGATATTCCTGGATTTTCGAGCCGGATCCGAAGCGAGGCAGAGACGCAGGCGCTTGATCGAGAGAGATTCTCTAGCGGCTGTGCAACACGATAGCCTCATGCGTGCGTTCGACGCGGACCGGCGCATAAGCCTGCAGGCGGCGCAGGACGTCGGGCTCGCTGTCGGTGATCAGGACTCCGGAGAAGCGCAGCCCTGCAGTGCGCATGTCGGCCACTCGCACGGGGACCGCAAAGCGACGGCTGAGGTCTGCGGCGACCTCGGAGAGGGGCTGGTCGCGGTAGATCAGTTGGCCGCTTGTCCAGGCGAATGCCGCCTCAGGATCGGAGACCTTGAGGATCGCGCCAGCCTGGCCCTCCGTAAGGAGCAGCTGCTGCCCGACCGTGACCCGCACGGCCGGGGCTTGCGGCGAATTGGCAGGGCGGACTTCGACCACCCCCCGGCGCACGGTCAGCGAGACCTTGTCCGCCCGGTGGCGCAGGTTGAACTCGGTGCCCACCACCCGGACCTGGCGGTCACCGACGGTGATCAGGAACGGTCGCTGCGGATCGTGCGCCACATCAAACACGGCCTCCGCGTCGGCCATCTGCACCTGGCGCGTCCTACGCCCGAGGCTCACGGAGATGTTCGACGAGACGTTCAGTCGGATATGGGTGCCGTCGGCGAGTTGGATCTGCTGCGTCTGTCCGTCGGCCGTCCGGTAGACCCTGGCCGGGGCGTCCGGCGCAGGCCACAGCCCGATGCCGACGGCCACGACGAGGCTGGCGGCCAGCGCCGCTCCAGCCCCCAGCCAGACCCGCCGGCCGGGACTGCGAACTGCGGCTCTTGCGGGTCGGCGGCGGTGAGCGGCCAGCAGCGGCCGTCCGCCAAGTTCCCGGGCCAATTGCGCATGTTCGAGATCGACCCACAGATCCTCGAGACGTTCGTAGGCCAGCGCATGCGCAGGCGACGCCTGCAGCCAACGCTCGAACGCCAGCCAGTCGTCGCCTGTCGCGGCCTCTCCCTGGAGGCGCGCAAACCATCCGGCGGCTTCCTCGGCGGCCCGGCCCGCGCTGTCGATGTCGTCGGTCCTGCTCATCGACCCCTTGCCCGCGGCTTGGCGCACCGGCCTTCCCCGATGAGATGACGCCGCCGCCGGGCCCGCTCCTCTGAATAACACGTTACGCAAATCTGGTGATCCGTCACGGAAGCCGATCCAGAAGGTGCTTCAGCGCGGCCATCATGTGCTTCTCCACGGCGCTGCGCGAGATGCCGAGAGCGACGGCGACCTCGGGGTGACTGAGGCCTTCAAACTTGTGCATGCGGAAGACCCGTTGGGTCTGCGGGCTGAGTTCTTCGATCGCCGCGGCGAGGAGGGCCAGTCGCTGCCGTGCAGCAACAGTCGCTTCGGCGCTGGGCTCGGACGAGATCTCCTCGCCTCCGACCCGCATGGTCTGACTGTCAAGCCAGACGCCGTCGCGCTGGGCGGTGCGGCGATCGCCGCGCAGGCGGTCGAGCATCAGATTGGACCCAAGGCGATAGATGTAGGCCATCGGGTTCTGGATTTCCCCGGAATTTTCGAGGCACGACAAGCGGACGTAGATGTCCTGCACGAGATCCTCAGCGGCGGCGACCGAGCGGAGGCGAACGGTGAAGAACCGAACAAGGTCGGCGCGCCGCTCCAGATAGAGCCGGATCAGCTCCGCTTTGCCCTCTTCGTGCCGACTCACATCTACCCCGCCGCCGTGCGGCTCAAAATCAAGCGCCTTCTGCCCGAATCGCGGGCGGCGCGGGCGTCACCATCGTGCGGGTCGCGCCCGGCGCCAATGGCTTGAGGACGAGCCGCCGAGGGTTCTGCCCCATCGAGAGGTTCCCACCTCAGGATGGCGCGGGTATTAGGGCGCATGCTCGCTCCGGCCGTGAATTCCTCAAGCCACAAAGCCGCCTCGCGGGCACGGCGCCCCGGCGTCGCCGCGACCCTCGAACTGGGCGTCGTCATACCGACTTTCAAGGAAGCGCCAAACATTGCGCCCCTGCTGGCGAAGCTGGAAGCCGCGCTCGCAGGCGTGGCCTGGCAAGCCATCTTTGTCGACGACGACTCGCCCGACGGCACGGCTGCGGCAGTGAAGGCGATCGCAGCGACCGACACCCGGGTGATCTGCCTGCACCGGATTGGCCGCCGCGGCCTGGCCGGCGCGGTGATCGAAGGCGCCATGGCCAGCGCCGCTCCCTTTGTAGCGGTGATCGACGGCGATATGCAGCACGACGAGACCCTGCTGCCGCAAATGCTGCGTCTCCTGCAGGAGGACCGCGCCGACGTGGTGGTGGGAAGCCGCTACCTGGCGACCGGAGAGGCAAGCGCCAGCGCCTTGGGCGCCCGGCGCGAGGCCGGCAGCCGCCTCGCCAACTGGTTGGGTCAGCGCGTGCTTCGCGCGAACGTCACCGATCCGATGAGCGGCTTCTTCATGATCCGCCGCGAGCTGGTCGAGGCTGTCGCCCCGGCGCTGGCGACCTCGGGCTTCAAGGTGCTGTTTGACATCCTCGCTTCACAGAAGACCGCGCCGCGCTACCTCGAGCTGCCGTATGAGTTCCGCGCCCGCGTTGCCGGCGACAGCAAGCTCGATAACGGGGTGGTCATCCAGTACCTGGGTCTCCTGCTTGCCAAGATGAGCCGGGATTTGATCTCGCCCAGGTTCATCATGTTCGCCCTGGTCGGGGCGAGCGGGGTCGGCGTCCACCTCCTGATCCTGCGCTCGCTCCTGCACTACGGCTTTTCGGCTGCGCAGCTGAGCGCCGCCCTTGGGGCGATGACCTGGAATTACCTGATCAACAACGCCGTCACATATCGCGACCGGCGAAAGCGTGGGCTGGGCCTGCTGGTCGGCTACTTCAAGTTCGTCTTCCTTTGCAGCATCCCGCTGGCGGCCAACGTGGCAGTCGCCACCATGGTCTATGAGCGTGGGCCGTCCTGGTGGGTCGCAGGCATCGCCGGCGCCGTCGTGGCGGCGGTTTGGAACTACATCACGACGTCCCGAGCCGTCTGGTGAGGGCGAGCATGCTCGACACGCGCCGCAGCATCCTGCTGCTGGCCGTGGCGCTCACCGCCCTGCGGATCCTGGCCGCCGGCGCCATCCACCTGACCGAGGACGAGGCCTACTACCGGCTTTGGGCGCAGCACCTCCAGTTCGGCTACTTCGATCACCCTCCGATGATCGCCTGGTGGATCCGCCTCGGCCGACTTGTCGCCGGGGATACCGCGCTTGGCGTCCGGTTGTTGCCGGCGCTGGCCAGCGGGCTCAATACCTGGCTGATCGGCGACCTCGCCCTCAGGCTGGGCGCCCAGACCCGCACCGCCTTCCGCGCGGCCCTCTGGTACAACGCCACCCTGACCGTCTGCCTCGGCGGGATGCTCGCCATTCCCGATGCTCCTGCGAGCCTCTTCTGGACGCTGACCCTCTGGGCGCTGGCCCGATTCTGGAACGGGCGGCGAGCTGTCTGGTGGCTCGCAGCCGGGGTTTCGGCCGGTCTGGCGGTGCTGTCCAAGTATTCCGGCCTGTTCCTCGGACCGGGCGTGCTGCTCTGGTTGCTGGTCATCCCCGGCGGATCCGCGCAGCTGCGAAAGCCCGGCCCCTGGGCGGCCCTCGTA
Organism: Phenylobacterium sp.; assembly: GCF_036495085.1. Lineage (GTDB taxonomy): Bacteria > Pseudomonadota > Alphaproteobacteria > Caulobacterales > Caulobacteraceae > Phenylobacterium. The sequence goes on along the minus strand of NZ_DASXNL010000069.1, from coordinate 30,144 downwards.
TTGGCCGCGCTGGTCTTCTCCGTGAACGTGGCGTGGAACGCCCAACACCATTGGCTGACTTTCGATAAGCAATTCGGCCGGGTGGCCGCTCATGGCCTGACGCCAGCGTATCTTGGAGAGTTCCTCGGGACCCAGATCCTGCTCTTTACCCCGCTGATGGCCGTCTATGCGGCGATGGGAATGCGCCAGGGATGGCGCGAGCGCGCCCAGGCCGGCGCCGTGCAGCTCGCCTTGCCGATAGCGACTTCGGCCCCGTTCGCCGCCTATCTCGTGATCCACAGCCTGCATGACCGCGTGCAGGGCCACTGGCCGGCGCCGCTGTTCGGGGCCCTGGCGATTTGCGCCGCGGTGGCGGCCGAGCGGTCGGGCGAGACCCGCCTCGCCCGGCTCGCGCGCTGGCTGGCCCCAGCGCTCGGGTTCGGAGCCGGCGCCGTTGCTTTCGCGCTGATGGCCTTGGCGGGGCCTACGTCGCTTGGGCCTCTCGACCCGACGTTGGCGCTGCGCGGTTGGCCGGAGTTTGCAGGCGAGGTCGAGCAGATCAGGGCCCGCACCGGCGCCGCGTGGGTCGGGACGCTGAGCTATGGCGTCTATGCGCAGCTCGATGACGAAGGCCGCATCAAAACCTCGCTCCTGCAGGTCAATGAACGCGACCGGTATTGGCTCGCCGATCCGCATCGGCCTGACCTCGCGCGAGCCGGCCTCATCGTCGACATTTCCCGCAGGGCGAACCGCACCGACATACTTCGCTGCTTTGAAAACGTCACACCCGTCAGCGACCTTTCTCGCGCCGGTGGGGTGGGGAAGAACCAGCAGTACGGCGTCTTCCTGGTCTCAGGCCCGAGACGCGATATCTGGACTGAGGGTTGCCCCAAAGAAGTCACGCGCGGCGTCTGGCGCTGACTTGCTGGATCCGAAGTCCGGATGAGGATCGCAACGCCGCTCGCTAGAAGTTCCGACTTATCCCGACGCCGAAGGTGCGCGGGCGCAGCGGTGTCGCCTGGCTTGCCCGTGTCCGGCTGAAGGGATTGCCGTAGGCGAACGTATTGCCGGTCTCATCCGTGACATTGTCCACATAGGCGTCGAACTGCCAGGCTTCGGCGGTCAACGCCGCGGCGACACGGCCCGATGCATAGCCGCCCATCGCGTTGCCGGCGCCGCCATCGAAGGTCAGGTAAGAGGCTCCCACATAGGCGACCTGCGCGCCGGCTTCAGCGCCGAATCTGCCGATCTTCCAGCGGTAGCGCACGTCCGCCGCGCCCATTGCGTAGGGAACGCCCGGCAGGCCGATATCCCGGCGGGCGGGAAAAACATCCGCCGCGCGCGTGATCGATGGATCTTCCAGCAGGACGTTGGCGCGAAGCTGCAAGTGCGCGTCGGGCCGCCAGACCGCTTCGGCCTCAAGGCCGGTGTTCGAGCCATCTCCGATGTTGACCGTCATCGGCAGCCCCGAGGCCAGCCGCTGGTCGGTCTGCAGGCCACGCCAGTCAGCGTGAAAGAGTGCAGCGCGCAGCGTCAGGGTCTGGTCAAGCAGTGGCAGGCCCGCGCCCAGCTCGTAGCTCCACAGGTGATCCGGCTTGAAGCGCGCGGCCACCCACTCCAGCGTCCCGCCGCCCGCCGCCGCCGGGATGTTGAAACCACCGGCGCGGTAGCCTTCCTGGACCTGGGCGTAGACCAGCAGGTCGTGGGTCGCCGCGTAGCTGACGCGCAGCTTGGGAGCCACCCCGTCGTCGGTCAGGCGGCCGCTCATGGGCGCAACGGGCGCAGCTGCGATGCCGAACTCGCCTGCGCGAGTCTCGACACGCGTGATGAACCAACGAGCCCCGCCAGTGAGCGTGATCCGCGACGTAAGGTCGTAGTCGAGCTCCCCGTAGAGCGCGCCCTCGGAGAGTTGATCATGCCGCTGGTAGATGGATCGCGCGGGCTCCGGCGGCGTGACGCCGACCAATTGGGCGGCCTCGAATTCGTCGGAGTAGGAAAAGAACGCCCCGGCGAGCCATCTGAGCGGCCCTGGGCCCTTTGATGACAACAGGCCCTCCGTCGCCCACAGCTTGATCCGCCGGTCCTCGTCGAATGCGCCTCCCGTGCGCGAGCCGCCCGCCCCCCGGAAAGCGCCGGTGGCGTCATAGCGCGCGCCGGTGCGGTGTTCGATGTACGCCGTCGAGATCTTCAGGTCGGCGGCGGATCCGCTGTGTGACGCGGTGATCCCGAGTTCGGAAAAATCGGCGCTGTTGGGCTCACGGACGTTCGCATCGCGGGTGAGCGGCCCATCGTGGCCCTGCGTGTACTGGCTGTCGGCGGTCGCGATCGATTGCTGTGCGTAGCCGCCTTGCAGCTGCCAGCCGTCCCCGGCGTCAATCAGGCCCGCCAGCCGCCCACCGGTCCGGCGGGTGTGATTGACGTCCGAAAGGTGCAGAACGGGATTGTCGATGTAGCCGCCGTACTCGTCGCTATAGAACACGGCGCGAACCGCACCGCGGCCGCCGGCGAGCGGCAGGTTCATCATCCCGTCGAAGAATGCGGAGCCCGCGCCGTGCTGGGTCAGCGCGCCCTCGGCCGAGACGGCGCCCGACGCCGTCGTGACATCCGGCCTGGCGGTGACAATCCGCACGATCCCGCCGATCGAGCCTGAACCGTAGAGCGTGCCCTGCGGCCCCCGGAGCACTTCGACCCGGTCGATATCGGCCAGTTTCAGGTCGGGATCCGGGGCGTTGTAGGTGATCGGGACATCGTCGAGATAGAGGCCCACGGTCGATTGGGTCTTGCCGGTGAACGAGCCATCGGACAGGCCGCGAACAAAAATCTTGTTACGGCCCGAACCCAGGTTGGTGACCGCCACGCTTACGATCTGGGCCGCCACCTTATCGAAGCTTTTGCCGCCCAACGCCCGCACGTCATCGGCCGACAACATGCTGACCGCCGAGGCGCTTCTGGTCAGCAGTTCGGGACGTTTCTCAGCGGTGACCACGAGCTCGTCGATCCGCGGGGGCGCATAGGTTTCCGTCTCGAACCGGCGCGTCGGCGTGACCGCGGGCGCGATCGGGCGCCCCGTAATGCGGAAGCTGGTGGCGTCCAGCCGCTCGAAGCCGCAACCCGGCGGAAGCAAAGCAGCCAGGGCTTGCGCCGGCGTCATCGAGCCGGATACGGCGCGCGATGTTCCAGCACAGCCGCGCGCCGGCAATCCGCCCACTGAGCCCCCGGCTTGCACCGCAAAACGAATCAGCGCGGTTTCGAGGGGTTCGGGCGGGAGCTGGAAGACCCGCACTTCAGCCGCGCGCGCCAGACTGGGCGCACACAGAAGCGCCACAAGGCTGGCGCAGGCTGCGGCCACAGTGCCCCTAGCGCTCCTCGGGCTGAGATGGTTGTCTGTGAGCGACGTCATGCCGAGCGTGAGCTCCCCCGAGGACCGAGGCGACCAGATCAATGCGGAGAAGTCCACTGGCCTTGCTTGATCCCCAACCCTCCGAGCCGAGCGCCGATTTGACGCTCCGGGCCCGCGACGCCTGCCGCGCCCGTTTCGCCGAAAGCCTGCGGAGCGCCGAAGTCAGCGACGATCCTTATCGTCACTGGCTGCTGCGTGACGTCCTGCCGGACGACATGGCGGCCGCCCTGGAAGCGCTGCCGTTCCCCGCCCCTGTGCTGGACGGCGTATCCGGCTCGCGCGAAATCCACAACAATACTCGCCGCTACGTGGACGCTGCCGCCATCGCCGCCCATCCCATGTGCCGCAGCTTGGCCGACGCCTTCCAGCATCCCGAGACCGTCGCGGCGATCGAGGAGTCGACGGGCGCCAGCCTGGGCGGTTGCTGCTTGAGGATCGAATACGCTCAGGACACCGACGGCTTCTGGCTGCAGCCGCACACCGACCTCGGCGTGAAGAAGTTCACCTTGCTCTACTATCTCGGCCCAGAGGGCGCGCCGGACCTCGGCACCGATGTCTATGTTGACGCCAAGACCTGGTCGCATCGCGCCCCGTTTGAGCCTGGCGCGGCCCTGGTCTTCGTGCCCTCAGACCGCACTTGGCATGGGTTCGAACCCCGACCGATCCCGGTGGTGCGCAAGTCGCTGATCATCAACTACGTGACCGAGGAATGGCGGGCCCGCGAACAGCTCGCCTATCCGGATTGCCCGGTCACCGGGCGCTCGCAGGCCTGAGGCCCGCGGACCCGGTCACGCCACGATCGGCAGGGTGACGATAGCCGTGACGCCATCGCCGGGCGAGGAGGTCAGCTCGATATCGCCGCCGTGGGCGCGTGCGGTGGTTCGCGCAATCGGCAGCCCGAGTCCTACGCCGCCCTTGTCGAGGTTGCGGGAAACATCCGTCCGGTAGAAGGGCTGGAACACCCGGCCGAGGTCGTCAGCCGAAAGGCCCGGGCCCTTGTCGGCGACAGTGACGATGGCCTGCTCGCCTTCGCGGCGGACGTCGATGCGCGCCTCGCCGCCGTATTTCACGGCGTTGTCCACCAAGTTTGAGAACAGTCGCTGGAGCGCGACAGGGTCGCCATCAACGGTCACCGGACGGCCGTCGACGATTTCCACCTGTCCCCCCACCATCGCGGCGTCGTCGGCCACACATTCGATGAGCGACAGCAGGTCCAGCTTTTCACGCCGCCGCGGCGCGCCCTCGTCGCGGATGAAGGCCAGCACCCCGCCGATCATCTGCTCCATCTGATCGACGTCGGAAAGCACCGACTCCTTCACGGCCGGCGGGGCCGCCTCAAGCTTGAAACGGATACGCGCAAGTGGAGTTCGCAGGTCATGGCTGATCGCCCCCACCATCGCCGTGCGGTCAAGGATGTAGCGCTTGAGCCTCCCCTGCATTTCGTTGAAGGCCTGGGCCGCCGCGCCGACCTCGGCGGGGCCCTTCAAGGCCATCTGCGGAGCATGCGGATCGCGTCCGAGTGTCTCGGCGGCTTCGACGAAGCGGCGCAGAGGCGCTGAAATTCGCCGCGCGAACAGATAGCCGGCTGAAGCAACCAGCAAGAAGCCGGCCATCAGCCAGGCCCCAGCCTGCAGCTGCCACTCAGTCGGAAATGGCTCCGGCGTGGAACGCACGACCGTCCAGCTTCCATTGTCCTCCTGAAGCGCCGCGGCGAAGTCGCCGAAAATCGGCATTTCCGGCCCGCCCCCAAAGCGCCGCCATCCGCCGCGCCCCCAACCGGGCGGCTGGTCGCCGGGGCCCCGGCTGTCCGGGGCGCCGCTTTGCGAACCCTGGCCGTCGCCTCGCGGCCGCGGATCGGTCTCGAAAGGCGAAGCTCCCATCGGACCGCTGCGATCGGGCCCGCGCGGCGGCGGCGCGCCCGTCACCGCGCGGCGCAACCGCCAGAGAGGCGAGGCGTCCTGCGCCTCCAGCCGAACGCTGGTCTCCGGAGCGCCGAGCGCCCGGGCGAGCGCGGCCAGCGTGCGCTCATGCTCGCGATGCGGCGCAACCAACTCGGCGGGTAGTGTGGGCGTGATTGTGCGGATCATCGGCCGGCCGAACCGAGTCTTGAGCGGACCGCCATGAATGGCGGCGGCGACATCGGCTACGCGGTAGACCGGCGGTCTCGGCGGCGGAATGAGCAGGATGACCCCGAAGCTGATCGCCTGGGAGACGAGGAGGCTGACGAGCAGGAGGATCACGAGCTGCAGGCTGATCGGCGCCCGCGGCCAAGGGCGGCGATCTCCCGCCGGCTCGGCTTTGCTCACGCCCGCGTCACCTTGGCGTCAAACAGGTATCCGGCCCCCCGATAGGTCTTGATGATCTCGCCCTCGACAGAGGCGTGCAGTTTACGCCGCAAGCGGCTTATCTGTACGTCGACCGCACGATCGAAGACTTCGGTCTGGGAGCCGCGAGCCTGCTCGAGGAGTTGGTCGCGCGACAGGATGCGTTGGGGATTTTCGAGGAATACGCTCAGCAGCGAGAACTCCCCGCCGGTAAGCAGGATCGTGGTGCCATTGGGCGCGCGCAGCTGCCGGCGCAGGGTGTCCACGACGAAGCCCTGGAAGTGATAGGTCTTACCTCGCCGCGGCGCGCCGCCGTGCACCTCGTCCAGCCTGCGAAACACCGCCCGCACCCTCGCCAGCAGTTCGCGCGGGCTGCAGGGTTTGGGGAGGTAGTCGTCAGCGCCGAGTTCCAGACCGAGCACGCGGTCGACCTCGTCGCCCATCGCGCTGACCATGACGATGGCCGGGCCGCCGGTTTCCGACAGTCGCCGGCAGATGGATAGCCCATCCTCGCCGGGCAGCATGACGTCGAGCACGATCAGGTCGATGGGCGCAGAGGCCAGAGCCTGCTCCATGCTGGCGCCATCGCTGGCCGCATGAAGATGGTAACCGTGCTCGCGGAGGTAGCCGACCACCTGTTCACGCAGTTCCGAGTCGTCGTCGACGACAAGGATATGGCGGGCCGGAAGGACGCTGGCTTGGGTGTTCATGGCCTCTCCTTCCCGATCATTGTGGCGCAGCGACTACCGCGACGCCACAATCCATATTCGACGTCGCTCCGGTCGCATTTTCAGCCCCACGGCGGGCCGCCAGGCGGGCCACGGCGCGGGCCGTCGAACCCGCGGCCGCCGAAGCGGCCTCCCTCGCGTCCACGGCCGCCGCTCTTCATCCGCATGAGCGCGTCGAAAACCTGACGCTGGTCGGGGGCGAGCGACGCGTAGAAGGCGCGAACGGTTGCAGTGCGCGCCTGGCGGGCCTGAGCGCGTTCGGCGTCGCGACGGGCCATCTCGTCCAGCCGCTGCGGGGTGGTCATGGCCTCGGTCGGCGGCGCGCGATGTTCCGGCGCCCCGCCCATCGGGCGCGTCTGCGACTGCAGGAACGCCGTCAGCGCGGGCTCCTGGTCGGGACGCAGACGCAGAATGATCCTCAGGTCCTGAGCGCGTTGGCGTTCGCGCGCTTCGCGCATGGCCTGGAACTGCGATGACGCCTGGCGAGGACCGCCGGGGTCAGTCTGGGCCCATGCCGCAGGTGCGGCGACGGCAAGGGTCAAGGTCAGGGAAAGAGCAGCCGTGCGGATGGTCGATCGCATGAAGGGATTCCCAAAAGGTTGTCTGTCCGCTTGTTGGCACAGCTCGTTTTCGGGCGAATTTCGCCACGCGCAACGCCTGCGACACCGGTCCGACACAGAGCCCGTCCCAGCCAGGCTGTGCCGTGATGCAAGCTATTGGACGTGAACGCGTTTTCGTCTAAGCGTCATCGGCGGGGTCGCGCCGGGTCTCCCTGGCGAGGAAATCAACGCGCGGCGCAGGCCAGGGGAATGTATAGACGTGGGCAAGTGTTTCGCTCTGCAATGCAGCCGAAACATTCGGGACACTCGGACCGCTGCCCCACAAGATATCCACAGGGCGGAGCCATCCCCTCGACACAATCATGCTCAATCGATCGACCGGTCGTGAGGAACTTAAGTAAATGACCGAGTATTATTCACCGAACGTCGCCACGACGCCGCGGCTCGGCCGGCGCCGGACGGGATTCCTGCGATTCGGGCCGCCCTTGGTCAGCCTCACGGCTTTGATCTGGGCCGGCCAGGCGCTTGCCCAGACGACGATCGGCTCGGAAACCACGGCGCCGCTTGCGACCTCGACCAGCGGCGACATCACGATCACCACCAGCGGCACCATCAAGCCCGCATCCGGCACTGCCGTGACCATCGACAGCAACAACGCCGTCAGCAATTCCGGCGTCATCCAGTTCCAGAATGTCGACAACGCCACTGGCATATTGGTCAACGGCGGTCACACCGGGTCGGTGACCAACAGCGCCACCCTTACGGTCAGCGAGTCCTCTCCAACGACGACCGACTCCAACGGGATCATCCACGGCCCCTTCGCCACGGGGACCAATCGATTCGGCGTGCGTGTGGTTGGGCCCGGCGATTTCACGGGATCGATCACCAACGCGGCAAGCGGGGTGGTTACGGTCGCCGGCAACAACTCCTTCGGCATCTCAGTCGAGACGAACCTCAACGGCTCGATCGGGCAGCTGGGGACCCTGACCCTCACCGGGTCCAACAGCGTTGGCCTGCGGACCACCGGGACCGTTACCGGCGGCGTCACGGTGGGCGGGACTCTCGCGACCAGCGGGCAAGGCGTGCAGGCGATAGCGTTGGGCGGCGACGTGGGCGGCCAGCTGTATATCAACGGCACCGTGACCTCGACCGGCTATCGCTACACGACCCGCAGCACCGACCCCACCTTCCTTGGCCGCCTCGTAGCCGACGACCTCCAGCAAGGCGGACCGACCGTCACCGTGGGCGGCAGTGTCGGCGGAGGCATCCTGGTCGACTCGACCAGCACCACCGATTCCAGCGGCACGGTGACCAGCGTCGTTGGCGCCATCACCTCCTCCGCCGCCGCCCCTGCGCTGATCGTCGGCGCAGCTGGCCGTGACGTCCACATCGGGGACGTCGGAACGGGGGCTGACGCCTTCGGGATCGAGATCAAGGGATCAGTGCTTGGCGCCGGCGTCTACGACGGCATCAGCGCCACGGCGATCCAGCTCGGCGTACCGGGAGGCGGAGCGGTCACGACGGGCGATGGCATTCGTATCACCGGCACAGTCGGGGCGACGGCATTTGCGGCAGGCGCCACGGCCCTGCAGTTGAACTCAGGGGTGTCAGCGCCGGTCATTCGCAACGAAGGCTCCCTTACCGCGGTCATGAGCTCCGATGCGGCGGGCGCTTCGGCCCGCGCCCTGGATATCGAAGCCGGCGCCACTGCGCAGGCGCTGCAGAACGCCTCGAACCTCTCGGCCACGGTGGCGGGCCAGAAGGCCGACGCGATCGCCATCGTCGACAAGTCCGGCACGCTTGTTGAGATCGAGAACATTCGCACGATCAGCGCCACGCGGACCATTACCGACACGACGCAGGCGGTTACCGGCCGAGCGATCGCCATGGACCTGTCGGCGAATACGACCGGGATCCACATCCTGCAGAGCGACGTAAGCGGCGGGGTGACCCTGCCTTCGATTACGGGCTCGGTGCTGCTGGGCTCCGGCGCAGACCGCGTCGAAATCCTTGCGGGATCTCTCACAGGCGACCTTGATCTGGGCGCCGGCGCGAACAGCTTGACCATCGACGGCGGCGCGACGGTCAAAGGTGCACTGACCGCCGGCGGCGGGACCCTGGCGCTTTCCGTCGGCCAGGGCACGCTGCAGATGCAGACCGCGAGCCACTTGTCGCTGACCGGCCTCACGCTCGGTTCCGGCTCCAGCCTGATCTTCACCGCCGATCCCGTAGCGGGCATGGCCACCAAGCTGGACGTCGCCGGAACGGCGAGCATCGCCGGCGGCGCCAAGATCGGCGTGCGGCTGGCGGACCTCCTGCAGACCAGCGCGACCTACACCCTGATCCGCGCCGACCACCTGACGGCCGGCACGATCGACTCAAGCCTCCTGGGCTCCGTACCCTTCCTCTACAATTCCAGCCTGACGACCGACACGACCGCCGGCACCGTGAGCGCGACGCTTGTGCTCAAGACCGCCGCCGAACTGAACTTGCCGGCGACAACAGCCGACGCCTACCTGCCGCTGATCCAGAACATCGGCAGGGACCCGGGCATCACAGGAGCGCTGCTCGCGCAAACCGACCGCGCGGGCCTGATCAGCCTCTACAACCAGCTGCTGCCCAACCATTCGGGCAGCATTTTCAACATCGCCGCGGCCAGTATCGGCGCGTTCTCGCGGCCGATCGACGACCGGCGCGACCCGCTGGGCGGCGGCTTCTGGTTGCAGGAGACCGGCCTCGGGATATTCGCTGACGGCAAGACGGATGTGCCCGGCTACAGGGGCTGGAGCCTCGGCCTGGTCGGCGGCTACGAGCTTCCGCGCGAGCGGTTCGGCATCCTGGGCGCCACGCTTGGGATCAGCACCAATCAGATCTATCCCGACGACGTCGACAGCGCAGAGGATCTGCACTCGACGCTGATGGACGCCGGCATCTACTGGCGCGCCAGCCGTGGCGGCTTCTCCGCCAACGTGAGACTTGGCGGCGACTATATGAAAGTGACCAGCAAGCGGGTGATCGCGGTGCTGGGCGGCGACGGTCTGGCGGTCCTGCGCACTGCCGATGCCGACTGGCCCGCCTGGGGCTTCAACGCCCATGGAATGGTCAGCTACGAACAGCGCCTCGGTCACTACTATGTGCGGCCTCAGGCGACCCTCGACTACATCGCCTTGACGGAGGAATCCTACACCGAGAGCGGCGGCGGCGACGGCATGGACCTGTCCGTCAAGTCGCGGACCAGTTCGCGGCTGGCGGCCTTCGCAGGCGTCGCCGTCGGCGCGACATACGGCCCCGACAATTGGTGGGGCCCCGAAATCCTGGTCGGCTACAAGGGCGTCGCCGCCGAGACGCTCGGCGACACCACGGCCCGCTTCGCCGCCGGCGGCGACTACTTCGTGCTGCACGCCGATGAGATCTCCGGACAGGGCGCGGCCGCTCGCATTTCGGTGAAGGGCGACAACGGCTCTGCCGGCTTCGCCATGGAAGCCGGCGCCGAAGCACGCGACAGCCTGGCGATCTACGATCTTCGCCTCGCCGCCCACGTACAGTTCTAGCAGCGCTTCGGGTTTCCGGGGCAGGGGCGTCCATCGCCTCTGTCCCGCCGGGGCCTGCAAGGTCCTGCTCGTCCGAACCACAGCTTAAGCCGCCGCGAGGCGCGGCCGCCCCAGGGCCCCACGCTACGGAGGCTCCCCGGCGCCTCCGTAGGGTTAGACCCTATGGCCGGTCGAGCTTTGGCGCACCACTGTCCGCGGCAGAGGGATGAAGAGCTGCGGAATGGGCCACGCCCGCGCACGCCGCAGTCCTGCCGGCGCGCGGAGTGCAGCAAGATGGCACGAACCTTCCTACACTTGGCGACGTCGGCGATCTTCCTGTTCGGCACCTATCCCGAGATCGCCTGGACGCAGCCCGCTCCCGCGCCGCAAGCGCCGGCGCACCCGGTCGGGGCGGCCGCTGGAAACACGGTCGAAGCCTTCACCGACGAGCAGCTTGACGCGATGCTGGCGCAGATCGCGCTCTATCCCGACGAGTTATTGACCCAGACGCTGATGGCCACGACCAACCCGGCGGACATCGTCGCCGCGAACCGCTGGCTGGCCGAAAATAATCACAAGGCGCTGAAGGGAAAGGATCTCGAAGCGGCGCTGAAATCGAAGCCCTGGGACCCTTCGGTGAAGTCGCTCGTGCCGTTCCCGCAGGTGCTGGACACCTTGGACAAGCACCTCGATTGGACCCGGCAGATCGGTTACGCCATGGAAGTCCAGCAGCCTGACGTGCTGAATTCCGTCCAGCGCCTGCGCGGCAAGTCCGTGGACGCCGGGCACCTGAAGTCCAACGAGCAGATCAAGGTCGTCACCGAGCCTACACCGCCTCCGCCCGCGGGCGAAGCCGCGCCGGCCGGCACGCCGTCGCAGACCATCGTCATCGAGTCGGCGAACCCAGAGGTCGTATATGTGCCGAGCTACAATCCGGGCGTGGTCTACGGCGCGTGGCCCTATTCCGCTTATCCACCGGCCTATTACCCCTATCCGTACGGCTACTATCCCGGTGCGGCGCTCGCGACCGGGATCGCCTTCGGGGTCGGCGTGGCGATCACCGCCGGCCTATGGGGCTGGGCGCGGCCAGGCTGGGGCTATGGAAACGTCAACGTCAACGTCAACCGCTACAACAACATCAGCGGCGGCCGCTGGAACGGCGGCACGAACGGCAACTGGCGTGCGAACAACAACCGGCCCGGCGGCGGCGTGAACCGCCCGGGTGGCGGGCCCGTCGGGAACCCAGGCCGCGTCGCACAACGACCTGCTGACTTTGGCGGGCGCGGCGGGGCCGGTGGTCGCGGAGGCGTGGGCGGCGCGGGTGGCGTGGGTGGCGTCGGTGGCGTCGGTGGCCGCGGCGGTGTCGGCAGCGCGGGGGGTGGCGTCGGTGGCGTTGGTGGCGTGGGATCCCGTGGTGGGGTCGGCGGCGCTGGTGGCGTCGGCGGCGTCGGTGGCGTCGGATCCCGTGGCGGGGTCGGCGGAGCCGGTGGGGTCGGCGGCATCAGTAGCGCCGGCGGGCGCACTCACACTGCCCAACACGCCGGCGGGCGTTCGAGCTATGGCGGCAGTCATGCTGGAACCGGCGGGTCGAGTTATGGCGCAGGGCGCTCAAGTCATAGCGGAGGCCGCTCCAGCTCCGCCGGCGCCCGATCCAGCCACAGCGGAGGTCGTTCCAGCTATGGCGGCCACTCTGCCGGGCGCGGCGGTGGGGGCGGACACCGCGGCGGCGGCGGCGGTCGGGGCGGCCGTCGCTGACTCCGACCGGCGGTGTCGACGAGCCGACCTGACTTGAAACGGATCGCGGTCAGCGCCGCCTGAACGCCAGGCGCCGTTCTGCGCAGGCTTGGCCTTGGACCGAAGGACTGCGCATGATGGCCCGGTGAGCGGTGACGGAGAGAATTCATGAGCGACATTCTTGACCTGGGCGGACGCGTCGCCCTCGTGACCGGCGCCGGGCAGGGCGTCGGGCGGCAAATCGCGCTGCATCTGGGCGGCGCGGCCGGCAGCGGCGGCGTCGTGGTCAACGACTACGTACTCGACCGCGCCGAGGCTGTGGCCGAGGAGGTGCGCGCCGCAGGCGGCAAGGCCGTCGCCGCTCAGTGCGACGTCTCCGACCACGCAGCGGTCAAAGCCATGGTGGCCAAGGCAAGCGCGGAGCTGGGGTCCATCGGCGTGCTGGTGAACAACGCGGGGAACGCCGGCGCAAATCCTTCGGCCGAACTGCGCAAGCCCTTCTGGGAGACAGGCCCCGAAGTCTGGGACAGCTATGTCGGCGTGAACCTCTATGGAGTGATGAACTGCACCGCCGCGGTGATCCCAGGCATGCTGGAGCGCCAGGCGCCGGGCCGCATCGTCACGATCATTTCCGACGCCAGCCGCTGGGGTGACGCCGGCCTGGAGATCTACGCCGGCGCCAAGGCCGGCGCCGCCGGCTTCATGCGCTCGGTGGCCCGCTCGCTCGGTCGCTACCAGATCACCGCCAACTCGGTGGCCATCGCTCTGACGGAGACCCCTGCGGTGCAGCAGACGCTCCAAGGCGATCCGGACCGGCTGAAACGGACGTTGGAGAAATACATCATCCGCCGCCCCGGCCGTCCGGACGACATAGCCAACATGGTGCTTTTCCTGGCCTCGGACGCCTCCAGCTGGATCACCGGGCAGGTCTATCCCGTCAACGGCGGGTTTTCGTTCGCGCTCTGAGGCTGACCGGCGGACGGGGCGTCCTGAGCTTAGACTTGCCCGCTGTGCACGGGCACGAACTGCCTGGCGACGCCAGACATCGCAAGCCCGGCAAAGATCGCACCTGCCACCGCAACGATGCCCGCATGAAGGCCCCAGAAGGCCGTGGGCGAGACAGATTCGTACATGCCGCCCAGGCGCCCGCTGATCAGGCTCCCCGCAAAGATCGACAAGTAATAGACGCCGACCATCATGGCGTTCACCTTCTTTGGAGCGGTGTGGGTGTAGTAGGCGATGGCTACCGGCACGACCCACAGGTAGCCGAACGACTGGCCAAAATTGTCCATGATCACCCAGATCAGCGGGATCTTCGCCTGGGCGCCGAAGATCCAGCTCGCGGCGCCGTCCAGCAGCGTGAAGGCCGCCATAATGGCGCAGCCGAAAGCCATCTTCCCCATGTCACTGAAAGCGCGCCCCATCCTAAGTTGCCAGTCCCAGATGGTCAGAACCAGCGGGACCAGCCCCACGCAGATGATGCTGCCTAGGGACTGAATCCAGGCGATGGGCATCTGCCAGCCAAAGACGACCATGTTCACGTGGTCTCGGGTCCAGATGTTGTAGACATTCCATTGCTGGGAATTGACGATCCAGTAGAGCGTCAACGCCGGCAGCAGCCCGATCAGGAAGGCAATCGTCCGCCATTCCGCGCGCGTTAGCGGTGGACTTTCAAGGGCGCCCCGCCGGGGCGGATCGTCCGGGATGTATTTCGATCCCAGGAGATAAGTCGCCAGCCCGACCAGCATTCCGAAGCCGGCGAACCCGAAACCGAAGTGCCAGCCCCAGGTCTGGCCGAGCAGGCCGGTGATGATGGGGGCGATGAAGCCTCCGGTGTTGACCATGGCCACATAGATTTGCAGGCCCGAAGCCAGTCGCGAATCCCCTGAGGCATAGAGCCGTCCGACCTGAGCGATCAGATTCCCCCGCAGGAACCCCGCGCCCAGGATCAGAAGCAGTAGCGCCACAAGGAAGGACTGGTCGAAGGCCATAGCGAGATGGCCGCAGGTCATCAGGGCCGCACCGAGGATCACTGCATTCTTGCGGCCGATCAAACGGTCCCCGATGAATCCACCGAAGATCGGCGTGAAGTAAATGAAGCCGATGTAGAGGCCGAAAATCTGAGCGGCCAGCGCCTGGACACTGAGGGGGCCGGTGACGCCTTCGATCATCGCCCTAAAGACGGGGAAGCCGACGACCTTTTCCACGTGTCCCGGACGCAGCAGCTGCTCGGCAAGGTATAACGTGAGAAGCGCAAGCATCCCGTGGAAGGAAATTCGCTCCCAGAGTTCCGTGCCGGCCAGGGGAATAAGTCCCGTCGGGTGTCCGAATGTCCGGCGCTCAGCCGTCGGAATTGCAAGACTGCTGTCTATCGCCATGCCCACCCGATCTTGATTCAAGACACACGACGACAGACCATTCGCGCGAATGATGGAATAGCAACGATATTTGGGGAAAGTCTAGGTAATCACCTTCGAGGTCCGATCAGACGGCAACTTGGAATTCACACTGTTTTTGGACGTTCCGCTCCTGGCGACGCTTAGTGATTTTCTTTCGGCTGATGCTGCGGAACGCCTGCCCTGGGAACTGCCGGATTTGGCTGCGCTTCCGGTTTGATCGAGGCGCGAGTAGGTTGGCTTCGTGACAGTCACCGACGCCATGCCAAAGAATGCTGCAGCACCGATATCGATGACCCGGCGGGCGCTTTTTGACTTGGTCTGGTCAAAGCCGTTGGCCGCAATCGCCCAGGACTTGTCGCTCTCGCGTAACGGGTTGGCGAAAATCTGTGACCGCCTGCTGATACCTTATCCGGGACGCGGCTATTGGTCGAAGGCAGACGCAGTACGGCGGAGCGCCCGGCCTGTCCTTCCCCCCGCGCCGGAACTCCCCGAAGAACCTATCGTGTTTTCCCGCGAGCGGGCGGGCTCGCGGCGGCCACGTACGCGTCTGGCCCGCTCGGCGCGCAGCGAGCAGCTTGTCGACGCCGTGGCCCAGATTATCGCCAGGGAGGGCCTCCATGCAGCCACCATGAAGCGGGTGGCGCGCGAAGTCGGGATCAGCGAGGCCCAGGCGCACAATCATTTCAGCCGCCGCGCGGACCTTTTGCTGGCGCTGGCCCGGCGCGAGCTCGAGGCGATGAATGCGGTGCGGGAAACCGAGGTCGAGCGGGCGCACGACAACCTGACCCGGGTGACTTTGTCGACCGTCGCTTACCTGCGCCAAGTGGCCGAGCGCGGCGCCCTGATCCAGGTGCTGTTGAACAGCCCCGAGGTTCGCGCGGGGTTGCGCGCCGAACGACAGGTCCAGACAGGGTCAGCACGACGGCGCATGACCGAGCGTCTTAACAGCCGCTACGGCGTGGAGGCGGACACCGCGCACGGCGCGACGGTGATCCTGACGGCGGTTTGCCTGCGGGCCGGGCGCCTGCTGGCTGAGCACAGGGTCTCGCTGGAGGTCGCCGAGCGCTTGAGTCTGGCGATCGTCACTGCCGGCAACCGCAGCCTGGCCGCCGCGGCGAGGGCGCGCGGCCGTGCGCCTGCCTAGTCGTCGCGCGGCGTCAGCGCGTCAACGCTGCTGGTGATCAGTTGGGCGCAAAGCGCGCGCGCCCGTCCGGGCTCCATTTCACCGCTGTGGGCAAGACGTCCGGCCTGTTCCGGAATGGTGATGATCATGTTGATCGCCGTGACGGTCTCGCGGGCCGGCATTCGCAGCGACCGGCGCGCGGCGCGGGCGAGGTTGCGCACGACGCGGTCGCGCACGGCCGCCAGCCGTCGGTCCACGCGACCGAGCATGAAGTGGTCGCGCAGGATCACATGGATCAGGGGGCCGTGCCCGGCGACGTCCTCGAAGTAGATCCGCGCAGTCTCGAGGGCCGCCACGCTAAGCGGGCTGGCCAGGGATGCAGCCTCAATGCCGGCCGCCGCCAGGGCCGTAAAGCGCCGCTCCAGGACCGCGTTGGCGAGATCGTGCTGGGTGGGGAAGTAGGCGTAGACCAGCGCCTTTGAGACGCCGGCGCGCTCGGCCAGGCGATCGGTGGGCAGCGGCAGGTAGCCCTGCTCAAGCGTCACGGCCGCGGCGGCGGTGATGATCTGGCCGCGCCGAACGTCCGGCGACATCCGGGTGCGTTTTCCGGTATTTGAGAGAGCGGTGTCCATCCAATTGGGGTTGTGCCCGCCCGCCCCTCCTCAGGCAAGCTACCGCGGCCGCGATCACCCAAGCGCTTGACCGGCCTGATTTGGCCGCCCATTATAGTGACAACAGCACCAATTGCTTCCGACAAGCCCTCGTGTGCAGCGCTTGCGGCACGCGCCCACCGGAGGTGACATCGTGGCAGAGCCTGCTGCGCCTGGTCTTCCCGGGAGCCCGCCGGCTGTGGAGCACACAGCTTCGCCAGGCTATCGCCGCTACGTCACCACGCTTATCCTGGTTATCTGCGCGCGGAACTTCCTCCCTTGAGCCTGTTGACGACGACGCCAATATGACGACGACGATGACCTATGGAGGCCGCACGATGATCGCCGACATCCCGCAGGCCGAGGTGGTGACCAGACTTAACGCGGCCATCGCCGTCGGCATGGCGCCGGCCGTATGGGCCGATCTGGAGCCGGAGAAGGTCGCCGTCTATGAGGTCGGCGGGCGAACGCACACGTTTGCGGATCTGAACGCCAACGCAAACCGCGTCGCGCGGCTCTTGCGTCTCCACGGCCTGGGGGCGGGCGATGCGATTGCGCTGCTCTGCACAAACCGCTTTGAGTTTGCCGATGTGCTGTTCGGCGCGCTTCGCTGCGGTTTGCGGATGACGCCGGTGAACTGGCACCTGACCGCCGAAGAGATCGCCTACGTGGTCAAGGACTGCGAGGCCAAGGCTCTGTTCGCAGATGTGCGAGTGCCGACCTCGGAGGCGGCGAGCGCGATGTGCGACGGGCTGGCCGTGAAGGTCTCGATCGGCGGAGCATTGTCGGGCTTCGTCAACTTCGACACCGCGATGACGGAGATCGATGGGTCGGATATCGCCGATCCGGAGCGCGGCTCGACCATGCTTTATACCTCCGGCACGACAGGCCGTCCCAAGGGTGTCTATAAGCCGAACGCGCCGGTTCCCGGCTACGACTCGACCTATGACCGCGCCAGTGACGTCCACATCTGCACTGGGCCCGCCTACCATGCCTCGCCGATGGCCGGGGACATCCGCCGAGCCCTGATCAACGGCATTCCGACAGTCATGATGGACCGCTGGGATAGCGAACTCACCCTTCGCACGATCCAGGAGCGGCGGGTCACCCGCGGCCACTTCGTCCCGATCATGTTCCAGCGGTTGCTGGCGCTGCCGCGTGAGGTGCGGGGAAAGTACGACCTGAGCTCGATCCGCCGGATCACCCACGGCGCGGCGCCCTGCCCGCCGGAGGTGAAGCAGGCGATGATCGCCTGGCTGGGGCCTGTGCTCAACGAGTACTACGCCGGCTCTGAAGGCGGCGTTGGCTTTGTGGTCGGCTCCGAGGAATGGTTGACGAAGCCTGGCACCGTGGGCCGGCGACCGTTCCGCGAAGCCGCAAAAATCCTCGACGACAACGGCGAAGAGTGCCCGCCCAACGTTCCGGGCGACATATATCTCAGCCTCGCCCAGCAGGGCGGATTCGAATATTTCAAGGACGCCGGCAAGACCGACAGCAACCGCCGCGACGGCTACTTCACCATGGGTGACGTCGGCTACCTTGACGAGGACGACTACCTGTTTCTCACCGGGCGCAACGCAGAAACGATCATCGCGGGCGGGGTGAACATCTACCCGCAGGAGGTCGACAACGAGCTGATCAAGCACGAGGCCGTCGAGGACAGCTGCACCGTCGGCGTGCCGCACGACGAATGGGGCGAAGAGGTGAGGGCGGTGATCCAACTCAAGGCGGGGGTCGCCCCGTCGGACGCCCTGAAATCCGAGATCCTGGCGTTCGCTGCGGCCAACCTGGCGAAGTTCAAGGTTCCTCGCGGCGTCGACTTCGTGACGGAGCTTCCGCGCAGCGAGGCCGGCAAGATCCAGCGCAACAAGGTGCGCGCGCCCTACTGGGCCGGCCGCTCGCGGCAGATCTGAGAGCCGCCGCGAACTTGGCTTCGCCTCAGGCCGCCTCAGTCCAGAGCGGCGAGGAGGCTTTCATGAACCGCAGCATGTAGCGGACGACGGCCACCTCTTCGCCGGACTCGGCGTCGGTGATGAAGACGTCGTACCAGGCGGCTTCAGCCTTGGGGCTTTCGGTCAGTTTCAGGATCTTGGTGCGGCCCAGGTAGTTGCGTCCCGCTTTGAGTGGGCCCTTCAGGTGGCGGACCTCAAGCGCGCCGAACAGGCCCACCGAAGATTTGACCTTCTTCAGCACCACCGGGCGCACCTGGTGTGACAGCTTGATGGCGTGCGACGGCGGCAGGACGTGGTCCTTGGCATAGAGGTCGTTCGGCTCGGTGATCTTCTCGAGCGCTTTGTCCAGCGCTTCGATGTCGACCCGCAGCGGGATACCGGCCTGCTCCTCGCCCAGCGCGATTTCCGCCAGGATGCGCAGCGCCCCCTCGCCCGCCGGCCGCTGCTGGGCCATGCGGACTTCGAGCTCTGAGCGGGGATCATGGGCGTCAAGGTTGGCGGTGCCGCGACAGATCAGGTCGCCAGCCTCGTTGTACATCCGCAGCTCCGCTCGCTCCGCGCCCGGCGCCAGCACTGCGCGCACCTGTTCAGCGTCGACGGTGGCCTGGGTGAAGTAGAGCGACATATTGCCGGTCCCGAACCAGTCCTGGCCATAGGTCGCCAGGATCTGCGGCACGAACTGGTCCATGTGGACCGAGCCTGGGACGGTGCCGCCCTTGAACCCCAGCTTCGAGGCGACGGCGTCGTTGTGGATGGAGCCCGGCGCCTCCTGGAAGGCGTTCCGAGGTGTGCGAAATTCGCCGACCAGTTCGGCCGCGTCGACAGCTTCAGTCATCTCGTCCTCCCTGCAGGTGCGGTTCAGGCCGCACCCATCATCTCTTCGAAGTTCATCACATGGCTATCGGCGTCGTGGAAGACCCGTCCGGTAGCGTAGGTTTCCCAGGGCTGCAATCTCCTGAACAGGACACCAATACATACCTCAAATTGCCGTGACAATGTCGGGGCGTGCTGGTCCAAAAGCCCCTTACCTTCGATAATTGACGATAGCACCAACTGACGATAGGCCCTGACAACCACTTTATGATCCGCGTCCCTTGAACCCGAGCATTCGACCCCGATGGCGCCCGAACCTTCCGACAGCCTGACCGCGTTCCGCAGCGCAGCCCGCGGCTGGGTGGAAAGCAACTTCCCGCCCAGCCTTCGCGGGCGCGCGCCGCTGATGGGGGAGCGGGACCTCGACGAACCGGACTTCCGCACCTGGCGAGATGCGCTTTGCGGTCTCGGTTGGGGCACACCCACCTGGCCAAAGGCCTACGGCGGCGGCGGGCTCAACCGGGACGAGGCGCGGGTGGTGCGCGAGGAGATCCGGCGCGCCGGGGGCTGGAACCCGATCGGCTGGACCATGGGTGTGCGGATGCTTGGCCCGACCCTGCTCGAGTTCGGGACCGAGGCTCAGAAGCTGGAGCACATCCCGCGGATCACCCGGGGCGAAACGCGTTGGTGCCAGGGCTATTCAGAGCCCAACGCGGGGTCCGACCTGGCGTCGCTTCAGACCCGTGCGGAGGATCTGGGCGACCGTTTCCGGGTTAACGGCCAGAAGCTATGGACGAGCGGGGGCCATTACGCCGATTGGTGTTTCTGCCTGGTGCGGACGGACTCGAGCCGGAAGCATGAGGGCATCAGCTTTCTGCTGATCGACATGAGGACGCCGGGGATCGAGGTGAGGCCGGTCCGCCTGATCTCTGGGGCGTCGCCGTTCTGCGAGACCTTTTTCAAGGACGTGGACGTCCCAAAGGACAATCTTGTGGGCCCCCTGAACGGAGGCTGGACCGTCGGCAAACGGCTCTTGCAGTACGAGCGGCAGCGCAGCGAGGATGCACCGGTGCGCGCCGGCGACAGCCGCGCCATCGAGGCGGTCGCCCGCGATTACGTCGGAGTCGATCCGCATGGGCGGCTGACGGATGCGGATCTCCGTACTCGCCTGACCCACCACCTGATGGAGCGCCGCGCCTTTGACCTGACGATGCAGCGGGTGGCGGCGAACGCCACCACCGGCGGCCCTAGCGCGGCCACCTCGATCCTGAAAAACGTGTCCTCGAAGATCAGCCAGGAGCGTGCGGAATTGCTTGTCGAGCTGATGGGCGCCCAGGGGCTGGGTGGCGGCGGGGATGGATTCAACGGCTACGAGATCAGCGCTGTCCGCGAGTGGTTGGCCGGCAAGGCGACGACGATCTACGCGGGCTCCTACGAGATTCAGAACAACATTATCGCCAAGCGGATTCTCGGACTGCCAGATCCGCAAACCTGATCGTTGCAGCCGACTCTCGGCGTCGTTTTCCCGGCGCCGTCCTCGCTTTCGAGAGCTTCGCGAACGAACGCGACAAGCTGATGCCGCCCCATCAGCGCTTCGATTCGCCCGATCGCCGGTGACTAGCCCAGTGACGCCAGCGCGTCGTGTTCCAGGATGTGTTGTGAGGCGCTCCCCAGCATCTGCATAAACATGTCGTCGCCGCGCATGGTCTGCTTGACCACCATGGCCGCGAAGAACGCCGTCATGAACAGTAGGAATCCGCCCCGGCCATAGTCGTGGGCCAGGTCCGAGCGGCTGTAGCCCGTCACCCCATGCGCCGTCAGACCGGCCAGGTAGCGGTCCAGCAGCTCCGGCTCATGCGCGCGCCGCACCTCCGGCGGAAGCGCTCCCGCCAGGAAATAGGCGACGTCGGTGGCCCCATTCCCGTAGGCGAAGGATTGCCAGTCCAGTGTCGTCACCGCATGCCCGCCCGCCGCGGTCGCGAACATCATGTTGTCGGGCCGAAAGTCGTTGTGGGTCAGGCAGCGCGGGCCCGAATGGCCCTCCACCAGGGCGCCGAAGCGGCCCACCACCTGTTCGCCGACGCCGATCCAGTCGGGCTTGAGCCGCTCGGCGTAACGCGCCCGGAAGCCGGTCCAAAGGGTCTTCACCAGATCCGGCGTCGCCTGGCTGGGCGGCGCAGCCTTCGAGCCTGACACCCAGGAGAGCTCGTCCAGACTGGCATCGGCCCAATGGGAGGCGTGCAGCTTGGCCGCTTCGTCCATCACCAGCCGGGCCTGGTCCAGGCTCACGCCCTTCAGCTGGTCGCCGGGCTCGGCCGGCGCCAGGTCCTCCATCATCAGCACGAACTCACCACGGGCCGGCTCGATGTCGGCGAACAGGCTGTTCGGCGTGTGGATCAGGGCGTCCGCCGCCAGCTCCCGGTAAAACATCACCTCGCGGTGGTAATTGCCCAGCATCACACCCGTCTGGAAGCTGTCGGGATCCGCTGAGGGAAACTTGCCCACGAGCGAAGCAGGCGCGATCTCCCCGCCCCGGGCGTAGGCGAGCCGGAACCGCACGCTGTCGCCGATCTGGCCCGTACCAACCGCCTTAGCGGTGAAGCTCTCCACGACCGCATCGATGCCCGCGCCCTGCAGCACGGCCGTCAGCCAATCGGCATCGATGGCGTCCGGCCGCCGGATGTCAGGGGCCATCATGCGGGGAGCTGGTGGACGTAGACCTCGTTGAGCACGATCTCACGCCCCTTCAGCATAACCAGATCAAAGCCGCGCAGTCGCCCGGATACGCCTGCGATCTCGCAGTACCAGCGCCCGCAGAACCCGCCTGCGAGCGGCCACGTCTGGTCGGGCGTGTACGTCATGGCGGGCGTCGCGGCGAACAGGCTCTTCAGATACTCCTCCAGCGCCGCGCGGCCTTGCAGGCCTGTCACGGTCTGGGTGTCCTTGTAGACGCAGTCCTCAGCGTAGAAGGCGCAGAGCCGCGGGACGTCCTTCGCGGTCCAGGCGCTGAGCCAGTCGGCGTTGTAGGCGGCGATCTCATCTTGGGTCATGGTTCAGCCCTCCGCTCGGCCCAACACTCTCTCACGGTGCGTCGGCGTGAAGTACTCGGCCGGCACCGCCTCCGGCCCGGCCATCACCGCCACGCTGTGGATGCTCAGTGTCAGGTCGGACGCGGCCACCTCGAAGTGGCGCCGGCGCCGAGCCTTCGCCGCCTCGCCGAATTCCATATCAAGGCCCGCCTGGAGGCCGGCGGCGAAGCGCAGACGGCGCATCCGCTCGGCCCGCTCCTCGGCGTAGGGCTGGAACAGCCCCGCTGCTTCCCAGTCCTCGGAGCCCTTCAGGAGCTCGCTCACGATCCGCACGTCGCGATAGGTGATTGAGAGCCCAAGCCCGATGATCGGGTCGTTCCAGCCCGCCGCATCGCCTACAAGCACCACGCCTGGCGCAAAGGGCTCATCCGTCCAGGAATCGGCGTTGATGTAGCTGTGCAGCGGCCCCGCCGGCCGGCCGGCCACCAGCGCCTGGTTGCCTGGCGCGCTGCGCATCGCGAAGGTATCCAGGAACCGGCGCGAAGCGTCAGGCCCGCGGAACCGCTTGGCCTCGTCCAGCGCATAGCCACCGTAGATCCGCACCCGTCCGTCGCCCTGCGGAAAGGCCAGGAAGCCGAAGTCGTCCTCGGTGCCGATCGCCTGCAGATCCGGATCCCAGTTGTCGGCGCCTTCGATCAAGAGGCCCGCGAACCAGTGGTGCGGCGCATCCTGGTGCAGCCTGATCCCGGCCGCCTCGCGGACCTGCGAGGTGCGCCCATCGGCGCCCACGATCAGCCGCGCCTCGACCTCCACGGCCTGGCCGTCCTGTTCGAACGTCAGGCCGGGATGATCGCCCAGCCGCAGGGCCGTCACACTTACGCCGCGCCGCGCATCCGCGCCGGCCGCCTTGGCTTCGTCGAAGAGGGTCTGGCAATGCCGCGGGTGGCCCAGGCACAACGGCCCCGGCACGCCTTCGGCAAAGATGCTAAGCGGCAGGGT
Organism: Phenylobacterium sp.; assembly: GCF_036495085.1. GTDB lineage: Bacteria > Pseudomonadota > Alphaproteobacteria > Caulobacterales > Caulobacteraceae > Phenylobacterium. The sequence continues at coordinate 6,924 of NZ_DASXNL010000069.1, read as the reverse complement.
GCGCGCCTCGGAGACCTCGGCCGCGCGGCTCTCGTCATAGGTGACGTGGCGGCCCACGTGGTGCCCGCCGGCGCCCATGAGGAGGTCGTAGAGCCCGACGCGCTTGGTCTCTGTAACGCCCCACGGGGCGATCCACTCGCCCCGTACGTGGTCCTCGAAGACCTCCGCGGCTTCCAGCAGCAGCACCGAGCGGCCGGCCCGCGCCATTACGGTCGCAAGCGCCGACCCGCCGATCCCGCCGCCCACAATGCACAGGTCGTAGCGCGCCATCCGTCCGCCTCCCGGGGCCGGCTCGGCCCATGAGCGCACGCTAGGACGCTTCCTTCAGTGAACTCAACGCGGACTGCAGCGACGCGCGTGTTCACGCGCGTTTGTTCGCCACCAACGTGGGCGCCGACGGCTGCATCAGCAGCCCCGTTCCCAAAGCGTACGCCCTTGTCGCCGCCCTCACCCCTGCGGTGAAGTTGCGGATCACAAAGCTCTACGGTCTAAGGCGGTCGATCTAAAAGGAATCGGCCCATGAACTCGCCCGTCCAATCCTTCCACGACCTTGCTCAGCCTCGCCACGACTGGACGCTGAAGCAGGTGGAAGCGTTGTTCGAGCTACCGTTCACCGAGCTGGTGTTCCGCGCGGCCGAGGTTCACCGGCGGTGGTTCGACCCGGCGGAACTCCAGCTCTCCCAGCTCCTGTCCATCAAGACCGGCGGCTGTCCGGAGAACTGCGGCTATTGCAGCCAATCGCAGCACTTCAAGACCGCTACGACCGCCTCGAAGCTGATGGAGCCGGACGCCGTCATCGCCCAGGCCGCCGAGGCCAAGGCCGGCGGGGCGCAGCGGTTCTGCATGGGCGCGGCCTGGCGCGACGTGAAGGACCGCGACCTCCCGAAGCTCGTCGCCATGATCGCCGGGGTGAAAGCCCTCGGCCTGGAGACCTGCGCCACACTGGGCATGATGAGTCTCGATCAGGCTCGGGCTCTGAAGGCCGCCGGTCTCGACTTCTACAACCACAACCTCGACACCGGTCCCGACTACTATGATCAGGTCGTCACCACCCGGACCTACCAGGACCGGCTCGAAACCCTCGCGGCGGTGCGCGAGGCCGGCATGGCGACCTGCTGCGGCGGAATCGTCGGCATGGGCGAGACGCGGGCTGACCGAGCCGGGCTCCTTCATCAACTGGCGATCCTTCCCGAGCATCCGCAGAGTGTGCCGATCAACGACCTGATGCCGATTCCCGGCACGCCGTTGGGCGGCTCCGAGCCTGTGGATGGACTGGAATTCGTTCGGATGATCGCGGTGGCGCGCCTTGTCTGCCCAAAGTCGGTGGTCCGGATCGCAGCCGGCCGAGAGCACATGAGCCGCGAGCTTCAAAGCCTCTGTTTCCTGGCCGGCGCTAACTCGATCTTCGTGGGCGCGCGACTGCTGACCACCAACAACCCCGGGCGCAGCAGCGACGAGGCCTTGCTGAGCGAGCTGAAAATGCGGCCGATGACAATGGCGAGCGCGGGCTAGACCGTGAGCGCCGATCCCGGGCGCGAGCCCGACTGGCTGACAACCGGCGCTGCCCATGTCTGGCGGCCCTATTGCCAGATGAAGACCGCGCCGCCGCCACTTGCTGTGGCGCGCACCGAGGGTGCGCGGCTCATCCTGGCTGACGGCCGAGAGTTGGTGGACGGCATCGCTTCCTGGTGGACCGCCTGCCACGGCTACAACCACCCCCACATCCGCGCCGCCGTGCAGGCGCAACTCGACATCGCGCCGCACGTGATGTTTGGAGGCCTGGCCCATGCGCCGGCTTATCGCTTGGCTGCACGCCTGGCGGACCTGCTCCCTGGCGATCTCGATCACGTGTTCTTCGCGGAGTCCGGCTCGGTCTCGGTCGAGATCGCGATGAAGATGGCGGTCCAGTACTGGATCAACAGAGGCGTCCACGGACGCAGCCGCTTCCTGGCCTTCCAAGGCGGCTATCACGGCGACACCCTGGCCACGATGACCGTGTGCGATCCTGACGAGGGGATGCACAGCCTCTTCGCCGGCGTCATGCCAGCCCAATACATCGCGGACTTGCCTATCGATGAGGAGTCCGAAGCCAAGCTGGACCGGCTATTGGCCGACAGGGGCCAGGATATCGCCGCTATCGTCGTCGAACCCCGGGTGCAGGGCGCGGGCGGCATGCTATTCCACGACGACGAGGTGTTGCGCCGGCTTCGGCGGCTGGCGGACGCCCACGAGATCCTGCTGATCTTCGACGAGATCTTCGTGGGGTTCGGCCGGACGGGCGACCTCTTCGCGTGCGAGGGGGCCGGAGTTGTTCCGGACATTGTGACCCTGTCGAAATCCCTCACCGGCGGGACCTTGCCGCTTTCCGCCGCTATCGCGACGACCCGGGTTTTTGACGCCTTCTGGTCGGATGACCCGGGCGCAGCCCTGATGCACGGGCCCACCTACATGGGAAACCCCCTGGCCTGCGCCGCCGCCAACGCCTCCCTGGACCTGTTCCAGACCGGCCAGTGGCGCGCCGACGTGGCGAGGATCGCCACCGGCCTGGCTGACGGCCTCGCCTCTTGCCGTAGCGGGCCCGGCGTCGTCGACGTGCGGGTCCTGGGCGCCATCGGCGTGGTCGAGTTCGCGGGCCCCGTCGCCGTGAGCGAACTCTGTCGCCGCTTCGCCGACGAGGGCGTCTGGATCCGGCCGATGGGTCGCGTGGTCTACCTCTGCCCGCCCTTCGTCGTCACCGACGCCGAGCTTGCGAAGCTGACCCGCGCGGTGGCGAGGGTCGTAGGCCTTCCCGCGACGGTGACGTCTTGACCGACACCCTGACCCTCTATGCGCAGGCGAAAATAGACAGCCTGGCGGCAAAGAACCTGGCGCGGACGCCGAAACCAACCCATCGCCTTGACGGCGTTTGGCTGGAGCGGGGCGGCCGACGCATGGTGTCCTTCTCCTGCAACGACTACCTCGGCCTGTCGCATCATCCGGCGGTCAAGGCCGCCGCCATCGCAGCGATCGAACGCTACGGGACGGGGGCCGGAGCCTCGCGCCTGGTCACCGGCGACCATCCTCTGTTCATGGAGCTGGAAGCCCGTCTGGCTGCGTTGAAGGGCGCAGAGGCCGCCTGCGTCTTCGGGTCTGGGTATCTTGCCAACGCCGGCATCATTCCGACGTTCGCCGGTCCAGGCGACGTCGTATTGATCGACGACTTGGCCCACGCCTGCATCTGGAGCGGCGCCAAGCTCTCCGGCGCCCAGGTCATCAACTTCCGCCACAACGACGTGGTCGACCTGGAAGCGAAGCTGGCGGCGGTGCGGCAGAGTGTCCGCAGTGCTCTGGTGGCCACCGATGGCGTCTTTTCCATGGACGGTGACGTGGCGCCCCTGGATCAGATCAGCCGGGTCGCCCGGGCCCACGACGCGTGGTTGCTGGTCGATGACGCCCATGGCCTGGGCGTGCTGGGGGGCGGCGCGGGAACGGCGCGCTTGTTCCCCGACGCCCGCGTCGACCTGCACATGGGCACCCTCTCGAAGGCCATCGGCGGCTACGGCGCCTACGTCTGCGCCACCCAGGCCGCGATCGCCCTGATCAAGATGCGCGCGCGGACGTTCGTCTACACGACGGGCCTACCGCCGGCCTGCGTCGCAGGCGCGGTCGCGGCGCTGGATATCATCGCTTGTGAGCCTGATCGCGTCGCGGCCCCTCTGGCCAAGGCGCGAAGGTTCACGGCGGCGCTCACACTTCCCGAGGCCCAGAGCGCAGTGGTTCCGATCATCCTGGGATGCGCCGGGACTGCGCTGGCTGCGGCGGCCGAACTGGAAGGGCAGGGCCTGCTCGTGGTTCCGATCCGCCCGCCGACGGTGCCGGAGGGCACGGCCCGGCTTCGGGTCGCCTTTACCGCGGGCCACCCCGAAACGGCGATCGAGCGCCTGGTCGAGGCCGTGCGACCCTGGCTGGCGCGATGAAGCGCGTCTTTGTCGCCGGGGCCCACACGGATGTAGGCAAGACCTTCGTCGCCTGTGGGCTCGTCCAGGCCGCGCTCGCCGCGGGCGTCAGCGTCGAGGCCTTAAAGCCTGTGGCCAGCGGTTTCGATCCGGATGACTGGATCGACAGCGATCCAGGTCGGTTGCTGCGGGCCTTGGGACTGCCACTGACCCACGAGGCTCTTGAGGGGATAACCCCGTGGCGGTTTACAGCACCGCTGGCCCCACCCATGGCGGCGCGGTTGGAGCAGCGCGACCTTTCCCTCCCGGCGATCGCCGATTACTGCGCGGCCCGCGCCGCGCAGTCATGCGCTGATTTCTTCGTCATCGAAGGGGTCGGCGGGCTGATGTCGCCGATCGCCGAGGCGGCGACGGGACTTGATCTGATGGGAGCGCTCAAATTCCCGGTGGTGCTCGTGGGGGGCTCCTATCTCGGATCAATCAGCCATACCCTTACGGCCCTCGAGACCGCGCGGGCCCATGGCCTGACGGTCGCCGGCGTGGTGGTCAGCCAGAGCCGCGACCCGGAGGCGCCGGCGTTCCTGGAGACACTTTGCGAGGTGCAGGCCTTCGCGAGGGACGCACCAGTGTTCGGCGCGCCTCTCGATGATCTCACGGACTGGCCCCCGCGCTTATACGAAGCGCTGTAGATCAGTCAGATTTGAGCGACAGCTGCTGTAGCGCGCGGCCTGAACATCGGCATGGGAGCGGAGGGCAGAGCGGCCCTCAGGACATTCCGGCCTCCAGAGCCAGGCGCAGGAGGTCCGCGGTCTTGGTCACACCCAGCTTCGCTTTGATCAAGGTGCAATTGTTGGCGATCGTCTTGTAGCCGAGGCCTAGGGCCTCGGCGATCTCACCCAAGCTCTTGCCGGCTGCCAAGAGTCGCAGGATCTCCAGGTCACGCGGGGCAAGCTGAGCCAGTGACGCCGCTTGCGCCGTCGATAGCACCAGGGTTTGGGCGATCTCCTGCTCGACGTACCTGCCGCCGCTGCCGACCTGCCGGATGGCGACGAGGAGTTCGTCGGGCGTCGCATTCTTGCTCATATAGCCCTGGGCGCCGGCTTCCAGCGCGCGGGTCACATAGATCGGTTCGGCGTGCATACTCAGCACCAGGATGGGCGTGGGGCCGCCCTGGCGCAGGCGGTTGAGGAGTTCGAGGCCGCCGAGCTCGGGGAGGTTGAGGTCGAGGATAATCATGTCGAGGGTCTGCGCCTTGGCGATCGCCAGAGCTTCACGTCCCGTTTTCGCCTCGAGGATTTCCGCATCCGAGACCATGGCGAGCAGTTTGCGAAGGCCGGTGCGGACGATGGCATGGTCGTCGACAAGCAGGATTCTCATGGGTTCACCGCCGCCAAGGGACGGCCGACGGTCGGCGCGTCCAGGCTCAGGGTGGCGGTGGTCGTCCAGCCCGAAGTCCCCGGGTTCGGGCCGAAGGACAGGAGACCTCCCAGCGCAGTGACGCGTTCGCGCATGCCGATGAGTCCCAGTCCCGCTCCGGAGGTGGTAGCGCCGCGGCCAGGGCCGTCGTCGATCACGCGAACGCTCAGGACCCGCGCCTCATCGACTTCGAAAGAAATCCAAACGGCCCTCGGGTCGCCGTGGCGTACGGCGTTGTTGGCCGCTTCCTGCACCACCCGATAGACGACATCTTTGGTCGCCTCGCCAAGCTGCGCTTCGTCCTCCAGCAGCACGACGTTGAAGGCTATCTCCGGCCGCCGAAGGGTCCAGAAGCGCACAAGGTCTAGGATCGCCGCGTTCAGGCCCAGTTCCGTTATGCGCGCCGGACGCAGTCTTTCCAGGACGGCGCGCACCTGGCGTTGCATGTGCGTTACGGCCGCCTGAATCGATCGGACCTGTTCGCGAATAGCGTCGGGACGCCCCGCGTCGCTCAGTTGGGCGATCATCTGAGCATCCATGTTCACCGCGAACAGGTGCGGCCCGATATCGTCGTGCAGGTCGCGGGCGATGTCGGCGCGCTCCTCCTCCTGGATCGTCAGGAGCTGGTCGCCCAGTTGGCGGTTGCGCTCCGTGGTCGTGGCGAGCTCCGACGCCATCTGGTTGAAGCCTCGCTGAAGGCTCAGCAGTTCCGAGGGCCCGTGCTCCGCGACACGACCGCTGTAGTCGCCTGTCCCGATCCGCCCGAACTGCGCGGCAAGTGCGTGGAGCGGGCGGAAGGCGGCGCCGATTACCAAATAGACCAGCACGAGCCCGATCGCCGCGCACCCTAAAAGCACCGCCACGATACCGATGAACTCGCGCCACGCCGCGCTGACGTCGATGCCGGCGGTCGGCGTCAACGTGATTGCGCGGAATCCCACGGCTGCCGGCGGCAAGGGGACCTCTACGGAGTTCGGAGGTGATCCCAGAAGGAGCCCGAACCACGCAGGCGCCGGTTGATCGATGGGCTTTGTGCGCGACACCAGCGCCACGCCGCCGTCGGCTGTGACCAGGCTCGCCCGAACGTGGCGATTGCCATCGAAGGTGCCGACGAGCTGACGCAGATCGCGCGCGGGATGATCTGACTGCGGGAGGTCTTCGAGCGCGCTGGCGACGGTCTGGCGCGCGCCGTTCATCGCGGCGGTCAGTTCGGCGCTCAGCGCATGCCGCGCTTGGTAGCCGGCGACGAGCGTCCCCAGGAGGATGCTGACCAGGAGGACCCCGGCGATGAGCGTGACCACGCGTGCGCGCAACGACATGGGCTTAGATATCACAGCCTCGCGCCTTCAGGCCCGGCGGGCGCAAATTGGGAACGAGTTCCCGGGAAAATCGGGAAGTCTCGGCATAGGCCCGCCCGGTCCCACAGCCTATTCGCCTTGTTAGCTTATAACAGGGGACGTCTATGGCCGGATCGACATCGCGGCGCGCACGCCTGGGCGCGTCGGTTAGTCTGCTTTCGCTAGTCGCCGCACCGGCCTTCGCCCAAGCCTCGGCTCCCGCCGCCGGCGCGCCT
>NZ_DASXNL010000068.1:0-41150 GCF_036495085.1 Phenylobacterium sp. | reverse complement strand
AGTACCTATGGCCGCAAATCATCGACTGAGCTTTGACGTCGAGTGCCCTACTTGCGGCGCCACAGGCAGGGTCGTGGCGATCGAGGAGGCGGGGCCGCCGTTCGCGGACGCGCCACGCCGTACCTATTCCGCCGGGAGTTTCGGCGTCGGTGCGGGAAATCCCGCGACGATTGAGTGCGCGGCGTGTGGGGCGAAATTCCCTGGCAAGTTCTAGCCACGAACGCACCGAATTTGAGCCTCTGGCCGGCCACCCGGGCCGCCTCTCGCGCTATGATTTGGCGGCCGTGATCTCGCGATTCGCCGCCGCTACTCGGAAGGCCGAGCGCGTAAAGCCATGGTCTTCGGCGTTGCGGTCGATCTCCCGCAGAACGTCCGCCTGGATGGTGATGTTGACCCGGACCACCTTGGCGGCGCTGGGCAGATCGACAAGGATCGCCACGCCATCGCGATTGTCGGGGTCGCGCATGATGCTCTCCAGGCTCGAGGGCTCGGGAACCGCGTCGCCGTCCTCGACCATACCCTCCACATGCAGCGCCAACGCCTCGGCTGCGCCCGCGCGCGCCTCGTCAAGGGTCGAGCCGGCCGAAGTGCAGCCTGGGAAATCGGGGAAAGACACGCCGTAGTCGCTATCGGCGTCCTGGTGGATCAGCGCGATATAGTGGGCGATGGCTCCTGGCTCAGCTTAAGGCCAGCCTGCTTTTCTATGGAACGATGCCTGCCGATGGGGATGTCTGTCTTCGGATGGGCGATCGTGATGCGGCCGGGCTTGGTCGGGTGCTTGAACTAATCTCGCGCACCTTTCTAGGCCACCTCGACTCGCCCGTGAACCCATCCGGGCCTAGCAATTCCTCCTCTCGGCGAGGCGGCGCTTGGAGCTGGCGGGCGGGAGCATGGCTCATTAAATTGCGCTCGCTGCGGCGGGCTACGACGGCCCTTCGGCGCGCCATGTCGGCCCCTTTCCGGACGCAGGGTCTAAGCGTTAGCGAAAGCGCGCTTTCCCGCCGCAGCGCCGGGCTTACTGCTGCTGTTGTTGTTGCTGCTGGCGCTGCTGGTCGTAGGCGAGGCCGGGGTACTGGCTGCGGCGTTGGCCGGACCTGGTGGTCGGCTGGGAGATGCGCAGGAATTCCGGTTCGCTGACCGCCCCACGGGCCTTCTGCACGGTCACCGCCACGGCGAGCTCACTTTGCGCCTCGCCCTTGTAGACCCCACGCGAGGGTGGCACGTCGGAGTAGTCGCGACCGGCCGCGCAGACCACATGGCGCTCGCCGGCAAGGATGTTGTTGGTCGGATCGAAGCCCACCCATCGCAAGCTCGGCAGGTACACCTCCACCCAGGCATGGGTGGCGTCAGGATCGGAGCGATCGCCGGCCTGGCGATCGGTGAAGAGGTAGCCCGAGACATAGCGGGCCGGGACACCCCACTCCCGGCAAATCGCGATCATGACGTGGGCGAAGTCCTGGCAGACCCCCTTGCGGGCGGTCAGCACCTCGTCGATTGGACTGTCGGCGCGGGTTACGCCGGCTTCGTAGTCGAAGGCTTGGTAGATCGCTTGGGACAGGTCACGGACGGCCCGCAAAGGGTCTCGGACCCGCAGTTCGTTCAGGTTTTTCTCAGCCATGAAGGCGTGAAGCGCTTCGGTGGCCCTGGCGAAGCCGTGGGGGTGCAGGAAGTCGAAGTGCTCGCCGCGCACGAAATCCGATCGCAGCCGGTCCCACTCACCGCGGTCGAGCGCCTCAGGCAGTTCGGCGGGGAGCTCCGTCTCGACGGCGGCGCGCGCCGTTATCGTCAGGCGCTCATGCGGTTGGGGAATGTCGAAATGATAGACCGCGTTACCAAAGCTGTCGGCGTAGGAGAACAGCTGCGCCGCCGGGTCGATCTCCAACTCGAAGCTGATCAGCCGTTGATGGGCGCGCTTCTGCGGCTGCATCCACATTTCCATGACGCTCTCGCGCACGGGCTCGTCGTATTGGTAGCGGGTGGAGTGGCGGACGGCGAGAAGCACTGTCGTTTCGCTCCCTAGGCCGGCAGGCGCTGTTCGAGTGTATAGGCGACGAAGGTCTCATAGATCGCCTTGTGCAAGCCGGCGCACTCGTCGAGCACGGCGCCCAGGAAAGCGCTGGCGCCGCTGGCCCGCACCTCGCCGATCTCCGCGTACTGCAGGCGCGCGCGCAGGCGCCCGGCGAGGCGATCGGGGCCGCTGACGCCGGCGGCTTCCAAGTGGCCGCCGATCGAGGTCAGATGTTCCTCGATGCGCTTCGTGCAGAAGCGCACCGAGCGCGGGAAATCTTCGTCGAGCAACAGGAACTCCAGGATCAAGCGCGGCTGCATGTCGGCGGTGTAGACCCGCAGATAGGGCTCCAGCGCGCAACTCATCCTGAGCAGGGCAGTCAACGCCGAGTGGTCGGTGATCGCCGTCAGGCGCCGGTCGCCGAAGCAGACTTCCAGCAGGGCGCCAATCAGCTGCGCGCGTTCCAGGTAGACCCCGAGCAGCAGGAACCGCCAGCCCTCGCCGTGGCTCATAGTCGCGTCCGCGGCCCCTTTGAAGAGGTGCAGGTCGGCTATGGTGTCGTGCAGGAAGGCCTGGCTGCCCTCGGCGAAGATGCGCGCCGCTTGGGGATCGGTCATCCTCAAGTGGATCAGGTTGAGCCGCTCCCAGGTTTCGCTCGTAATCTGGTCGCGCACCTGACGTGCGTTCTCACGCGCCCGGGCCAGCGAGGTCGCCACCGAGCCGGAGTTTTCCCGGTCCAGCACCAGGGCTAGCGCCGCCTCGTAGGGGTTCTGGGGCTTCGCCGTGTCCGGATCGCCAACGGCGACGAGCGCCATGCGGGCGATCTGGGTGGCGGACTCGGTTCGGTCCAGCGTGGCCGTCAGCATGACGTCCGAGAGCCGGCAGAGATGCTCGGCCCGTTCCACATACCGACCGATCCAGTAGAGGCTATCGGCGACGCGCGCGAGCATCATGGCTGCCCCCTCACGGCCGTAAGTCCTTCCGGTCGGTGAGCACCCAGGTGTCCTTCGACCCGCCGCCTTGGCTGGAATTGACCACGAGGGAACCCTTGCGCATGGCCACCCGCGTCAGCGCGCCCGGCGTTACGACGATCTTCTCACCGGAGAGGATGAATGGGCGTAAATCCACGTGCCGCGGCTCGATGGCGTGGTCGATCAGGCACGGCGCCGTGGAAAGCTGTATCGTCGGCTGGGCGATGTAGTTGGCCGGGTCGGCCTTCAGCGCAGCGGCGAACTCCTCCTGCTGCGCCCTTGTGGAATGCGGTCCCACCAGCATTCCATAGCCGCCCGAGGCGCCAACGGCCTTGACCACGAGCTTGTCGAGATTGGCGAGCACATGGCTGAGCTGAGCCGGCTCACGGCAGAGGAAGGTCTCGACATTGGGCAGGATCGCTTCCTCGCCCAGATAGTAACGGATGATCTCCGGCACGTAGGCGTAGACCGCCTTGTCGTCGGCGACTCCGGTCCCCGGGGCGTTGCAGATCACGACGTTGCCGGCGCGGTAGACGTTGAAGAGGCCTGCTGAACCCAGGCCGGAATCCCGGCGGAAGGTCAGCGGATCAATGTAGTCGTCGTCCACCCGGCGGTAGATGACGTCGATCCGGCGCAAGCCGGTGGTGGTGCGCATGTAGACCATGTTGTCGTGCACCACCAGGTCGCGGCCCTCGACCAGAGGCACGCCCATCAGGCGGGCCAGGTAGGCGTGCTCGAAGTAGGCGGAATTGTAGACGCCCGGCGTCAGCACGGCGACCTGCGGGTTGGGCCGCCAGTCAGCCGCCATGCTCTTCAGCGTGGTCAGCAGAAGGTCCGGATAGCGGTCGATCGGCCGAACGCCTGCGCCGCGAAAGGTGCCGGGGAAGACCCGCTTGGAGGCCTCTCGGTTGGCCAGCATGTAGGATACGCCGGAGGGCACCCGCAGATTGTCCTCGAGCACGGCGAAGACGCCATCCGGCTGGCGGATCAGGTCCGAGCCGCAAACATTGGCGTAGGCCTGGTGCGGAACGTAGAGGTTCTGCATTTCCCGCCGATAAGATGGTGCGTTCATCACGAGCTCGCGCGGCACCACGCCATCCATCAGGATCTGCTGGCCGGAATAGATGTCGGCCAGGAACATGTTCAGCGCCTTGAGCCGCTGCGTGAGACCCGCTTCGATGGTTTCCCACTCTCGCGCCGCGATAATCCGCGGCAGGAGGTCGGTCGGGATGATCCGCTCGGTGGAGCTCGCCGCGCCGTAGACCGTGAAGGTGATCCCTTGCAGGAGGAAGAAGCGTTCGAGTGTGCGCTGGCGCTCGGCGAGCTCAGCGGCGCTGAGCGTTTCAATTCGGGCGGCCAGTTCGGCGTAGTGCGGCCGAACCACGCCCTCGGCTGCGCGCATCTCGTCATAGGGCGCCGGCGCCTCCATAGGATTCGAGGCCCGCTCCGCGCGTTCCGCCCTGGCCGTCCGCAACTCCACCCTCGCGCACCTCCTTCACCGATCCCCGGTGCTCAAACCCTAGGGGCGCGCCGAAAGCGCGGCGCGGTCTTTCGTGAGCTGGTTCGAGTTGCGCGCGCCGGCGCCTAGGCTTTAGGCGCCCCGCCTGGGCGCCCGCAGGTGACAGGCCTCGTGGCCGCAGCTACACCCAGCAGGGCAAGGGGGCGCGCGAGGATTCGAGAGCTTGGCTCGTGTAGTCTACGCCGTCGCGGCCGGGGCAGTCCTCAGCATCCAGGCAATCGCCGCGCCCGCGCTTGCGGCGGAGCCCAAGGCCGCCATCGAGGGCCAGTTGCCTGCGGACCTGCGCGCCGCCGTCATAAAGGCGGTCGGAGAGGCGGACCGCCCGATCGAGAACCGGTTCGAAGCCCGCAGGCGCGCACGCGAAGCCGCCGAGGACGCGATCTCGGTGCTGCGGTCGGAGGGCTTCTATGCCAATGAGGTCGAACCCGACATCGGCGAAGGAGACGTGCCGAAGGCGGTAGTCAGGATCGTGCCGGGGCCGAGGTTTGTGCTCGGGCGCGCCCACATCGACTGGGTAGGCGCCCCGCCGGAGCCGATGACGGCCCAGGCCGCCCAGGCGGCGCTGGCCCTCACGCCGGGCCAGCCCGGACGCGCAGCTGACGTTGTCAGCGCCGAGGGCCGGGCGGTGGCGGCCGTACAAAGACGCGGCTATGCCGACGTCAGGGTCGAACCGCGCCAGGTGGTCGTCGACCATGCCGATCACACGATCAATCCCGACTTCCGCATCGCCGCTGGCGACATCGCCCATCTCGACTCCATCCATCTCACGACGAACGGGCGCACGACAGCCAGTTGGCTGCAGCACTTGGCGCCGTGGCGACCCGGCGCGGCGTACGATCCGGCATACATCGCCGAGCTCGAGCGGCGTCTCCTGGACACCGGCGTCTACGAGTCCGTTACGGTCGGTCTGGCGCCCGCGGACCAGACAACCCCCGATGGCCTGCGCCCGGTCGTCGTGAGCCTCGCCGAGCGCAAAAGGAGCACGCTTGAGCTAGGGGCCAGCTACGACACCACCGAGGGGTTCGGCGTCGACTCCAAATGGACGCGCTACAACCTCTTGAGCCGCGCCGACACCTTTTCGGTGCTGGGACGGATTTCCAAGATCGATAGCAGGCTTCAGTTCGACCTCAGCCTGCCGCATTGGGAGACGCCGCAGCAGACCTTGGCGACGCGCGCAGCGGTCTATCGCGCCAATACCCCCGCGTATGACCAGGAAGGGGTGATGGCCAGCGCTGACGTCACCCGCCGCTGGGGCCGCAACGCCACCTTGGGCGTGACCGGCACCTATTTCACGTGGGGCGGTTCGGTCGACGTCAGCCGCACCTACGAGGTGCGGATCGGAACACTGACGCCCCTTGGCAGGGACATAGTGACTCTCGCCGGCCTCGCCGACATGGCGTTGGACCGGTCTGACAATCCGCTGGATCCAAAGCGCGGCTGGCGGATCAGCGCGCGGCTCGAGCCAACGCTGCTTACCGGGCAAGGCGTGTTGCCTTACCTGAAGGTGCAGAGCCAGGTCGTCGGCTACTTGCCGTTCGATAGTGAGGGCCGCACCGTCGTGGCCGGCCGCGTGCACCTGGGCAGCATTATCGATGGTCCCCTGGATGACATTCCGGCCCCGCAACGCTTCTTTGCCGGCGGCGGCGGGTCGGTGCGCGGCTTCGGCTTCCAGGAGGTCGGCCCCAGGCTTGCCGACAACACGCCGCAAGGCGGACTCTCGCTGGCTGAGGCCTCGCTCGAGTTTCGCCGGCATCTGCAAGGCCGATGGGGGGTCGTGGTGTTCGTCGATGCCGGCGCCGTGGGCAGCGCCCAATTCGCGAACTTCAGCGACGTTGGCGTCGGGGCCGGGTTCGGCGTGCGCTACAACCTGGGCTTCGGGCCAATCCGGGTCGATATCGCAACGCCGGTCACCGACCGGCACGGGCAGGCCGCGGTCCAGTTGTACGTCAGCATAGGGCAGAGCTTTTGAGCGCGCCTGACGCCATACCGGCTGTGCGCCGCTCGATCTTGCCCAAGGCCATCGTCATCACGGCCCTGGCGATCCTGGCGTTTATCGCCCTGTCCTTGATTGGCCTGCGCTTCGGAGTCCTGCTGCCGCAGGGCCGGCTCCTGATCGAGGCGGCCGCTGACGGTCTCAAGATCGGGCGGTTCGGGCGGCTGAAGATTGAAGGCCTGAGCGGCGATGTGTGGCGTGATCTGGGCGTCCGCAAACTGACGATCCGCGACGAAGGCGGGGTGTGGTTGGAGGCCGACAATCTTCACATGAGGTGGCGCTACCTGGCGCTTCTCGCGCGCAATTTCCACGCCGATCGGATCGATGTTCAGACGATCAAGGTGCTTCGGCGCCCGACCCTTACGAAAAAGGGCGAAGACACCGGCAACCCGGTCTCCTTCCGCATCGACCAGGCCCACGCCCGAGTCGAGATGCTGCCGGCGTTCAGCTACGTGCGCGGGGTCTACGATCTGGATCTCAATCTCTACGTGGGCCGCAGCGGCGCTCCGCGTGGCCGTGTGCGGGCCGCCAGCGTGTTGCATCCGGGCGATCACCTGAACGTCGATTTCGACGTGGCGCGCACGCGGCCGCTGATTGTGCTGGTTGACGCAGAGGAGGCCAGGGGCGGCGCCTTGGCCGGCGCACTCGGTCTGCCCGCGGACCAGGCCTTCACGCTCAAGGCGTCAGCCGGAGGCAAGATCTCGGCGGGCCAATTCACGGCGGTCGCCAATTCCGGGGCGATCCAACCGCTGCGGGCTACGGGCGCATGGACCAAGGAGGGGGGCGAGGCCACGGGACGACTGTCTCTCACCGCGTCGACCCTGAGCGCACCCTACGCTCGCCGGCTTGGACCAGCCGCGTATTTCGTATTGGAGGGGCGCCGGGCGGCTACCGATCTCTTCGCCCTGGAGGCGCGGGTCAACTCGGAGAACCTGACGGTCAGGGCTCACGGTCTGGGCGACCTCGGGCAGCGGCGGGTCGGACCGCAGGGGGTCGAATTGACCGCCGATACCCAGAATCTGTCGCGCATCACCGGTGGCCCGGAGTTGGGCCCGGCGCGCATCGACGGCCGCGTAACCGAGGTCAAGCAAGGCTGGCGGTTTGCAGGCAACGCCCTGGTGTCGCGGGCGAGCCTTGGCGGCTACAGCCTCGGCCAGGCGTCTGGTCCATTGGAGGTCGTTGCACGCGGCGGACAGTGGGACGTCAAGACGAGCCTCGCCGGCGCCGGCGGTCGCGGGACGGGCTTTGTGGGCGCGGCCCTGGGCGCCGCGCCGAGGGCGAATTTCGATGGAGCGCGACTGGCCGATGGCCGGCTGCTGCTGCGCGGACTGCAGGTGGTGGGGGCCGGGCTCAAGGTCGAGGCGAACGGCGGGCGAAGCCTCCTGGGTGGTCTGACTTTCAAGGGCAAGGCGACGATCTCCAACCTGGCCGCCGCACGGCCTGGCGCCGCAGGCTCGGCCCAGGCGGACTGGTCTGCCACGCAGGGCCGGGCAGGGCAGCCCTGGGCGTTCGGGTTGGACGTGCGCGGGGAACGGTTCGCAACCGGCTACCCGGAGATCGACCGGCTGCTGGGACCGCGGCCCCAGCTTCAGGCGCAGGCGAACCTTGAGGGACGGCGCCTGTCGGTAGCCTCCGCCAACCTGACGGGCGCTGCGATGAGGGCCAGCACAGCCGGCATCCTTGCCCCGGATGGAGGTCTTTCATTCAAGCTCGACTGGAACGCCGATGGGCCGTTCCGCGCCGGCCCCGTGGAGGTGACCGGAAAGGCCAAGGGCTCTGGCGCTGTTACCGGGACGCTCGGCGCCCCGCGGGCCGACCTTCTGGCTGACGTTGCGGCGATCGACATCCCGCGCCTGCCGCTGAAGGACGCGCATCTTACGCTGAGCTTTTTGCAACGGGCGGGCGGCTCGAGCGGCATGGCGACCTTGACGGGGGCGAGCGGCTACGGCCCGGCGCGGGCGCGCACGGACTTCAGCTTCCCGGAAGGCGGAATCGATCTGACGGGGCTTTCCGTGGATGCCGGCGGCGTGAAGGCTTCCGGATCCCTGTCGCTGCGCAACCGTACGCCGTCGGCGGCGGACCTGGATATCGCGGTGACCCGCGGCGCCTTCGTCGACACCGGTCGGGTGGCGGGTCGGGTCCGGATCGACGCCGCCCCTGGGGGCGCACGCGGTTCGTTCAACCTGACGGCGACGGACCTGAGGTTCATCGGCTCGACGATCGCGATCCACACCGGCAAGTTCACGGGCGACGGTCCAATGGATCGGCTGGCCTATTCTGCGCGGGTCGAGGGTCAGTCCGACGCCGGAGCCTGGGGCCTGAACGGCAGCGGTCAGCTGTCCTCCATCAACCCAGGCTACGCGGCGACCTTCGCCGGGCAGGGTCATCTCGGCCGTCGGGAAGTGCACACACTGGAGACGGCCCAAGTACGTTTCGTCGGCGCGCAACGCAGCGCGCGGGTGAAGCTCGCGAGCTCGGACGGCGGCCAGATCGATTTCGACGGCCAGCTCTCCGATACAGGAACCGACGTTCGCGCGCAGGTGACCGGCTTGACGCTTGGTCTGCTCAACGAGGATCTGGCGGGCCGCACGGACGCCACGCTTACGCTGCACGGCGCCGGCCCGCGGCTTGACGGCGCCTTGGAGGCGAAGCTTGCCGGGGCGCGGGGCCGAGGGACCCCGAGCGCCTCAGGCATCGACGGGACGGTCCGCGGCCGGCTTTCCGGCAATGCGATTGCGCTCGACATGACCGCGACCAGCGCTGCTGGCTTGTCCGCCAACGCCAGCGTCGTGCTTCCGGCCGAGTCGTCGGCGGCTCCATTTCGGATCGCGATCGCTCGTCAGCAGCCCATGCACGGCCAATTTTCCGCCCAGGGCCAAGTGGGGCCGATCTGGGACCTGCTGGTCGGCGGCGAGCGCAGCTTGGCGGGCAAGGTCATGGCGCAAGGCGCACTGGGGGGCACGCTCTCGCATCCCAACGCCACCGGCCAGATCACGGTGGATGGCGGCCGTTTCGATGACGGAGGAACCGGTCTTTCGCTCCGCAATGTGGCCCTCAAGGCCGACTTCAGCCAGGACGCGGTCAGCGTGACCCAGGCAAGCGGCGTGGATGGTCATGGCGGATCGGTGTCGGGGGCCGGCCGGATCAGCTTGTTGCGCGAAGGCGCCTCGACCTTCCGCCTCGACCTGAAAGGCTTCCGGCTGATCGATAACAGCCAGGCGGTCGCCTCAGCGACCGGTGCTGCGACGATAGACCGGGCGGCGGACGGCAAGGTTCGCCTCTCAGGCAAGCTGACGATCGACCATGCCAATGTGGCCGCGCGCCTGCCAACGCCCTCCGGCGTCGTAGCGATGGCCGTCGTCGAGAAGAACAGGCCTGCTGACTTGCCCGCTTCCTTGGCGCCCCCCACCGCCACTGGGGAAGGGTGGGCTCTCGACGTGGCGCTGCAAGCGAACCAGGGGATTTTCCTGCGCGGGCACGGCCTCGACGTCGAGCTGTCACTCGACGCCCACGTCGGCGGGACCACGGCCCATCCGAATCTGACCGGCACGGCGCACGTGGTTCGGGGCGCTTATGAGTTCGCCGGCAGGCGTTTCGAGTTCGACCCGACGAGCGTCGTCTTCCTCTCGACCCGCGCAGAGGGCGTGCGTCTCGACCTGACGGCGACCCGCGATGATCCCTCGCTGACCGCGTCCGTCCGGATCCGCGGCACGGCGGCCAAGCCTGAGATCAGCCTCACCTCGTCACCCAGCCTTCCTGACGACGAAATCCTGGCGCGCGTGCTGTTTGGGCAGTCGACCTCGCAGCTGTCGCCGCTGGAGGCCGCGCAGTTGGCCTCGGCTCTCTCTTCGCTTGCGGGCGGCGGGGGTTTTGACGTGATCGGGAACCTCAGGACCTTCGCTGGCCTGGACCGCCTGGCTTTGGGGGGCGGGGACTCAACCGGATCCGCCATGACAGTATCCGGCGGGAAGTATTTGACAAATAACGTCTACCTGGAATTGACCGGTGGTGGTCGCGACGGCGGGGCGGTGCAGGTGGAGTGGCGGTTCAGGCGGACGCTGTCGATCGTCTCACGCGTCGGAGCCCTGGGCGACAGCCGGCTTTCGGTGCGCTGGCGGCGTGACTACTGAGCCGCAGCGCCGCTGTGGGCGTAGGCCTGGGTCCCGGCGGTGATCACCAGGTCGCCAGGCTCGATCCGTTCGATCCCGATGTCGCTCGCGCGGGCGAGGCGTCGATAGATCGGGGCGAAGTCCTGCAGGGTCGCGTCGAGCAACGCCTGCAGTGACGGGATGACGAAATAGACCTGCTGGAAATCATCGATCCGGTACGGCGTGCGCATGACCCGTTCGAGGTCGAACCCGAGGCGGTTCGGCGAAGGGTCGTCCAAGGCGAAGATCGATTCCGATCGACTGGAGACGATGCCGGCCCCGTAGATCCGCAGGCCCTGCGGAGTCTGCAAAAGGCCGAATTCGACAGTGTACCAATAGAGCCGAGCCAGATTGTGCAGGCGGCCCATTTGCATGGCGCGCTGCCCGCCACGGCCATAGGCCTGCATGTAGTCGGCAAATACCGGGTCGGTCAGCATCGGCACGTGACCGAACACGTCGTGGAAAATGTCGGGCTCCTGGAGGTAATCGAGTTCGTCCGGCTTCCGAATGAACTGCCCCGCCGGAAAGCGGCGGTTGGCGAGGTGATCGAAGAACACCTCGTCAGGGACGAGGCCCGGCACGGCCACGACGCTCCAACCGGTCAGCCGGTTCAACTCGGCGTTGATCCGCGCGAAGTCCGGAATGCCGGAGCGATGCAGGTCCAGCGCCTCGAGGCCCCTGAGGAACGGCTCGCAAGCCCGCCCAGGGAGCATCGCGGACTGTCGCTCATAGAGGGTGATCCAGACTGCGTGTTCGGCCGCCGTGTAGGCCTCCCAACCCTGGTCGATCGTCCAATCCGCCCGCGCGCCTGGGGGCGGGCACTTTGCAAAACCATCCGCGCTCATGTTCCGGACAATGGCCGCCTTTATGCGGAAGTTCCGTTCGCGTTTGGCCGCCCAGGCGGGGGGCGGCGGAAGGATCGTTCGCAATCCTGCGGCGAGGCGCACAAATCGACCAAATGCGGCGCATCTGTTGTTCGGCCGCCTCGGTTGCCGAGCTTTGTCCATCCGGCTTAAGAGCTATCGTTCCCAAAAACAGGACAATGAATGCGACTTCTCTGGTGCGCCGCTTGGCTGGCCGCCGCGCTGACGGCGGCCGGGACCGCGCAGGGTCAGACAGCGCCCGCCGTGGCGCTGGGCGTGTTGGCGAGCGCTCCGCCGCCGCCTGCCGATCCGCAGGTGCGTAACGGCCGGCTGCCAAACGGGCTGCGCTATTCGGTTCAACAGAACGCGACGCCCAAAGGCGCCTTGTCGCTGCGGTTGGGATTTGATTTCGGCAGCTATGACGAGACCGACGACGAGCGCGGCGCAGCCCATTTCGTCCAGCACATGGCCTTCAGCGCGACGCGTTCATTTCCAGACAATCAGCTGGCGCTGACCTTTGCGCCGCTCGGTGTGGCGTTCGGGCGTGATCGCAACGCCTCTACCGGCTTCGGACGCACTGTCTACCAAATCGATCTTCCGACCGCGACGGCGCGGGAAGCCGACCTGGCCCTTCGATGGCTAAGGGACGTGGCAGACGGAATGGAGTTCGGCGCGCCCGAGGTCGATCACGAGCGCGCCTCGATCCAGGGCGAGACAGCAGCGCCGGCGAGCGGCTTCGCCCAACTTCGCGACCGTATCGAGGCGTTCGAGGATCAAGGCCTCCGTTCGGCCCAGCGCCTTCCGCTCGGAGCGCCGCAGAGCATTTCGGCGCTGACGCCGCAAAAGCTGAAGACCTTCTACGACCGCTGGTATCGTCCGGAGCATGCGTTCCTCGTCATCGTGGGCGACCTTCCGGTCAATGCCTTGGAAAAGCAGGTCACAGCGGCCTTCGCGACCTTTGCGCCGCCAGGATCCGTCGTGGCTCGCACGGCGGCGGCTCCGTTTGCGCTGCGGGGGCCTGACGCACAGGTTCAGACCGACGCCCGAGTGGCCGCCGTGGCGCGAATCTGCCGCCTGGCCGTTCCGGAACCGCAGGGAAATGAGGTTGCGAACCTGCGCAGCCTTTTGATGCGCGGGCTTTGGCAGGCGGCGCTGCAGGAACGGCTGGACGTCTACCGTTCGCGCCGGGATACGCCCTACAGCGAAGTCAGCATCAGCGACGAACTTAGGCCGGATGCATTGAAAACCTGCGTCGCGGTCACGCCGCTGAAGGGGCGCGAGGCGGCTGCCATCGCCGCCGTGTCGGGGGAAATCCGCCGCTTTGGTCGGGAGGGGCCGTCGGAGACCGAACTCGACATCGCCGTGGAGCAGCTCCGCGCCGCAGTCCGCCATGGGATCGACGCCCCCCCCAGGACCTCGCCGGGTCGGGCTGATGACCTGCTCGACCGGGCGTTGGACGGGCTGCCGCAACTGGCGCCTCGGGGGGGCCTGAAGGCGCTCGACAGCATGATGGATGACGTCGGGCCGGATGCCGTGAAAGCGGCCTTCGCGCGCGATTGGTCGGGATCGGGCCCTCTGGTCACGGGCACGGCCCCCAAGGCGCTGGCGCAGGCCGACGTCATGGCCGCCATCGCCGCTGAGCCCGCGCCCTTGCCGCAATCGGCCCAGAGCCATGGGCCGTTGAAGCGCGGGCCTGCGTTGACGTCCGCACAGGCGAAGGACGTGGCGGAGCTGGTTGAGCGCGGGCGCGCCTTCGTCGCCAAGCGCAAGGGCGACAAGGCGCTGAAGGCGTTTGCGGACGGCTTGGCCATCGATCCCGACAATGCCGATATCCTGAACGCCCGGGGGAACCTTTATCTGGCGGTGGATCGTGCAGACCTGGCCATGGCCGACTTCGACCATGCGCTGGCGGTGAACCCCAAAGACGACATCGTGCTGTTCAACCGAGGGATCGCCAGCAAGCAAGTCGGGCACAACAGCGAGGCTCTGCGTGACTTCAACAAGGTGCTGCGGCTGACGCCGAACGATCCGGCGACCCTGGCGGCGAAAGCCGACACCTATCGCCAACTCGGCGACCTGTTGCTGGCGCGCGACCTCTACGATGCGGCCATCGCCGCCGATCCAAAATCTGCAACGGCGTGGCAGGCGCGAGGAGAGGTGCGGGGCGAACTCGGCGACGCCGCCGGCGCGCAGGCAGACCAGGCGCAGGCTCAGAAGCTCAGCCCGCCGCGCGGCCGAACCTAGACCCCGCGGGTCTAGTGACTGATCCGCGGCCGGAGCTTGTATTGCCCCTCACGGAACGACTCGAACAGGGCCGAGGCTTGCGGGTGGCCGACAGGCTGCCCGCTATCGTCCGGCACTAGGTTCTGTTCGGAGACATAGGCCACGTATGAACTTTCCTCGTTCTCCGCCAGCAGGTGGTAGAACGGCTGGTCCTTGTGGGGCCGTATGTTCTCCGGAATCGAGAGCCAGTATTCCTCGGTGTTCGAGAAGGTTGGGTCCACGTCGAAGATCACGCCGCGGAACGGATAGACGCGGTGACGAACGACCTGACCGATTGCGAATTTGGCGTTCTGCGTATCCATGTTCCGAATCTACCTCCCTTCTCCTGACCGGGAGGTGAACGTAGCGTTCAGCCGCGCCGGCACAAGTGCGACCCTTCCGACAGCCGGGCAGGCTTGCTAAGGTTACCTCAAGTGAGGCGTGCCAGGGGTGGATGCGCCTGCGAAGGACGGAATCGGTCCATGACGGAGGCGCCGAGCGCGCCCGGAGCCACGACACGTGGCCGGGAGAAGCCTGCGAACGAGCAGCCCTGTTACGGCGCGCTCGACTTGGGTACCAACAACTGCCGCCTGCTGATCGCCACGCCCCACGGCGCGGGCGCGTTCCGCGTGGTTGAAGCCTACTCGCGCATCGTGCGTCTGGGAGAGGGGCTGACCCAGTCAGGGCGACTGTCTGACGCCGCCATGGAGCGCGCTTTGGCCGCCCTGAAGGTCAGCGCAGAGAAGATTCGCCGCCGCCGCGTCGTTCGTCTGCGCGCAATTGCCACGCAGGCCTGCCGAATGGCCGAGAACGGGCCAGCCTTCATCGAGCGGGTGTTCGACGAGACCGGCCTTCGTCTGCAGATCATTGCGCCACAGGAAGAAGCGAGGCTTTCGGTCGCTGGTTGCCTGAACCTGATCGACCGCACGTCGGATGCGGCTCTGGTCGTTGACGTCGGCGGCGGGTCGACGGAGCTGTCGTGGGTGGACCTGCGTGGCGCGCCGCCCGTCGGCATGCCGCCGCTGCGCGCTTGGCTTTCCGTGCCGATCGGCGTGGTGACCCTCGCTGAGCGGTTTCCCGAGGGCGAAGCGGCCACCGAGAGCTGGTTCCGGGCCATGGTGGACACGGTGAAGGCGCAGGTTGGCGCCTTCCGCCGGGCTGACGGCCTTCGCGAGGTGTTCGACGCCGACCGAGCGCACCTGATCGGCACTTCGGGCGCGATCACCAGCCTTGCAGGCCTTCACCTGGACCTGCCGCGCTACGAGCGCAGCCGCGTGGACGGCATCTGGATGAGCCGCGACGAGTGCGACGCGGCTGCCGGGCGCCTCCTTAGGGTCACCGCCAAGGAGAGAGCCCAGGAGCCGTGTATCGGGCCCGACAGGGCCGATCTGGTGCTGGCAGGCGCGGCGATCCTGCAAGCGGTCCAGGAGCTTTGGCCGTGCACTCGGGTGCGGGTCGCCGACCGAGGTCTGCGCGAAGGTATCCTCCTGTCCCTTATGGCTGACCGCGACGGGCGCCGGCGCCGCCGACGCCGTGGCGGAATTCGGCAGATGGCGATGCAATGACGGAGCCCCCCCGCAAGCGCATGGTCCGTCCGCCCACCGGGGGCACGGAGGCCGGACGGGTCGTACCCGAGCGGCTGAAGACGGCCTGGAAGCGCACGCCGTCGCAGCAGGCTTGGCTGTCGCGACAGATCAATGATCCCTTCGCCGCCAAGGCGCGCGCCCACGGCTACCGAAGCCGTGCGGCCTACAAGTTGACCGAACTCGACGACAAGTTCCGTTTCCTGAAGCGCGGCGCCCGGGTGGTGGACCTCGGTCTGGCTCCCGGTGGCTGGACGCAAGTCGCCCTGGAGCGCGGCGTGACGGACATCGTCGGTGTGGACCTCCTGCCGGTCGATCCACTCCCGCCGGCGCACATCCTGCAGATGGATTTCACCGATCCCGCCTGCGGCCCGGAACTCATCCGGCTCCTCGGAGGCGCGCCCGACGTGGTGCTTTCCGACATGGCGCCCAACACCGTTGGGCATCGCCAGACCGACCACCTGCGGATCGTGGGGCTGATCGAGGCGGCGGCGGATTTCGGGATCGAGGTGCTGAAGCCAGGCGGCGCCTTTGTCGCCAAGGCCTTCCAGGGCGGTGAGACTGCCGAGGTCATCGGCAAGCTCAAGCAGCACTTTGCCGGCGTCAAGACGTTCAAGCCCAAGGCCAGCCGTTCAGATTCATCGGAGCTCTATCTGGTGGCGACGGGCCTCAAGCGGTGAGCGCGTTCGCGGTCGACCATCTGGTCATCCGCGCGCCTGGCCCCGAGGCGCTTGCCGAGCAAATTTCGCGCGCGACGGGTTTGCCGGTGCTCCGCGGCTGGACACCCGAGGGTGTGGTGAAGTCGCGGGGCGTCAGGTTCGCCAACGGGCCGTTCCTGGACATCTTCGAAGCCGAGGACGCGCGCCCCTGCCATCTGGGCCTGCGGGGCGAGACCGCGGCGACCGAACGCCTGATAGAGGCGCATGGCTGGCAGGCGCGACATCCGGAGGAGGGCGGGCGCTTCCCCTGGCGGCTGACGACTTTTCGTCGCGGGCAGGGCGTACTTTCCGCGGTTTTCCAGATTGATTACGACCGCAGCGCCGCGGCCTGGCTTGCGCAGGAGTTCTCGGGAGAGCTCTACCAGCCCGCCAAGGGCGTCGGCGCCCACCTGGAGCGGATCTGGATCGTTGCGCCTGAGAGCGGCGACATCGGCCCAATGCTTCCAACAGGCGACATCGAGGTCACTATCGACGCCGGCCCGGCCGCTGAAGTTGTGCGTTTCGAGGTCAGTGGCGCCTCGACGGAGGGTGAGCTTCATCTGACCCCAAGACTACTGATGAGCGTCAAGGCGTTCACGTCGCGTTGACTCTGGGGCCCATTGCGGGGATACGAACCCCGCAAAACGAGGTGTCTCAATGGAGATTCGCGAAGGGCTCACCTTCGACGATGTTTTGCTAGAACCCGGTCCGTCCGATGTGATGCCCACTCAGGTGGATGTCGCGACAAGGTTCACGCGAGAGATCAATCTGAACATACCGCTGGTGTCGGCCGCCATGGACACCGTCACGGAAAGCCGTCTGGCCATCGCCATGGCTCAGAACGGCGGCCTGGGCATCCTGCATCGCAACCTCACTGTCGAGGAGCAGGCCGATCAGGTGCGCGAGGTGAAGCGCTATGAAAGCGGGATGGTGATCAATCCGCTCACCATCCATCCCGACACCCCGCTCAGCGAGGTGCGCGAGATCAAGGCCAGGCGGAAGATCTCCGGATTCCCTGTCGTAGACGCCAAGGGCAAGCTTTGCGGCATCCTGACCAACCGCGACATGCGCTTCGAGGGCAGCGGGGACGTTCCCGCCAAGGCGCTGATGACACAGGAAAACCTGGTCACGGTGAAGGAGGGTGTCGGCCAATCTGAAGCCCGTGAACTGCTGCGCAGACACAAGATCGAGCGGCTGATCGTGGTCGACGACGACTACCGCGCCGTCGGCCTGATCACCGTCAAGGACATGGAGAAGTCCGAGGCCCACCCGGACGCGGCCAAGGACGCGCAGGGTCGCCTGCTGGTCGGAGGAGCCTCGACGGTCGGCGATGTGGGCTTCGAACGCTCGATGGCCCTCGTGGACGCAGGCGTCGACGTCGTGGTCATCGATACCGCCCACGGCCATAACGCCGACGTGGCCAAGGCGGTGGCGCGGATCAAACGCGAGACCAATCGGGTGCAGATCGTGGCCGGCAACGTGGCCACCTACGAAGGCGCCAAGGCGTTGATCGACGCCGGCGCAGATGCGGTCAAGGTCGGGATCGGGCCAGGGTCAATCTGCACGACGCGGATCGTAGCCGGGGTCGGCGTGCCGCAGTTGACCGCGATCATGGACGCGTGCCGGGCCGCAAATGGCTCAGACGTCCCGGTGATCGCCGACGGCGGGATCAAGTACTCGGGCGATCTCGCCAAGGCGCTCGCAATGGGCGCTTCGGTGGCGATGATGGGGTCGGTGTTCGCCGGTGTCGACGAGGGGCCTGGTGAGGTGTTCCTCTACCAGGGGCGCTCCTACAAGACCTATCGCGGCATGGGCTCGCTGGGAGCGATGTCTCGCGGCTCCGCGGACCGTTATTTCCAGAAGGACGTCACGGACGCGCTGAAGCTGGTGCCGGAAGGGATTGAGGGCCAGGTTCCCTACAAGGGCCCGATCGCGCCGATCCTGCATCAGATGGTGGGCGGCCTGCGCGCGGCCATGGGTTACGTCGGCGCCGCCAATCTGGCGCAGTTCCGCAAACGCGCGCGGTTCATCCGTATCACCGGCGCCGGCCTTCGCGAGAGCCACGTCCACGACGTGATGATCACCCGCGAGGCGCCCAACTATCCGAGCCCAGTCTAGGGCGCGGCTGAAGTTCTGGCGTCAGCCGGCCGATCCTGCGCCGGCGGCGATATGGGGGAGGCGACTATGGGTGCAGCTGTTCCTGTTGAGTTGAAGCTGCTGCTTGTGGCGGTGGTCATTGGCTTTGTGCAGATCGTCTGGACCGCGGCGGCCAGCAGCGGCGGCGAACGCAATCTTGCGTGGCTTGCCGGCCCGCGAGACGATCAAAAGCCGGTCGGCGTTGTCGCTGCTCGGCTGGATCGGGCGCTCAGGAATTTCCTGGAGACTTTTCCGCTGTTTGCCGCGGCCCTGATCGGCTGCATCTTTGCGCAGAAGCTTGGACCCCAGACACTCTATGGGTCGGGCCTATACGTGATCGCCCGCGCGCTCTATGTGCCCCTCTACGCCTCGGGCGTCGCGGTCGTGCGGACCCTCGTGTGGACCGTGAGCGCCGTCGGCATCGTGATGGTGATCGTAGCTTTCTTCAGGTGATGTTCCTTTGCGTGACGCCGGACGCCTTGCGGCGGCAATTGATGTCCTGACCCAGATCGAAGAGCGCCACCGGCCTGTTCGGATGGCGCTCAAGAACTGGGGGGAGTCCGCGCGTTACGCAGGGTCGAAGGACCGGGCGTTCGTCTCGGGTCTCGTGCTCGACGTCCTGCGCCGCCGCCGATCGCTGGGCTGGCGGATGGGCGAGCACGGTCTGCGCGCCGGCGCGCTCGGTGCGTTGAGGTTTGTCTGGGGTTGGCCCCTGGAGCGGGTCGCCGAGGCGGCAGGCGAAGCGCCGCATGGACCGGGGCCGCTGAGCGACGCCGAACGGACGGCGTTGGAACATCCACGCGATCTTGGCGAAGCCCCTTGCGCGGTGCGCGGCGACTATCCGGACTGGCTCGACGCCTCACTGGAAGTGGCTTTCGGCGAGGCGCGGGCGGAAGAAGGCGCCGCGCTCTCCGAGCGGGCGCCGGTGGATCTTCGGGTCAACCTGTTGAAGTCCGATCCGCCGCGGACGCTGAAGGCGCTGAGTTCGCTCTTGGCTGAGCCCACCGAGCTCCTGCCGACGGCGCTCCGGATGCCTGCGCTGGACCCGACAGCGCGCAGCGGAGCGGTCGAGACCATCCCGCAGTTCTCCAAAGGGTGGTTCGAGGTGCAAGACCTCGGCTCGCAGATCGCCGCGGCCTCAGCCGGCGAAGTGAGAGGAAAACAGGTGCTTGATCTGTGCGCCGGCGGCGGCGGCAAGACGCTGGCGCTGGCGGGGGCCATGGGGAACACCGGCCAGATCTATGCTTATGACAGCGACGCCAGGCGGCTTGCCGACGCGATTCGACGTGCGGACCGGGCAGGCGTGCGCAACCTTCAGGTCCGCTCGCCGGTAAATCCCGAGCCCTTGAAGGGCCTGGAGGGCAAGATGGACGTCGTGTTCATCGACGCGCCCTGTTCGGGCTCAGGGTCCTGGCGCCGCCACCCCGACACCAAGTGGCGGCTCACGCCGGAGACCTTGGAGCGACGCATGGCCGACCAGGACGCAGTGCTGGATTCGGGCGCCGCGTTCGTGAAACCCGGCGGACGGCTGGTTTACGTCACCTGCTCGGTGCTGCCGCAAGAGGATGAGGACCGGATCGCGGCCTTCCTGGCGCGCACGCCGGGCTTTGCAGTTCGCCCGGCCACCGACGAGCTGAAGCTTACTACGTTCCTCACCCCAGACGGCTTTCTGCGCCTGACGCCCCGCACTTCCGGAACGGATGGCTTTTTCGTCGCCGTGCTGGAGAAACATCGCTAACGGAGCCTCATGACCACGCCCGCCCCCCTCAATTCCGGCCACGAACGCGTCTTGATCGTCGATTTCGGCAGCCAGGTGACGCAACTGATCGCCCGGCGGCTGCGCGAGAGCGGGGTTTATTGCGAGATCCACCCCTACGACAAGATCGAGCCGATGCTCGACGATTTCGCGCCGAAGGCAGTGATCCTTTCCGGCGGGCCCGCCAGCGTCCATGAGGCCGAGAGCCCAGCCGCGCCGCAGAAGGTCTTTGAACTGGGCGTGCCGGTGCTGGGCATCTGCTACGGCGAAATGACCATGTGCGCCCAGCTGGGGGGGGCGGTGGAGGGCGGCCATAACCGGGAGTTCGGACGCGCGGAAATCCTGATCGAACGGCCGTCACCCTTGCTGGACGGCCTCGGCGAGCCGGGCGCACAGGAACCGGTATGGATGAGCCATGGCGACAAGATCACCGCCATCCCGCTGGGCTTCGAAGTGGTCGCAGCCTCGCAGGGCAGTCCCTTCGCGGTGATCGCCGACGAGGGACGGCGCTTCTACGGCATCCAGTTTCACCCCGAGGTGGCGCACACCCCGCGTGGCGCTCTGATGTTGCGCAACTTCACGCACAAGATCGCCGGCCTCAGCGGCGACTGGACCATGGCCTCGTTCCGCCAGGAGACGGTCGCGAAAATCCGCGCCCAGGTGGGCGACGGACGAGTGATCTGCGGCCTCTCTGGCGGCGTGGATTCATCCGTCGCCGCGGTGCTCATTCACGAAGCGATCGGCGAGCAGCTGACCTGTGTCTTTGTGGATACGGGCCTGCTTCGGCTCAACGAGGCCGAGCAGGTGGTGACCATGTTCAGGGATCACTACAATATTCCGCTGGTTCATGTTGATGCATCGAAGGAATTCCTCGGTGAACTGGCGGGCGTCAGCGACCCCGAGACAAAGCGCAAGATCATCGGGCGGGTCTTCGTGGAAATCTTTGATCGCGAAGCGGCCAAGGTGGAGGGCGCAGCCTTCCTGGCTCAGGGCACGCTCTATCCGGATGTCATCGAAAGTGTCTCCGCGCGAGGCGGCCCCTCGGCGGTGATCAAGAGCCACCACAACGTGGGCGGCTTGCCGGACTACATGAAGCTGAAGCTTGTCGAGCCGCTACGCGAACTCTTCAAGGATGAGGTCCGCGCCTTGGGCGTCGAGCTCGGCCTACCGCCCGCCTTCGTGGGCCGCCACCCGTTCCCGGGGCCGGGCCTGGCTATCCGTATTCCTGGCGAGGTGACGCCCGAACGCGTCGCTGTCCTGCAAAAGGCGGATGCGATCTATCTCGACGAAATCCGCAGGGCCGGCCTCTACGACTCGATCTGGCAGGCCTTCGCCGTGCTGCTGCCGGTTCGGACCGTCGGCGTCATGGGCGACGCCCGTACCTATGACGAGGTCTGCGCCTTACGCGCCGTGACCTCAACGGATGGTATGACGGCGGACTTTTTCGAGTTCCCGTGGGAAGTCCTAAGCCGGGCGGCCACCCGGATCATCAACGAGGTGAAAGGCATCAACAGGGTGGTCTACGATGTCACCTCCAAGCCGCCTGGCACCATAGAGTGGGAGTGACGGATACAAACGGCGGCAATAGCGTAGTTTCGGCGGTGGTTTTCGCCTTCGTTTGATCGCTGTCCCTAAGATCGGTCGTTCATGGGTTTTTGCGCACTCCCAAGGGCTGCCGCTACTGTTCTGACGGATAGCCGAAGCCTCCGAGGCCGTGTCGATTCAATCGAGGCGCGTGGACGGTCGAAGATCGCCTGTAGCTGGCGGTTATGCTCCGCCTTGCCGCAGGGCCGCCCGGCGATGTCGTCCGCGAGCATCGCGAAATAATCCGCCACGATCGCATCATTCTACTCGTCGGACCAATCACCGGCCATGACGGCTCCGGGGCGGGCGGGCCAAGCTGGCGAAGGCCCGGATCATGTCAGCAACTGCGTCGGGACACCAAGCGCTGGCCCGGCCTCAGCCAGCCGCTGGTCGAGCGTATGCGCTGTGGCGCCATGCTCCGAGGCGACGGCAAGATGCAAGGCGTCACCGGCGCGAAGCCCCCAGGTGTGCTGATCGGCAAACCGCGCCGCGGCGCGAAAATGCCCGCCTGTTACGGGCAGCACGGTAAAGCTCTCGGCGACGAGCTTATTGAACATGGCGAGCGCCGCCGCGCGCTGCTCGAGGGTGATCTGTCCAGTCCGCAGCTTGATCGCCATGGCCGACGACATCTCAGTGACGGTCCATTCGCTGATCAGAAGCTGCGCCGGATCCTGCTCGGCGAGCCAGGCCTGAGCTCTCGGCGTCATCGCTTCGTTCGAGAGCGCGGCGACGATCAGCGACGTGTCGAGATAGAGCATCAGTAGCGATCGCCATCCCGCATCGAGCGCACGAGATCGGCGGCGCTCTGGGACTGCGGCGGCATCGCCGCCGTCAGCGTTTGAAGTAGCCTGGCATCGATCGGCTTGCGCGGCCTTGCCACGGCAGTCAGCCGCGCGACCGGCTTGCCACGACGGGTGATGTCGATTGAATCGCCCGCCTCGACCCGGTCGACCAGTTCGCTCAGATGAGCTTTCGCATCCGCCAGATTGATCGCAGCCATGTCACGCTCCTGACCATGTAGATAGTCATCTATAATATCGAGCTTAAGAATTCCAGCAGGAGGTTTACTGATGCGGCAACGCAGTCCCGGGATCCGATCGCCGCGGTGACTATTGACCCGGTCGGGTCGCGCTCACCCGCCAGACCACGTTGCCGACATCGTCCGCGATTAGGAGCGCGCCGGTGCGATCGAGCGCGACGCCCACGGGGCGGCCGTGGACGGTCTTCCTGTCCGCGCCCAGGAAGCCGGTGACGACGGCCACAGGCGCGCCGGCCGGAAGTCCGTTCACGAGCGGGACGAAGATGACCTGGTAGCCGTTGAGGGGACTGCGGTCCCAGCTGCCGTGTTCGCCGACGAAGACGCCGTCTGCGAAGGCCGGTCCCAGTGTTTCGCCCTGGCTGAACGCCAGGCCCAAGGTTGCGACGTGTGAGCTGAGGCCGTAGTCGGGCTTGATCGCCTTGGCGACCATGTCCGGCTTTTGCGGGTGGACCCGGACGTCGATGTGCTGGCCCCAATAGCTGTAAGGCCAGCCGTAGAAGCCGCCCTCGTGAATGGAGGTCAGATAGTCGGGCACGAGATCCGGCCCGATCTCGTCGCGTTCGTTGACCACCGCGAACAGCCGGCCCGTCTTCGGGTCCACCGCCAGATTGGTTGGATTGCGCGTGCCGGACGCGTAGATGCGCTTGGCCCCGGTCTGGCGATCAACCTCATAAATCGCGGCACGGCCCTGTTCGGCGTCGAAACCGTTCTCGGTGATGTTACTGTTGGAGCCCACGCCCACATAGAGCTTGGTTCCGTCCAGGCTGGCCGCCATGGACTTCGTCCAATGGTGGTTGATGTCGCCGGCCGGCAGGTCCGCCAGCTTCACCCCTGGATTGGTGATCTTGGTGTCGCCCAGGGTGTATTTGAACGCGAGGATGGCGTCGGTGTTGGCGATGTAGAGCGTGCCATCCACATAGGCGACCCCATACGGGGAATGCAGGTGGTCGACGAGCACGCTCTGCAACTCGGGCTTTCCGTCGCCGTCGGCATCACGCAGCAAGGTGATCCGGTTGCCGCCTTTGGCGGCCGCCCCGGCGCGGGCCTTCACCTTGCCCTGGATGTAGTCCTTCGGCCGATAGGGCTTGGTGCCAGGCCCGTTGCTCTCGACCACCAGGATGTCGCCGTTGGGGAGGGTGTAGACGATCCGCGGGTGCATCAGTCCGGTCGCCAGGGCGTGGACAGCCAGGCCTTGCGCCGCGAGCGGGGTCTCATTGGGCTTCCAGCCGACCGCCTGGGGCACGCTCATCGGCGGGATCAGGAACTGATGAGGCTCGGGGAGGTAAGGGTTGGGACCATACTGCCGCGCCGGATCGCCGCCCGGTTGATCGCAGGCGGCGAGCGTCGAAATGACTGCCAGCGCCGGGAGGATGCGAAGCGCGACGCTCATGCGCGCACGTCGGTGACGCGCCAGCCGCGCAGGCCGGAAAGGGCGAGGAGAAGGGTAACGATCGCCGACAGGGCGATCCCTTGCGGCACGACCGAGGCCCAGGCGTCGCGGCTGTGCACGAAGGCGTTGAGCACCGAGAGTAGAGCCGCGGCAGCGACCAGCAAGAAGGGGATCCAGGCGATCCGTCGGGCCCGCCCGATCACGAAGTCGACGACAAGGACCAGCGTAGCGACCAGGGCCAGCACGAGGCCCGCGGCGATCAGCCAGGCCGAGAAGTTCGCCCACTGCCAGATGGAAGTCTGAGCGTACATCACGTCGGTGGCGAAACCACCGGCGAGCAGGGCCGCGCCCAGCGCGATGACCCCCGGATGCAAGGGGCGTTCCGGGGCGTCTTGCGACTTTGGTTTGGCCATTCTCAAGCTCCTTCGCCGAGCCAAACGCGCGAGCCTAGGTTTCAGCCACGGTGCCTGCGAGAGGATTTCCCCATGAGCGACGCTTCCACGGTGAACGCGACCGAGTTCGTCCGGCACGTCACGCCTTATCGCGAGGAGGCGATCGCGAACAAGATCATCGTCGCGACAAGTCACGAGCGCGTTGTCGGTGGCTATCTGTCGGCCTCCGAGCTGGCGCACTATCGGCGCCTAAAGGCGCGGGAGCGCGAGGTGCTTTGCGTGGGCGAGTTGGACGATGAGACCCTGGCCGAGATCGCCGCCGCCGAATACGGCCGCGAGCCGGCACGACGTTTCCGGCTCCGAAGCCGGGGCCTCGTTATCCGTTACAACTTTCCCTGGGTCCCACGAGGCCGCCGCGGGCGCCGATGAAGGTTCCAAGGAGCGACCATGCGCGATCATCGTCGCGGCCAGGTTGGTCGATCGCGAGATCCGCACGATCGTCGCGCCGATCACCCATCTCGAGGCGGAGATGCCGAGGCGTCCGCGGAGCTGCCCGCAGCAGTGTCCAGGACGCTCAAGCTGGACGGCGAGCGCCACTGGCTGAAGCTGGACGAGCTCAATCGGTTCGCATGGCCGGCTACGACCTGAGGCCGATCCCAGGGACGAAAGGTGAGTACGCCTACGGCATGCTGCCGCAACCAATCTTCGAAGCCCTGCGTGCACGGATCCTCTCGCGACGCCAAGCGGGGAAGGGGAGCAGCCTCGACCGCGATTGAGCGGGCGCCTCGACAGTGACGTGTCCTGAAGATCCGAATGTCCGACGTTTCTGGGTCTTCCAGACTGCACCGAACTTCACCCTGAACGAAGGACCGACGGGCTGCGCCTGACACCATGGTCTCGACGACACCATCGTCCAATGGCGATCGGGCGGCTCTAGGCCGACCTTGCAGCCACTACCGCGACAAGGACCAATACGAATTCGACGTCGTTATCGAGGATCGCCGCGGACGTACGGTCATTGGCCGGGCGGGCTCGCGCGCCAGCATGACCCTCAACGTCGAGGTCAACGCGCGGATTGAAGTCCAGTAACGCCTGTCGGGAGACCTGTCCGACGCCGCGCAGAAGATCTTTGGGATGGGGTCCCAAACGCGACGATCAAGGGCTTGAGGGAACGGACCTGGCACACCAGTTCCTAGTCGGTGAGCAATTGGAGGGAGAACTCAGACGTGGTGGATTCCCGGAAACGCAGTCCCGGATTGGCGGACGATCGAGCCCGTGCGCGCGATGAAGCGAAGCGTGACAACGCCCATGAGCATCCGCCTAAGGCCCCCGGCGCTCAGGCCGGCGGCGGCAAAGGTCCGGACGAAGGCCCGAACCAGCAAGGCGAGGGCGACTCGGGCGCGTGACGCGGAACCTCGGCGGCACTCGACATCCTCGCCGTAGAGCGGCAGCACACGGACGCAGTCGCGCTCTTTGAGAGAGGTGCACGCCCTTTGGGTGAAGGCCACCGCGTCGACGTAGCCCGCGCGAACTTCGCAGAAATCCTGGTCCTCGCTCGGCATCACCACCCGCAGGGCGGGATAGAAGGTGATTAGGCTTCAGATCAATTCGGCAACGGTCATGGGCTCCTGTCGACGCTGCAATTGAGGCATGGCGATTAGAGCAAAGCCTGCTGGACTGGTCGCGGCGGCATCGGCTTGGCGACGCCGGTTCGACGTTCGAGTTCTGTCTCGGCGCTGAACCGGACGTCGAGGTCGCGGTCCTGGGCTAGCGTCTGCAAGGCGGCGTCGCTGAGGTCGGTCCAACTTTTCCGCCTTGGCCTGACCCCGAGAAACGACTACCCAAAATTCGTGGGCGACGGCTCGTTCAGAGCGTCGGAAGCGGGCGATTGATCCCGATGGATGAGGACATGCGGAAAGAAATTTCGTCCTAGATTTCCCAATAAAGTCAAGAGCCGCGACTTTTTCCGGAATTTGCGTCTGGCCGAATTTTCAGGGACACGCCGGGCGGCAATCCGGAGATGATTTCTCATCTTTCATCGAGTCACCGGAAGCTGCGCGATCTAGAGGTCGCGTTAGCAAGTTGCACCTTGTTAGGACGTGGAGCCAACGAAGGGGTTGAGTGTGCGAGCCCCGAGGGCTTCGAAGTCCCGGATATTTCGTGTCACGACTGTGAGATTGTGGATGTCGGCGCTCGCGGCGATCATAGCGTCTTCAATCAGCGTGTCCGAGCGCCGGTGCATCAGCCGCGCCCAGCGACGGAACACCCGTGCGTCCATCGGCAGGACATTATAGGTTTCGGCCACTTGCTCCAGCCAGGCTTCGATCTCCGCCGCCTTGGTGGGGTCTTGTTCGCGAGTGAGTTCGACTCCCGCCTGCAACTCACCGATCGTTACGGCAGAGAGATGCAGATCGGCGTCCGCAACGGCCTCCAGCCAGGCGAGAACTGCACCGTGAGGCCGGTTTCGGCGCAACTCCGAAACCACGTTGGTGTCTAGAAGGTACAGGGAGGTCAACCCACCGGAGTTGGATCACGCCGGCGCAACAGCCCGCGAGGAGGCAAAGGAATCTCGCCCCTTGGTGCTGGAGCCAGCAGCAAGGCTTTCAAGGAAGGGTGCGCGTATTGCTGTAGCCGACGCCAGTCCCGCGCTGGGACCAGCACAGCAGTCTCGGTTCCGCGCTTCGTTACGATCTGGGGCCCTTCCGTCATGCACCGGTCGAGCAATTCGCTGAAGCGCGCCTTGGCGTCCTGGACTGGCCAGCTTCTCATCGAGCGCCTCCTGTCGGGCAGCGAGAACCTAGTCAGATAACTAGTCTGATGTCGCCGCGAATGCAAGACATGGCCAAGCCCACGGTAGGAAGGGCTAGCAGCTAGCCGAGCGACGGGCTGGGCATGAAGGGGCATTGCGGGGCGGCGGCTCGACCTTGGTCAGGACGAGGTGGTCAGGTAGTTCCGCGATGTCTGTGACGCCCACTCTGACTCGGTCTGTCACCCGTCTGATAGCGATAGATGGCGATAGGCGAAAAAAATTGAGCGCAATATGCCCTGTGAATTCAACAGCCCAAGGAGTTGCCGGTCTTTGGAGCGGGGTGTTCGTCCCGCTCGCGTAAATTCCCGAGAAAAGACAACTGCTTGAAGCCGGTCCGCGCGTTTGAGTGGGAATGATCAGCGAGGCAGCGGAGCCCTTCCGATTGAATGAACGCGTTAGTGCCATCTCACGCCTTACCTTTCTTCCGACGCTTGTAGTCTTTCCCAGGGGCGCCATCGGAACGACAAAGCCGATTGCCCCCGAGCTGCCTTCGAGAACACATTGCTTCGAAGTAGCTTTCGGAGCCTGGAAAGCCCTGACACTCCTTGGCTAAGGTTCGGCTGCGACCGGGGCGCGGGTATGCGAACTTGGACACGCCGGAGCGCCGGTGCAGCCGGGCTGGCCTCGGTGGCGACTGGGCTCGTAGCTTGGGCGGCCACGGAGGATGCATATCCGTGCTGGGAGGTGCAGGGCGGCGGAGCGAAAGTCTATCTGATGGGCGATGGCGGAGCGGTGACCGCGCCCTGGCGCTCCGCAAGAATCGAGCGGGCCCTCGCTGAGTGTGACTCATTCTGGAGGGAAGAGGCGCCGGGCGAGCTTGGCCCTGACGCAGTGGCGAAGTTGATTGCGGCGGGAACCAATCCTGCGCGACCGCTATCGACCTGGCTCACGCCCGCCGAACAGCGCCGCGTTCGTGACGCGGTGGGGCGGGTGGGCGCGACATACGACAGAATCGCCGCATTCCAGCCCTGGCTTGCCGCCGGCGCCCTGGGCGTGTTCTACGCGCGACAGGCTGCGTCTGGCGCGCCAGGTCCTGGTCCTGTCCTCAACGCGGCAGCGACCGCGCAGGGCAAACGGATTTGGACCGAACTCCCCGATACAGACGCCTACCTTGCCCTCTGGTCGGGCTTTTCGTCGGCCGCGCAGGTCGAACAGCTGATGTTCGTCGTGGACGAGATCGAGGCGGGGGCGAGCGGCCATGTCCGGGCCGCTGCGGCTTATGAATCCGGCGATCTTAGCCTGGAGACGAGGCGGGTCGCGGACGAGGCTCGCGCCTATCCGCAAAAGTACGAAGCCGAGGTCGCTGTCCGAAATCGCCGCTGGCCTCCGCGGATTCGGTTGATGATCAAGGGCGGCGGCGCCTCGTTCGTGTTCGTCGGCGCAGATCATCTTTTCGGCCCGGAGGGCGTGCTCGCCCTCCTTGCACGCGAAGGGATGGCCGCTCGGCGGATCTGAGGCCCACCGGCCGAAGGCGAGTACTGTGTGAGTCCGACTGACCGGCCAGGCGGCTGCGCCTATTCGTGTCGGCCGTTGGCGCGAGGGCGGACCATCACTTCGCGCGCCGCGCCCCTAAACGCCACCTCACTGGCAAAGCTGCGGGAGCAGGCGGGCTGCCAAAACAACGGCTACCACTGGCCATTGCTCAAATGTTCATGGGCGATGCGCCAGCCTGCGCCCGGCGTCCATGACAGGACCCGCGTGCCTCGCCCGACTCCGGAAATAGCGTTGCCGCCGGCCTTGCCGGACCATTCAAAGCTGTAAATGACAGCCGCCGCGACATCTGTCTCGCTGATCCACGTGGAATTCAGCGTCGCGTACTTGTAGTCCTCGACGATCTTCCAACTCGCCGTCATCAGTGTCGCGAACCCATCCTTCCCTCGGATGACCGATCCGTTGCT
The DNA here is from genome assembly GCF_036495085.1 of Phenylobacterium sp. Classification (GTDB taxonomy): domain Bacteria; phylum Pseudomonadota; class Alphaproteobacteria; order Caulobacterales; family Caulobacteraceae; genus Phenylobacterium. The sequence goes on along the minus strand of NZ_DASXNL010000068.1, from coordinate 12,101 downwards.
GTAGAAGAACACAACGTCGTCTGTGAGGTGAGTTAGGGCGAGATCGATATCCCGGTCGATCAATGCGGCCGAAAAGTCAGCCGTGCAATTTTGCGGCGTATCAGCTGACAAGGGATTAGGCCCTCCGAGTTCGCGTTCCGCCGGACGATGGGGCAACCTCTCATCGAACTGCGCAAACGCCAACGGCGGTCTCCTGGTCGCCGGCTTCGGTTGATCCCCGTTGGGCGCCGCGCTCGCGCGAGGATGCGATCGTCGCAAGCGCTTAGGGCGTCGCCCGCCTCGGCCCAGTCAAGGCCGGCGATTGAGTACCGGAGAGCTGCGCTGATCGCGGTCGCTGGCGCGCGGCGCGGCAGTTTGAGCGAAATGGCCTGTCGCCGACCCTCTCAAGGCCGACCGACAGGCACCCGCTCCGAGGTCAATAGTTAAGGCTGGGGCTGATCAGCTGCAGGCTGAAGACGAACCAGGCAAAGGCCACCAGGGCGAGCATGGTGACGGTGACCGACGTCTTGGCCCACCAGCTCCGCCCACCCTCGGTCCATACACGGACCGCGTTCCACACAGACAGCCCGGCGCCGACGAGGCCCACCAGACACAGCAGCTGCAAGAGGCGCAGCCAGATGTCCAACGGATCGTCGAACAGGGCGAGCTTGGTCCCCGCCGCCTGAGCGATGATGACAAAGCCGCCGAGCGCCAGCAGATCGGCAAGGGCGGCGATCCGCACGGCGCGGTAGAGTTGCGCCGTGCGCCCGGACAGGGGGAAGGCCTGGCCATAGCGTCGGCGCACCAGCGCCTGGATCGGCCAAAGGGCGAGCATCAGCAGCAGCACCCCGACCATTCCTCCGAGCAGCGGGAGGTTCCATCCGGCGTTGGCCGCGAACGGTACGGGCTGGAACACCATGATCGCGCCGAGGTCATCTTCCCCGAAGCCGGTCACCTTGCCGTCCTTCACCGCGGCCGCCAGGGTGTGTTTGCCGCTGGCGTCCTTCCAGATGAACGGGCCGACTTCCCGCCAAACCAGTGGCGCGCCGGAGTCGTCCTTGAACGCGGAGACGACCAGTGTGCCGTCCTTGCCGGCGGCGACCTTAACCTGACCCAGGAGGCCGAGGAGGCGCAGGAAGCCGGTGTCCACCCGTCGGCTCGACCAATACGTCCCCTGCATGACGGCCGCGTCCGCCTTCGCCGTTGGCGGTGTCGCCAGAACTGGCGATGGGGCGGGGTAGTAGCGATCCATGAAGCCGCTAAGCAGGTTCTGGCGGACATTCTCGACCAGGCCGTCCTTACCTGCGCTGTTCATCGAGATGAAGATACCGACATTGTCGTTGAGCAGCAGGTGGAGGTCGGAGTGGAAGGCGACGGTGTCACCGCCATGGCCGATGATGACGTGGCCGTTGCGATCCTCGTGGTAGAAGCCCAGCGCCATGCCGTTGAGCGGCGGCACATATTGGCGTTGCGGTGCGTGCATCGCCTTGGCGGTGGCCTCCTGGAGGATGCGCGCCGAGCCGAACTGACCGTTGTTCAGGTGGGCGATCATGAAGCGCGAGACGTCATCGCCCGTGGTGGCCAGGCTGCCGGCTGGCGCGGGGCCCACGAACTCATAGGGCTGCGGCGGACCGGACGCCCTCAGGTAGCCCGAGGCCATGCCCGCCAGCAGGTTCGGCGCCAGGGGCTGGGAGAAGCTTGAGTGGTTCATGCCCAGTGGCGCGAAGACGTGGCGGGCGAGGTACTGGTCGAAGGGCTCGCCTGACGTGCGTTGGACGATGTAGCCGGCCAGCGCAGCGCCATAGTTGGAATAGGCCGGCACCTCGCCGGGCGGGAAGATGCGGTTCGGCGTCCAACGGGAGATGAATTTGTCTAGGGGCAGCAGCGCCTTGGCGTCGGCGGGGAAGAGATGTTTGATCGTCTCGGCGAACCCCGCTGTGTGAGTCATCAATTGGCGCATAGTGACGGGCTTGCCGTCATAGGGCGGGATTTTGAAGTCCAGGTACTGGTTGACGTCGCCGTCGAGGTTGATCTTGCCCGCCTCGACCTGCTGCATCACCGCAGTCCAGGTGAACAGCTTCGACACTGAGCCCGGCCGGAACAGCGTGGCCTTGGGATCGACCGGGCGGTGCGATTTCACGTCGGCGTAGCCGTAGCCCTTCTCGGTCAGCACCTGGCCGTCCTTGACCACGACGACCACGGCGCCGGCGATGTCGGCGCTTGCGAGGGCGTAAGGGAGATAGCCGTCCAGCCAGGCGTCGAGGTCTTGTTGCGTCAACGCCGGCGCGATCGCCGGAGCAGCGGGGGGCGCGACGGCGGCGGCTGTCGGGGCCTTGGGGGCAACCGTCTCCTGCGGAACCTGTGCGCTCGCGCTCGACACGAAGACGAGGGCGGCGCTCAAGGCGCCGATCATTGATCTGAGCTTCACTGCGATATCCCCCGAAAGTCCTGCTACGCCGCGCTTGAATTCACCGGTTCAGTCTCACGGATTTTTCAAAAACAGAAATTAACTCCAAGCAATGCGACCCAGCAGCGCTGTAGCGAGGCCTGGGTTGCACGGCTTCCAGGGGAGCGCGGCGCATTCGGGGCGCTCCGAACGCCCCGGTTAGTAGCTGGCGGAGAGCGACAGCCCGATGGTGCGCGGTCTGACGAGGCCCGCCTGAACAGCGCCGTTGGGGGTCGAGCCGAAACCGCTGAGGGAGAGAATTCCGCGTTCGTCACTCAGGTTCTTCACGTAGGCCTCAATGCGGTAGTTGCGCCAATCCAGGCCACCGCGAAGATCGAAGACCGTGTAGGACGGAACCGAGATTTGTCCGATCGTGGCGTCAAAATCGGAACGCCGGCGACCCTCGAAGCGGATGCTCCCGCCCACGAACCAGTCCAGGTTGTCCGACACGGCGCTCAGATAGTCAGCGTTCAGCGAGCCGGCGATGAGCGCGGAGAAGGGCAGGCGATCACCATCCTTGCCACCGAGGAGGGGTGAGGTGTCCTCGGTGAGATTTGCTTGAGTGTAGGCGCCGTTGGCCGACAAGGTCAGGCCAGACACCGGGACAAAGGTGGCGCTGCCTTCCAGGCCCTTGCTCTCGGCGGACCCGCCGTTTGTGTTGGTGGCGAATCCGGCGACATCGGCCAGGAGCTGGATGTTGCTCCAGGTGATGTAGAAGGCGGTCAGATCGACGGAGAGGCTGCGGGCGAAGAGATCCGCCTTGATCCCGGTCTCATAGTCGATGATCGAGTCCGACCGGAAGGTGCGCGGCACGACGGCGGGGGCCAGCGGGTTGATGGCGTTGGGGCCGCCGGGACGGTAGCCCTTGGCGATGCGGGCATAGAGCGTCGCATCGTCGCTTAGCTTGTACTTGGGCGCGAAGGAGAAGGTGAACACGTTCTCCGACGACGATCCGCTGACCGTAGTGCCCCCACCCACGAGCGCGCCCGTGGTGACCTGCGTCGAGTTCTGCTCGTTGTGGCTGTATCGCCCCCCCAGACTGACGTCGAATCGATCGGTGAAGTGGTAATCGCCGTTGGCGAAGGCCGCATATTCCGAATAGTCGCTGGGCAACGAGATCACCTCCAGCCCGCCGAGGCCCGTGACGACCTGAGGCGGATTCACCAGGCTGATGGCGCTCAGGTTCTGGTGAAGCGCGTTCTCCTCGTGGGTGTAGAAGGCGCCGACAAGCCATTCGAAGGTCTGCGCCGGCGAGGACAGGCGGAACTCCTGGGTGAACTTCTTCTGCTCAAGGTCCTGAACAAGGCCGGCCCCCAGCGGTTGTCCGAAGACCGCGGTGAGCACGCCCCCCAATTGCGCGGTCCCGTCCTCGTTGGTGTCCTGGCGGAGCGTTGCGTAGCTCGTCGCGGACAGCAGACTGGCGGGGCCGAAGTCGTAGTCGGCGGTGGCGCTGTAGACCCGGTAGGCGACCTTGTTGGGCTCGGCGAATGTCCGGCTTTGCGTCAGATCGCCGTAAAGGGGCTCCAGGGTTTGGGGGTTCAGGTCCTCGGTGGACGTGGCGGCGCTGGAGATATCCTGGCCGATCGCCGCGAGCCGGATGCTGAACTTGTCGATCGGGCGATAGAGGAAGCCGAAACGGAAGCCGCTGTAGTGGGCGCTGTTGACGTTCTTCGCGTTACGGACAGGGTCGTCGATGAAGCCGGATTGATCGGTGTAGTAGCCGCTGGCGCGGACCGCGGCCGTATCGCCGAGCGGGGCGTTGAACATGCCCTTGACGGAACCGCCGGTCGAACCCGATTTGGTGTCCTCGCCGTCGAGCTCAATGCGGCCCGCGTAGTGGGACGGGTCTGGGGCGTTGGTGACGAATTTCAGCAGGCCTCCGAGGCTGCTGGCGCCGTAGAGAGTCCCTTGAGGTCCGCGAAGAACCTCCAGCCTTTGCATATCGAAAGTGTCCAGGTCCGGCGCGAGGACCGCCCCGTTGGCAAGGCCGGTAACGGAGCCGTAGGGCGTTTCGTCGACGTAGGTGCCGATCGTTGCGCTGACGCCGCCGGTATTGAGCCCCCGCAGAACGAGCCGGGTCGATCCAGGCTGTTGGGCGACGAGATTCATTCCGGGAACGCTGGTGACATAGTCCTCGAACGTCGATGCCCGTTTCAAGCTCAGCGTGTCGCCAGAAATGGCGGTCACCGATTGAGGAACATTGAGAAGGCTCTCTTCCCGCTTTTGCGCAGTGACGATGAGCTCTTGTACCGAGGCGCCCCTGGCGGCCGGCGCGGCGTCGGCCGCGTAGCTCGTGAAGGGAACGGCGAGGGCGCCGAACGCGGCTCCCGCAAGCAAGGTCAACCTGGAGACAGCGTCCACGGAAATTCTTCCCCCTACTGCATGTTTGCCGACTCAAGATGACAATGTTTTGCGGAATGGGAAATTGTTTTCCGGTTTCGAACGAAACTGGTCTCGATCCTGGCGCGACGTGGTTTCAAAGTAACAGGGGGAGATTTCGAAATGGGCCGAGCATTCGTCCGCTGAAGCACCCTGAGACGGGCTTCGCGCCGCGACGATCACCACGTGGACGGCTTAATTAGGGAGTCCGCTAAATTTTAATTTGGAAGACGACTAATTTGTCGATACGCTAAATTCAAGTCGCCCCCCGGCGCCTTTGCCCCGGACCCATCGAATCGATGTCGGAAGTCTACAAAGCCCTGGCCCATCCAACCCGCCGCGCCATCCTTCGGATGTTGCGCGAGCACGAGATGAGCGCGGGCGACATCGCAGCACAGTTCGACCTGTCCAAGCCCACCCTCACCGGCCACTTCAACACCCTGCGCGACGCCGGCCTGGTCGAGGTCCAGCGGCAGGGTACCACGCTCATCTACCGCCTCAACGCCTCGGTTCTAGAGGAGGCGTTGCTCGACCTCATGGAAGGTTTCGGCTTCCTCGCCACTCGCCCATCTCCGACCCAGAAAGCCAAAGCATGAAACTCGACGGCTGCATTTCGGTATCCGCACTGACCGTGACCATCATGGCCGCCGCGTCCGCCTATGCGCTCAGCCACCTGTCGGGCGCGCCAATACCGCTTCACTTGACGCTCGACGGTCGAATGATCGCCGCTCAATCGCCAAGCCTCGTCTTGCTCTTGCTTCCGACGCTCACGGGCTTGGTGAGCCTGCTCTTTGCGGTATTGCCGCGGGTCGCGCCGGGCGGATTGGACCGCTCGGTGCGGCCCTATGCCGTCGTATGGCTGGGCGCGATCAGTCTGCTGGCTGTCATGCATCTCAGCTTGGTGGGGGCTGCTGTCGGCGCATCGTTCGATCCCGTGCGAGTGATTGTCATCGCCACCGGGGAGTTCCTCGTCCTGGTCGGCAATTTCCTACCGAAGGTCCGCTTCAACAGCCTGTTCGGCGTACGGACGCCGTGGACCCTGGCCAGCGAGCGCGTCTGGGATCGCTCAAACCGCGTAGCCGGCGGCTGGCTTCTGATAGCGGGCCTGATCGCCGTGGCCGGTGGCGTACTGTTTCAGGATCGGATGGCGGCGGTGATGGCCTTGCTCATTCCGACTCTGAGCGCCGCCTTAGCCGCCACAGCCTACTCGGCGCTGATTTCCCGCGAAGAGGCTCGGAGGGCCTGAGCCTTCCGACCGCCACCCAGGATCATGACACCGGATGTGTCCAGCCGTGGGTGTCTTCGGATCGACCGCGCTGGATGTCTGTAAGCTCCGCCCGAAGGGTTCCGGTGAGTTCGCCTTCCTCGCCGTTTCCAACCGTGAAGTCGCCCTGCCGGCTCCTGACCTGCCCGATCGCGGCGATGACCGCAGCCGTGCCGCAGGCGAAGACCTCGCGCAGGCGCCCTGAGGCTGCGTCTTCACGCCATTGCTCGATGGAATAGGCCTCCTCGCGAACCTCAAGTCGGCGCGCCCGGGCAAGCGCGATGACCGCGCTGCGGGTTATCCCGTGGAGGATCGTGCCCCCGAGCGCGGGCGTTCGGATCGACCCGTCATCAAAAACGAAGAAGATGTTCATACCGCCCAGCTCCTCGACCCAGCGTCGCTCGACGGCGTCCAGGAAGACGACTTGATCGCATTCGTGCGCCGTGGCTTCGGCCTGGGCCAGGAGACTTGCGGCGTAGTTGCCGCCGCACTTGGCCGCGCCGGTCCCGCCCGGCGCGGCGCGGCTATAGTCATCGGAGACCCACACCGACAGCGAGCCTGTCTGGTTCTTGAAGTAGGAGCCGACCGGCGAGGCGATCACGATGAACAGATATTCGGCTGAGGGTTTGACCCCCAGGAACACTTCAGTGGCGATCATGAATGGCCGCAGGTAGAGGCTCCCGGCGCCGTCCGGAATCCAGGCCGCATCGACGCGGACCAACTGCTCCAAGGCTTCGACAAACAGGGCCTCCGGCAGCGCCGGCATAGCAAGGCGCTCAGCCGACTGCTGGAACCGACGGGCGTTGGCTTCCGGCTGAAACATCAGGATGCGTCCGTCGTCGGCCTTGTAGGCCTTCAGGCCTTCGAAGATCTCCTGGGCGTAGTGCAGGACGGCGGCCGCGGGATCCAGAGTGATGGGGCCTCTCGGCCCGATCTCAGCCTCATGCCAGCCTTTTGTTTCGGAGTAGCGGATCGTCACCATGTGGTCGGTGAATACCCGGCCGAATCCCGGCGACAGCAAGAGTTCGGCGCGCTGATCGTCCGCGATGCGCGTGGGATGTGGATGGGTCTTGAACAGCAGTGATGGCGCAGTTGTCATCGATTGGCCCGTCTTTCGAATGTCACGGCTTGTCATGGGCATCAGCCGTCAGCTTCACAAGCACCGCGCCTTCGCTGACCTGATCGCCCAGTCTGATGGACACGGCCTCCACGGCCCCGTCGAAGGGCGCGGTGAGGGCGTGCTCCATCTTCATCGCCTCGAGGGTCAGCAGGGGAGCGCCCTTGGTGACCCTGTCGCCGGCCTTGACCGAAAGTCCGGTGACCTTGCCGGGCATCGGCGAGCGGACCGACCCGTCGCCGGCCGCGCCTTCATCGGCGTCCACCCGCGGGTGGACGGCGAAGACGAAGGCTTCTCCGGCTTCGAAGACCACGATCTCGTCCTCGTCGGTCAGCAGCACGGAGCGCGGCACGGCGGTTTCGGTCGCATGGGCGATCACCGGCTTGCCCGCCAGGAACAGGCGGACCGCGGTTTCCGGCGGGGCGTTCAGACGAAAGCCCGCCAGGTCGCGCCAGGGGGAGGGCGGGATCTCGCCGGTCTCATCGACCGCCCGGGCGGCCTGCGCGGCGGCCGAGAGCGCGGCCGGGGACGGTTCGGGGGGCTGGGCCAGTTCGGCGAGGTTGCGCTCGATGAAGCCGGTGTCGAGATCGCCGGCGATGAAGGCCGGCGCTTCGAGGCAGCGGGCCAGGAAGCCGGCGTTGGTCTTCACCGGCCAGACCTCGACGTCGTCGCAGGCCGCGGCAAGCTCGGCCAGGGCTGCCTCGCGGGTCTCGGCATGGGAGATCAGCTTGGCGATCATCGGATCGTAAAAGGGGGTGACCTCGCCGCCCTCTGTCACGCCGGCGTCGGCGCGCACCGTGGCCGGCAGCTGGAAATGCTCCAGCACGCCGGTCGAGGGCAGGAAGCCCGAGGCCGGGCTTTCGGCGTAGAGCCGGGCTTCCACGGCGTGGCCGGTCAGGCCGATCTCCTGCTGCGGCAGCGGCAGCGGCTCGCCGGCGGCGACCCGCAGCTGCCATTCGACGAGGTCGAGCCCGGTGACCATCTCGGTGACCGGATGCTCCACCTGCAGGCGGGTGTTCATCTCCATGAACCAGATGCGGTCGGGCCTCAGGCCCTGGCTGGCGTCGGCGATGAACTCGACGGTGCCGGCGCCGACGTAGTTCACCGCCTTGGCGGCCTTCACCGCCGCCTCGGTGACCGCCTTGCGGGTGGCGGCGTCCATGCCCGGCGCCGGCGCCTCCTCGATCACCTTCTGGTGGCGCCGCTGCAGGGAGCAGTCGCGCTCGTAGAGGTGGACGACGTTTCCGTGGCGGTCGCCGAACACCTGCACCTCGATGTGGCGGGGGCGGGTGACATAGGTCTCCAGGAGGACGCGGTCGTCGCCGAAGGCGGCCTTGGCCTCGCGTCGCGCCGCAGCGAGCGCGGCGTCGAATCCGGCCGCCTCGTCGACCCGGCGCATGCCCTTGCCGCCGCCGCCGGCCACCGCCTTGATCAGCACCGGAAAGCCGATGCGCGCGGCCGCCCTGGCCAACGTCGCCTCGGCCTGATCCTCGCCGAGGTAGCCGGGGGTCACCGGCACGCCGGCCTTCTGCATCAGGCTCTTGGCGGCGTCCTTCAGGCCCATGGCGCGGATCGCGGCGCCGGGCGGGCCGATCCAGACGAGGCCCGCGGCGGTGACCGCCTCGGCGAAGTCGGCGTTCTCCGAGAGGAAGCCATAGCCCGGGTGGATGGCCTCGGCGCCGGTGGCCCGGGCCGCGGCGATGATCTTCTCCGGGACCAGGTAGCTCTCACGCGCCGCGGCCGGGCCGATCAGCACCGCCCGGTCGGCGTCGGCCACGTGGGCGGCCTCGGCGTCGGCCTCGGAATAAACGGCGACGGTTTCCAGGCCGAGGCGGCGGGCGGTGGCGAAGATCCGACGGGCGATCTCGCCGCGATTGGCGACCAGGACAGATTTGAACATCAGGCTGGCGTCCTCAGTGCGCCGCGGCGAGGCCGACCACCACCAGGCCAGCGATCAGCAAAGCAAAGGCGATGGTCGAGCCCACGAAGAGTAGGAACATGCGCATCAAGGTCCCGATGGCGCTGATCCGGTAGGCTCCGCGCATGTGCATGAAGAGATGGAACGGCGACAGCCACAGCAGTTGCGCGCCCCAGGTCACTCCAAACCCGCCCAGCAGGAACACGACCGTCAGCAGAATTCCTTGGAACGACAGCGAGTGCATCGAGAATATGACGTGGTCGAAGACGTAGATGTTCTTCTTGAACAGGAAAAGCACGGTCAGCATCAGGGCCGCGATCGGCAGCATCAGGACTGCGAAGCGCTGGCCCCAGCTCGCGATGGCGGCGAAGAAGGCGTCCTGATGGCTGAGGGAAAACTGCAGGCGCTCCTTCAGCCAATTCGATGCATCGACGTCTCCCAACTCGGCATCGAACTTCTTGCTCATCTCAGGCGTCAGGATCTTGGCCGCCTCCGGACTGTTGGGCCCCGCGAGCTTGAATTTCTCGTGGTTGCGGGTGACGTCGAAGTTGCCGGCGAAGAACACCATCAAGAGCACGATCAGGAAGATCCGAAACGGCGGGACCTGCACCGCGCGATGGCCGTCAAGATAGTCGCGGGTCAGCTTGCCGGGGCGCAGGATCAAACGCGGAAAGGTCTGCCAGATACGGCCGTCCAGGTCGAACAGGCCCATGACCGCTTCGCCGGCCAGTCGCAGAATCGAGCGGTGGTACTCCTCGCCGCGCTGACCGCATTGGTAGCACCACGCACCGGCAAGCGCGGTGTTGCAGTTCGGGCAGGGCGTGCCGATCGGCAGGCTGTTGCGCGCCGCGCGCTTGGCTTCGCTCGCCACCGTGTCGGCCGTGACCGCATCAAGCAGGTGGTCGCCGGTGGCCATGGCTACATCCTGAACACGCCGAAGCGCGTCTCCGGGACCGGGGCGTTCAGCGCCGCGGAGATCGAGAGCCCGAGCACGTCGCGGGTTTGCGCCGGGTCGATGACGCCGTCGTCCCAGAGGCGCGCGGTGGCGAAGTAGGGATTGCCTTCGTCCTCATAGGTCTGGCGGATCGGGGCCTTGAAGGCGGCCTCCTGCTCGGCCGACCATTTGTCGGCGTCGCGGTGAACGGTGGCCAGCACGCTGGCGGCCTGCTCGCCGCCCATCACGCTGATGCGGCTGTTGGGCCAGGTCCACAGGAAGCGCGGCGAGTAGGCCCGGCCGCACATGCCGTAGTTGCCGGCCCCGAAGGAGCCGCCGATCAGCACGGTGAATTTCGGGACCTCGGCGGAGGCCACGGCGGTCACCAGCTTGGCGCCGTCCTTGGCGATGCCGCCGGCCTCGTACTTCCCGCCGACCATGAAGCCGGAGATGTTCTGCAGGAAGATCAGCGGGATCTTCCGCTTGCAGGCGAGCTCGATGAAGTGGGCGCCCTTCAGCGCGCTCTCCGAGAACAGGACGCCGTTGTTGGCCAGGATCGCCACCGGATAGCCCCAGATCCGTGCAAAGCCGCAGACCAGCGTCGCGCCGTAGAGCGCCTTGAACTCATCGAAGGCGCTGGCGTCGACGATGCGGGCGATGACCTCGCGGACATCGTAGGGCGCGCGCACGTCGGCCGGCACGATGCCGTAGAGCTCCTGCGGATCGAAGGCCGGCGCGCGCGGCTCGGCCAGGTCCATGTCGAGGCGCTTTCGGGTGTTCAGGTTGGCCACGATGTTGCGCACGATGGCCAGCGCGTGCTCGTCGTCGTTGGCCACGTGGTCGACCACGCCGGAGCGGCGCGCGTGGGTGTCGGCCCCGCCGAGTTCCTCGGCCGAGATCACCTCGCCGGTGGCGGCCTTCACCAGCGGCGGACCGCCCAGGAAGATCGTGCCCTGGCCGCGGACGATCACCGTCTCGTCGCTCATCGCCGGCACATAGGCCCCGCCGGCGGTGCACGAGCCCATCACGCAGGCGATCTGCGCCAGGCCCTCGGCGCTCATCCGCGCCTGGTTGAAGAAGATCCGCCCGAAGTGGTCGCGGTCGGGAAAGACCTCGGCCTGGTAGGGAAGGTTCGCCCCGCCGCTGTCGACCAGATAGACGCAGGGCAGGCGGTTCTGCAGCGCGATCTCCTGGGCCCGCAGGTGCTTCTTCACCGTCAGCGGATAGTAGACCCCGCCCTTCACCGTGGCGTCGTTGGCGACGATCATCACCTCGCGGCCCGAAACGCGGCCGATCCCGGTGATCAGGCCGGCGGCCGGCGCCTCGTCGCCGTAGAGGCCGAATGCGGCAAGCTGGCCCACCTCGAGAAACGGCGAGCCGGCGTCCAGCAGGCGCATGACGCGGTCTCGCGGCAAAAGCTTGCCGCGGCCGGTGTGGCGCTTGCGGCTCTCCGCCGGGCCGCCGAGCGCGGCCCTGCCGGCGCGTTCGTGCAGTTCCGCGGCGAGCGCGCGGTTCAGCTTGGCGTTGGCGGCGTAGGCCTTGGAGGCGGTGTCGACGGCGCTCTTGAGCTTCCTCATGCGGTCTTTTCCAGCACAAGGTTCAATTCCGCAATCATCGCCTCGCGCATGGCGAACTTTTGCACCTTGCCTGTGACCGTGGTGGGAAAGCCTTCCACGAAACGGATATGGCGTGGAATCTTGTAGTGGGCGATCTGGCCCTGGCAGAACTCGCGCACCGCCTCCGCCGTCAACGCCGCACCGGGCTTCAGCACGATCCAGGCGCAGAGCTCCTCGCCGTACTTGACGTCTGGCACGCCGATCACCTGCACGTCGGCGATCGCCGGATGGCGGTAGAGGTATGCCTCGATCTCGCGCGGATAGACGTTCTCGCCGCCGCGGATGACCATGTCCTTGATCCGGCCCACGATGTTGCCGCAGCCGTCGGCGTCGAGGGTCGCGAGGTCGCCCGTGTGCATCCAGCCGCTGGCGTCCAGCGCCTCGGCGGTCCGGTCGGGGTCTTCCCAGTAGCCCAGCATCACCGAGTAGCCACGGGTGCAGAGCTCCC
>NZ_DASXNL010000067.1:0-19429 GCF_036495085.1 Phenylobacterium sp. | reverse complement strand
GCGCGCCCGATCAGCGCCTACGTGGGCGACGAAGGCGTCGATCTTGGCGAACTGGACTGGACCCCCGATGGCCGCCAGGTCGTCTATTCGCGGGGCGGCAGCCTGGAGGGCGGCGGTCCGGTGAACACCCTGAGCAAACCTTCCGGCGCGGTTGGGCAAGAGATCTGGGTCGCATCGGTCGATGGCGCCGAGCCGCGGCGTATCGGCCCCGGGCACTCCGCCGCGACGTCTCCCCGCGGAGACGTCGTGGCTTACATCCAGGCTGATCAGATCTGGGTGGCTCCGCTTGCGGCCGGCGGGCAGCCGACGCAGCTGATTCATGATCGCGGGCGCAGCGGCCAACTCGCCTGGTCGCCGGATGGCGCGCGGCTGGCCTTCGTGAGTTCGCGCGGCGACCATAGCCTCGTCGGCGTCTACGACGTCGTCGCCAAGGCCATCACCTGGCTCGGCCCGAGCGTTGATCGGGATATGTGGCCGACCTGGTCTCCAGATGGGCGAAGCGTCGCCTTCGTGCGCATCGCCACCGGCCATGTGGGCGCTTTCGCCGACAGCCGTGAGGCCCAGCCTTGGTCGCTGGTGGTTGGCGACGCCGTCACCGGCGCTGCGAGGACCATCTGGACGGCGAACCCCGGCCCCGGAAGCGCTTTCCATTCGCTTGAAGTCGAGAAGACGTTGATGTGGACGGCCGACGACCGGCTGGTCTTCCCGTGGGAGCGCAGCGGCTGGATGCAGCTCTATTCGATCTCGCCGGCGGGCGGTGCGCCGACCCAGCTTACCCACGGAGATTTCGAGGTGTTTAGCGCCAACCTCGGCGCCGACCATAAGCGGATCGTCTATTCCTCCAACGAGGGCGACATCGATCACCGGCACATCTGGGAGTTGGCGCCCCGCGCCACGACGCCTCGCCAGGTGACACGCGGCGCGACGGTAGAGGACGGCCCTGTCGTGACCAGCGGCGGCCAGGTGGTCGCCCTGCACGGCGATTGGCGTAAGCCGATGTGGCCGGTTACGCTCACTGCCTCGGGCCAGGCGACCGAGCTCGCGCCCGCGGCCCTGCCGGCCGAATTCCCGGCGGCCCGGCTCGTCGAGCCGAAGCAGGTGGTCTTCGATTCGCCGGACGGCGTGAAGGTCCACGGCCAGCTGTTCCTACCGCCGCCGGGACACGCCGCGCGTGGGCCGGCAATCCTCTTCTTCCACGGCGGTCCGACGCGCCAGATGCTCCTCGGCTGGCACCCGATGGACGCCTACGCCTACATGTACGGGCTGAACCAGTACCTCGCGAACGAGGGCTACGTCGTGCTCTCGGTCAACTACCGCGGCGGCTCGGGCTATGGCCTCGATTTCCGCGAAGCGAAGAATTTCGGAGCCAAGGGCGCGAGCGAGGACAACGACATCGTGGGCGCCGCGAAATACCTGGGCTCACGGCCTGACGTCGACGCTTCGCGCATCGGCATCTGGGGGGGAAGCTACGGTGGGCTGATGACGGCGCTGGGCCTTTCGCGCCATTCCGACCTGTTGGCCGCGGGCGTCGACTACGCAGGCGTGCACGACTGGAGCGCCATGGGCCGTTACGGTCCGGGATCGGACAAGGCCGCCATGGAGCTTGCCGTCCAGTCCTCCCCGATGGGCGCCATCGACAAGTGGAAGTCGCCGGTTCTGCTCGTCCATGCCGACGATGACCGCAATGTCCCGTTCTCCCAGACGGTGGAACTCATCCAGGCCTTGCGTCAGCACAACGTCGAGTTCGAGCAGATCGTCCTGCCCGACGAGATTCATGACCTGCTCCGCGGAGCCTCCTGGACCAGGTTCTTCCACGCAACCGACGACTTCTTCGCCCGGCATCTGCAGTCCGAGCCGGCGAAGCGCTAGGCCCCGAGAGCGTAGGATCACCATGGACGTTCTTCGCACAGCATCGACGATGGGCCGGCGCCTCGCCGGCGGGACGCTGGCCTGCGTGCTGGGGCTCGCTCTGGCATCGCCCGGTTGGGCGGCGCCGGTCGCGGCGCCCAGCCTGCCGCCTGGAGCGCAGCCGCAGGATATCGATCGGCTCGCGGCACGGATTCAACAGACCTTTTCGGTGCCGGGCATGTCGGTGGCGATCGTCAAGGACGGAAAGGTGCTGTTCTCCAAGGGCTACGGCGTTCGGGCGCTTACAAAGCCCGACAAGGCCGACTCCGAGACCTTGTTCGGCATCGGGTCAAACACCAAGGCCTTCACCGTGGCGGCGCTGTCGATGCTGGTGGACGAGGGCAAGCTGCATTGGGACGATAAGGTCACTGACCTCCTGCCTGGCTTCCGGCTCTACGATCCTTACGTCACGCGCGAGCTGACGGTGCGCGATCTGCTCAGCCATCGCAGCGGCCTGGGCCTCGGGTCAGGCGATCTGATGTTGTTCCCACCCAGCGATTTCACGCGGGCGGAGATCATCCATAACCTGCGCTATCTGCCGCCAGCCTCCAGCTTCAGGTCCAAGTACGCCTACGACAACCTCCTCTACATCGTGGCAGGCGAGCTGATCCCGAAGATCACCGGGATCAGTTGGGAGCAGTTCGTACAGACCAAGATTCTGGATCGGCTCGGAACCGGTTGTGCAGCGACCCTGACGCTGACCGGCGCCAACCACAACGTGGCGGCGCCCCATGTGGTCATCGACGGCAAGCTGGCCGAGGTCGCGCCGGATCCCAGCACCGCCTACGACCCGGCGGGCTCGATCCAGTGCAACGCCAACGGCATGGCTGCGTGGGCCAACCTGCAGCTGGCCGGCGGTCAGCTGCCGGACGGCTCGACACTCTTCAGCATCGCCCGGCACAAGGAGATGTGGACACCGCAGACCATAGTCCCCGTTTCCACCTCGGCCACGAACCCCCAGACGCGGTTCCGCAACTATGGCCTGGGCTGGTTCATCGAGGACTATGACGGCGCCTTGCGCGTCACCCACACCGGCGGACTGATCGGCATGGTGAGCTATGTGTCCTTGCTGCCGGAGCAACACGTTGGTGTTGTCGTGCTCACCAACCAACAAAGCGGCGCGGCTATGTCGGCGATGATGCAGACCCTGCTCGACGCCTTCCTTCACCAGCCGCCTAGCGATTGGGTGGCGGTCCTGAAGGCGCGCGGGGCCGAGCAGATCAAGCGAGCGGAGGCGGCGGATCGCGACGCCGAGGCCGCGATCAAGACGGCGGGAGGCCAGGCGTTCTTGCCGCTGGACGCCTACGCAGGTCTCTATCACGACGCCTGGCGTGGCGATGTGACGGTCAAGAAGGTGGGCGATAAGCTGCGCCTGGTGTTCAGTCGCACCACCGACATGCAGGGCGACCTGCAGGCGATGAAGGGCAACGTCTTCGCGGTGCGCTGGGACAACCGGAGCCTGATGGCCGACGCCCTGGTGAACTTCCGCACGGGGCTCGATGGCGCGGTCAGCGGCATGACCATGGCCCCGCTGTCGCCGACCACCGACTTCAGCTTCGATTTCCAGGATCTGGACTTCAAGAAGGTTGCGAGCGGGTCCTGATAGCCTCGGCGCCGTCCATTTTCCGGACGGCGCCGGCTTATCGACGTTGAGTCACGGGGTGGCGATGCCGTCCGGCTGCAACTGTTCTCACTGGTCGTGGCAGCCGCCAGGCCTGGAAGGTCAGCAGCGGCGCCACACAGATCGCCGACAGCACGTAGGACGCCACCTGTACCCGTTGGCGATCAGCGACACGAGGCCGGCGGGGTCGGCGACGAACACCCGAGCCTGAGAAGATCGCCACCGTCACCCCCAGGCGCATGAGTTTGGTGAAGGTCCCCTGGTCGCTGCGCCAATAGGCCTGGGCGATGCGCTTGTTGATGGCGTGGACGCAGCCCGTCCCGCGAAGGTCACGACCTGGACAGGATGGGGCTTCAGGTGGGTTGCAAGCGCGTCCTGATAGCCTCGGCGCCGTCCAAGGACGGCGCCGGCTTATCGCCGTTGAGTCACGGGGCGACGCCGCCCGGCTGCAACTGTTCAGACGCTCTGACTGGTCGTGACAGCTGCCAGATCCCGAAGGTCAGCAGCGGCGCCACATAGATCGCCAGCAGCACGTAGGACAGATAGCGGTAGCCGTTGGCGATCAGCGACACGAGACCGACGCGGTCGGCGACGAACACCGAGCCGGCGAGGATCGCCACCGTCACCGCCAGGCGCATGGGCTTGGTGAAGGTCCGCTCATCGCCGCGCCGATAGGCCTGGGCGATCCGTTCGTTGATGGCGTGGACGCCGCCGGTCCCGCTTTCCAGCAAAGCGGCGAAGATCATGACCTGGAAGAGGATGCGGAAGGCCGGGAGGCCCAACTGACCCAGCAGGAAGTCAGACGGCAGCACCTGCTGTTGGATCGCCGGGTAGAAGCCCGCCATGACGATGAAGAACAGGACGGCCGGCGCCATGGCCAGCGGCCCGGCCAGAGCGCCTGCAATAATGGCGTCCTTGCGCGAGGTCAGGTGGCGGGTGACCGGCAGGATGATGATCGCGCCGATGATGTTGTAGCCGGCGTAGGTAAGGCCGCCGAGGGGCCAGCCGGTGGTGGGCGTGTCGGCGGCGAAGGCCGTTCCGATCCGGCCGCCGAACTTCAGCAACGACAGGATCAGGAAGACAGCGTAGGTGCCGTAGAGCAGGAACGAGACATATTTGAACAGCCGCTCGACGGAGTCGTTTCCAAATGCCGCGACGAGGGTGATCAGGGCCATCAGCGCCAGGGCGCCGGCGATCGGCGGCAGGCCGAACACCGCCTGGGCGATCGCGCCGGCCGCCGCGGCGAAGGCGGCCAGGATAACCACAAGCGCCGCCAGATAGGCGACCTCATAGACCGGCCAGAACCGGCCCAGGAGGTTCTTGAAGAAGGTCCGGTAATCCAGGCTCGAGGTGCGCAGGGCGAAGAGGAAGGTGACCGCGCAGACCGTGCTCCAGATCGCCGTCGCCAGCAGCATGGCGTAGAGCCCGCCGCGCGGTCCGCTAGGCAGGAAGTAGGACGCCAGTTCCCGTCCCGTGGCGTAGCCGCCGCCGATGACCACCGCCTTGAAGGCCAGCCCCGGAAGAAGCCACCGTTGGAACCAGCTGGTCTTTTCGCTCACGTCATTTTTCCTTGATGTACGGAGGGCTGCTAGCGGGTGCGCCGGCCGGCGCCGGGCGCGTCAGGCCCGAGCTGAGGTCCATCCAGGCCCGCCAGCGTCGCCGTGGACGGTTGCTCCTGGGCCTGAAGCTGGACTGAGACGCGCTCGGCTTCGGCCATGGCGCGAAGGACGTTGCCGCCGGCGACCTTGGCGATGTCGGCGTCGGTCCAGCCGCGACGCATCAACTCCGCCAACAGCGCCGGGAATTGGTCGACCGAACTCAGGCCGGAAACAGCTTCCGGGATGCCGTCGAAATCGGATCCGAGGCCCACATGATCCACGCCGGCGATGGCGCGCACATGTTCGATATGGTCGGCGACGTCGGCGATGGTCACCGCCGGCTCCGGATGGGCCTGCACCCAGGCCTTCAAGGCCGCGCCGGCTTTCTCAGGCTGGCCCAGATCGATGCCGAAGGTGGGCGCATTGAGCCGCGCTTGCTCGCCGGCGCGTTCGGCCGTCCAGCGGAACCGCGCGTCGGAATCGACCCCGGGATAGAAGTTGATCATGACCACGCCGCCGTTCTTGGCGACCAGGCGCAGCACGTCATCGGACACGTTGCGGGCGTTGTCCACCAGCGCTCTGGCCGAAGAGTGCGAGAAGATCACCGGCGCCCGCGACGTCTGAAGGGCGTCCTTCATCGTCTCCTCGGAGACGTGAGCGAGATCCACCAGCATCCCCAGCCGGTTCATCTCGCGCACCACCTCACGGCCAAAAGGTGTCAGGCCATGGTGGGCGGGCCTGTCGGTGGCCGAATCCGCCCAGGCGGTGTTTTTGGTGTGGGTCAGCGTCATGTAGCGCGCGCCGAGCGCGTACATCTGGCGCAGCGTTGGCAATGAGTCGTTGATCTGGTGGCCGCCCTCGATGCCGATCAGAGAAGCGACGCGCCCGGCCTTGTGGATGCGCGCCACGTCGGCGGCGGTGTAGGCCATTTCCAGGTCGGCTGGATAGCGCTCGGCAAGCGCCTTCACGAGATCGATCTGCTCGATCGTCACCTGGACGGCGAGCGGCCCTTGGATCTCCACCGGGATGAAGACCGACCAGAACTGACCGCCGACACGCCCTTTGTGCAGTCGGGGAATGTCGGTCATCAGGGCGCCGGCGCCGTGCTGCAGGTCGATCGCCGCCGCCTTGTCGGCGAACCGTTCACGAAGCTCCCACGGCAGATCGTTGTGGCCGTCGATCAGCGGCGTCTGGGTGAGGATCCGGTCGAGGCGGGCGGCATCGGACGCCGGGTCCGCGGAGGCCGGCCTTGCGGCGGCCAGCCCCAGAACGAGAGCCGTGACGGCGAGCCCGCCGACGGTCTTCCCAGAGCGTTTGCCCCCCATCTCAACTCCCATTTTTCAATTTGCCAAATTTGAAAATTCACCATTGCATGCGCCGCGCTCATTCGTGAAGCTGCTTTCGCGCCAGAGCAGCGGCGGGCGCGGCGTCGTCAACGCCGCGGGGCGAGGGAGGGAAGGCGGCAATGCGAAATCTCAGGGGATTGGTCGCGACCGCGGCGATTGCGGCGCTGCTGTCGTCAGCCGGCGTGGCGGCACAACAGCCGGACTTCAACAACTACAGCGCCGCGGCCCTCCACGCGACCTTGGCCAAGAGCGCAACGGTCCAATCCAAGCTGCTGGTCCCGATGCGCGACGGGGTCGGCCTGGCGACCGACGTCTACCTCCCGAAGGACGCCAAAGGCCCGCTGCCGACCATCTTCTGGCGCACGCCGTACGACTACAACAAGGTCGAGGGATCGCTGCTGCACCTGGCCGTGGAAGCGGTGACCCACGGCTATGCCTTCGTGATCCAGAACGAGCGCGGGCGATATTTCTCGGAGGGAAAATTCGAGATCCTCGGCTACCCGCGGACGGACGGCTACGACGCCCTGACCTGGATCGCTCAACAACCATGGTCGAACCACAAGGTAGGCACGCTCGGGTGCTCTTCATCGGCGGAATGGCAGTTGGCGCTGGCGGGTCAAAAGCACCCGGCCCACGCCGCCATGGTGGCCATGTCGGCCGGCGCCGGGATCGGCCGCGTCGGGCCCTTTGAGGAACAGGGCAACTGGTACACCGGCGGCGTGCCACGCACGCTGTTCATCGCCTGGCTCTACGGCGTCGACAATCCCCTCCGGCCGACCCTTCCCGCGGGCCTGGACCAGGAGACCCGTGCGCACATCGGAACCTACAACGACCTGGGCGCCGCCAAGCCCAAGGTCGATTGGCCCAAGCGCATCCGTCACCTGCCGATGATTGACATGCTCACCGGCCTGGGCGAGCCGCCCGCCACCTATGAGCAGTTCATCGTCCGAAAGCCGGGTGATCCGGGGTGGTTTAAGGGTGGCCTCTATCACGACAACGAAGGCTGGAACGTTCCGACCCTGTGGTTCAACGCCTGGTACGACGTGTCGATCGGACCGAACATGGCGCTCTTCAACCACGCGCAGAAGGCGGGCGGGGATACGCCGGCCGGCCGGAACCAGTATGCGGTGATCGCGCCCACGCCCCACTGCCAGTACTTCAACCTGGGTCCGGACACCGTCGTCGGTGAGCGGAACATGGGCGACACCAGCTTCGACACCGACGGCGCCATCTTCAGCTGGTTCGACCGTTGGCTGAAGCCCGACGCCGCGGCGTTCCCGGCGACGACCCCGCATGTGCGCTACTACATGATGGGCGAGAACAAGTGGCGCACGGCTGGAGAATGGCCGCCGAAGGCGGCGGCTCCGCTTCGGCTCTACCTGCACAGCCAGGGACAGGCCAACAGCCTCTACGGCGACGGCAGACTTTCCGCCTCGCCGCCGGCGTCCGGCGAGCCTTCCGATCATTTCAGCTATGACCCGCTGAACCCCGTCCAGACCATCGGCGGCGGAGACTGCTGCAACGGTGGCATGGTGACGGCCGGCGCCTTCGATCAGCGGATCATCGAGGCCCGGCAGGACGTCCTGGTCTACACCAGCGACCCGCTGACCTCGCCGGTGGACGTGGCCGGCTGGGTGAAGCCGGTGCTCTTCGTCTCATCCGACGCCAAGGACACCGACTTTGCGGTGAAGCTCGTCGACGTCGCGCCCGATGGGACGGCCTACATCATCGGCGACACCATCCTGCGGGCCCGCTACCGCCACGGCATGGACCACGACGAGCGGATGAAGCCCGGTGAAACCTATCGGCTGGATCTCACGCCGATGACCACGGGCATTCGCTTCGACAAGGGCCATCGGATCCGGGTCGAGGTCACCTCATCGGACTTCCCGAAGTTCGCGCGCAACCTGAACACTGGGGGCGACAACGTCACTGAGACGAAGACGGTGGTGGCGCGAAACGTTGTTCATCACGCGCCGGGACGCGGATCATTCCTGGAATTCTCGGTGATCCCCAATCCCTGAAGGCGGCGCCAGCCTGGCGCCGCCCCTGAGTTAGCGGATCACGGCTTCAGCTTGTCTTCCAGGAAACGAACCGTGGCGGTATCGGCCTTCAACCAGCTGTCGTAGCGCAGGAACCCGTGGATCTCGTTGGGCAGGATCAACTCCTCGAAGGGAGTATTCTGAGCCGCCAGCCGTCGGGCAATGTCCGTGGTCTGATCGAAGCGGACGTTGCGGTCGTCGTCGCCGTGGATCAGCAGGACCGGAGACTTCCATCCCGCGATGGCGGCTTCCGGTGAGCTGTCGAAGGCGCTCTTCATCATCGCGTCGTGGTCGCCCTGTTCGTATCGCTGCGCGCGGCTGGCGATGCCGGGGGTCAGCGACCAGTCGTGCACGCCGTGGAAGTCGACGCCGGCTTTGAAGATGTCGCTGTTGCGCGCCAAGGCCTGCGCCGTCAGGAGGCCGCCATAGGATCCGCCCCAGATGCCGAGGCGGGCGGGATCGACCTGGGGCATGGCCTGCAGGAACCGCGCGCCGGCCACGACGTCCTGGTACTCGGAATTGCCGGCCAGGCCGCCCTTGTCGGCATGCTGGAAGGCGCGCCCATAGCCGATGCCGAGGCGATAATTGACCGACAGCACCACGAAGCCGCGCGAGGCCAGGTATTGGTTCATCGCATAGGCGTGGGTGTAATAGTCCATGTAGGACCAGCCGAGCAGCATCTGCCGCGGCGGGCCGCCATGCACGAAGATCAGCGCGGGATGCTTCGACTTGCTCGCGGGCGGCAGGAAGAGCTGGCCGTGGACCAGAAGGCCGTCGGCGGCGGTGAAGGTGACGGGCTTTGGCGCGACCAAGGCGTTGGCGGCGTACTCGGCCTGCGGCGGCGTCAACGGCTGCGCGCCGTGTCCGTCCGCGCCTGAAACGGTGACGCGCATGGTCGAATTGGGGGTCGATGAGACATAGGCGATCCGCCCATCGCCAAGGGCCGCCGGCGTCCACTCGAGATTCGTTCCGGGCGTCAGGGGCGTGGGGCCTGGGTGGTCGATCGCCACCCGGAAGAGGTGCCGCCTGTCGATGTCGCCCTCCGCAGACCCGGTGTTGGCGCTGAACAGCAGGGCGCGGTGATCGGGCGTCATCGAGACGTGCTCGACCATGAAGGCGCCTGGGGTCAGCAGGGTGGCCTCGCCGCCCGCGGCCGGGAGCGAGTAGAGGTGGGGCCAGCCATCCATCTCGGCCCGGAAAGTCAGGCGGTCGCCCGCGCCCCACATGAGGAAGAGGCCGTCGGGAACCTGCGGGAAGGATCCGTTCAGGTTGGTGGGGCTATGCCAGACCGCGCTACCCGCGCCGTCATTGGCCGAGGCGACCCAGATCGAGAAAGGGTTGGGCGCTTCAACCAGGGGTGAGGCCAATGGCCCTGCGACGCCTGCCATCCGGGAGAAGGCGATGCGCCGGCCGTCCGGCGACCAGACGGGGTTGCCATCGAAAGCGGTTGCGGGCGCCATCCAGGTCAACGGATGGTCGGGACCGCTGTAGACGCCGATGAAGCTGTGATCTCCCCGACGCGAGACGAAGGCCAGCCGGGTCCCGTCCGGGGACCACGCCAACTGGCCCGCCCGGCCGCGATCGTAGAACAGCCTTTTCGGCTTTTCCTTGCCCGTGACGTCGGCGGTCCAGACCTGGCCGTCCTTCAGGTAGGCCAGCTGGCCCTTGGAGGAGACTGTGGCCTCTTCGCCGTCCGGCGCCACCAGCACCGGCGCGCCGCCGGCCACGGAGGCCCAGACCGCCTTGTGCGGCTGCTCGACCGCTGAGGCCGGATTGGGCGGCGGCATGCCGATTGACCAGCCGTTGCCCTCACCACCGCCCCGCGACCAGACCAGTATCTTGCCATCGGGCGAGAAATTGAGCTCCGCGAGCTCCATGCCATCGTCTGCGGTTCCGTCCGTCAGACGGCGCGGATGGAAGTCCGGGGCCTCGGCGATCCAGACGTTCCGACGGCCCTTGCGGGTCTCGGTCCACGCGATCCGATTTCCGGACTCCGAGGCGGTGAGCCCGTTGATGAAGGGGTAGTCGAGGAACGCCTCCAACCTCGCCGGCGGGCTCGCGGGGGCGCTAGGCGCCGCGGTCGCGTCCAGAGCACTGATCATCGCCATGCCGGCGACAAAGGCGAGGAGGGTGTGTTTGAACATTCGCGTTTCCTTCAAAAATCGTCCGTCCGTCGCACGGCCCGCCGACGGAGAGGCAGTGGTCCTTGATTTATTGCCCGGCCTTTGCGGGCGCGGCGGCCGGCGCCGGGATTGGCGGGGTTCCGGCGTCGAGGTGGTCCCAGTTGAGAATGGCGTTGAAGGCGAGCGAATAGCTGCCTTGCGTCTGCCACCGCCAAAACGGCCGCAGGGCGAACATCACCCAATGTCCCTTGCGGTCGGGCACATCGACGATCAGCGCCTTGTGCGTCAGCGCGCCGCCACCGTTCAGCATGCCGCTCAAGAGGATGCGATCGGCCTGGGCCGGGAACTGCATGACGGTCCGGGGAAACTGCGTGGGTTCGGCGCCGAAGGAGCGTCGCCGGGGCGCGCCGGGTTCGGCCGGCGCGGCTTCGTGGCGGTCTTCCTCTGCAGGCGTTGCAGCAGGGTCCGAGCCGGTCCACGGCGAAAGGCGGACCGGAACCGCGTTGGGCGTTACGTTCTGCGCCACGTTCGCGCCAGACCCGCCGGCCGCCCCGCCGCCGCCAAAGCCGCCGCCCGTCGCTACCGTCACGACCGGCGCCTCTGAGAAATAGATCGGCAATTCCTTGCCGGCGTAGCCATAGGTGATCGGGCTCGCCTGATCGGTGAACTGGCCGCGCAGGATGGCGCCCTTGGTATAGAGCCCGGCCGGGGTGGAGGTGCTGACGCCGGCCGCCAGGCCGTAGGTCGCCAGCATCTCCACCGTCGTGCCGTCGCCGATCAGGACGCCGCCGGCCTCGACGAATTTCTTCAGCTGCGCGAGGCCGTCGATGCCCAGGCCGCCGCGGATGTCGTCGGAGGAATCGACCGCGCCAAGGTTCGGGGTGAGCGCAGTCTTCTTGTAGGGGATCGGCACATCGCCGTTCATGGCGATGCCCATCATCTGATCGCGGGCGCTGGATCCGGCGCTTGGATAGATGATGACATCGAAGCGTTTGCGCAGGTCCTCCAGGCGCACCTTGTTGTCGGCCAGGTAGGTGTATGGCACGCCATAGTGGTCGAACGCGGCGCGCCACCAGCCCTCATCCTGCGTGTTCAACCAGGCGTGCAGGTAGCCGATCCGCGGGATCGTCAGGGCGTGGGTCTTGACGTCGGGGGCGGCGGCCACGGCCTCGCCCTTCAGACCGAGCTCCGCGGCGGCTTTTTCCACCGCCGCCCGCGCTTTGCTGGACGCAGGCGCGTTGGGGATGATGAAGGTCCCTGCGGCGTACTTTTTGCCCCCGACCTCGAAGGCCTTTTCGGCGGCCAGCATTTTCACGTCCTTCAGGCGGAAGCGGAAGCTGACCAATTCGTTGTCGCCGGTGTGGTTGACGAGAACCGTCGAGCCGGCGCCTCCGATTGCGCCCTGTGGGGCGACGTCGCCGGTAAGCAGCGTCATTGGCTGGGTCAGAATGGCCGTGTCGTGCACCGGCTTCAGCGTCACGTTGCGCATCAGCTGCATCGTCCAGCCCGTATCGTCGTAGGGCTGCGGATTGGCGGCCGGGTAGTTCTGCAGGGCGAAATACATGTCGGCGAGCGTGCGGTAGGGCTGGTCGGCGCGGATCACATAGTCGCCTTGCGCGACCTTCACGCCGCCGGCGGTGAAGCTGGCATCGGCTACGCTGACCTCCAGGCCCTGGTGACGCAGGTCGTTGATCATGTCGATGACATTGAGCGTGGCCGTCTGCTCGTTGGGGATCACCCAGGCGTTGACCGCGCCGGTCTTGCCGCCGTCCACAGAGCGTTGGCTCTTGATCCAGTAGGTCTCGAGATAAAGCTCGCGGTCCTTGGCGACGCGGTTCAACGCGAACAGCAGCGCCGATTCCTGGATGTTGGTGTTGTTGCGCGGACCCCAGGCGATCGAGGGCAGGGGCGGGTTCTGCCGATACCATTCACGACTTGTCGTGGTGGGCGGGAGCTTCAGGTCCTTCTGGATGTCGGGGCCATAGCTCTGCACCTCATAGAACCGGCCGAAGGAGTTATGGGTGTTGGCGATCCAGAAGAGGTAGTTGGGGACCCAGCCATCGTAAAAGCCGTAGGTGAAGACCCCGGGCACCTTCCGCTTGGCCATCTCGCCGAGTTCGGTTTCGGCCAGTAGCCACCACTCGTCGGTGGCCACCGGATCGAGTGAAGGATTGTACGGGCCGGTGCCGGTGGAGACATAGAGGTAGGACTGCGCCTCGTGCAGGTCGTGCAGCACTGTCGGATGCCACTCGAGCACGCCTGCGGTGATGGTCTGGGTCAGCTTCAGATATTGGCCCATGCCATCGCGATTATCGTCGTGCGCCACGTACTTGCCCCAGTACATCGGCGGTGGCTTCGGCTTACCGGTCTTCTTTCCATAGTAGTACGTGTCGACCACTTTCTCGCGACCGTCGACCTCAACCACCGGCGTCATGAAGACGATCTCGTTGTTGCGGATCTGCTGGATGAAAGGGGTCTCCTCGACCGCCAGGCGATAGGCCAGCTCGATCAGCATTTCCGGGCCGCCGGTCTCTGTCGAGTGGATGCCGGCCGTGATCCAATAGAGGGGCTTGGCGGACTTGATGAGCCGTTCGGCTTCTGCCGGAGAGGTCCTGCGTGGATCTCCGAGCGCGGCCAGCGCGGCCTTGTTCACGTCGAGGTTCTTGAGTGTCGCCTCGTCGGCGATCGCGATGACGAACTGATCGCGTCCTTCCTCGGTGGTCCCCATTTTCCAGAACTTCACCCGCGGCGAGGTCTTGGCCAGTTCCTGGTAGTAGCGCTCGATATCCTTGGCGTAGGTCAGTTCGCCCGGCGTGCCCGGGATGCGGCCGAAGAACTTCAGCGGCGAGGGGACGGTGTCCGAGGCCGGCATGTGGTCGACCAACTCGGTGGTGATGCGCGGATCGACGAGATGCTGCTTGATCAGGGCGGTGTAGGCCTCGTCCTGCTTTTGGGCTGGCTCGGCCGTTGGGGACGCTTCGGCCGCCAGGCCCTTGGACAGCGGACCCGACGCCAGCACGCCGACCGATGCCAGCGCCGCTGCGGACGCCCAACGCCAAGACTTACCCACGCGCATCACCCCAAGGTTCAAAGGATGGCTGGCCGTCGAACCCCGGTGGCCGCACCGACCTCGGCCCTGTCTATTCGTCTGACGTCGAGCCCGATCCGATCAAGCGATCCTTTCAAAGGGGACGCAAGGAAAACTTGCGTATGTGGAAAGTGAATTTCACATCGAGATACTTCTCGGCGCCCGAGCGCCTTGGACAGTCGTCCACCTGCTGCGCCAGGGAAAACCCCGCCCTCCGCTCGCTTCTCGGAGCGGGGCGAATCATTGAAGGGCAGGGTGAGGCGTCAGCCAGTCTCCGCGACCGTCATGTTGACATTTCCACTTTTGCAAAGCCTTTTCTAAACTAGATATCTCAAAGACCGCTCCGCCGAGTCGATCGAGGCGAGTTCAGGTCTTCGGCTGGACAGGCGGTTTTCGCCAATTGAACAAAGGGTCAGCGATCCATGAAGCGGTTAGCCCTGAAGCTCCTGATGGCGGGCGCGTTGCTGAGCCTGCCGACGGCCTCATTTGCGCAGGCCGGGGCCGCAGCCGACACGCCCGGGAAGACCGCATCCGGCCTTGCTTACACACAGCCCAAGGATTGGGCGGTTAGCGTCCAGGGCGCGGCGACGATCCTTGTCTCGCCGGAGCAGAACCTGAGCATCGCTGTCGTTGACGCAGGCGACGCCGCGACCGCCCAGGCGGCCGCCGCGAAGGCCTGGTCGCTCTACAAGCCGAACGCCGTGCGGCCCGTGCGGCTGTCGACGCCGGGCGCGGCCGGGGACGGCTGGGACGAGCGCGTGAGCATCTCCTATGAAACCTCGCCCAGCGAACGCGCGGCGGTCTCGGCTCTCGCCATGCGGAGCGGGAAATCCTGGACCGTCGTGATCATCGACGGCGCGGAATCCACCATGAACAAGCGCTCCGCCGCCGCGGCGCTGATCGAACGTAGCCTGCGGCCCGCCGGATATGTCCGCGAGACCTTCGCCGGCAAGACGCCGCACCATCTGACGCCTGAGCGGATTCAGGCCCTGCGTGATTTCGTCGCCGAATCCGCCAAGGCTTTGGACGTGCCCGGCGTGGGGATCGCTCTGATCGACCAGGGCAAGGTCGTCTACGAGGGCGGCTACGGCGTGCGCGAGTTGGGACATCCCGAGCCCGTCGACGCCCACACGAAGTTCATGATCGCCTCCAACACAAAGGGGATGTCGACGCTGCTGCTGTCGATCCTGGCCGATGAAGGGAAACTGCGTTGGGACCAGAAGGTCACCGATCTCTATCCCTCGTTCCGGCTGGGCAGCGACGCGACCACGAAGTCGACCCTTGTGCGGCATCTGGTCTGCGCCTGCACGGGCATGCCGCGACGGGACTACGCCTTCATTCTGGCCGATAGCGGCTTGCCGCCGACCGACACCTTCCGGCAGTTGTCGGAAACCCAGCCGACCAGCACCTTCGGGGAGCTCTACCAGTACAGCAATCTGATGGCGGCGGCCGCCGGTTTTGTGGGTGGTTCGCTCGCCTATCCGAAGCTCGAACTCGCATCCGCTTATGACAAGGCCATGCAGACCCGCGTCTTCGGACCGCTGGGGATGCATGACACGACCTTCGACTTCAAGATCGGCGAAAGCGGTGACTGGGCGCGGCCGCATGGCTTCGACGTCGACGGCCGGATGGTCGAGATGCCGAACCACTTCAACCACCTGATCGTCCCCTATCGGCCCGCCGGCGGCGCATGGTCGAGCGCTGCGGACATGGCGCGTTACGCCCAGCTCGAATTGTCGAAGGGGGTGACGCCGGAGGGTAAGCGGCTGGTGAGCGAGGCCAACATCCTCGAGCGGCGCAAGCGCGGCGTGCCCACGGGCGAGGACTCCTGGTATGGCATGGGCCTGATGGATGAGGTCATCTCAGGTGTTGAGGTCGTCACGCACGGAGGGACCTTGCAGGGCTTCCACAGCGACTGGTGGGTCCTGCCCGGAACGGGCATCGGCGCGGTGATCCTGACCAACGCCGATTCCGGCCCGGCTATGCTGGCCCCGTTCTTGCGCCGGCTCATGGAGGTCGTCTACGACGGCAAGCCTGAAGCGGCGAAAGAGGTGGCATCCGCCGCGGCGCGGCAAAAGGTGCAGGCCAAGGCCCGGCGCGCAAAGCTGACGCTGCCTGGCGATCCGGCGCTGCTCGCGGACTTGGCGGCGAAGTACCGCGACCCCGAGCTTGGCAACACGATCACCATCGGTGAACGCAACGGCGCCAAATGGGTCAAGGCCGGCTTCATCGAAGGCCCGGTCGCGACGCGCAAGAACGCCGACGGCAGCACCTCTCTGGTGTCGATCGCCCCCGGCGCCATCGGCGTCGACGCCCTGATCGGCGCTCGGAACGGGGCGCGGACGCTCACGATCCATGATAGCCAGCACGACTACGTCTACACAGAAGTTCATTGATCGCGGGGCCCTGGCTGATCCGCCCGGGCCGCACTCAGCTAGATCAATTCGAAATGCGATCTGGGGCCCGCCAGGGATCCAGGTCGCATTTTGATGAGCGCACCTTAAGTCGATCCTCGGCTGCGTCCGGTCGTGTTTCAGGCGGTCGTGTGGCTGGGCCGTAGCTGAGCCCCTCGCAAGGCGCGTCCTTCAGGGCGCCGTAGCGCGTCATCCGTGATCTTTGGACTGAGACCGCGACGGGGAGCCGGGACGGTCGAGCTCCGGATCCCGATACGCCGGACGGATAGCCACTTTCGGTTCTTCCTGGAGCCGCGCCGGCTGGCCGAGGTGGCGCTGACGGCGGTGATCCAGGAGGCCTATATCCAGGGCGTCTCCGCTCGCTCGGTGGACGATCTGGCCCGCGCCGGAGATCGCGGTGATCACACCGCCGAAGCTGCTCCACGGCGTGGGATCCGATCCGGCGTCCCGCCAAGCCCCACCGAGTCCCTAGCCCCTCGCGCGGTTCGCGCAGACCCTGTCGATGGCCGATGGGTCCCGCCGGCCGTCGACAGGGCATGTTCTTCGCCTGCTTCAAACCGTCGGGCTGCTGAGGCGCGTTGCGCCGCGGCCGCGTGTCGCCCCCAAAGGCTAAGCGCGACTGATGAGGGACGGCCGGATAGCGCCCGGAGGGCCGCGGAACCCGCCCTGCCGGCGCGGCCAACGGGATCGCTCTGGCGATGTGTTGGTTCGGAGGCCCAACTGTTCGCTGAACGAGAAACGGCGCTGCGTCCCAAGACGCAGCGCCGTTCCATCTACAATATCTTCCGTCAGTCGTGGCCGACGCGCGGACCGGCGGCAGGGGCCGCCGCCTGGCCCGTCGCCGTCACCAGAACTTCACCTTCACGCCACCTGAGTAGTACCGCCCGATGACGTCGTAGAACGGCGAGGCGTAGGTCACGAGCGGGGGCTGAACGTTGAACAGGTTGGCGATCGAGACATACAGGGTGGCGTTCTTGATGTTGTATCGCGCGCCGATGTCCGTGTACGTCCGGGCGTCAACTTCGTTGTTCGAGATCGGCTTGCCGTTGGCGCCGAGCTGCTGGCTGAAGATCCCGCCGCCGACGTAGCGAAGCCGCAGGTCAGCGCTCAGGTCGTTGTACTGATAGGTGACGCTGGCCGTTTGGCGCCATTTGGGCGTGTCGAAGGTGGTGGTGTCGCCAACCACTCCGGCCACCTGGGTGACGCGCACTCCGTCATTGACCAGCACTTCGCTGACGTGATTGGCCAGGTACCGGAAGCGCAGGCTGCCCTCCCAGCTGGAGACCAACCGATCCAGCCCCATGACATAGGAGGCCTCGAAGTCGATGCCCTGGGTCCGATAGTCCGCCAGGTTCCGATAGGTGCGGGTGACGAAATTGATCGTACCGGTCGGCGTCCGGGAGATCACGCCGCCGCAGGTCGGATCGTTGGGATTTTTCGCGTAGCAGCTATTCAGGCTGTCCTGCAGCGACAGGGTGGAGATCGCGTCCTCGATATCGATGTCATAATAGTCGATCGAGGCGCTCAGGCCGGGGATATAGTGGGGCGAATAGGAGCCCCCGACGGTGAAGGTGTGGCTGACCTCAGGCACCAGATTGGCGTTGCCGCCAGTGAAGCTCACGGTGTTCGCCTGGGTCTGACCGGTGAACGGATCCTGGGCGTTGGCGATGTTGGTGCCCTTGGTCGAGTAGAGTTCGCTGACGCCCGGTGAGCGGATATCGCGCGAGTAGGTGCTGCGCACCAGCAGGTCCTGTTGCACACGCGCCGTCGCGCCGTACTTCCACGACCAGATGCCGCCGCTGTTGCTGTAGTCGCTGTAACGCGCCGCACCGTTGACCTCCACGTGCAGCACCTCCGGCAGGTCCAGTACCGGCACGTTCACCTCGCCAAAGCCTTCCTTGACGGTGAAAGCACCGGCCACTGGGGCGAAGTTCAGGGAGGTGAAGCCACTCGCCAGGGAGGTCGGATCGACGAAATTGACGGCTTGGGTCTGTTTCCGATATTCCGCGCCGCCGGCGAGGTCGACCGGGCCCGCCCAGGTCGAGAAGGGCTGGCCCCGGAAGACCACGCCCGCGGTGTCGAGCTTGCTCGCCGTGATCTGCTGGGCGCTGCCGAAAGAGTAGGCGACTGCCGCTGAAGAGATGTTTCCAGATCCCAACAGGTTGATTGGCACGCACCCGGGGGCGGTCACCGTAACGGCGTTGGCCCGGCAGATGGGGGTCCCGTCCGGCGCGGCCACCGCATCGATGGCCTTCGCGAAGTTGGCGGTGATCTGCTGATTCGACAGGTGTTCGTCGGTCCGCGACTCGCCGTGGCCGAAGTAGGCGCTGTAGGTCCAGCCGTGGCCCAGGCCGCCGTCGATTCCGGTTGAGACGTCGTATGTCTGACGGTCGGATTTGTAGCCCAGATAGCCCTGTGGCCCGACGTCGGCGAGGATGCGCCCGACGGTGAACGGAAGGGTGGCGCCGAGCGCCGTCAGCTGTGCTCTCGCGCCCGCCGTGAGGAACGGGTTATCCGTCTTGACCGCGAAGATCGGCGTGGCCGGGAAGAAGGGGAAGCTGCTCCAGACGTCGGTATAGGACAGGTTGAGCCAGGCCTTGGTGTCGGCGTTGATGTCCAGACTGCCGCGGCTGAACAGATTGGCGCGCTGATAGGGCGAGCTGACCGCGACGTAGTCGTAGATCGTCTGGCCGTTGCCGCCGACGGTGAAGTTGCCGGCGGTGGGGGATCCCAACACGAGCGGGCTCAACGAGCCGTCGTGGTTGAAGACCTGCTGGTTGGCCTTGCCGCCGATGACCACGCCGCCCTTGTTGATGATGGTGTAGTTGACCGGGGCTTGCACGCTGAGCTGGCCGGTGCTGTCCTGGAAGATCTGCGCGAGCAACTGCGGCCGGCTGGGGCGATCGAAAGCCCCTTCGTCCTTGAGGTATTCGCCCGCGATCATGAAGTGGCCGCGGTCTTCGAGGAAATTCGTGCCGTAGGCGCCGTTGAAGCCGTAACGCTTCGCATCGCTGCGGGCAGACCCGCCGCCGTCGGCGCCGACCGTGAGGCCGGTGAAATTGTCGTCGAGAATGATGTTGACCACGCCTGAGACCGCGCCGGAGCCCCAGGTCGCAGAGGCGCCGCCGGTGACGACGTCCACCTTCTTGATGATGTCCTGAGGGACGGTGTTCAGGTCGCCGCTGCCGGCGAAGCGGTGGCCATTGAGCAGGGTGAGCGTGCGGTTTGC
Source organism: Phenylobacterium sp. (assembly GCF_036495085.1). Lineage (GTDB taxonomy): Bacteria > Pseudomonadota > Alphaproteobacteria > Caulobacterales > Caulobacteraceae > Phenylobacterium. Next base: position 60 of record NZ_DASXNL010000067.1, on the reverse strand, counting down.
GCCCAGGCCGCGAAGGTCGGCCGTCGAGGCGCTGTTATTGGTGTTGCCGACCGTCGTCGC
>NZ_DASXNL010000066.1:0-9395 GCF_036495085.1 Phenylobacterium sp. | reverse complement strand
CAGCGCGATCTCCTGGGCCCGCAGGTGCTTCTTCACCGTCAGCGGATAGTAGACCCCGCCCTTCACCGTGGCGTCGTTGGCCACGATCATCACCTCGCGGCCCGAGACCCGGCCGATGCCGGTGATCAGCCCGGCGCCCGGGGCCTCGTCGTCATAGAGGCCGAAGGCGGCGAGCTGGCCGACCTCCAGGAACGGCGAGCCGGCGTCGAGCAGGCGCATCACCCGCTCGCGCGGCAGGAGCTTGCCGCGGCCCACATGGCGCTTGCGGCTTTCCACCGGTCCGCCCAGCGCGGCCTTGCCGGCGCGCTCGTGCAACTGGGCCGCCAGCGAGCGGTTCAGCTTGGCGTTCGCCGCATAGGCTTCGGACGTGACGTCGACGGCGCTCCTGAGCTTCCTCATGCGGTCTTTTCCGGCACGAGGTTCAATTCTGCAATCATCGCTTCCCGCATAGCGAACTTTTGCACCTTTCCTGTCACCGTCGTGGGAAAGTCTTTCACGAAACGGATGTACCGTGGAATCTTGTAGTGGGCGATCTGTCCCTGGCAGAACTCGCGAACGGCCTCGGGCGTCAGCGCCTGTCCTGGATGCAGCACGATCCAGGCGCAAAGTTCCTCGCCGTATTTGGGGTCAGGCACGCCGATCACCTGAACGTCCTGAACAGCCGGGTGGCGGTAGAGGAACTCTTCGATCTCCCGTGGGTAAACGTTCTCGCCGCCGCGTATGACCATGTCCTTGATCCGGCCTACGATGTTGCCGCAGCCGTCGGCGTCGAGCGTGGCGAGATCTCCTGTGTGCATCCAGCCGTTGGCGTCCAGCGCTTCAGCGGTGCGCGCCGGATCCTCCCAGTAGCCCAGCATCACCGAATAGCCTCGGGTGCAAAGCTCTCCCGGCTGGCCGCGAGGAACGATGCGCCCCGCCTCGTCGACGATCTTCACCTCCAGGTGCGGGTGCACATGGCCGACGGTCGAGACGCGGACCTCGAGGCTGTCCTCGGCGCCGGACTGAAAGCTCACCGGCGAAGTCTCGGTCATGCCGTAGGCGATCGTGACTTGCGGCATGTGCATCTTGTCGATCACCTCGCGCATCACCTCGATCGGGCATGGCGAGCCGGCCATGATCCCTGTGCGCAGGGAGGTGAGATCGAACTGATGAAACCGCTCGTGGCCCAGAATTGCGATGAACATGGTCGGCACGCCGTAAAGCCCGACGCAGGCCTCTCCTTCGATGGCTTCCAGCACGGCCAAGGGGTCAAACCCCTCCGAGGCGTAGACCATGGTCGCTGCATGGGTGATGCAGCCCAGGTTGCCCATCACCATGCCGAAGCAGTGGTAGAGCGGGACGGGGATGCAGAGCCGATCGCCCGCCCCGAGCCGGATCGCCTCGGCGACGAAGTGGCCGTTGTTGAGGATGTTGTGGTGCGACAGCGTCGCGCCCTTTGGGAAACCGGTCGTGCCGCTCGTAAACTGGATATTGACGGGGTCGTCGAACTGCAGGGTCGGGCCGATCTGCTCCAGGCGCTCGCGATCGGCGGCCGTTCCGGCGTCGCAGGCCTGGTGAAAGGCCAGGCAGCCTGAGTGCTCGACCTCGCCCAGAGTGACGACCAGGCGCAGGTGCGGCAGGCGTTTGGACTGCAGGTCGCCGGGCCGAGCCGATGACAGCTCCGGCGCTAGTTCGCGAAGCATGGCCAGATAGGCGCTGGTCTTGTGTTCGACGGCCGTCACCAGCGCCTTGCAGCCCACCTTGTTCAGCGCGTACTCGACCTCGCTCAGGCGGTAGGCCGGGTTGACGTTGACCAGGATCAGCCCTGCCTTGGCCGTTGCGAACTGGGTGAGCGCCCATTCCGCGCAGTTCGGGGCCCAAATGCCGATCCGGTCGCCGGGCTCGAGGCCCGCGGCCAGCAGACCGGCGGCAAGCGCGTCGACCCGTTCCTTCAACTCGGCGTAGGTCCAGCGGATTTTCTGGTGACGCGAGATCAGCGCCATCTGGTCAGGGTGCGTGGCGCAGGTCGCGTCGAAGCAGGCGCCGATCGTCTGGCCGAGCAGCGGCTTGGTGCTCGCGCCGTTCACGTAGCTGAGGTCTGTCACCGCCGTCCTCCCGTCGTCGCGCCGGAGCCTATCGCCTTCACCCGATGTGTCATCCCGGTTTCGAGCAGGCGAAAACCGGCGCCCCTGGGACGCCTGCGGTCGTGCTTTGCGTGGGGCCAGGTGGGCTTCCGGCAAGCCAGGCGTGCTTTCCGGGATGACACGTGGGGTTGCTCGCGGCACAGATGCGCCGGTGAACCAGACATTTCCCGAAATCCGCGAGGCGGTGCGCAAGCTATGCGCCCGGTTCCCTGGCGCCTACTGGCGTGGCCTTGACCGTGAGCGGACCTATCCGACGGAGTTTGTCCGGGCCCTGACCGAGGGCGGTTTCCTGTCCGTGCTGATCCCCGAGGAATACGGCGGCTCAGGCCTCGGGCTCGCCGCCGGCGCGGCCGTGCTCGAGGAGATCCACCGCTCGGGCGGCAACGGCGGGGCCTGCCATGCGCAGATGTACACGATGGGCGTGGTGCTGCGACATGGCTCGCCTGCGCAGAAGGAGGCCTATCTTCCGAAGATCGCCTCGGGCGAATTGCGGCTGCAGGCTTTCGGCGTCACCGAGCCCGACGCCGGCACCGACACCACCCGGATCACGACCTTCGCCCGCCGCGAGGGCGACAACTACGTGGTCAACGGCCGCAAGTTGTGGATCTCCAGGGCCGAGCACTCCGACCTGATGGTGCTGCTCTGTCGCACGACGGCCCGGGCCGACGCCGCCAAGCCGTCCGACGGCATGAGCGTGCTCCTGGTCGATATGCGCCAGGCGGTGGGAAACGGGCTCACCATCCGACCGGTCAGGACCATGCTGAACCACGCCACGACCGAGCTCTTCTTCGAGGACCTGGTCGTGCCCGCCGCCAACCTGGTTGGCGAGGAGGGCAGGGGCTTTCGCTACATCCTCGATGGCATGAACGCCGAGCGGATCCTGATCGCGGCGGAATGCATCGGTGACGCGAAATTCTTCATCGACCGCGCCAGCGCCTACGCCAAGGACCGCGAGGTGTTCGGCCGGCCGATCGGCGAGAACCAGGGCGTTCAGTTCCCGATTGCCCGCGCTTACGTCCAGATGACCTCGGCCTCGTTGATGGTCGATCATGCCGCGGCGCTGTTCGAAGCCGCAGAACCCTGCGGCACGGAAGCCAACATGGCCAAGCTCACGGCCTCCGAGGCCTCCTGGTACGCCGCCGACATGGCGCTGCAGACCCACGGCGGCTTCGGCTTCGCCGAGGAGTACGATATCGAACGCAAGTTCCGCGAAACCCGCCTTTACCAGGTGGCCCCGATCTCCACGAACCTCATCCTCTCCCACGTGGCCACCCACGTGCTGGACCTTCCGAAGTCTTTCTGATGCCTCAAACAATTCTGATCGACGAACCGCAGCCCGGCGTGGCGCGGATCACCTTCAACCGCCCGGAGTCGGCCAATGCGCTGAATACCCTCATGGGAGAGGAGTTGCGTCTGGCCTGGACCGAACTGGCCGGGCGCGAGGACCTGCGTTGCGTCGTGCTGGCGGCGGCCGGCCGGCACTTCTGCGCCGGGGCCGACCTGAAGGAGCGCAACGGCATGACCGACGAGGCATGGTCGGCTCAGCATGTGGTCTTCGAAGAGATGGCGCGCGCCCAGCTGCGAGTTCCGGTTCCGGTGATCGGCGCGGTCAATGGCGCAGCAATGGGCGGGGGCTGCGAGATGACGCTGGCGTGCGACTTCGCCTATGCCTCGCAGACCGCCCGGTTCGGCTTGCCCGAGGTGGGCCTCGGCATCATGCCAGGGCTTGGAGGCACCCAACTTCTGCGCCGCTGCGCCGGAGAGCGGCGGGCGATCGAACTCCTCACCACCGGGCGCCCGTTCACCGCCGCGCAGGCCCAGGAGTACGGCCTCGTCAATGCCGTCACGACGCCCGAGGCCCTGATGGAGACCGTGCTGAGCGTCGCCGCCGAGATCGCCGCCAAGGCTCCGCTGTCGGTGAGGGCGTTGAAACACGTGGTTCGGGCAGGTCATTCCTTGGACCTGGCCGCGGCGATGGAGCTGGAGCTCTCCGCCTACAACCGCCTCTTCAAAACCGCGGACCGCCGCGAAGGCGTCGCCAGCTTCAACGAAAAGCGTGCGCCGGCGTTTCGTGGAGCCTAGCGGCCGCTCCGCCAACCATTGCGGTGGGGCGTCTCCCCCGTTTAGGCTCACGCCAAGGAGCCTGGGCATGATCCGACGCGGCCGCTTCTATCTCGAGCCTCGCTCCGAGCCTGCGAGCGACGAAACCGCTCAACTCGAGCGTGAAGGCTACACGATCATCCGCGGCCTGCTGAGCGGCCAGCAGGTGGCCGACCTTAGGGAGGAGATCGGCCAGGTGTTCGAGGACGACCCGCCGGACGAGCGCGGCCAGCGTCCGCCTGAAGATGCGGCCATGTTCCGGTACGCCATGCTGAACCGCAGCGCTGCGTCGCAAGCCGCCGCCGCCCACCCCGGCCTGCTTGCCGTCATCGAGCCGCTGCTTGGCGAGGACTGTCACGTGATCGCCAATACCGCGTGGCGAAATCCGGCCGGCCATCCCGGCTCCCACGGGGGGCAGAACTGGCATATCGACGCCGGCCCGCACGTGCCCCTCGCCGACGGGGTGCGTTGGCCCGTGGACATCCCCCACCCGGTGTTCGCAATCGGCGTTCATCTCTACCTGCAGGACTGCCGTATCGAGGACGGTCCCACCGGGGTGATTCCGGGGAGTCACCTGTCCGGTCGCCCCCCGCCGTTCGGCCGCCTTCTCGACGACGACCTCGACTATGAAGGCCAGGGCGTAGTTCCGCTGGTCACCCGGGCGGGCGATGCGGGTCTGTTTGTCTCCGACGTCTGGCACCGGCGCATGCCCACCCGCCAAGGCGACCACGGCCGGTTCTTTTTGCAGGTCCACTATGGCCGCCGCGACATCGCCCAGCGGATTTTGACCACCGCCGAGAGCAATCAGCTGTCGCCGCAGGCCATCGCCCGCGCCACGACCGAGCGGGATCGTCGAGTGATCGGCCTGCACCCAGCCTTTTTCTACGACGGTTGATCCTTCGGCGCGACGTCCTGCGGTGGTCAGGTCTTCGTCCGATAGTCGCCGAACCTTCCATCGCGGGCGTCGAGGGCCTGGGAGACGCCGTCGCGGAACTTCGCGAAGGTCTCGCGGCTGGAGGCGGTGGTCAGCGCCAGCGCCTGGATCTCAGCGCCGGCCCGGATGGCGGCGCGCAGGCCCATGATGTCGGACGGGATCATCGGTGACGCCCCTAGGGTTTCACCGGAGTTCCTAATGCCCGTTCTAGCGTCAGTGTGCCGTTCTCCGAGAATCCTTCCCAGGGGGGTCGCCATGCCTCGTGCTAACGCTCTGCTTCGTCGCTTCGCCGTCGGCGGGTTCCTCGCAGCAATCGTCGTTGCGCCTGTCCTGGCGGCGGACACACCCGACGCCACGCTCTCGCTGAAGGGCGGCGCCGTAGCCTTTGTTGCGGGCTACAGCTGGGGGTCTGGCACGCTGAACTTCAAGGGCAGGCACTATCCCGTGAAGGTGGGCGGTCTGTCGGTGGTGGACGTCGGCGCCAGCAAGTACACCGCTACAGGCGATGTCTTCCACCTGACCAAGATCGAAGACATCGAGGGGACCTACACAGCCGCCGAAGCCGGTGCGACGGTCGGCGGCGGCGTCAGCGTGCAGTCGATGAAGAACCCCAGGGGCGTGCTCATCAAACTGAAGAGTTCGCGGGCGGGCCTCCAGTTCACCGCCGCGCCGAAGGGCGTGACGATCGAACTGAAGAAATAGCCCTCAAGGCCCCGTCGGGGCTGGAGCGGCCGCCAATTCTGCCCATAGTGGCGGCCCATGAGGATGCCCGCTCCCGATCCCGCGCTGCTCGCGCGCAAGACGCAGATCGTCCGAGCGCTGCAGACCCTCGTGTCCGGCGAGGGCGTGATCGGCGACCCCGCCGGTCTGGTCCCATATCAATCGGACGGCCTGTCCGCCTACCGCCAGACGCCGCTCGCCGTCGTGCTGCCGGAGACCACGGCGCAAGTCTCCGCGGTCCTCGCCTGGTGCCAGAAGAACGGCGTAAAGGTCGTGCCGCGCGGCGCCGGGACTTCGCTCTCCGGCGGCGCCTTGCCGCTGCAGGACGGGGTCGTCCTCGGCATGGCCAAGTTCAACCAGATACTTGAGGTCGACTACGCCAACCGTTGCGCGGTGGTGCAGCCGGGGGTGACCAACCTCGCTATCACCGGCGCGGTCGAAGCGGACGGCTTCTATTACGCTCCCGACCCGTCGAGCCAGGTCGCCTGCACCATCGGCGGCAATGTGGCGGAGAACTCGGGCGGGGTGCATTGCCTGAAATACGGGCTGACGACCAACAACCTCCTGGGATGCGAGATCGTGCTCATGAGCGGCGAGGTCGTGCGTCTGGGCGGCAAGGGGTTCGATGCGGCGGGCTACGACCTGCTGGGCGTGATCACCGGTTCCGAGGGCTTGCTGGGGGTGGTTACCGAGGTGACTGTCCGTCTACTGACGAAGCCGGACACGGCGCGGGCCATGCTGCTGGGCTTTCCGTCCGTCAAGGCGGCCGGAGCGACCGTGGGCGACATCATCGCCGCAGGCGTGATCCCGGCCGGGCTGGAAATGATGGATCGGCCGGCGCTCCTGGCGGCGGAGGCCTTCGTAGGCGCCGGCTACCCCACAAACGCGAAAGCCCTGCTGATCGTTGAGCTGGATGGGCCGGAGGCGGAGTGCGCCGAGCTTTCGGCCCGGGTTGCTGAGCTCGCGAAGGCGCGTGGCGCGACGACGGTGAGGACGTCCACGAGCGAGGACGAGCGGCTGCGGTTCTGGGCAGGGCGCAAGGCCGCCTTCCCGGCCGTGGGGCGGATCTCGCCGGACTACTACTGCATGGACGGCACGATTCCGCGGCGCCAGTTGCCGCGCGTGCTGACGCAAATCGCCCGAATGAGCCGGGCCTACGGGCTGGGGGTGGCGAATGTCTTCCACGCCGGCGACGGCAATCTGCACCCTCTGATCCTCTACGACGCCGACGAACCGGGTCAGCTCGAGGCTGCCGAGGCGTTTGGCGCTGACATCCTGCGACTGTGCGTCTCGGTGGGCGGCGTGCTGACCGGCGAACACGGAGTGGGTGTCGAGAAGCGCGACCTGATGGGCGAAATGTTCAACGAAACCGACCTTGCCTGTCAGCAGCGGGTCAAGTGCGCCTTCGACCCGGACTCGCTGCTGAACCCCGGCAAGGTGTTCCCTCGTTTGCACCGTTGCGCCGAACTGGGGCGGGTGCATGTGCACCGCGGCGCCGTGGCCTTCCCAGAGCTGCCGAGGTTCTGATGCTGGATCTCGCCGCCGAGACCGCGCGTCCGAAGAGCGCCGCCGAGGTCGTGGACCTGGTGGCCGAGGCCGGTGCGGCGGGTCGTAGCCTCGAGGTCGTCGGCGGTGGAACCAAGCGTCGCATCGGCGCGGCGGCGGCCGACGCCGTACTGAGCCTCGCGGGCATGAGCAAGGTGATCGACTACGCGCCCGAGGAACTGGTGCTCACCGCCCAGTCCGGGGTGAAGCTCGCGACCCTGGAGCGGCTGGTCGCCGCCGAGGGCCAGATGCTGCCCTTCGAGCCACCGCACCTTTTAGGATTACTTGCCGCCAGGGGTCATCCGACGCTGGGCGGGATCTTGGCGGCCAATCTCTCCGGGCCGCGGCGCATCCGGGCCGGCGCTGCGCGCGATCACTTCCTGGGGCTGGAGGCGGTGACCGGTCGCGGCGAGTTGGTGAGGGCCGGAGGGCGGGTGGTGAAGAATGTCACCGGTTACGATCTCTGCAAGCTCATTGCTGGGTCCTGGGGAACCCTGGCGGTTCTCACCGAGGTCACCATCAAGGTGCTGCCGGCGGCGCGGACGGAGCAGACGATACTGCTGTTCGGCCTGGACGAGCTGCGGGCAGGCGAGGCGATAACCCGCGCGCTCAACGCCCCGGCCGAGGTCTCGGCGGCCGCCCACCTGCCGCAGGCCGTCGCTGCTCGTGCGCCGCTGAAGGGCGAGCTCGCAGTCACGGCGATCCGCCTGGAGGGTTTCGCCGCCTCGGTGGCGGCGCGGGCGGACGGCCTGGTGATGGCGCTCAAGTCCTTTGGCCGCGCGGAACTGATCGACGTGGACCACAGCCGTGAATTCTGGGCGCAGATCCGCGAGGTCGAGGCGTTCAAGAATGATCCGCGGCCCCTCTGGCGCATCTCGGCGCCGCCTGCTGCGGGCTGGCGCGTCTGCGAGGCGCTCCAAGGCGAGGCGCTCTATGACTGGGGCGGGGGGCTGGTCTGGCTGCTGTCGGAGTCCGAGCCGGCCAGGGTCCGCTCAATCGTGCGAGAACTCGGCGGCCACGCCACGCTCTATCGCGGCCACGGCGGGGCGGCGTTTGAGCCCTTGGAGGGGCCGCTGGCCGCGCTTACCGCCAGGGTCAAGGCGGCGTTCGATCCCAACGGGGTGCTTAACCCCGGCCGCATGGCGCGACCCTAGATGCAGACTGCCTTCACAGAGGGCCAACTCGCCGACCCGCAGGTGGCCGCCAGCCGCGCGGAGATCCGCAAGTGCGTGCACTGCGGCTTCTGCACGGCGACCTGCCCGACCTACGTCCTGCTGGGCGACGAACGCGACAGCCCACGAGGACGCATCGAACTTATCAAGGCGATGCTGGAGGATGGCGGTTCGCCGGCGAAAGAGACGGTAACCCACGTCGATCGCTGCCTTTCATGCCTGGCTTGCGTCACAGCCTGCCCGTCGGGTGTCGACTACGCCCAACTGATCGAGCACGGCCGCGAGCACATCGAGAGCCACTACCGCCGTCCGCTGCCGGAGCGCTGGCTACGGGCCTTGATACCCGCCGTGCTCGCGCGGCCAGGCCGGCTCCGCAAAGCGCTGGCGCTGGGCCGGATGGCGCGGCCGCTCGGGTCGGTTCTTGAAGCCTGCGGGTTCCGCCGAATTGCCGCCCTGTTGCGGTTGGTCCCGAAGGCCGCGCAGACGATCCGGCCACCGCGCCGCGCCTATCCGGCTGAGGGCGCCGTGCGTGGCCGGGTGGCGCTGCTGCAGGGTTGCGTGGAGCCGGTCATGGCCCCCTCGATCCGCGAAGCGGCGATCAGCCTGATCACCCGCGCGGGCTTCGAAGTTGTGCTTGTCGAGGGCGAGGGCTGTTGTGGGGCCCTCTCCGAACACCTGGGCCGGGCTGACGAAGCTGCCGCGTTCGCGGCGGCCAACGTGCGGGCCTGGACGCGAGCCGGTCCGTTTGACGCCATCGTCACCACGGCGGCGGGGTGCGGCACCATCCTGAAGGCCTACGGC
>NZ_DASXNL010000065.1:0-59333 GCF_036495085.1 Phenylobacterium sp. | reverse complement strand
CACAGGCTGTCACCGCAGAGCTTGCGGCTTCGCCGACCGGGTCAAGGTCGCCAGGCCCCTGGCGCGGGAGACGGGCGCCGTCGTCGGGGCCTCGCGCCGGCCTGGCGGCCAACCGCCGCCGGGCGCGGGTGATCCTGGATGGCGGCTTCCGCGAGTTCCGCCGCCGGCTCGATTACAAGGCGCGGCGGTCCGGCGCGGCCGTCGTGGTCGCCAACCGATGGTTTCCCTCGAGCAAGACCTGTGCCTGCTGCGGCTCGGTCAAGGCCGGGGTGGCGCTGTCACAGCGGATCTTCACATGCGACACCTGCGGCTATGCGGCCGATCGCGACCTCAACGCCGCGCGAAATCTCGAACGACCGGCGGCAAGCTCTGCGGTGACAGCCTATGGAGAGGAACGCTCCGGCGCGGGACGAAAGCCTCGCGTGAAACGGATCTCGGCGAAGCAGGCGCCGGACAGCAGGGCCGCGGCGTAGCTTCAGCTACGAGCGGACTTGCGTAGGGAGCGGAACGTCCCACAAAATAACAAGAGCGCCGGTTCGAGATAAGTCGAGCTTCCTGGATATTATGTTAAATCAATGCACTATTCGGATTCCCGAAGCGCGCCTTCTAACGCGTAGGCGCTGCAACCTCTGCTGTGATGACTGAGCGTTCGGATCCGCTCCGTCCCGCGCCTTATCTGACGTCCTGAAGCGACCCGTGTAGTCTCTCTTCGGACTACGGTCTCGGCGAGCCTTTACTTGGGGATTTAACCTAGTGTGATAGCCGATGGATGGGATGACAACCCAAGCTCCTTAACGACAGGAGTTGGGTAATGACCTGGCTGAAGAATCGTAAAGCAAACGTCTGGCTCGCCTCGGCCCTTCTCCTGGGTGGATTGAGCCTCAGTGGGTGCGCCACAGAGCAGTATGTGGACGAGCACATCGCCACCGTGAACAGCCGAGTTGATGCTGTGGATGCGAAGGCGACGGACGCGGGTCACCGCGCCGACGCCGCCGCCAGCGCCGCGCAAGCCGCCGGAAGCGCCGCCCAAGCCGCCGCGGCCGACGCGCGAACTGCGAACCAGCGACTCGATCAGTTGACGCCCAGGGTGGACGGCCTTGAGCAGCAAATGGCCACCGCGAAGAAGCCGCGGGGCTGAGCGTCGGGAATGCGCGCGGCCCGGCGGAACCTTGCCGGCCCGCGTCCGCTAACTGTGCAGATGGAGCCGTAGGTTGGCCTGCGACACGCGGAGCGGGCTATGCGTCGACTTGTGAAGACGCCGCTCGTCGCCGGGGCATTGTGCTTCGGCCTGCTGGTGGTCCATGTGTCGACTGCAGGCGCTCAAACGCAGGGCCCGAATGACCGCGCCGCTGAGCCGGCGTCCGACGCCGTCGCGCCAGCTTCGGAGCCCGTGCCGTCGGCGCCGGAGGCCGTTGCTCCGGCATCGGAGCCCGGAGCGCCGGCTGAGACCGTGAATCCAGCCTCGGTGGCCGTGCCGTCAGCGTCGGAGTCCGTGACTCCGGCTTCGGAGCCTTCAGAGCCGGCGTCGCAGTCCGCCACTCCAGCTTCGGAGGCCACAACGGCGGAGCCGGAGCCCGTGACGCCAGCTTCGGAGACTGTGCCGTCGGCGCGGGAGGCCGTTGCTCCGGCCTCGGAGCCCTTAGCGCCGGCCGAGACCGTGACTCCAGCTTCGGAGGCAGTGCCGTCAGCGTCGGAGTCCGTGACTCAGGCTTCGGAGCCTTCAGAGCCGGCGTCGCAGTCCGCCACTCCAGCTTCGGAAGCCGCGCCGCCGGCGCCAGACCCCGCGACTCCAGCTTCAGAGCCGGTCCCGGCGTCGGAGACTGAGCCGGCTACGGAGTCCGCGGCGCCGGCTTCGCAGACCGTGGTGGATTTCGAGGGGTGGGTGGTCGCGTCCGGCGACAATCAGGGGCTGCCGTTCGCGATCATCGATAAGGCTCAGGCTGAAGTGTTCGTCTTCAACCCCGATGGCCGGATGCGAGGGGCCGCGCCCGCCCTTTTGGGTCTAGCGCGTGGCGATGACTCCGTACCCGGCATCGGCGAGCGAAAGCTTTCGGCGATCCGCCCGGAGGAGCGCACGACGCCTGCTGGCCGTTTTATCGCCGGCTTCGGGCGCGTCCCCGGGGAGGAAGGCATCCTGTGGATTGACTATGAGGATGCGATTTCGATCCATCCGGTGATCACTTCCAATCGCAAGGAACACCGCCTGCAGCGCCTGAATTCACCGACCCCGGACGACAATCGGATCACCTTCGGCTGCGTCAATGTCCCGGCCAGCTTCTATGAGGACGTGGTGCGCCGAGCCTTCACCGGCACAAAGGGTGTGTTCTATGTCCTTCCGGAGATGAAGTCCGTGGAGGAGGTCTTTCCGGCCTACCGTCCGAAGGAACGGGCCGAACTCCCCTCCTCCGAAACGCCGGCGACAGTCGGCGGCGAGAGTTCGACGCAAGCCGGCCCCGGCGGTCCCAATCGTTTCTAGCCTGCTCGAGGCGCCATCACAGCCCGTGAGAGCCCGAGGACGGTCAGCCCTTGACTGCAGACGCCACCATCGCGTCGCGCCAAACCAGTTCCAGGGACGCTGTAGATCCGAAAGGAGCGGTGAGAAGAACACTCTCGTCCATTGACCCGCAAGCCGGCTGGGCGGACGGTTTCGAGCGGGCGGCCTTAGGAAGGCGGCCGCGCCAACGAGGGATGGAGCACATGCCGCCACTGGATCCGCGCAAGGTTCCACGCCAGCGACGCTCAAAGGCGACCGTAGAGGCTATGCTGGACGCCTGCGCCGAGGAGGTTGGCCGTCTCGGCTACCATGGGCTGACCACCCATAAGATCGCCGCGCGAGCGGGCGTGAGCGTCGGCACTCTGTATCAGTACTTTCCCAACCGCGACGCCGTGGCCGGCGCGCTGACGATTCGGGCTCTGGAGCGGCTATTGGAGGCCATGCGCAGAGCGCTGGCCGAGTGCATTGCCCGTAACCTCTCCAGCCTCGAGGCGACGGAGCACCTGCTGCTCAGCGGACTTGAGGTTCTGGTCGAAGAGCGACCGGTCTTCGCTCGGCTGGCGCCGGAGGCGCCGCACCTGTTTCGCCTGCCCGCGGCGACGCAACTTCAAGGCCAGCTGATCGAGCTGTCGCAGGAGATCCGCCTTTCCGGCGGCGACCGCCTGGACCTCCCCATGCCGGAGGCTGACGCGTGGATAATCGGCCATATGGTGTCGGCCAGCATGCTGCAGGTGAGCCTGCTCGAGGCGCCGAACCAGGAGCGCCGCCGGCTCACGCGCGAGATTGCGCGACTGACCTGCCGCATGGCGCTCGACAGGAGCCATGAGCGGCGCACGGCCTCCTCGTCCGCTGCGGCGTAGACGCGACTCTTCCGATAGGGAAGACGCCTCGTCCAGCTCGCTGGGAAATCCAAAATATCCAAAGACTTCCGTGACATAGCCGTCCCTACTCTGTGGACTCCGGGATGCGAATATCCTCGCGCCCGAAGGCGCGCCACACTGTCCATGCCCGGCGACGCGCCGCGCGCAGCAGGGAACGCGTCTCGCATGTCCGACCAGGCCGCCACCCCGCTGTCGCGCCAACGTCGCTTCGTCACCCCCGTCGCGGGGGAAACGCTGGAGGGCCTGGCCGCCCGGGCGTTGCCAGACACCGCGCCGGCAGAGGCGGCGGATGGGATTCGAAGCTGGAACCTGCACATCTTCGCCATGCGCCAGCCACGGGGTCTGCTGCTCTGCAGCGACGTGGTGTTTGTGGAGCCGCCCCTCGGCTGAGCCCCATCGTTGAGAGGACTTCCAGAGATGTATGACGTGATCATCCGCAACGGCCTTGTGGTGGACGGCGACGGCGCGGCCGGCTTCCACGCCGACGTCGCGATCCGCGACGGGCGCATCGCCGAAGTGGGCGAAATCTCGAGTGACGCCCGCCAGGTGATCGACGCCACCGGTCGCGTGGTCGCCCCCGGTTTTATTGACCCACATACCCATTTCGACGCGCAGCTGCTGTGGGACGGCCAAGCCCGGCCGGCGCTCGAGCACGGTGTCACATGCGTGATTCCGGGCAACTGCTCGCTGTCGCTGGCCCCGTTGCGCGCGGCCGACCGGCCGGCGGTGGTGGGGATGTTCCAGCAGATCGAGGAGATGCCGGCTGAAGCCTTCACCGAGCGGTTCGCCAAATGGACCTGGGAGGACTTCGGCGGCTACTGCCGCACCATCGGGGAGGGTCTCGGGATCAACGTCGCGCCGCTGGTGGGTCATAGTCTGATCCGCCTCTGGGTGATGGGTGCGGCCTCTCAAGAGCGGCCCGCGACGCCGGACGAGGTCAAGGCGATGCAGGTCTTGCTGCGCCGTTGCCTCGATGAAGGCGCCATCGGGCTTTCCACCAGCTTCGTCGACGTGGACGCGACCGGTCGGCCGGTGCCCAGCCGCTTCGCGGACTGCGCCGAGCTCGACGCGCTCTGCGCCGTCCTCGGTGAGGCCCAGGACGGGCGCATGCTGCAGGTGGTGCCGGAGTTCTACGCGAGCGACCTCACGATCGCGCGTATCGACCAGCTCGCGGAGCTGTCGTTGAAGCACGCCATCCCGACCACCTTCTCGCCGGTGTTCGACAGCAATGTCGCGCCCGAGTCCGCGCCCCGGATTCTCGCCCGCGTCGAGGAGCAGTTCGCCCGCGGGGCGCGGGTCTGGCCGCAGATGCAGACGAGGCCGATCGATATCACATTCTCGCTGCTGAACCCGTCTCTCTACCTGGTGCGGGTCCCGAGCTGGTTCAGCACCCTGCGTCAGCCGCTGGAAAAGCGCCTGGCCGCCCTGGCGGACCCCGAGATCGTGCGGCGCCTGATCGCCGACGCCGGCTCCGATGGCGGGGACGCGATTTTCGGCGGCCTGGTGATCCGAGGCGGTGATCGCGCTCCTGCGGACTATGTCGGTCGCACGCTGCGTGACGTGGCGGGCGAGCGGGGAGAGGGCGTGGCGCAGGCCCTGTTCAGCATCTCGATGGCGAATGGTCTGGACGTCGCCTTCCTCGCTGCGAACGGCGGGCATGACGACACTTCGCGCATCGGGCCGATGCTGGCCCATCCCCTCGTGCACGTCGGCGCCAGCGACGGCGGCGCACACCTGGCCTCCTTCGCCACCTACGGCGACACGGGCTACCTGTTCAGCGAGTTCGTCCGGGCCTCCGGCCACTTCACGCTGGAAGAAGCGGTCAAGAAAATCACCGCTGACACCGCCGACATCTGGGGCATCAAGGACCGCGGCCGGCTGAAGCCTGGCCTTGCGGCCGATGTGGTCGTGTTCGACCCCAAGAGAATCGCGCGGGATGCGGAGAAGCCGGCGCATGACGTTCCTGGCGGCGGCCTGCGTTATGTCCGCGCCTCGATCGGCATCGAGGCGGTGCTTGTGAATGGCGCCGTGGCCTACGCCGACGGCGCGTACACCGAAGCGCGAACCGGCGAAATCTGCGGCTCGTCGATGGCCAGGGTCGCCTGATGACCGAGACGGTTGTCGTGGTGGGGGCAGGCATAGCAGGCCTGTGCAGCGCCCTGGCCCTGGGCCGGTCCGACCGGCAGGTCGTCATTGTCGAGCGCGACGGACCGCCACCGGCCGGGGGGGCGGACGAGGCCTTCCACGACTGGAAGCGCACCGGTGTCGGTCACTTGCGCCAGAGCCACGCCTTCCTGGCCCGCCTGCGCAACATCATCCGCCAGGACCATCCGCAGCTGCTCGATGACCTCGCTGCAGCCGGCGTGCGCGACCTGACCTTCCAGGACATGCTCACCGACCAGCAGCGCGAGTCCTACGAACCCAAGCCGCAGGACGCCGAACTCACCATCATCACCAGCCGGCGGACCACATTGGAGCTGGTGTTGCGACGCTATGTCGAGGCGCTGCCAAACGTGACCCTGAGGCCCGGCATCTTCGTGCGCCGACTGCAGATCAGTCGCCGCCCCGACGGCCTGCTGCAGGCGACCGGAGTCCGCGCCGACGAAAACGGCCGCGAAGTGGAGATCCAGGCCGACGTGGTGGTGGACGCCGGCGGCAAGGGCGCAGACCTGATCGACCAGCTGCGCGAGGCCGGCGCCCAGATCCCGGAATTCACCGAGTCCGCGGGCATTCTCTATTTCACCCGCCACTATCGCCTGAGGCCAGGTCGCAGCGAACCGCCACGTACCGGCGCACCGCCGGCCAGCGGCGACCTGGGTTTCCTGAAATTCGGCGTCTTCCCCGCCGACAACGGCTGCTTCTCGATCACTGTCTGCGCGCCCGAGATCGAGTACGAAATGCGCAAAGCCATCATGAAGCCCGAGGTGTTCCAGGAAATCACCATGCTGCTGCCTGGGCTGCGGCGGTGGACAAATCCCGATCAGGCGGAGCCGACAAGCAAGGTTTTCGGGATGGGAGATCTCCTGTGCCGCTGGCGCGACTTGGTGGTCGACGGCGCACCGGCGGCGCTGGGCTATTTCGCGATCGGCGACAATCTGGCGCGCACCAACCCGCTTTATGGCCGCGGCTGCTCGTTTGCGGCCGTCGCGGCCTCGCGACTACGGGAAGCACTGGACGGTTCGCAGGACCCTGCGACCCGGGCGCGGGCCTACCATGACGCTGTCCGGGAGGATCTGCGCCCGTTCTTCGACCTGATGCTGAAGCAGGACCGTGACGCCATAAAGCGCGCACACGCGGCGCTGACGCCGGGGCACCGCCCTTCCTTCAGAGCCCGGCTGGCCAAGAGCTTCGCCGAGGACGGCATCGCCGTGGCCGTGCGCCAGGATGTAGAGCTGCTGCGCCAGGCCATGCGCGGCTTCCATATGCTCGAGCACCCGGAGGCGTGGCTGAAACGGCCCGGCAACCTGGCGCGCGTGCTCAGGTCTTGGGCCCGCGGCAAGGCGCGCAATGCGGCGGCCTATCCGCCAAAGGCCGGTCCCGGACGCGAAGAGATGATGCGCGCTCTTGGCCTCGACCATGAGGCAGACGTTCGCCTGGCCGCCCAGGCCCAGATCGCCGCCTGACACCCGAACAAGAAGGACAGCCCTTGCCCGAATTCCGGACTATAGACACCGGCCGCGCTCGTATCCGCGCCGTGGTGCAAGGAGAGGGCCCCCTCGTTCTCATGGTCCATGGCTTCCCGGAGAGCTGGTATTCCTGGCGCCACCAGATCGGCCCGATTGCTCAGGCCGGCTTCACCGCCTGCGCCATCGATGTGCGCGGCTACGGCGGCTCACAGCGCTTCGACCGCGTTGAAGATTACGCAATGGAGCAGATGATCGCCGACATCCTGGGCGTCGGCCACGCGCTCTCACCGAACCGAAGGTTCGTCCTCCTCGGCCATGACTGGGGCGCTCCGATGGTCTGGCAAACAAGCCTGATCCATGCCGACCGGGTCGCTGCGGTGGCGGCGCTTTCAGTTATCCACTCCGGCGTTCCGGAACAGTCGTTCGACGACACGATCAAGGCGATCTTCGACGACCGAAACAAGTTTTTCTACCAGAGCTATTTCCGTCCCGTCGGTCTGGCGGAGGGCGTGTTCGATGCAAACCCGCGCGATTTCCTGCGGCGCTTCTACTACCTCGGTTCCGGGGAGTTCGACCTCAGCACGTACCCGGCCGATAAGACCTCTTCCGACGCGCTTCTCGATGGGCTGCCCGACCCGGACCCCTTTCCCGGCTGGCTCACTGAAGCGGACCTCGACTATTACGTCGCCGAGTTCGAGGGCTCGGGCTTCTTCGGCCCTCTGAGCCGGTATCGCAACCACACCCAGGACTGGGCTTTCCTGCTTCCCTACAAGGATCGAAAGGTCCAGCAGCCGGCCCTTTTCATCGCGGGCGACCGAGATGGCGCCTACACGGCCTTCGGCATGGCTGGCGACCCGCTCGCCACCCTGCGCGCCAACGTGCCGAACCTGCAGGGGGCTCACATCCTGCCCGGCTGCGGCCACTGGACCCAACAGGAGCGCCCTGCGGAGGTAAACGCCGCACTCATACCCTGGCTCAAATCGCTCAAGGACCGCCTGGACTGACGAGCTGGGGGGCTGTCAGAATTGCACACGAACCGCTGAGGCGAATGATGTCGCGCGAGAGCCCCGAGGCCGTGATTGTGAGGGCCGAGATCGTCGCCGGCCACGACGGCACGGCCGAACTCCTCGTCACACTGGCCTACTCCAACGGAGCGACCGGCGCCATTTCCCTCGACCAGCAGACGGGCCTTGACCTGCTCGCCGCGTGCGGCGCCTCGGGCATGAACGAACTGATCGGGCAGCCCTGGCGGCGGATCGTCGAGGGCGCCGGGCGGTAGATCCGTACGAGGGCCGCGGGCGAAGGCCCCGTTCACCAGGTCATCCGTACCGGCCGATAACGGCAATGTCGGGCCTGAGAGGCCCACCCTTCGTCCTGATGCGACTATTGAGGAGTGGGCGCCACCTCGGCCCGGACGCGGCATTCGCCGCGTTCTGGAACGATCTTCGGTGCAAGCGGGTTGGCTACGCCCGCGCCTCCTGCAGCGTGACAGTATTAATAGAGCTCTAAGCTGACTCCTACCGCCGTCATCGGCCACGCTTGAAGACGTTCAACGTAACTCTACGTAACGCGAGCTCGATAATTAAATACATCAGGATCGATCACGATTGGAACGCTTGGTGGCGCCCGAATGTTGCTTGGTCGTGGGAGATCAATCGCATGGAGAAGCCGGATATGGATCGACGCCTGAAGATCAATCAGATCGCTGCTGCCGCCGCCTCGGTCATCGCTCTGGCCACGGCTGCGCCGGCTTCGGCTGCCCTCGTCCTGGGGACCCAACCTGGAGATCCGTACCTTCCCGGTCTGGGGATGGTCCATAACAATGGCACTCAGTCCAGCAACGTCGTCACGGGGACGCTGAATTCAGCGGGTGACGTGACCTATGCAAGCCCGTCCAATCTGAACACGAACGGCAACGGGTTTGCGCAGGTCAACGGTCCGTTCTCCCAAATCCAGGTCCTGCCGACCGCGGCCGCCTTCGCCATCGGGGCGATCAATTGGTCGTTGAATCTCAATCAAGGTCAGGGTGGCACGGCTCTCCCGGCCTTCCTGAACATCTCCGTGTTCCCGACAGTCGGCGCTCCTGAGTTCCTCAACGGGATCGCGCTCTCGACCGGGGAAAACCGGTTCAGCCTGTTCGACAACTCCGGCGCAACATTCAGCAGCGTGCTTTTCAACATCGTGGCGGCCAATCACACGACCCCCGAGGACATCGACAGCCTGCGCCAGGTTGAGATCGGCACAGCAAGTCCCGTCGGCGTCGGAACACGCGGGGGAGGCGTGCCCGAACCCACCAGCTGGACAATGATGATCGTGGGCTTCATGGGCATGGGCGCCGCGTTGCGCGCCCGCCGGCGGCTCACAGTTACAGGATGACAAAAAAAAGGCCCGCTGATCGGCGGGCCTTACTTTTGATCGAGCGCGGCGAAGCCCGAGGCCTGTCCCTAACGCCGCCGCCCTGCTCGCGCCGGGGCGACATGGGAGTGGCTGACGGCTCGTGGCGAGCGGAAGCGCGCGACCGGGTTCGGCTGCCTGATAGGCGCCAAGTCGGCCCCTGCGGCCAAGGGCCCATTTGCTCGGCCGCATTGTTCCATGAAAGCCGTTATCGCTTGAACGACGTCTTCGAGGACGATGCGGCGACGTTTCAAGGTCTCCTCGACGATCTGCTGCTCGCCTTCCGAGAGCCCGCGAATGGTCGTTCGCGCGCTCACCCAGCGCCTCAGGGCCAGTCGCACGGCCAGATCGTGGGGCGCGAGTTCTGGGCCGGCTTCACGGATCGTCGCAAGCGCATCGATCGAAGCTGCGTGGAACTCTATCGCCGCGCGCCGAACGTTGCGGGAGGCCCAGAGGGGTCGCAGCAACCATCGAGCGACAACAGCGGCGCCGATCACCGCCAGCACATACAAAGCGACCAAGGCCAAGCCCCAACGCGACTAAGACCACTGTTGTCGCATTTGGAGGGCGGGGAGTGGCCGTGGTGGAAGGCCGCACCGGCAAGCCACGGCGTGACCAAGCGGGTTCCAGCCTGACCTCATCGATGGAGAGGGCGCGGGCGTCGAGCCGGAACCGACGCCGGCCTTGACTCAGGTCCGGATCGCAGAGGCCGGCGTCATTGGGGACGTGGCCGAACGCTGGACGCTCGGCTTGGCATCGTGGGAAAGGTTGAGCGCGGCGCTGACCAGACCGATGTGGGAAAGCGCCTGGGGAAAGTTACCGGCGAAATGGCCGGTTCGCGGGTCGTATTCCTCAGCCAGCAGCCCGACGTCGTTGCGGAATGTCAGCAGCCGTTCGAACAGCCGTCGCGCGTCGTCCTCGCGCCCCAGCATGGCGTAGGCGTTGACGAGCCAGAAGCTGCAGGTCAGGAACGCCCCCTCGCCCGGCGGCAGACCATCGTCGGCGCGCCGGGTGTCATAGCGCTGGACGAGCCCGTCGGCGGTGATCAGCTCGCGCTCGACGGCCGCCACCGTGGCCGCAAAACGTGGATCGTCGGCCGCCACGAAGCCGAGCTCGGCGATGAGCAGCAGGCTGGCGTCGGCGCTGGGGTCGTCATAAGCACGCTGGAAGCCGCCGGTCTCGGGGTTCAGAGCCTTGACGCCGACCTCCGCCTGGATCGTCTGACGAAGCGCCCGCCACTCCTCGATCGGCCCCTCCAGCCCGAACTGTTCGGCGTCACGAATAGCGCGATCGACCGCCACCCAGGCCATGATCTTGGAGAAGGTGAAGTCCTGCGGCCCGCTGCGCACCTCCCAGATGCCTTCATCCGGCTCGTTCCAGACCTTCACGACATGCTCCATGATCGCCAGCTGCAGGCCCCACGTGTCGCCGTCGGTCAGGCCATGCAGCCGCGCCTGATGGGTCGCGTCCATCAGCTCGCCATAGACATCCATCTGGAACTGACTGTGGGCGGCGTTGCCGAGCCTTACGGGACGTGCGCCTTTGTAGCCGTTCAGCCAGCCTGCCTCCCACTCGATGAGCCGCCGCTCGCCGGTGACGCCATACATGATCTGCATGTCGCTGGGCGAACCGGCGACTGCGCGGTGCAGCCAGGACGTCCAGGCGCGGGCTTCCTCGAAGTGCCCGGCGCTCATCAACGCAAGCAGCAGGAAGGTTGCGTCCCGGATCCAGCAATAGCGGTAGTCCCAGTTGCGTTCACCACCGGCCGCTTCCGGCAGCGAAGTCGTGGGCGCCGCGATCACGCCGCCGGTCGGCATATGGGTCAGCGCCTTCAGGGTGACCAGGGACCGGCCGACAGCCTCGGCAAAGGGGCCCTCGACCGTGCATGCGGCGCGCCACTCCGACCAATACGACTGGGTCTGCGCCAGCGCCTCGGCAGGATTGCGCGGTGCGGGCGGCGGCAGGTGCGAGGGCCCGTAGCTGAGTACGAAGGGGACGGTCTCGCCCTGCGCCACCTCGAAAGCCGCAACGGTGGTCAGGCCTCGCCCCTGCAAAAGGACCGGCGCGCGCAGCACCGTAAGGTCTGGTCCCGCCACCGCGCGCAGCGCCCCATCTTCGCCACGGCTCACCCAAGGCACGACGGCTCCATAGTCGAAGCGCAGGACCAGCTCCATGGCCATCGCCACCCGCCCGGCGCGCCCCTGAACCAGCCGGATCACGTGCGAGGAGTCGCCCCGCAGCGGCATGAAGTCGATCAGGACGACGACACCATCCTCGGTCTCGAACTCGGTCTCCAGAATAAGCGTGTCGGGCCGATAGCTCCGCCTCACGCCAAGCACCGGACTATGGGGCGCGATCCGCCAGCGGCCGTTGTCCTCATCGCCCAGCAGAGCCGCGAAACAGGCCGGACTGTCGAAGCGCGGCCAGCATAGCCAATCAATCGACCCGTTGCGCGCCACGAGGGCTGCGGTCTCGCAATCGCCGATGAGGGCGTAGTCTTCGATCGGCGAGGGCATCGACTTTCCGGCTTGCGCCCCCCTGGGCGTGACATTCGCCTTAAGCAGCGCTTGTGCGGCCGGCCGGTTCCACGCCGAGCGGTCACTGTGACGTGGGAACCGCCGGGGCGGCGCAACCGTTGCCTGAAGTGCTCCCGACCGACGACGTGGCCGCACGACGCGGTCGCGCGCCCGGTGGGCCAGCCGAATGAGCCCCGAGCATGGATTTGCAGCGTACGGAGCCGGGAAAGGCCTTCGATTCCAGCGACCCGATCGACCGGCTGGCGATCGACACCATCCGCACCCTGGCGATCGACGCGGTGGAAAAGGCCCAATCGGGCCACGCCGGCGCGCCGATGGGCTTCGCCCCCGTCGCCTACGAGCTATGGACCCGGGTCCTGCGCTATGACCCCAAATCGCCGGACTGGCCAGACCGCGACCGGTTCGTGCTCTCCAACGGCCACGCTTCGATGTTGCTCTACGCGCTGCTGCATCTTGCGGGCGTCGAAGCAAAAGGCCGACCTGCCGTCAGCCTGGACGACATAAAGGCGTTTCGCCAACTCGGCAGCGTCTGCCCCGGCCATCCGGAGCGAGGCCACACCGTTGGCGTGGAGACCACCACCGGCCCGCTCGGCCAGGGCGTTGGCAACAGCGTCGGCATGGCCATGGCAGGCCTTTGGCTGGCCGCGCGGTTCAACCGCCCAGGCCATAAGCTGTTCGACCACCGGGTCTATGCGATCTGCAGCGATGGCGACCTGATGGAGGGAGTTTCCGGCGAGGCCGCCTCGCTGGCGGGTCACCTGAAACTCTCCAACCTCTGCTGGATCTATGACGACAACCACGTCAGCATCGAGGGCGGCACGGACCTGACGTTCAGCGAAGATGTCGCCCGGCGGTTCGACGGCTATGGCTGGGCGAGCGCCCGCGTCGCCGACGCCAACGATACGGCCGCCCTTGGCCGCGCCATCGCAGCCAGCCAAGCGTCCAAGGACCGCCCCACCCTGATACTTGTGCGCAGCGTCATCGGCTATGGCGCTCCCCACAAGGCCGGCACCGCCAAGGCCCACAGCGACCCGCTCGGCCCCGACGAAGTCAAGGCCGCCAAGCGGGCCTACGGCTGGCCCGAAGACGCCAGGTTCCTGGTTCCTGAAGGTGTGCGCGAGCGCTTCGACGAAACCGTGGGCTCGCGGGGCGCAAAGCTCAGCGCTGACTGGGCGCAGGCGCGCGCCCGCCACCGCAAGGCTTACCCGGCTCTGGCCGCCGAACTCGACGCTTTGCTGGCCGGCGAGCCGCCCAAGGGCTGGGACGAGGACCTGCCGGTCTTCCCGCCCGACGCCAAGGGGATCGCTACACGCGAGGCCTCGGGCAAGGCGCTGAATGGGCTCGCGCCTCGCTTTCCGTGGCTGATCGGCGGATCAGCGGACCTGGCGCCCTCCACGAAGACCCACCTCGATTTTGACGGGGCGGGAACATTCTCCGCTGAGGATCACGCCGGCCGCAACCTGCACTTTGGCGTGCGAGAGCACGCGATGGGCGCCGTCGCCAACGGTATGGCGCTCGGCGGACTGCGGCCCTACACCGGCACCTTCCTGATCTTCAGCGACTACATGCGCCCGCCGACCCGGCTCGCCGCGCTGATGAGGGCGCCGTCGATCTTCGTATTCAGTCACGATTCCATCGCCCTCGGCCAGGACGGCCCCACCCATCAGCCGATCGAACAGCTCGCCGCGCTCAGGGCCATTCCCGGCTTGATCACCCTTCGTCCCGGCGACGCCAACGAAACAGCCGAGGCCTGGCGCGCCATCCTCGGCCAGACAGGCCGGCCGGCCTGCCTGGTGCTTTCGCGACAGGCGACGCCGACGCTGGACCGCACGGTCTATGCCTCCGCCAGGGGGGTGGCGAAGGGCGCCTATGTGCTGGCCGACAGCGACGGCGGCGAACCGCAGGTGATCCTGATGGCGTCGGGCGCCGAGGTCGGTCTCTGCGTCGCCGCGGCCAAGACTCTGGAAGCGGACGGCGTGCGGGTGCGGCTGGTCTCCATGCCGAGCTGGGATCTCTTCGAAGCGCAGCCGCCGGCCTATCGCCGCGAGATCCTGCCGCCCGCGATTACCGCCCGCGTGGCTGTTGAGGCCGCCTCGCCTCTCGGCTGGGACCGCTACGTCGGTGCGACCGGCGAGGTGCTGGCGATGCATGGTTTCGGGGCCTCGGGGTCCGGCGGCGATGTGATGACGCACTTCGGCTTCACTGCGGAACGGATCGTGGCCGCAGCCCGCCGCCAACTCGCCCCCGATACCTCAAGATGAGGAGGCTTTCGCCATGTCCGACAATCCCCTGAAGGCCCTGACCGAAGCCGGCCAGGCCATCTGGCTCGACTACCTGCACCAGGACATCCTCGAGAGCGGCGATCTGAAGCGCCTGATCGCCCACGACGGCCTGACCGGCCTCACCTCGAACCCCTCGATCTTCGAGAAAGCGATCGCCGGCGGCGACAGCTATGACGCGCGAATCGCACGTTTCGTCGCCGATGGTAAGACCGACGCCAACGCCCTTTATGAAGCCATAGCGCTTGGCGACATCCGGCAGGCCTGCGACCAGTTCCGCCCGACCTGGGACCGGCTTGGCGGGCGCGACGGCTACGCCAGCCTGGAGGTCTCGCCCCGGCTCGCTAACGACGCAGACGGCACTATCGCCGAGGCCAAGCGCCTCTGGACGGCGGTCGGGCGGCCCAACGTGATGATCAAGGTTCCGGGGACCCGCGCAGGCGTCCCGGCGATCCGCCGCCTGATCGGCGAGGGAATCAACGTGAACGTCACCTTGCTCTTCGGCCTGCAGGCCTATCTGGACGTCGCCGAAGCACACATCGCCGGGTTGGAGGACTTCAGGGCCGCAGGCGGGGATGTCGCCAAGGTCCACGGCGTCGCCAGCTTCTTCGTCAGCCGTATCGATACCGCCATCGACAAGCAGATCGACGAGAGGCTGAACACCGCCGATGCGGCAATCCGTGAGCGCCTGAAAGCGGTGCGCGGCCGGGTCGCGATAGCCAACGCCAAGGTCGCCTATCAGCGCTACCTCGGCCTGGTCGCCGGGCCGCGATGGAAAGCCCTGGAGGCGGCTGGAGCGGCGCCTCAACGGGTGCTGTGGGCCTCAACCGGAACCAAGGATCCCAGCTACTCAGACGTGCTCTACGTCGAGGCCCTGATCGGCCCCGACACGATCAACACCATGCCGCCCAAGACACTCGACGCCTTCCGCGATCATGGGCGTGTAGCGCCGACGTTGAGCGAGGACCCGGCGACGTCGGAGGCCACCCTGCGCGAAGTCCAGGCTCTGGGGCTCGACCTCGCGGGCGTCACCGACGCCCTCGTCGAGGATGGCGTGCGCCAGTTCGCCAAGGCGTTCGACGCCCTGCTGGCGGCTGTCGACGACAAACGCAAACGCCTCGGCGACCAGAGTTCGGCGAGGACGCTGCACGCCTGAAGCCGTCCAGCGACAAACCCGCAGCAACAAGGAGATCGCCATGCAGATTGGCGTCGTGGGCCTCGGCCGGATGGGCGGGGCCATCGCCCGGCGGTTGATGGATGGCGGACACGCCTGCGTCGTCTACGACCGCGACGCCAAGGCGGTCCAGGTTGCAACCGAGGCCGGCGCGCAGGCGGTACGTGACCTCAAGGATCTGGCCCACGCGCTGAGCGTCCCGCGGACGGTCTGGGTCATGCTGCCGGCCGGCGCGCCAACCGAGGAGACCATCAGCGACCTCGGCGATATCCTTGAGCCAGGCGACGCCATCATCGATGGCGGCAACACCTTCTATCGCGACGACATCCGCCGCGCCAAAGCGCTCAAGGCCAAAGGAGTCGCCTATGTCGACGCCGGCACCTCCGGCGGCGTTTGGGGCATCACGCGGGGTTATTGTCTGATGGTGGGCGGCGAGGCGGCCGTGGTCGAACGCCTCGATCCCGTTCTGAAGACCCTGGCGCCCGGCGCGGGCGACATCGCGCGCATTAAGCGCCCCGAGACGTCTGACCCGCGCCCGGTGGAGGGCTATATTCACGCTGGGCCGGTGGGCGCCGGCCACTTCGTCAAGATGATCCACAACGGCATCGAGTAC
This sequence comes from Phenylobacterium sp., assembly GCF_036495085.1. Lineage (GTDB taxonomy): Bacteria > Pseudomonadota > Alphaproteobacteria > Caulobacterales > Caulobacteraceae > Phenylobacterium. The sequence goes on along the minus strand of NZ_DASXNL010000065.1, from coordinate 43,335 downwards.
GGCCTGATGCAGGCCTATGCCGAGGGTTTCGACATCCTCCGCAACAGGAATTCCGAGGCCCTGCCGCAGGAGGAACGCTACGACCTCAACCTGCCAGACATCGCCGAGGTCTGGCGGCGCGGCAGCGTCATCTCGTCGTGGCTGCTGGACCTCACCGCCCAGGCGCTCGCCGGCGATCCGGGGCTGGAGACGTTCACCGGCGCCGTGGCTGACAGCGGCGAGGGTCGCTGGACGGTGCAGGCGGCGGTGGAGGAGGCGGTGCCGGCGGACGTCCTTGCGGCCGCGTTGTTCGCCCGCTTTCGGTCGCGAGAGGAGCACACGTTCGGAGAGAAGCTACTGTCAGCGATGCGTTTCGGGTTCGGGGGACACGTCGAGACCTCTGGTAAGGGCTAGGGGTTGGCCGCAACGCGAACCAAGGGCGCAGGCCCGGACGCGGCGCCGGCGTGCACGCTGGTGGTGTTCGGGGCCTATGGGGACCTCACCCGTCGGCTGCTCGTTCCAGCGCTCTACAACCTCTTCCGCCAGGGATCGCTGGGCGAGGGTTTCCGCATCCTTGGCGTCGACCACCACTCCGGCGGCGCTACGGGCCTGCGTCGACACCTGAATGCGTTCCTGCGGACCCTGATTGGCGCTGGTGGTTCGGAGGGAGCCACCTTCGACCCGACGCGCTGGGAAGAGCTGGCGCGCCGCATCGACTACCTGAGCGGCGACTTCGAGGACCCTGGCGCATACGAGGCGCTGGGCAGGGTGCTGACGGGGCCAGCGGTGTTCTATCTAGCCACCCCTCCGCAGTTCTTCGGAGAGATCGTCGAGCGGCTGGGGCGCGCGGGCCTGCTGCGTGCCGACGCCGGCGGCTTCCGGCGCGTCGCGATCGAGAAGCCGTTCGGCCATGACCTGGGCTCGGCGCGGACGCTGAACCGGCGGATCCTCAAATGGGTGGACGAGGGCCAAGTTTATCGGATCGACCACTTCATGGGAAAGGAGACCGTTCGCAACATTCTGGCCCTGCGCTTTTCCAACGCCGTGTTCGAACCACTCTGGAACCGTCAAGCCATCGACCATATCCAGATCACCGCCGCCGAGACCGTCGGCGTCGAGGGCCGCGGCGCCTACTACGACCGGGTCGGCGCCTTGCGCGACATGGTTCCCAGCCACCTCTTCGAGCTCCTCGCCATGGTGGCCATGGAGCCCCCCAATAGCCTTGATGCCGAAGCGCTTCGCGCCGAAAGGGCGCGGGTGATCGCCGCGGTCGAGATCCAGTCAGCCGCCGAGGCTCTGCTCAACTCGGCGCGCGGCCAGTATCACGCCGGCTCGATCGAAGGTTCGCCCGTCGCGGCCTATCGCCGGGCCGCCCAGGTGGCGGTGAGAAGCCGCACCGAAACCTATGTCGCCCTGAAGCTTTCAATCGACACCTGGCGCTGGGCGGGAGTGCCCTTCTACCTGCGCACAGGCAAGGCGCTGGCCGCGCGCGACACGGAGATCGTCATCCAGTTCAAGGCCGCGCCCGGCAGCCTGTTCCGCGACACCGCCGCGCCCAGGTCGCCCAACCGGCTGGTTCTGCAGCTCCAGCCGCAGGAAGGGATGGAGCTTTCCGTCGACATCAAGCAGCCGGGAGCTGAGGATTCGGTGACGCCCGTGAAGCTGGCGTTCCGCTACGCCGACGCTTTCGCCCTGCCCGCCGCCACCGGCTATGAGCCGCTGCTCTACGACGTCATGACCGGCGACCGGACGCTGATCAGATCTGCCGCGGAGATCGAGGCAAGCTGGCGGGCGGTCGAGCCGTTTCTCAAGGCTTGGGCGAAAGACGGCCGTGTCCATGGCTACGCCGCCGGCTCGGCCGGCCCGCGCGCGGCGGACTCACTGCTCGCTCGCGACGGGCGCGCCTGGCACCAACTCGGCAAATGAGCGCCGGCTGGACGCGTCCGGCCCCCCTCGAAGCCCGCGTGGCGGGTCGCGCCTGGGTAATCTTGCGGGAATGAGAGTGAGGCGCTGCTCGCGCGGGCCGACCGGCGGAGCCCTGGAGACGATGACGAGTTTGTCGTCGGTAAGCGGACACCGCGAGTCCGCCACGCCCCCGGGGGCCTGTCCCACTGAGGTTTGCGCCCCTGCCCCTTGCGTGACACTGTTCATCGAACGATCAGACACCAATCACCTTTGCCACTCGCTCGGTGGCCTATAGGGTGCAGCTTCGTCTGGCATTTGGTGTGGGGGCTTGGATGAGGGGCGGTGCCGCTGTTCTGGGTGGTTGCGTTCTCGCCACGGGGGCAGCCACGGCGCAGCCGGCTGCTCGCGAGATCGCCTTCGTCGCCAATTCGGAGGACGGGACGGTCAGTCTCGTCGACCTGGGCGCGCGCAGGGTGGTGGGGCTGCTCGATATCAATCCCGAGCGCGTCCAGGCCGATCACCTCGGAGCGCCCAACTACGCACAGGATGTCGAGCTCTCGCCCGACGCACGCACGCTCTATGTCTCGCGCGGTTATCTGAGCGACGTCGCAGCGTTCGACCTGGCGAGCGGCCGAATGATCTGGAAACGCCCGCTACACACCGGGCGGGCGGACCACATGGCGGTCAGCAAGGACGGCAGCACGATCTTCGTGGCCGCCCTCACGGACAACAGCGTGTACCGGATATCAACAGCCAAGGGCGAGATCACCGGCCACTTCGCCACTGGCCTTTGGCCGCACGACACCAAGTTCTCGCGCGATGGAACCCTGGTCTACAACTCCAGCACGGGCGAACTCCCCTCGCTGGGCATCCGCAATGCGCCGCGACCCAGCGAACAGCCAGGCTATCGTTACCAGCTCACGGTCGCCGACCCCGTCAGTCTGCGGGTGACGGACCGGATCGAGCTGGAGGCGCCGTTCCGCCCATGGGCGTTCGCCCCCGACGGCGAGCACATCTACGCCCAGCTGTCGAACCAACGGGTGGTCGTGACCTATGACCTCGGACAACGGAAGGTGGTGCGCCGACTGGAACTGCCGTTCACTGCGGGACAGCCCATCGCCGACTGGCTGCTCGAGGCGCCCCTACATGGCCTTGCCCTTACGCCTGACGGCCGGACGTTGTGCCTGGCCGGTCGGGAGTCCGACTACGTCGCCCTGGTCCGCGCCCCGGAGCTCTCTCTGATCGCCACCGTGGCGGTGGGAAGGGCGCCGGGCTGGGCGGACATCGCCGGGAGAGGTCGCCTCTGCGTGGTCCCTAACGCTCGCAGCAACGACCTGTCGATCGTCTCCATAGCGACAAAGACGGAACTCGCCCGAGTGCCCGTCGGCAAGGGCCCCAGGCACGTCCGGGTGGCGAACGTTCCAGCCGCGCTGATGGCCGAGATGGAAGCTCGGGCAAGATCCTGAAGGCCCGAGGAAGACTGCGACCCTCACCGTAAAGTCGAGGGCGTGCGCCTCCGACGCCCGCTGAAGTCCGCCGGGATCTGAATTCCGCGAGCGGACCCGAGGATAAGGCTCAGCTTCGCCTTTGGTGGTTATTCGGGTTTGACCGGATTTCTCACGACGCCGTCGGACATAGGTTGGCTTGGCAACGCCCCCCAAGGCGCGGGTAGTGCGAATTGGGACAGCCCGTCCCATCCGGAGCTGCCGCGTGACGGACACGAGAGAGATCGAGACGGTTGACCGTGCGCGCCAGATCGTGGACGGGCTCGGCGAGGGTTTTCTCGGCCTCGACGCCGACTGGCGCGTCACCGACTGTAACGCCGCTGCGCTCACCTTCCTCTCATGCGAGGCCCAGGACCTTAAGGGTCGGAAGGTCTGGGAGATCTCCGGCCTGGCGATGGAGGGGGCGTTCGGCGAGCTGGCGCAGAGGGTGGCTCGAACCCGGGCGAGCGAGGACGCTGAGATCGCCTGCCCGAGAGACGATGGGGAGCGGCTGGTTCAGGTACGGATCTTCCCCATGGGCTCAGGCATCGGCGCTGTGCTGCGCGACATCACCGATATCCGCGCCGCCGAGCAGCGCGTGGCCGAGAGCGAGGCGCGATACCGGGAACTGGCCGATGGCACCCCGGCGGCGGCGTGGTTGAGCAGGGCGAATGGCGAGCTGGAGTTCATCAACCCAGCGATGGCTGACACCTTGGGGCGATCGCCCGAGTCGCTGCTCGGCGAAGGCTGGATGGACGCCATCGACCCGGACGACAGGTCCGACCTGCTCAAGGTGCGCAGGCGCGCGCGGCGGTCTCACGGGGCGTTCCAATACGAAGGACGTTTCCGTAGGGCGGACGGAGCCTTGCGGGTCGTGCAGCTCTACGGCCGGCCGCGCTTCGAGAGGTCCGGAGCGTTCCGGGGCCACGTGGGCATGGCGAGCGATGTCACGGAGGCTCGCGCGGCGGAGAGTCAGCAGAAGCTGCTCATCGACGAGCTGAACCACCGGGTGAAGAATACGCTTGCGACGGTGCAGTCGCTGGTCTCCCAGACCCTGCGCGAAGCCGACGTGGCGTGCGACGTGGCGGGCTTGGTGCTGGGGCGTCTCATGGCGCTGTCAGCGGCGCACAACGTACTCAATCGGGAGCAGTGGAACGGGGCCGAGGTGGCGGCGATCGTCGAGGCGGTCGCGGGGCCCTACGTTGAGGCGCAGCGGATCACAGTCGCCGGGCCCAGCGCATGGCTCGAACCCAGCGGCGCCGTGACCCTGGCGATGGCGCTACACGAACTTTCCGTCAATGCGGTGAAGCACGGCGCGTTTTCGACGCCGGCGGGGAAGGTGAAGGTGACCTGGACCCGCTTCGACGATTGCATCGCTCTGGAGTGGCGCGAGGAGGGCGGGCCGAGGGTGACGGCCCCAGACCATAGGGGCTTTGGCTCGCGCCTGCTCAGCCGGCTCAAGGCGGAGATGGAATTCCCGGCCGAGGGATTGATCTGCAGGATCAGTCTGCCCGCGCCGAGCGCCGGCGGCGGGCTTCTTCGGAATTGAGTTCGCCCCGGAGCGCCGCCGCCCCGGAATTGCGCCATCAGCTGCGCTCGCCAGGCGGCTTGTCTTGTCCCCGGAAATAAGGGTTCGACCTGATGGACGCGCCCGCGCGTGGGGCAATCGTTACCGCTAAAGTTGCAAAGCGACACCGGGACGGAGCGCCAGGCATGCCACAAGGTTTTCATCTGACCCGCGGCGGCGATCCATCCCGGCGCGGTCTCCTTGCGGGCGGCGTCGGCTGGCTGCTGTCAGGTCCGGCGACGGCTTCCGCTTCGACGCACGAGGAGCCGGCGCTCAGCCCGGCGGATGCGCTGAAGCGCCTGGTGCGGGGCAACGCGCGCGTCGCTCATGGCCGCTCGATCCATCCTGACTCGGCCGTGGCGCGCCGCAAGTCGCTCACGAGCAGCCAGCACCCCTTCGCCACTGTCCTTGCCTGCGCCGATAGCCGCGTGCCGCCGGAGTTGATCTTCGATCAAGGCCTGGGCGACCTGTTCGTGATCCGCGTGGCCGGCAATGTGGTCGACGACCCGATCCTGGCTTCAGTCGAATATTCGGTGATCCACCTCGGGTCGCCATTGGTGATGGTGCTGGGTCATGAGCGTTGCGGGGCGGTCACCGCGACACTGGAGGCCCTGGCCGGCAAGGGCTCGCCGCACGACGAGGGGACGAAGATTGGCGCGCTCGCCGACCTGATCGCGCCCGCCGTCCGCGCGGTCCCCTCCGACACCACCGACAAGCTCGACGCCGCTATCATCCTGAACGCCGAGCGCTCCGCCGCCGCCATCCTTACCGGCAGTCCGCCGCTCCGGGCTCGAGCGCAGTCAGGCTCGCTCAGGGTGGTTTCCGCCCGCTACGATCTCGATGACGGGACCATCTCCCACCTGCGGAACGCGCCCGTCCCGGCAGGTCAGGCATAACCCTTAGGAATAGCAGCGACACACTAGCGGTGCTTCTAAGATCGCGGCGTTCGCCCCACAGTTGTGCGGCGACAGAGACAGGCTGCGGTTCAGGGCTGGGAGGCCCCTTCTTGAAATTGCTTCACGACGTCGGCGCGTAGCCGGCTGCGCAGGAAGGCTTCGAGACAACGTGGGGGCGGTGAGCCGACCCCACGGGAAACCGAGCCCCCTGCGCCCAGGGCGGCGCGTTCGGCGATGTCGGACCAAAATCGAATCCGGAGACCAAACATGCACATGCCGCCGGGGAGGCTTGGCCCCGCCGAGAGTCTTCGAGCGCCAGGGAAGGCGAACGGCAAGGTCGCCGACGCCAAGCGTCGCGGCGGCCCCGGTGTCGCCAGGCCGTTGGAGAACGCTGTCTTCGCCCCGGCTTTTCAGGAGCAGCCGGCGGCTGACCGGCCCCCGCGGATAGCGAGCGGTTCGTCAGAGATCGTCATCCTTGATGGTGACGGGCAGATCGTGGTGGTCAACCAGGCCTGGCGAGAGACCGTCGCCGCTTTCGGCTTCGTCCTGCGCAACGCCGGGATCGGGGCCCCGTACGCCGAGGTCGCCCGCAGGTTTCTCCCAGACCTCGATCGGGCGGCTCTTGAACTCAGCCTGCGGCGTCTGCTGACGGGCAGCGTCGATGATATCCGGCACACCTACGCCATACGCTCGGTCCGCGGCCTGCGCTGGCGTCACGTGCAGATCACCCCTCTGTCGGTCGGGACGGCGGGCCGCTTCGTGGCCATCCATGACGACCTGACAGAGGTGGCGCTGACCCAGGAAGCGCTACAGGTGACCTCCGAGCAGTTGCTCACGGCGAGGGACGAAGAGCGTCAGCGCATCGCCATCGAACTGCACGACTCGACGAGCCAGCACCTGGCCGCAATCAGCCTGGGCCTTGCGAGGCTGCGGCGCACCTCGACCTACAGCGGCCCGGGGACCGCGATCATCGACGAAATCGCCAAGTCCTTGAGCGAGGCCGTCAAAGAAACGCGGGTTCTCTCGTATCTGATGAAGCCGCGCGGTCTTGCGCCAAACGGGCTTGCGGCGAGCGTCTGTCAGTACCTGGAAGGATTTGCGCAGCGGACCGGGTTGGAGATCGCGCTGGAGGCGGACCCGGCCGTAGAGCGTGCGGCGCCGCCGCTACAGCACGCAGCCCTACGGATCGTCCAGGAGGCCCTGCTGAACACCAATCGCCATGCCCATGCGCGGCGCGTCTCTGTCGAGCTTGCCGTCGTCGATGCACAGCTCATTGTGTCGGTCGCAGACGACGGTCGCGGTATCCCCTCTGAGCACGGCGAGCCTTGTCTCGGCGTGGGCATCCCCGGCATGCACGCCCGCGCCCAGCAGTTCTCCGGCCACCTGGCGATCTCCAGCGATGAGGCTGGGACCCGCGTGCGAGCGACGCTTCCGCTGGCCTGACCAGCCGCGCTCAAAGGAGGGCCATGGCGGCTGGAGGCTATTCCCCCATGTCCCGCCACTCCTGCTGGATCGCGCTGCCGATCTCGACGGCTTGGCGCGTGATCTTGGCCAGGATGGGCGAGAAGCTGGCGGCGTGGGTCGTGTAGCAGCCGAACACCGCCCGTCCTGTCCAGTCTACGTCGAGCCGCACCAACTCCCCGGAACGAAGGTCGCGTTGAACGCAGAAGGATGGCGCGATCAGCGCGGCATGCCCTGCGCGGACGAGCGGCATGACGGCTTCGAAATCGTTGGTCGTGTAGGCGTCGAGCGTGTCCGACGCCGACGCCCGTCCCAGAAACTCAGAGGCCGTGAAGCCCGGGATATTGGGGCCGGCGCAGGGAAACTCGGCAAGGCGCTCGACTGAGATACGGCGCTCGGACGCAAGCGGGTGGGTGGGCGAAGCAACGAAGATCACGTTGGCGCGCAACGCTTCGACGTAGGCCAGGGAACTGGGCGCCGAGGCCGTGCACAGCACCAGGTCAAGCTCGCGGCTTCGAACGAGCGGGAGCAGTCGGTTCGCCGCGCCGAATTCGACCTCCAGGCGCAGCCGAGGGTGCGCCTCCACGATCTGCAGCAGCAGCCGAGGCAGCAACGTATCCTTCAGCAGGGTGCCCACCCCCAGCCGCACCGCGCTCGCCTCTCCGCCGGCGACCAATGCGGCGTCGCGCGCGAGGTCCTGGGTTGCGGCCATCACGCGTTCGGCGCGCTCGGCGATCATCTCGCCCATGGGCGTGAGTTCGGAGCCAGTCGAGGTTCGCGTGAAGATCGTCAGACGCAGCTCGTCTTCGATCTTGGCCATGCTTTTCGACAAGGCCGGCTGGGCCATGTGCAACGCCTCGGCCGCCTTGGCGAAGCTGCCGTGGTCGCGGATGGCGAGGATTTGCCGCAGATGACGAATGTCCATTGCTACAGCTGAAAGCTATTCCTGACCTCTGTTCCAGCAGCTTTGCATTATACTGGCGACTACGGGGCGGAAATGGTCGCAATTCCGCGTTCCGTCGAAGAGATCAGCGTCGAGTGGCTGCGCGACGGCCCGAGGACGCGGCGACCTTCTAAAGGCTGACTTCGCTAAAGCCGCTGAAGGGTTAGCTGTCGCGGCGAATTTTTCGCGCGGCGAGCTAAGCGAGTTGACTTCCCCGGTAACGCTACCCTAGATAGTGATAGATCAAGGGACAATATCTTCAGTCTTCGATTGAATTGGCCACCGGGTAAATTCCGCCGGGCGTCGTCTTTTGTCGAAACTGTTTCCGGTAATTCGCAGACCAAAGAAGCAGGGGTCTGCGATTACTGTGAAATTTATTGAAACTGATCGCGATTGCACTACGCAACGCTCCAGTCAGCGAGGTTCCGATGCCCGCTCACTTCACCCACATCTATACCGCCCGGCTGATCGCCGACCATCTGATGACGGGGAAGTTCCCCGACTGGCCGCAGACCGACGGCGCATTGAACGGCCGCGACCCGGTCATGTGCGGCGAAGTGATGAAGAAGTGGGAGAAATTCACCGCCATCGGCGCCATCGGGCCCGACCTGTTCTACTTCAACCAGGACTGGAACAATCCCATCCTGGGACCGCTCAGCGACGAGATCATGCTGGCGTTCGCGGTCTTCTACTTCATCGACGCCGCCGGCGAACAGGACTGGGAGCCGCTGCTCGTCATTCTCGCTGAGGCCAGTTCCCAACTGGCCGACCTGCTGCGCTTCCTCATCAAGCTTCAGAAGATCTGGGATGACTTCGTGGCGGGGTGGAACGCCACAATCGGGCCGATCGTGGCCGACATCGACAACCTGATCGACGCCCTGACAGGCGGCGTGCTCAGTCAGTTCGGCGTGGTGCTCGACGAGTTGAAGCTTGCGTTGAAGGAGATCGCCGAAGAGGAACTGCTGACCTTCATCGACATCTTCTCGAAGTTCGACACCTGCCTGCAGAAGGGTTTTGGCGAACAGCTCTTCCTGTGGAGCGACATGAGCCATTACCGCCGCCCCTCGGCGCTTTGCCAGGCTCTTGTCCGCCAGGTTGATGCGCTCGCGGCCCAGGGCATGAACGAGGAGGCCGAGCAGTTCCTGGCCTTTTCCCTGGGTTACATGACCCACCTTGGGATCGACACCGTGGCCCACTCGTTCGTCAACGAGCAGTGCGGCGGCCCCTACCGCAACCACCCCCAACGCCATCACCTCATCGAGAGCCACATCGATTCCTTCAACTACGTGGAGACCAAGCCGGGGGGCCGGCTGATGCCCGACCCTTGGGGGTTCACGGACGAATACCCCAGCGTTTCGCAATCAGCCCTTTGGTTCGCCATCCAGCTCACGCCGGACGACCCGCAGGGCGTGCAGCGGCCTCCTGGTCCGTTCCCTGACGACGACACCCGCCAGAAGGCCCTCGACGTGGACGGCGAGATGCCGGACTGGATGGCCAACTCGATCGTCCTGGCCATGATGGACTGCTACCAGGACCCACAAGAGCACCCACAAATCATGCTGGGGGACGCCTTCCAGCAAGGGCTCGACTCGGGTGTGCTGACCAAAGCCTTCAAGCTGGTCACCGGCCAGGGGTTGGACAAACCGTTTGACGATCTGCTGAAGGCCATAGCGCCGGCGCCGCCGTTCGCGGTGCGCAAGGGTTTCCCGCTGCCGTGGGAAGTCAAGACGATGTACCGGATCATGTATACGTTCTACCGGCTCATCTACAACGGCACCTGGGAACTTCAGAAGCCGAAGAAACCCGACTTCATCATCTTCCCGCCGGCTTCCGATGTAGAAAATTTATTCCAACCGCCGGACCTCAGCGGGGTGGATTCGTCGAACCCCGCCATTGACGTGTGCGAAGCGATTGTCGCCCTGTTCGAGTGGGTGGTGAAGGAGATCGAGGCCGCGGTCCAGCTGATCGGCGATCTGATCAGGATGATCCTGAGCCCCCTCACCTATCCCATTCGCCTGGCGCTCTACGAGCTGGCCATGCTGGTGTGGGACATCATCACCAAGACGCATGAGGTGCTGGCCCACACGGGCTTCTTCTCACCCCACCCGGTCTCGTTCTACGACGACGGCGAATTGCGGCTGCCCAACGAGATCGACATTCCCCTGATCACCCTGGGCGGAACCGTCGACTCGGCGTTCCGCCAGGCGCTGGCCGACGCCTTCGATCCATTCGGCAACCTCGACACCAATCAGAACGTGATCGGGACGGGCCATTCGGTGAAGGACCCGAACCACCCCTACTACCCCGTGCTCCGCTGGGACACCGACGGCTCCACGGAGGACTGGGAGTACAAGCGGCCCTGGGCCTGGCCGCAGTTCAGTCCGGTGCAACAACCAAGCGGACCCGACACCCTGCGGATCACGCCGACGGAAACCTACAATCCGCAGAAATCCTTCGGCGAGGGGCCGGACGTGGCCTTCAAGCCGCTCCTGCCCGGGCCCTATCCGATCGGGACCCAGCCCGACGTATTCTTCCGCACCAATGCGCCGGTCAACGAAGCCGTGCGCCAGGCCTATGAGAAAGCCCAGACGCCGTGGGAGACAGATCTCCTGAATATCGAATTCCTGGCGCAGAAGGACATGCGCTTCAGCCCGCTGGGCGATCCGATCCCGTTCTCCTGCCACCTGATCGGCCAACTGGCCAACGACACCGGCTACTCCACCCAGTGGAACCTCGATAGCGACCGGGCCTACGCCTATTTGACCTGGGACTGGATCCGAAACGGCGACGTCACCGATACCGCAGGCGGGGTGCTGAACCTGCCCTTCCATCCGCCGCTCGAGCCGCCGGAGGGCATGGCCGGCTGGGCCCAGGGGACCAACCCCCTGCTGCTTCAGTACAAGGATCCCCCCCAAAAGGCCGCCCCGCCGCCACCGATCAAATAGGCCGAGCCCACAACAAAAAAGCCCCTGCTGGAGGCGCCCCGTGTCCAGACGAGACGGAAAATACCCGCAACGCCCCGCCCCGCGCCCGCTGGCCTCGGCCAGGGACGCCGCCATGAGACCAGAGCCAAGACCGCGCCGCGAAGACGACTGCGACGAGGAACCTCGCGCCCCCGACTGCGGGCCGCCGTGCGACGAGCGGCCCCGCAAGGTCGTCGAACGGACCTGGTACTTTGACTGCGACGACGAGCGCGGCGACGGCGGCGATCCTTGTCGCCCGGGCGGCGGTGACGGCGGCCACGGCGGAAAGCCCGGCGGCGGCCGGCCCACCCGACCTGGTGGTTCCGACACCGGCCGCGGCGGCAACGGCGTTGGCCTGACGCCTGGCGACATCAACAATCCGAACGGATCGGGCGTCTTCGTGGGTCCGCGCGCCGACCTCGATCTGCCCTATCTGTTCATGCGCGCGAATCCAGCTGACTTAGGAGCCCGGCCTGTCGTCGGCCCATTCTGGGAAAGCCCGGACATCTTCCTGCTGGCCGGCGTCGACCCCGCTGCGGCCCCGGCCGTGCCTCCGGCCCTGGGCCAGATCGCCCAGGCGGGTGCGCCCAACACCCTCTACGCCCACATCTGGAACTTCGGGAACGCCGCGGCCAACGAGGTGGTGGTGGAATTCTATTGGGTGAACCCGTCCTTGGGCATCAACGCCAATTCCGTGAACCTCATCGCCCAGACCGTGACGGCCATCGGCGCCAAGGGCAGCGGCAAAGCACACGTCCTGGTCAAATGCCCCGAGGCCTGGGTGCCGACCTTCCAGAACGGCGGCCATGAGTGTCTCCTGGTGCGAGCCTGGGACAACCCCTCCGACCTGCCGGGCCAGCCGACGCTCGACGCCTCGTGGAACCGCCACGTCGCCCAGCGCAACATCCACGTCAATCCGCCACCGGGCCAACCCCTGAACGCCGGCGCGGCGCCGCCCAGCGGGCTTGCCATGGCCCAGCCGATCCTGCTCAAGGTCGGGCCGCTCTATGGCGCGCCGGCGACGGTGAAGGTCGAGCGTACCGCGCCTAGTGCGGTGCCCTGGCTGCAATTGCGAACGGGCCAGCGCGGCGTCTTTCCGGCCATGGCCCCACCTACCGGCGTGCCGGCCCTGTCTCCGGCGACAGGTCCCGGCGGCGGCTTTCCGACCACCGGCGGCGGAGCGACGCAGCAGGTGCGCGGCGACGACCAGCACGTGGCCTTCAGCACCACCGATGCGCCTCCCGGACCGGGCGAAGCCCACGTCTATCGGGTGAGCGCCAGCCAGGGCGGGGCAACATTTGGCGGCTACACCGTCGTCCTGCTGGGGTGACGTCGGGATGACCCTGATCCCGGCTACGGTGCTGACCGGCTTCCTGGGCGCCGGCAAATCCACGCTCTTGCGACGCGTGTTAACCGAGGCGCACGGCCGCAAGATTGCAGTGATCGAAAACGAGTTCGGCGAGGAAAATATCGATAGTGAGATCATCGTCAGCGGCGGCGCCGAACAGATCATCCAGCTCAGCAACGGATGTCTCTGCTGTGGTATCCGCGACGACCTGCGCCTTACCCTGGCGGATCTGGCCGAGCGGCGCCGTGCCGGTGAATTCTCTTTTGACCAGGTGGTGATCGAGACCACCGGGCTGGCCGACCCCGGTCCGATCGCCCAGACGTTCTTTCTCGAGCCGGCGATTACGGCCGACTACCGCCCCGACGCCGTCCTGACGCTGGTGGACGCCAAACACGCGATGGAGCAGCTGGACACCCGCTGCGAGGCGCGCCGGCAGGTGGGCTTCGCCGACCGCTTGTTCATAAGCAAATCGGACCTGGTTTCGGACGCCGAGCTGGAGGCGCTCTCCAGCCGGCTGCGGCGGATGAACCCCCGCGCGCCTCAGAGCAGCGTCGCCTTTGGTGACGTGGCGCTCAGCGAGGTGTTCGACATTGGGGGATTCAACCTCACACCGGACCTCGAGTTCGCGCCTCCTGAGCCCTGCTGCGACGATCACGGCGACGGCCACGCCGGCCACCATCACCATGACGACGATGTGAAGAGCTTCGTCTTCCGCTCCGAGCGACCGTTCCATCCCGTCCGCTTCGGCCAGCTCATGAACGCCATCGTCCAGAGCCACGGGCCCGCGCTGCTACGCTACAAGGGCGTGCTGCACATGGCGGGTCTCGACCGAAAGGTGATCTTCCAAGGTGTTCACCAGCTGATGAGCCACGACGCCGGGTCTCCCTGGCTGGTCGACGACCGGCGCGAGAGCAAGCTGGTGTTCATCGGGCTCGATCTGCCTCAGGCGCAGCTGACGCGCAGCCTCCAGCAATGCCTCGTCTGAGCACGTCGGCGCCTCCGCTTGATGAGGGTTCAGCCCCGGAGGCGCAGGACCAGGGTCGGAATTAGCGCGATGTGGCGGCCGCAGCCGGGGTCGTCCAGCCGCCGCCCATCGACTGATAAAGGGTGGAATAGGCGGTCAGCCGGTCTGCGCGCGCCTGGATCAGGGCCAGCTCAGCCGTCAACAGGCCGCGTTGCGCGTCGAGCTGATCGAGGTAGGACGAGTAGCCGGCGCGATAGCGTTTCGTGGCGTTGCTGAGGGCGCCGGCCAGGGCGTCACGTTGCCCGATGAGCGCGGTGGCCTGTTCGCCCGAGCGCTGCACGCCGGCCAGGCTGTCTTCCACATCGCGGAAGGCCGCCAGCGCCGCGCGCCGATAGACGAAGGCGGCCTGATCCCGACGTGAGGCGGCGATATCGGCCTGGGCCGCCAGCCGACCGCCGTTGAAGATCGGGGCGAGTATGCTTCCGCCGATGGTCCAGATCGTCACCGGACTGGCCAGAGCGGTGGAGAGCGCGAGGCCGGCGGAGCCCGTGAGCTGCAACTGCGGCATGAAGGCTGCCCGTGCGCTGTCGAGACTGTGGTCGGCCGCCACCAGGGCCTGCTCCGCCTCATAGAGGTCGGGCCGGCGGCGGAGCAGATCACTGGGCAAGCCGTCGGGCACCGGCGGCGCGGCAAGCTCTTCGAGCGACAAGCCTCGCGGGATGGCCCCGGGCGGCGCGCCGACCAGTGCGCTCAGTGCGTCCTCCTGGCGGCTGACGGCCAACTGCGCCTGCGGGACCAGCTGCGCCGTCGCCTGATACTCCGCCTCGGCCTGGCGCAGTTCGAGGTTGGAAGTGTAGCCGGTCTCGGCGCGCCGCCTGGCGATGCGCAGGCCTTCGGTCCGCGCGACCAGCGTTGCGCGGGCGGTCGCCAGCCTGGCATCCAGGGCGCGCAGGGTTATGTAGCCGCTGGCGGTGCTGCTTGCGATGGCGAGCGCCATGGCGTCCCGAGCCCCCTGCGCGGATAGAATCTGCGCACGAGCCGCCGCATCGGCCTCACTCAGTCGATGGAAAAGATCGAGGTCCCAGGACGCCTGCATCAAGGGCGTTGCGGCCGTATCGGAGAACGGATGGCCAAACGCATCGACCGTTCGCTCGCGGAAGACGCCGGCCCCGGCCTCAAGATCCAGCCGAAGCTGCGCACGGGCCAACCGCTCCTGCGCGCGCGCTTCCGCGACACGCTCGGCGCCAAGGGCGATGTCGGGATTGGCGGCCAGGGCCATTGCGACAAGGCGGGTCAGCACCGGGTCGCCAAAAGCGCTCCACCAGGCGGGGTCCACGGCCTGCCCCGGGCCAAGATCGGTGCGCCAGGCAGGCGGCGCGGTGATTGAAGCCGCTGGCGGCGTCGCCGGACGGGGACCCGCACAGCTGACCGCCAGGACTGCAAAGACTGCGGCGATCGAGGCGCGTCTCATCTGGGCCGCGGACCGCCTCGGGTGTCGACACGCGCCTGCACCGACATTCCGGGCCTCAGCCGAGCCGCCAAGGGCTGGTTCGGCCCTATCGTTATCCGGACGGCGATCCGCTGCGGCACCTTCGTGAAGTTGCCGGTCGCATTGTCCGGTTTAAGCACAGCGAACTCCGAGCCCGCGGCCGGGGACATCTGCTCAACCCGGCCGGTGAACCGTACGTTGGCCAGGGCATCGACCGTGAAACTGGCGGGCTGGCCCGGCGCCATCCGGGCGGTTTGCGCCTCCCTGAAATTGGCGATCACCCAGACCTGCGCCGGCACCAGGAACATCAATTGCGTGCCGGCTGTCACATATTGCCCCTGCCGCACGCCGATCTCGCTCAGCCGACCGGCTCCCGGCGCGCGGACTGCAGTGTTCGACAGATCGATTTCGGCGAGGCGAAGGCTGGCCTGGGCGCCTTCCACGCCGGCCTCAAGCACGCCGCGGCCGACGGCGACGGTCCGCACGTCCTGCTGGGCGATATCGCGGGCCGCCTCGGCTTGGCGAACGGCGGCCTCGGCCTGGCCCAGTGCGGCAAAGGTCTGGTCGCGCTCGCGCTGCGAGACCGAACCGTCCGACACGAGGTCCTCCACCCGTCGCATGTCCGCCTGCGCCCGAACCAGTTGCGCCCTGGCGTTCGCGATAGCAGCGGCCTGCGCCTGAACGCCGGCGGCGCGCGCCCGCGCGGACTGGGCGCTGTTGGACAGCGTGGCCGCCTGAGCCTCGAGCTGCGCCTTCGCCTGTTCGACCCGCTGCCGGTAGATGCGATCGTCGACCTGCACGAGCACCTGGCCGGCTTTCACGTTGTCGAAGTCGCGCACGAGTACAGCGGTGACATAGCCGCTCACCTGCGGGCTGATCACGGTGGTGGTGCCGCGGACATAAGCGTTGTCGGTGGTCTGGATGTTGCTGCTGAAGGGCGGAAGTCCCCAGGCCTTGGCCACCGCCAACAGGCCGCCAACCGCGAGAAGCACCACGACCACCGTCACCGGCAAGCTGAGCGGCGGCGGTCGCCAGCCTGTTCCGGCCGGCGGTTCGCTCTGCGCGGCGCGAGCCTCGGTGACGGGCTCCTGAGGAGCCGATTGGGCGCGAGGCTCGGTCATGCGGTCTGCCCGATCCTTGCGGCGCGCCGGATCCTCAATTGCTGCCGGACCAGCAGGAAGCCGAGGTAGGCCGTGGTCAAGGCGGCCAGGAGGGAGATCAGCCGGAAGACGTCGTTGTAGGCGAGCACGTTGGCCTCACGGGTGGCGTTCTGGGAGAGCAGAGCGGCTCCCTCCGCGCTTCGTAGGCTCGGGTCGGCAAGGACCCGGCCGACGGCCCCGCCGCCCACCGCCATCCGCTGTATGACCATCGGGTCGGTGGCCTCGAGCGTCTGGACGATGGCCGCGCTATGCGCCTTCTCGCGCTCGATCTGGAAGGTCCCAAGGGCGGCGGCTCCTGCGAGGCCGCCGATGCCGTTCACGATCCCGAAGAGCGCCATGAACGTGATCACATGACCGGCGCCCTGGGGCAGGGCGCGGGTCATGCCGAAGAGCAGCGCCGGGCCAAGAAAGAAGGTCCCCGAAAAGGCGATCGCCGCCTGCGTAAGGTACATCTGCGGCGCTCGGGTGAGGTTGGTCGACAGCGAGTCCGCGTAGGCGGCCACCGCCACGAGACCGATGGCCAACATTATGGGCTGGCCGAGTCGGTCGACGTCGAGGGTGATCGCGCTCGCCACGACGCCTGCGAGCGAGGCCAGGGATATGATCACGAACAGGGTCTGGAGCTCGTCGTTGGTCTGGCCAAGCGTGTTGAGCAGACCGATTGCGGCGAAGGACTGCTCGGAGAGAACGATCCGGGCCATGGTGGTCACGACGACAAACCGCAGAATGTCGGCGCTCCCCAGCCATCGGGTGTTCAGCAGGGGGTTTGCCCGGTGATGTTCGATAAGGACGGCCAGGGCCGTCAGCGGGATTGCGGCGATCAGGGCCCAACCGACCCAAGCCGCCTGGGTCCACCAGACGTAGCGACCAACGCCGAGCACCCCGACAACAAGCGCCACCGCCGTTCCGAGGAGGGCGAACGTAACGAAGTCGAGCGGCGCGAACGCCGGCTGCCGCTGGCTCGGGGGGAGCCGCAGCCAGCTCACGGCCGCCAGGGAGAGCAAACCCAGTCCCAGCTCGAAGAAGTAGAGGGCTCGCCATTGGGAGAGGGCCAGCAAGTCCGGCGAGAACAGGCGCGCCAGCGGCACGGCGCACTGCCCAACGCCGATCCCGAGGACCAGTCCCTTGAGCCGCCATTTCGCCGGCAGCGCCTGCATCAGGTAATAAGAGCACAACGTCGACAGCGCAGCGCCGGCAAGGCCGCTCGCCGCTCGAACCGCAATCGCCGAGCCTATGCCGCGCGCGAGCAGATGCGCTGCCGTCAGTAAGGCGTAGAGCGCGACGAATATCATCGCGAAGGGCCGCAGGCCGTACTGCTGGCGGAACTTGATGAGCAGCAGGTTGATCGTGGTGCTGGTCATCACATAGGCCGTCGGGAGCCAGGCGCCTTGCACGGGATCGAGCCCCAAAGCGCCCTGCAGCGTCGGGAGATTGACCGAGACCAGGGCATTGCCCAGCCCTCCGGTCAGGCCCACCAACACCCCGATGACGCCATAGGCCGCGCGGCGGCGGAGCGGGTGTTCGGGGGTCGCGGGCGATCCCGGCATGGAGGAGCGCTCGTGCGGCGCAAACTCCCACGTCTCCTCGCTCAGGAACTTGCGAAGACGCCTCATCTGACGTCCGACTTGGCGAACGGAAGGCGTTCGGCGTCAGCAGAGATTTTTCTTTCGGTCCCGAAACCGGTGGCGGACTGGCGCATGCCGGCCTCCTCGCAGGACTAGCATCGCCTGTCCGCCGACCGGGACCATCCGGGATTTACCGGAGTTGCAGGCCTTCATCCGCCTATGAGGCGCCCCTCGGATGTCGGCGCCGTTCCGGCGACGCGCCCGCGTATCCGACTGTCAGGGTTCGCTCAGGCGCGGACCCCAGGTGTAGAGGTGCGCAATCCGGGGTGGCCCCCAATCGTGCAGGCGAGCAATGTCTCGGGCCGACGGCCCACGCGCCCGAAATATGTGCAACCATGCTCAAGGCTGACCCAAAGGGGACGGGACACCGATGTGTGTCTGGAGCCCGAAGCAGGACACACTGCATTTGGACGCTGGCAGGTGCAGACAGCCGAACGAGCAGAAGGGTTACGCCGCTGTTCAGGCAAAACTGTCGTGATCGGGCCGAAAAGACTTACGTTCTATTTAACCTTTCATTAACCTAGTTCCCTTGGGTCCTTTCCCTTGGCGGTCGCCAGGGAGAATTGGCGGGGCGGGCGGAGTCCAATGCGACTGAACGCGATAATGGCCGTGATAACCGTGGCGTGCGTCGTCGCGGTCGTCAGCAGTCAGACGCTCGGCGCGATGGGCAGACTGCACCACGCATTCCGCGGGGCGGTCAATCACGGCCAACGCCTGGTTGGCCTGGACTTCGTCGATGTCCAGGAGACTGCGGCGCCGCCGGCGCCCGATACCGAAAAGCCCCCGGTTCACAAGCTGAAGCCAAGACTTGTCTTCCTTCCGGGACCGGCGCCGGTGCTGCCGCCCGCGTTCGATCCGCCGGAGCGTGCGCCCACGGGTTTCGAAGTCGCCACCTTCGGGAAGGGCCTCGTCGACTTGCCGTTGCAACAGCCTCCGCTCACGCCGCCGCCAAAGTCGGATCTCCAGCCATTGGGCGCCTTTTTGGCCCCCGCGGCATTGACCCTGGCCGCGCCGGAGCCATCCAGCTGGGCGATGATGGTTCTGGGGTTCGGCGCCGTCGCCTTAGCGCTTCGCCGGCGCCGCCGCAGCGTCGGGCTGATGGATTGCGGGCACGTCCGGTAGTCGGCGCGTCAGGGTAAGATCGACGGGAATTTGAGGGGGGCTCGCAGTATGTTTTCCTGGATGTTTGACTACCCCACCTGGGTGGTGGGTCTGATCTTTGCGCTTGGCGCGACGGCGATCAGCCTCGGCGGCATGTTCCTTGTCCGACCGCTATTCCACAGATGGATTCACGGGAACGACAAGACCAATGAAATGGTCTCCCTGAACATCGCGAGCTTCTCGGTGTTCTACGGGATCCTGCTGGGGCTCGTGGCTGTGGGCGTCTATGCCAACTACGCTTCAGCCGAGGACATCGTCGAGCGCGAAGCATCCACGCTGGCTGCGCTCTATAGCGACACCAGCGCCATGCCCGAGCCCCACCGCGCCGTACTGATGGCCGACCTTCGCGACTACGCCAAGGAAACGATCGAGAAGGACTGGCCGTCCCAGGCCCGAAATATCGTGCCGACGGGCGGCACCGATCGGGTCAACAAATATCTGACGGATCTCACGGCGGTACATCCCACTGTGAAGCCTGACGAAATCGCCTATGCCGAGGCTTTTGGCCAGTATGAGAAGCTCGTGGAACTGCGAAGTAACCGGCTTGCCAAGGTAGATAGCGGAATCCCGGACCTACTCTGGTGGGTCCTGGGGATCGGGGCGGCGTTCACCATCGGGATCATCTGGATGCTGGATATGGAGATTCACGTCCACGGCATCCTGACGGCGGTGCTGTCGATGTTCCTGGGTATCGTGATCTTCCTGATCGCGGACATGAACAAGCCCTTCCGAGGCGACGTCCTCGTCGGTTCGGAATCCTACGAACTGGTCTACAACAGCCTGATGAAGGCGCGTTAGCCAGGGTAGCGCGACCGCCTCGAAGACGGCGTAACGCCAACGGCTCGGGGGTGGTGCGCCTGGCGCGCCGATAGGTCCTGGCGGCTAAGGCGCGAACCTGATTTCGTAGGCGGCCAACCAGGTGCAGCCAGCCGATGAACGATATCCAAGACCGCAGGAACCGCCCGGACCTCGACGCCTACTGGATGCCGTTCACCGCCAATCGGCAGTTCAAGGCCGACCCGCGCCTGCTGGTGGCCGCCAAGGGCATGTACTACCGCAGCGAGGACGGCCGGGAGATCCTGGATGGCTGCGCAGGCCTCTGGTGCGTCAACGCCGGCCATGGGCGCGAAGAGATCGCAGCGGCGGTCAGCCGGCAGCTCCTCACGCTTGACTATGCGCCCTCCTTCCAAATGGGCCACCCGCGGGCCTTCGATTTCGCCACCGCACTCGCCGCGCTCGCCCCGCCCGGCCTCGACCGGATCTTCTTCGCCAACTCCGGATCGGAGGCTGTCGACACGGCGCTGAAGATGGCGCTGGCCTATCATCGGAGCCGCGGCGAGGGTCAGCGCACCCGACTGATCGGACGCGAGAAGGGCTATCACGGCGTTGGCTTCGGCGGCATCTCGGTGGGCGGTCTCGTCAACAATCGCCGCGCGTTCCTGACGCTGCCCGGCGCTGAGCACCTGGGCCACACTCAAGATATTGCGAAGAACGCCTTCACTCGCGGCCAGCCGAAGCACGGCGCGGAGCGGGCCGACGACCTGGAGAGGCTGATCGCGTTGCACGGCGCCGAGACAATCGCGGCTGTGATCGTCGAACCGGTCGCCGGTTCGGCCGGCGTGCTGCCGCCCCCTGTGGGCTACCTCGAACGCCTGCGCGAGCTTTGCACCCGGCACGGTGTGCTGCTGATCTTCGACGAGGTGATCACGGGCTTCGGCCGGCTGGGCGCGCCCTTCGCGGCCCAGCATTTCGGCGTAACGCCCGATCTGATGACCACAGCCAAGGGCGTGACCAACGGCGCATTCCCGATGGGGGCCGTGTTCGCCAGCCGCGGGGTCCACGACGCCCTGATGCAGGGACCGCAAAACGCCATCGAGTTCTTCCATGGCTACACCTATTCCGGTCATCCGGCGGCCTGTGCGGCGGGCTTGGCGACCCTCGACATCTATCGCCGCGAGGGTTTGCTGACCCGCGTCGCCGAGCTTGCGACGGCTTGGGCGTCCGCCGTGCACGGCTTGCGCGATTGCCCGCATGTCGTCGACATCCGCAACCTGGGCCTGATGGCGGCGATAGAGCTTGCACCGCGACCCGACGCCCCGGGCGCCAGGGGTTACGAGGTGCTGGTTCAGACACTGAAAGCCGGCGCCCTGGTGCGCATCACCGGTGACACCATCGCTCTGTCGCCACCGCTGATCATTTCGGCCGAGGAAATAGAGCAACTCACAGCGACCCTGCGTTCGGTGCTCGAGGTCCTGGCTTGATCTCCCGTCGCGGCGCGCTCACCGCGCTCGGCGCGTCTCTCGCGGCCGGCGCCTGGCCGAGCGCGGCTCAGCAGATCTTCGACCCTCGAGGAGGCGACAACGACCTGAAACTGACAGAAGCGCAGAGACAGGCCGGCGAGGCCTTCTTGCGCCGACATCCATCGATCGACGTCCATGCCCATCCGGGCCGATTTTTCCTGCGCGACCTCACCCGGCAGAACGCTACGACGCGAGCGATGGGTGCGCCTTTCGAGGCCAAGGCGCTAGCCGCCATGGCGAAGGGTCACGTCACCGCGGCCCTCTTCAACTGCGTCTCCGACGCGGTCCTCCTCGAGCAGTCGCCGACCAAGGGCCTCGTCGCGGCGCGCGATTTCGAACCGGGCGAGGCCTGGGCCGACTACCAGCGCCAGATCGGGACGCTCCAGGCCCTGGTCGCGCGCGGGGACGCCGCGCCCGGGCGCAATGGCCGCGACATCGCAGGCGCATTGGCCACCGGTCACACGGCTTGCGTGTTCGCCGTAGAGGGTGGCGACTTCATCGAGGACCGACTGGAGCGCGTGCACACGGCCTATGCCGACGGTGTCCGTTCGATCACCATCGTCCACTACCACCCCAACCAGATCGGCGATCCCCAGACCGAAACGCCGCGCTTCCCGGGCCTTACCCCCCTGGGCCGGAAAATCGTCAGGGAGATGAACCGGGCGGGCGTCCTCGTCGACCTGGCGCACGCCTCTATGGGGGTCACCCGAGATGCGGTCGAGGTCTCAACCCGGCCGATGATGATCTCACACACCAACCTCAAGCGTCCCGATGTCGACCACCCGCGGCTGGTCAGCGCCGAGCACGCAAGGTTGGTCACGAGCCATGGCGGTATCGTCGGGTCCGTGCCATCCGGGATCGGCCAGAAGACGGTTGCCGATTGGATCGCCTCGATCTTGCGCCTGGTGGAGGTCGTCGGGATCGATCACGTCGCGATCGGAACCGACATGGACGCCAACTACATGCCGGTGTTCAGCGATTACGCCGACTGGCCGTTGATCCCCGCGTCGCTGCTGGCGCACGGCATGGCCGAGGACGAGGTCGCTAAGGTTATGGGCGGAAATTTCCTGAGGGTGATGGCGGCCGCTCGGCCTTAGTCACGTATCGGCATGGCCAGGAGCGCCTGGACGCTCGCCAGGTCCTGCACGATGTGGCCCAGGGATTTGTAGGCGGTGATCTGGTCATCCGACTGGCGGCCGACGATCTTGCCCGAGAGCACCTCGCCGATCTCGGCGACCACGTGATCGTCGCCGACCAGACCCGCGGCCTTGGCGCGCAGGAACTCCGCGCCCTGAGCCAGCACGCCTTGGCGATAGTCGGCGATGAAGCGTGAGCGGACGACGAGATCATCGTCCGCCTCGCTCGGCCCCGCGAAACTCGATCCTACGAGGTTGACGTGGGTCCCCGGCGCCAGCCAGGCGCCCCGAAGTACCGGCTCGGCGGCAGCTGTCACGGTGCAGACGATGTCGGCCTCGGCGACCGCGGCCTCCGCGGTCGGCGCGACCCGGGTCGGCAGGCCGTAGGTCTCGGTCATACGCGACGCAAAGGCGAGCGCCCGCTCCGGCGAGCGGCCCCAGACCGTCACGCTCTCCAGAGCGCGGACCTTGCCGATCGCGCGCAGATGGGTCTCGGCTTGTTCGCCGTAGCCCAGCAATCCCAGGCGCCGCGCGTCCCGACGCGCCAAGGCGTCCGTGGCGACCGCGCTGGCGGCGGCGGTGCGCACAGCGGTGATCGAGCGCGCGTCAGCGATGCAGGCTAGTTCCCCGGTCACCGGGTCGAACAGCATGACCACACCCTGGTGCGACGGGCGCCCGACCTCGAAGTTCTTCGGAAACACACTCAGCACCTTGGCGCCGAAAGCCGCCGCCTCGCCCATGGCGCCCGGCATCACCCCGAACATCCGGCCGTCCTCGAAGTGCAGGATCGAGCGCAGGAGCTGGCGCGTCTCGCCAGCCGAAAGCGCGATCATCGCCGAGCGCACGGCCGGAATTGCGACCTCATAGGTCAGATTGGAGCGGACCTCCGCAGCGTCGATGAAACGCATTTCCTTCGCCTTTCGTGAAACCCAGCGCAGCTGAGGTGGCCGCGGGGCCGTAGCCGCACTATCTGAGCCCCACAACCTTCGCCACTGGAGAAACCGTTTTGTCGCTTTCGCTCTACGACGCCTCGATCACCGTCTATCTGCAGATGCTGCGCAACCTCGGCCACTTCTTGAACAAGGCGGAAACCTGGGCGGCTGAGGAGCACGTGCCGCTTGCGACCATCATGGAAGCCAGCCTCGGGCACGGCATGGCGAACTTCACCCGTCAGATCCAGTTCGCCAGCGACGCAGCCAAGAGCGGCGCCGCTCGCCTGGCCGGTGTGGAGCCGCCGTCGATGCCCGACACCGAGACGACCTGGCCGGAGCTGAAAGACCGACTCGCCAAAACCATCGCCTTCGTCGAGACGATCAAGCGCGACCAGGTCGACGGCCAGGAGGGACGCGCCGTGGTCCTGACCTTCCCGGGTCGCACAATGGAGTTCACCGGTCAGACCTTCCTGCTGACCTTCTCGCTGCCGAACTTCCTGTTCCACGTCACCACCGCCTATGGGATTCTTCGCGGACTTGGTGTCCCGCTCGGCAAAATGGACTTCCTCGCCGGCGCCAACGCACCCGCCTAGGATTTCGCGCCCATCTCTCTCCTCGTATCAGTGAGGAGAGAGACCTGGTCGGCTTCTCGCTTGGCAAGCGTCGATTTCGGGGTCTAGCGTGGCCCCCGGGACGGGAGCGACGCGGGCACCCCAATGACGACAGCGATGGGCGAGGCGACCGGCCAGCTCGATATCGGGCGGGTCATCCAAGAGACGTTCCAGGTCTTAGGACGCTACTTCGCGACCTTCCTGGTGCTGGCGGTGATCCTGACTGGCGTCCCTGCGGTGCTCGTCGGGATTGTGGAGCTGAACTTCGTGAGCCCCGGAGAGCTGGTCTCCTGGGAGTCCATCCTCGGCGGCGTGGTCGCGGGTCTGGCCGGCCTGATCCTGGAGGGGACCGTGATCTATGGCACGGTGACCGACCTCAATGGTCGGCGGGCCAGCATCGCCGATTGCCTGAGTGTCGGCCTGCGAAGCTTCCTGCCGCTGCTCGGCATCGGGATCGTGTTCGGCTTCGCGGTGGCCTTCGGGCTCGTACTCCTTGTAATACCCGGGATCATGGTGGCGGTGGCCTGGTGCGTCGCCGTCCCGGCTTACGTCGTCGAGCAGACAGGCATCATCGGAGCCTTCAGCCGCAGCGCTGAACTCACCCGTGGCAATCGCTGGCGCGTCTTTGCTCTGTTTGTGATCTATCTCATCGCGACCGTCATCATGGAAGTCGTGCTGGGCGTCTTCAGCGGCGCCGCAAGCCTGGCCACAGGCGGAGGTTTGACGTTCGCACAGGCGATCATCTTCAGCCCGCTGCTTCGCGTCGCCACGGCGCTGATCGGTGCGACCGCCACTGCGGCGCTGTACGTCGAGCTTCGTCGGGTGCGCGACGGGGTCGGAGCCGACAGCCTGGCGGCGATCTTCGATTGACCGCGGGTCGGGTCAGGGCCGGTCGAACTTGTCGACACGGCGGTGGCCGAACAGGAGACGGCTTTCGAGACGGGCCCTTAGGCCCGAGTAGTAGGCGCTGAGGAAAGCGCTGTCGGAAAACTCCAGCGGCGCGTTCCAGCCGATCTTCACCCGGATCCGGGCGGCGACCTCGGCGACGACACGCCGATCGGCCTTGCGCAGCACGTTCTCCAGAACGTGCAGTTCCTTCACGCCGTAGGCATCGAGCTCCGCCTCGGTGAAGATCAGACCGCGCCCAGGCGCGGGCGCGGCCTGCACAAGGTCCGGGCGCAGAACCCGGCGCGGCGCCTTGACCACCATAGTGCCCGCCGCCAGGTCGCCCAGGCGCAGGCGGTCGTGGTTGAAAAGCGGGAAGAGCACGAAGACCGAGCTCCAGACGGCCCCCAGGGCGATCAGGCCCGCGTCAACCCCCATCCCACTGGCGAACAGGAAGCTGGCTGGCAGGAAGACCTCCAGCTCGCGCATGGCGTTGCGCGCGAAGACAGCGTTGGCGGTCAGCCGTCCGCCGTCACGAGCGACAACCCGCAGGCCCAGCGCTCGCTTGCCGGGCGTCGCTGCGCCAGGGCGCATCTCAAAGGCGATGAAATAGAAATTGCGCAGCAAGAAGAACCCCAGCAGCCAGATCACCGTCGCGGCGTCTCCGCTGAAGTCGCCGGCCACACCGGCGATGCGCCAGGCGGCGAGCAGGACCAGAAGGGTCATGGCGATCAGCACGCCCAGCACGATGAAACCGTCGATGACGAAGGCGGCGCAGCGCTCGCCGTAGGTGGCGACCTTAAGATGCAGGTCGATACCTTCGGGCGTGACGAACTCGCGCCAGCCATCGTCGGGGAGACGAGCCGAAGTCGTCGGGCCGGCCGTCATGCCGGCCTCCCGCGACGCGGCAGGTAGAGATAAAGGCCCCATGCGACCGCGCTTGCTCCGGCGATTGCGAGGCGGACGATGTCATCGCGGATCAACTGACGGGCGAATCCTTCCAGGAGGCCCGCCACGAACAGCATGACGATGACCCCGCCCATCACGGTGGCGCCCCTGCGGCCGGCGTCGGCCGCCGCGTCAACCCGGCTGCGCTCGCCGGGGAAAGCCACGGCCCAGCCGATGGAGAAACCCGCAGCGCCGGCGAGGGTCACCGCGAACAGCTCCGTGACGCCGTGGATCAGCAACCAGCCGGTCGCCTGGAAGGCGAGGCCTCGACTGGCGAACAAGGCGAGGAAGGCGCCCAGCATGGTCCCGTTGAAGACCATCAACGCCGCCGTCGGCAGGCACAGCGCAAACCCAAGCGCAAAGGCGAAGATCGCGATCTGCGCGTTGTGGGTGAACAGGAACGTGGCCAGCGTGCTGAGCGCCTCGTGGGCATCTGCCGTCTTGTAGAGCGTCTCGCGCAGGAAGGCGGTGGTCGCCGTCGGGTCGCGACCCGAAGCGAGGGCTTGCGGGATGAAGCCCTCGAACCAGTCCGGGTCCCGGCTCACCAGGAGAAACGCCGTGATCGCACCGGTGATCATCAAAAGGCCGGAGACCAGGGTCTCGCGCCAGAGCCCTTGCACCGCGCCGGGCCATTCGTGAGAGAAGAATCCCGCGAGGCGCTCGAGTGGCCGCGAGCGGGTGCCGTAGACGAAGAAGTAGGCCCGCGTGCAGAGGCTCTCCAGATAGGCGACCAGATGCTGGTCGAGCGAGATCGCGCGAGCCACCGAGAGCGACGACAGCGCCTGGCGATAAAGCACAGGCATCTCCACCAGCTCATCGCGGGTCAGCCGGCGCGGCCCACCCCGTTCGACGCGCGACAGCAGGGCCTCCAGGCGACGCCAGTCCGCCTCACGCTCAGCGCGGAAGCGGTGGCTCTTGAGCTGCAGTTCGGCCATGGCGCTAGATCAGTTCGCGACGCTTGGCGTCGAGATAGGCGTTGAGCAGCGACATGCCGAGGTCATCGCCGCGCGCCTCGACGAGGCGAGCGCCGAGCCGTTGCAGCCGGCCGATAACAATCTCGCGCTGGCGAAGCAGCCCCGCGGCGATCACGGCGCGGGAGACGTCATCCGGCTCCGCCGGCTCAGCATCGACCAAAGCCTCCAGCTCCTCGTCACGGAACGCCACGAACAGCACCAGATGGGTGCGCATCAGCCGGCCGACGTTTTCGATCATCAGCTCGGCGCTGGTCGGATCAGCGAAGTCGGTGAAGATGACGACAAGCGCCCGACGATCGAGTCGGCCTGCCAGCGTGGTCAGGCCCAGGGTGAAATTCGTCTCCTCGGTGGAATACTCGATGCCGGCGGCGAGGCGCTGGATCAGCGGGAAGGCCGGGGCGCCGGCCACCACGCCGCTCGCGACGCCCGGTTTGGCGTCGAAGGCGAAGAGGCCGACCCGGTCGCCGATCTTCAGGGCCGCGAAGGCCAACAGCAGGGCGGCGTTGATCGACTGGTCGACTCGCGGACCGACGGCAGTGGGGGCGCTCATCAGTCGGCCGGTGTCGATCGCCAGGATGACGTGGTGATTCCGCTCGGTCCGGAACTCGCGAGCCACCAGCTTCGCGTGACGCCCGCTCTGCTTCCAGTCGATGGCGCGCGGGTCCATGCCGGTCTGGAAGTCCCGCAGAGCGTGGAAGTCGCCACCTTCACCCGTTTCCATCTGCGCTTTCAGTCCGAAGAGCGCGTCGCGCGAGAACAGGCGCAGCGCCTGCTCCTTCACTCGCTCCACGTCGGGGGTGATGGCGACGATGCGATCGGGCGCCTCGGTGCGCTGCAGCCACACCAGGCCCAGGGGGCCGCGCCAGCGCGCCCAGACCTTTTCCAGGCGCCCTTCGCCGCGTCGTTGCGCAACGAGCGCGACATCTGCCCGTCCCCAACCGGCGTTGAGCTTCAAGGCCTGTCGGATGGGAATCGCCGCAAGTCGGGCGTTGACGCCGACGGCCACCTCGATCTCACGCGGCGCAACGCCCTTGAACGAAGCTTCCACCGAGGCTTCGCCGGGCCTGCTGAGACCTACGACTTGCGGCGTCACGAGCTTCAGGCCAAGCCCGGAAGGTCGAGCCGCAAGCAGCGCATCGGCCAGCATCAGTCCCGCTGTCATCAGGATCCAGGCCGCCGCCGCCCCCCAAAGCTGCGGCGTGGCCAGCGCCACCGCCAGCGCAACCGGCGCGCCGAAGGCGGCCAGGCCGATCGCTCTTCGGGTGGGATAGAGACGCATGCGCTCAGCGCGGCGCCGTGGCCTGGTCGACCAGGGCGGCGATGACCTCATCTGTCCGCCGGCCTTCGATCTCGGCGGCCGGCGACAGGATCACACGGTGGCGCAATACAGGGAGCGCCAGCGCCTTCACATCGTCCGGAATGACGTAGTCTCGGCCGTCGAGGGCGGCGCGGGCCCGAGCCGCCAGCGCCAGTTGCGCGGCGCTTCTGGGGCTGGCCCCGCTCTGCAGCTCGGCGGTCTCGCGCGTTGAGCGGACCAGATCGAGAACGTAGGTCACCACCTCCTCGCCGAGCTTCACAGCGGCGACCGCAGCGTTGGCTTGCGCAAGGGTCGGGGCGTCGATGACCTGCGCCACCGCCATGTCGGCCGGCGAGGTCTGGCCGCTCAGGACGCCATAGGTCGCGACGATCAGGCGTTCTTCGTCTCGGGTCGGGTAGCCCAGGGTCTGCTTGAACAGAAACCGGTCGAGCTGCGCTTCCGGCAACGGATAGGTGCCCTGCTGCTCCAGGGGATTCTGCGTCGCCACCACCATGAAGCGCTCGCTCAGGCGATGGGGCTTGCCGTCGATGGTCACCTGACGTTCCTGCATGGCCTCCAGCAGCGCGGCCTGGGTCTTTGGAGGCGTGCGGTTGATCTCATCGGCCAGCAACAGCTCGCAGAACACCGGCCCCGGGTTCAAACTGAAGCTCGAAGTCTGGAAGTTGAACAGGTTCGCCCCGATGATGTCGGCGGGCATAAGGTCGGGCGTGAACTGGATGCGCCCGAAGTCGAGCGTCAGCGTGCGGGCCAAGCACTGGGCGAGAAATGTCTTGGCCGTACCCGGCGCGCCTTCCAGCAGGACATGTCCCCTCGCGAAGAGGGCGGTCAGCAGGAGATCGACGGTCTCGGTCTGACCGATGATCGCCTTGCCGATCTCCTGCCGCACTCGCGCGGCGAGCGCGCTGACTTCATCGACGTTCACGCGTGATCTCCAGTCGCCAGTGGTAGAGACGCCTCCCGACCGCCAGCAGATCGTCGGGTGTCTTGGCGCGTTCGGCTTGCGCCATAAGGGTGTCGGGCGCCGCGGCGCCGCGGCGGCGCGCCAGCTCAGCGAGCCAGCGATCGTTGTCGCGGCCAGCTGCGGTGCGATCGCCGCCGCCGGCGATTTTGCCGACAAGGGCCTTGGTCAGGGTCGCATAGGCCGGCGCCAGCTCGGCCTCTCGCCGCGCCATCCGCACGAGCCCGGCGGAGTTGTCGACCAGCGCGCGCTTGCCAAACGCAAACGCCCGGCCGCGCACAAGGGTCGGACCAAACCGCGCCAGGCCGTGCAAGCCCATCAACAGGGCCGCGGCCACGCCGCAAAGAGTGGCCGCCGCCCACGGCGGCTCCAGCATCAGCCGGCCGATGCCGCGCCCGCGACTGAACCCGTTCAGGGTCACATCGAAGCGCAGCCCGTTTTCGCCGCGAAGCGCGTTCAGGATGCCGAGCCCGGCGCGTGCGGTCTCCAAACTGGCAAGGCCCTGGTTGTTAAGGAGGTCGGGCTCCGCAAGCACCATGACGGCGGGGTGGCTTCTTGAACGCGCCAGCACCGCGGCGCCCCGATCGTCGACCAGCAAAGGCGTCCAGCCGTCACCCGACAAGGTCTGCAGGCCGTCGATAGCCGCGGGCCGCAGGAAGGTTCCGGCCATATGGCCGTCCGGAGCGCCATAAAGCGCGGTGCGGGTGACGCCGGTGCGATGCTGGATCTCCGTGCGCGGCGCATAGGGCGCGAGCAAGGCGCTGGCGTGGTCGCTGTTCTCGACGATCCCGGCCTTATTGACGAAGGTCGGACGCAGCGGCTTGGGCTCGGTCAGCCATTTCGGCAGGACGATCAAAACCGAGCCTTGCCGCCAGAAGGGCGCCAGGTCCTTTGCAGAGGTTTCGACCCGGGGCGTCAGCACGATGAGGCTCTCGTTCTCCTTCGCCAGGCGCGGAGCGGCCCGGCTTATGACGACCGGCGCGGCCTCGGTCTGCAGCATGATAACGGCGCCCCTGAAGCCGACGGCGGACGAGGAGAGCGCGTGTGCGCCGGGGTCGCTGGCGCCGCGCAATTCGGGCGCGTAGGCAGCCAGCACGACCAGGCCGGAGAACGACACCAAACCCACGATCACCAGGGCCAGGATTGTCCGCGGCGAGAAGGCGGTCGCGGGCGGGGTTGCGTCAACCGTGCTCACGACCAACCTTCCGAGAAGGCGAAGGACTCGTAGTCGCCACGGGCTGCGGCGAAGTCTTCGGAGCCCGCCGGCCGGCCACCGAAGAAGCTGCGCTCGACGCGCTCGGCGATCCGGGCAAAAGCGTCGCGAGCCGGCGGCGGCATCTGATCGAGGCCGGCGATGTCGCGGCTGGTGAGCGACGGACGCACCAGGCCGGGCCGGCGCCCGCAGATGTCATCGATACTGCGGAACAACAGAAGGTGGATCGCCTCGGCGAAGCGCCCGGCCGTCGCCAACCTGTCGGCTTCCTCGAGCAGGGCGCGCGCCTGATCTGGTTCCGGCCGCCAGCCCGCCGGCGCGGGCGCCTCGGCGCGCCGCCTGAAGCGCGTCGCCAGGACCTCGCGTGCTACGAACCAGACGAGGAGTGCTGCCGCCAGGACCAGTCCGCCCCAGAACACGAACCTGAAGATCGGCGCGAACTCACCCAGTGCGCGAAAGAGCTCGGCGATCCAACCCGGTGGGGGCGGCGCACGAGGAGCAGCGCTGAAATCAAGCTGCAGGCCGCGGGTGTGCAGCAGCGCCTCGTGCGCTGCGGCCAACCTCTGCTCCGACGCGTTGAAGGCGTCCGCCGCCACCTGGCCCCTCTCGTCCCTTCGCCGCTGATAAATACGCAGGCGGCCGCGAACCTAGCGTCGCGATTTACGAAATTCGCAAGAGCATCGATGGCGGGCTCGCGGGAGCTCGATATCAACGCCGGCACGTATTTGTTTTCGCGCGCATTTTGCGAGTTTGAAGTTCGCTCCGGGCCCGATCCGGACGATCAGGCCATTCAACCTCCGCACGCTTTGACCAGAGACGGCGGCGGCGAAACGCGACCGAGCCCCAAGCTCAACTCGCCGGCAGCATCGCGACCACGGAGTTTGTTCTGGAAATAAACTTCACCCCCTTCAGATGCTCCGCCGGGTAGGGCGACCAACCCTTCTTGATCTCCGTCGGCGTCGCGCCCCCGGCGCCGGCGACCGCCGGTTTGTCGGCCACGACGTCCACCTCATAGACCCCGTCCTTCGGAGGGGCGGCATTGATCCGTGGCAAGAGGGCCGCGTTCTTGTAGCCGGGACCATCGACACTGCCGAGCACCGTAACGTCGAGGACGCCTGGCTTGCCGACCTTGATGGTCGCTGAGTCGATCTTGGTGATCATCTCCTGGCCCGCATACATCTGCTGAGAGCGGGCCATGGACTTTGGCGGTGGCGGCGGCGCGGCGGCCTCGTCGGTCTTGGAATCGCAAGCCGCAAGGCTGACGAGAGCTGTCAGGCTCGCGGCCAAGAGTACTCTACGCATAGTCATCCTCCCCATGTGATTGCGCCGAGTGTGCCTACGGTCCCACTTGCGCCGCAAGGGCTGGGCGCGCCCGACCGCGAAACCGCCCGAGGCTATCGGACTGCGCGGCCTTGAGCTCCGGCATTTGCAGATCCCGGAAGAACGCGACGATGGGCCGTGGACTGAGGATGGGTGGCGCGTCGCGGGTCACCGTCCGGAAACCTGCGACGATGCACGGCCGGCGGCTCGACCGTGGCGAGCGGCTCAGCGCTTGGCCACGGCCTCGTCGTAGAACCTGGCCACATCGGTCTTCAGCGACTTAAGCGCGTCCTGGTTCAGATAGACCATGTGGCCGGACGGGTAGTAGGCGAAGCGCACATTACCTCGCAGCGTGGGATCGAGCTGCATGTGCGCCAGGTCATACTCGGTCCCGAAGAAGGGAGTGGCCATGTCGTAGAGCCCGTTCAGCGAATAGACCATCAGGTGCGGGTTCTGGCGCATGGCCGCGCCGAGATCCTGGGCTGTGTCGGCGACCTGGGCGGCGAAAGAGGCGCCCGGCGGCTTGTGCTTCCAATCCCAGGCCCGGTTGATGTTGGGGCCGGACGGCCAGTAGTTCAGGTCGGAGCTGTAGCCGAGATCCTTCTCCAGGTGCTCGTGAAGAGCGGCTACATAGGCGCCGTGGATTCCCGTGTCGGAGGGATCGTACTCAGCG
The DNA here is from genome assembly GCF_036495085.1 of Phenylobacterium sp. Lineage (GTDB taxonomy): Bacteria > Pseudomonadota > Alphaproteobacteria > Caulobacterales > Caulobacteraceae > Phenylobacterium. The sequence goes on along the minus strand of NZ_DASXNL010000065.1, from coordinate 11,122 downwards.
CTGTCTCCGGCGGCGTCGCTGTCGATGCCGGTGAAGCGCGAGTCATAGCGACCGATGGTCCGCCGCTGGTCGCGCAGAAGCTCCTTGCGGAACCGCTGCAGGTCCACCCTGAGGTTGACCCGCTTCAGAAAGTCCACCGAGAGGCCGGTGTACGCGCTCAGCTTTCGAGCCGTGGCGTCAAGTTCGGCTTCGGAGATGTTCGAGCCTTTGGCCAGAGCCACCTGGTAGGGGCCGCTCGCCCAGTCGCGCACCTCCTGCAGGTAGGCCGTGAGGTCCGGCGGCGTCGGCGCCTTGTGGTGATAGACCGCTGTGGCCGCATAACTCGGAAGATAGGTGACGTACATGTGGTCGAAGCCGGCGTCGCGGACGCCGTAGTTGAGTATCGAGGAAAGGATCAGCACGCCGTTCAGCTGCATTCCGCGCTCCTGCAGGGCGTAGGCAAGGCCCGCCGAACGCGTGGTGCCGTAGCTTTCGCCGAATATGAACTTCGGTGAATTCCAGCGGTGGTTGAGGGTGATGTAGCGCTGGATGCCGCGAGCGAAGGCGTCGATATCCTGGTCGACACCCCAGAAGGCCGTCCCCTTGGTGTCGCCGAGCGGGCGCGAGTAGCCCGCGCCGATGGCGTCAAGGAAGACCAAATCAGATTTGTCGAGCAGGGAGTTCGGATTGTCGGCGAGCGTGTAGGGCGGCGCGTGCGTAGCGTTCGGCGAGTCGGTCATGACGTGCACCGGCCCGAACAGGCCCATGTGCACGAACAACGACGCCGAACCCGGCCCGCCGTTGTAGAGGAAGGTCACAGGCCGCTCCGGCTCGCCCTTCGCCCGCTCGGCGACATAGGCCACGTAGAACATGCTGGCGGTCGGCTTGCCGTCGTCGTCGCGCAAGGTGAGCGTGCCCACCGTGGCCGTGTACGGGATCGTGCGGCCCGCCACGGTGACGCTGTGATGGGACGCTTTTTCGGTTTCATGGGCCGGGGCCGTGGCGACGTCAGCGTCGGGGATCTTACGCTCGCCCGCGGCCTGGCCGCGATCTGTGCGACGTTCGACAGCGCTGGCGGCGGCGGGCTCATCCGGATTGTCCCTGCGAGATGCGCTCGCCGCTGCGGACGGTTTGGCGGAGCCGGGCGGCTGGGCCAGCGAAGCGGTGGCGGAAAGGCCGAGCGCAATCACTGCGGCAAAACTCGGTCGGATCATGCGGTACCCCTGGATATGGACTTCGAGCGCGCAGACGGAAGCGTCGCTCGCGGGCGCGACAAAGCCCCCGGCGCGCCCGGGAGCGTTTTTTGCGCAACCGTGTTGCCGGAGCATTGCGGCAGCGCCTTATTCCGGAGAGGCGCGGGGCCCATAGAGGGTTGATGATCCTGAGCCTCCGACTGCTGTCCCCTCTCCTCATCGCCGCGGCCTTCGCCGGCTCGGCCTTGGCGGCCGAGCCCGAGGCGGTGGTGACAGCCCAGGGGTCCGGCGCGCCCCCCAGCGTCACTGAGCAGATCGACAACTATCTGAAGACTTCGCCCGCCGCTGAACTGCCAAGGGAGACGGCAAGCGGAGTCACGCCAGGGTCCGAACCGCGTAAGGTGCACGGCGTCGTTGACGTTTCGGTCGGGTCAGGCGGCTATCGCAGCGCATACGTCGCCAGCGAAATCCCGATCGGCAAAACCGGCGCCGCCAGCATCGCCGTTGGAGAAACCAACTTCGGCAACCGTTTCGGCGGCAGCCGCTTTGCGCCCTATGCAAGCCAGAGCCTCGGCCTTGGCCTGAGGTTCAGCAACACCGCCTCCGCTCCAAACGATTGCCGCCCCCGCCTGACCGGGGAGCCGGGACCTGACTTAGGCGTCGAGGATGAACGCCCGCACCTCTGTCTTGCAACAGAGGGTAGGCCCCCTCAGTAGCTGTAGCGAAAGCCCACCAGGATCTCCCGACCAGGCTGCTCACCAGGTCGACGCGTCCTCGTGCTGGTCCTGGAATTCGTCGGTGAAGCAGCGATGCCCTGCGATGCGGCCCCTACTGGGGGCCCTCGCCGACGATCTCCAGCACGGCCGGCTCATCCTTGGCGCCGTCGTAGTGGAACTGTTTGGCGAAGTGGGTCACGACCGAGCCTGCCGGGATGGGCGTCGTGGTTTCCGGCGAGAAGGTCTTGCCGGTCCCGACCCACCAGATCCCGCTTATCACGTAGATGTGCCGGTCGTTGGGATGGGTGTGCGGCCGGCTCATCTGGTGGGGCGGCCATTTCACCAGCATGGCGTAGGGGCCGGCCTTGGTTGGATCGCCCCATAGGACAAACGTCAGCGGCCCTTTCACTGGGTCGCCCAGCCAGGCGATCTGATCGGGAAGCTTGTAGGCCAGGGCGGCCGGATCCGGCGCGGCCTGGACAGACCCCGCCAGGACGGCCGGGCCAACGATCAGGGATGCCGCCAGCACCCCGGCCAGAGCAATTTTCATGGAAATCACCTATCGCGCCAACCCGCGGCCCGCCAGCGGAACGATAGCGCTGTCATGGTGATCAACTACGTCGACCGCCAGGGACTGGCGTTGATCACCCGGCTGACGGTCTTCTTGGAGACCCCGGCCAGGCGCGCGATGTCATTGATCGTCGGTCGCCGGCGGGGCCCCCCGCCCAGGCCTGGCTCCTCATTTTTCGGCGCCTCGCGCTTCGCCATCTGGATCGAGTCCTTCCCACTCATCGATCACCGCCTTTCTCATAGCCTCGGCCGGCCCGACGGGAACAGGCCGAATGCCTGACGCCGGTGACTCTAGCGGCGGCGCGTCGTCGATCTTGACCATTGATAGCCGCGATGACGGGACGCTCGCCCCGGCGCCCTAGGCGCCGACTGGGGTCTCGCCCAATATCACGGCGGCCATTCGGGGCGACGATCGATGAAATCCATGCAGACCGCCGCGGCAGCCGCGATCCTCGCCCTGACCTTCGCCCCGGACTTCCTGGCGGCGCGCGCGCAGCCGACACCCGCGCCACTTCCCGTGGAGGGCGCGGCGACGGCCGAGCGCAGCAACGGGACGATGGGTGTGTTCACCGGGGCCGGCGGCGACCCGGTGCTTGGTGAAAAGCTCTATCAACAGAAGTGCGCCACTTGCCACGACAACCCGAGCGGCCGCATTCCGGCCAAATCGGCGATCGCCGACAACACTCCGGCCTCTATCGTCTCGGCCCTTCTGGAGGGCGTGATGCGACCGATGGCGGCAGGGATGGCGCCGCACGAGATCGCCTCCGTCGCGGCCTACCTTTCCACCCGCAAAGGCAGCGGCCTGGCTTCCGGCGCGATGGAGGCCCCGGCGTGCAAGGACAAGCCCCCGACTATGACCCTCGATGGCCACGGGTGGAACGGCTGGGGAAATGCCGAGACGCAAAGCCGCTTCCAGCCGACGCCCGGGCTGAACGCCGCCGACGTCCCCCGGCTGAAGCTGAAGTGGGCTTTCGCCTACGCCGGCACCCGTAACGGGCAGGCGACGGTCGCAAGCGGCCGGGTCTTCCTGACCTCGAGTTCGGGGGCGGTCTATGCCCTGAACGCCAAGACCGGCTGCGCCTACTGGCGCTTCGATGTTCCGGGCGGCTCGCGGAGCAGCGTGGTGATCGCCAGGCTGTCGGGCGCCAAGGGCAAGCCCCGCTATGCGGCCTATTTCACCGGCTGGACCGAACGCACGGCCTACGCGCTGGACGCGGAAACCGGCCAGTTGATCTGGAAATCCTTGGTCGACCAGCAGTCGGAAGTGCAGATGACAGGCTCGCCGGTGCTGCACGCGGGTCGGCTCTATGTGCCGGTATCCTCCGCCGAGGAGGCCATCGCCGCCGACGAGGCGCACGAGTGTTGCAAGTTTCGTGGGGCGGTTGCGGCCCTCGATGCGTCCAGCGGGAAGGTCCTTTGGGAGACCTTCATGGCCCCCGAGCCGAAGCCCTTCAAGAAGAACGCCAAGGGCGTGCAGATGTACGGGCCGGCGGGAGCGGCGATCTGGGCCGCGCCCACGATCGACGCCAAGCGCGGCGTCCTCTACGTGGCGACCGGCGACAGCTACACAGACATCAACATCGACAATGCCGAGGCGGTCGTCGCATTGGACTTGGCAAGCGGGGCGGTGCGCTGGACGAACCAGCTGACCAAGGGCGACAACTACATCGTAGGCTGCTACCCGCCGAACCCGCGCGCCAACTGCCCTTCGCCGACCGGGCCGGACTATGACTTCGGCGTCTCGCCTGTGCTGCACACGCTGGCAAGCGGCAAGCAGGTGATCCTGGTTGGACAGAAATCGAGCCAGGTCTACGCGCTGGATCCAGACGCCATGGGAAAGGTGATCTGGGAATATCGGCTGAGCGTCGGCGGCCCCCTGGGTGGCGTTGAGTTCGGCCCTGCGGCGGACAAGAACAACTATTACGTCGGGATCTCGGACATCTTCGTCCAGAAGCCCATGCCGGGCCTCTACGCCTTCCGCATCGCCGATGGTGCGCTCCTCTGGTCGCAACCGGGTCCCAACGTCGCGTGCCCCTGGAAGAACGTTTTCTGCACCTCGGCGGTCTCGCAGGCCGTCAGCGTCATGCCGGGCGTGGTCTTCGCCGGATCGATGAATGGCCACTTCCGCGCTCACGATGCGGCGACCGGCAAGATCCTCTGGGACTTCGACACCACCGCGCCAGTGACCACCGTCTCGGGCCGCGAGGCAAAGGGCGGTGTGATGGATGGCGCAGGCCCGACCATCGCCGACGGCGTGGTCTACGTAAGCTCCGGCTACCAAGGCCGCTCGGGCGCGTCGGGGATCGTGCTCATGGCCTTTTCAGTGGATGGGCGCTAGCCGCGCGGCGCCGGCCTCGGCTAGACCAACAGCCATGACCGCCCGGTTCCTCGCCGCCGCGCTGGCGATCGCTTCGCCTGCAGCTGCGCAGGAGATGCAGGGGATGGACCATGAGCACATGGACCATGAGCATATGGCCATGCCGGGAATGGCCATGAGCCACGCCATGACCGGCGCCTATGGCCCCTACTCCATGACCCGAGAAGCCTCAGGCACCTCGTGGCAGCCGGACGCCTCGCCCGATGAGGGCCTGAACCTGACGCGCGGGCCGTGGATGTTGATGTTCCACGGCGTGCTGAACGGGGTCTACGACAAGCAGGAGGGGCCTCGCGGCGACGAGAAGGCCTTCGTCTCCGGCATGTTGATGGGAATGGCCCAGCGGCCGGTGGGCGAGCCTGGCACGCTGCAGCTTCGGGCGATTGTCAGTCCCGACCCCCTGATGGGCAAGAGCGGTTACCCGCTGCTGCTGGCCAGCGGCGAGACGGCCGACGGCAAGACCCCGCTGGTCGACCGCCAGCATCCGCACGACCTCTTCATGGAGCTCTCAGCCAGCTACAGTCGGAAACTCTCGGCTGGCGATAGTGCGTTCATCTACGCCGGTCTGCCGGGCGAGCCGGCCTTCGGACCGCCGGCTTTCATGCACCGGCTGTCGGTGATGGACAGTCCCGAAGCGCCCATCAGCCACCACTGGCTGGACTCGACCCACATCAGCTTCGGCGTCGTCAGTGCGGGCTTTGTGCACGATAACTGGAAGCTCGAAGCTTCGGCCTACAATGGCCGCGAGCCGGACCAGCACCGCTACGATATCGAGACCGGGCCGCTGGACTCGACGGCCTTGCGCGTTTCCTGGAATCCAACCGCCAACTGGTCTCTGCAGGCCTCCTGGGCCGACGAGAAGAGCCCCGAGCAGCTTGCGCCCGGCATCGATCAGACCAAATTTTCGGCGAGCGCCATTCACACGGTCGCGCTCGGCGGCGGCGGTTGGTGGTCGAGCACGGCGGCCTGGGGGCGACGGTCCATCGAGGGTGTCGACCTCGACGCATGGGTTCTGGAGAGCGCGCTCAAGCCCAACGCGGCCTGGACGATCTTCGGCCGGGCTGAGCGGGTCGAGAACGACGAACTCGAAAGCGCCGGCGGCCACGCGGGGCCGCCCCGCACGGTCGGCAAGGTCTCCCTCGGCGCAATCCGCGACTGGCCGCTTTCCCAGCACGTCAGCTTTGGCCTGGGCGGCTTCTACGCCTTCGACTTTGTCCCAAGCGCGCTCGCCGGCGCCTATGGCGGCGATCCTCGCGGCGGCATGGCTTTCGTGCGGCTGACACTGCGTTGATTGGCGCGGCCCAATTGATCGGCTAGCAATCTGGTGCATGAACCCGTCGATCAAACTCCTCGCCGACATTCCCCGCATCCACGCCGCCCACCGCGGCGAGCGGGTCGCCATCCAGTGCGAAGACCGGACCCTGACTTACAGCGAGCTTGATAGCCGAGCCGACCGGGTCGCGGGCCTCTTGGCCAGCCTCGGTGCGAAACCCGGCGCGCGTATCGCCTGGCTCGGCCGCAGCAACGAGGCCTTCTTCGAAATCTTCTTTGGCGCCGCGCGGGCCCGGGTGTGCCTGGCCCCGATCAACTCGCGCCTGGCCATACCGGAGATCGCCTTCATCCTTCAGGACTCGGGCGCGGACCTGTTCTTCGTGACGCCTGAGTTCTATGCCGCCGGCCAGATGGTCGTAAGCCAGGTCGACCGGCCGATCCGGCTGATCGGCGTCGGTGCGGATTGCGAGGGCTTCGACAGCTATCAGGCCCTGCGCGATGGCGCCCCATTCCCGGAGCTCACCTCGCCGGTGGCCAGCGACGACGTCCTGCAGCTCTACACCTCCGGCACGACGGGCCTGCCGAAGGGCGTGCGGCTGGACAACCGCAACTACACCGCCTTCCTGGAGCTGCGGACGCAGGTGGAGGGCTTCGACTACGGGGCCGACGACACCGTCCTGATCGTCATGCCGCTGTTCCATGTGGCCGGGACCAACATCAGCTTCTCCGGCCTGGCCGCCGGCGGGCGGGTCATCCTCTTGCCGGAGTTCAACCCGGCGGCGGTGCTGAAACTCATCGAGGCGGAGAAGGTCGCCCACATCTTCCTCGTGCCGGCGATGATCAACATGCTGCTGCAGGCGCCGGAGATTGAGGGCGCGGACCTCTCCAGCCTGAAGAGTGTGGCCTATGGCGCATCCCCGATCGGCGAGGCGGTGCTGGCCGCCGCCACCGCCAGGTTCGGATGCGGCTTCATTCAGTTCTACGGCATGACCGAGTCCACCGGGGCAGGGACCTTCCTCTCGCCCGCTGAACACCGACCCGAGTTGTTGCGCTCGTGCGGCAAGGCCTGGCCGAGCATGGCCGTGCGCATCCTCGACGATGACGGCAAGGAGGCCGCCGTGGGCGAGATCGGCGAGATCGCAATTCACGGCGGCATGGTGATGGCCGGCTACTGGAACCGCGCGGAAGCTACGGCTGAGACCCTCACGGCGGACCGCTGGCTGAAGACTGGCGACGCAGGCTACCGCAACGAGAACGGCTACATTTTCGTCCACGACCGGGTGAAGGACATGATCGTCTCCGGCGGCGAGAACATCTATCCGGCCGAGGTCGAGAACGCGATCCTGGGCTGCCCGGGTGTCGCGGACGCCGCGGTGATCGGAGTGCCCGACGAGCGTTGGGGCGAGGCGGTGAAGGTGATCGTCGTAGCGGCGGGGGGCCGGGCGCCCGATCCGGCAGCGGTCATCGCCTGGGCCCGCGAGCGCATCGCAGCTTACAAGGCGCCCAAGTCGGTGGATTTCATCGAGGCCCTCCCGCGCAACGCCTCGGGCAAGGTGCTGCGGCGCGAACTGCGCAAGCCCTACTGGGAGGGTCGCACCCGCAACGTGGGCTAAGGTCCGGCTGGGATCTGGCCGATCTGGTCGGGCGGATCGGGCCGCGGACGCGGGGCGAGCTTCAGGCGGGACAGACTGACCGCGGCGGCGAGCAAAGCGAGGCCCGATGCGGTGGCGAGAGCCGTTGTCGTGGCGTGCGTACCCGCCAGGTGGAAGAACACCGCGGTGCTGACCGCGCCCGTGGTCTGGCCGAGCAGGCGCGCCGTGGCGAGCGCCCCGCCGGCTGCTCCGCTTCGGTGCATGGGCGCCGCGGTGACCATGGCCCGGTTGTTCGGCGCCTGGAAGAAGCCGAACCCCAGGCCGCAGAGCGCCATCCGCCAGGCGATGTCGACGTTGGTCATGCCCAGATGCAGTCGTGAGAGCAGAAAGAGTCCCACGGCGAACAGGCTGAGCCCGATACCGCCCAGGGTGCCAGCCCGGTGCCGGTCCGCCAGGCGGCCGGCCAAAGGCGCGGCGATCCCGACAGCAATCGGCCAGGGGGTCATGAGCAGGCCCGTCTCGACAGCGCTGCGGCCCATCACGGTCTGGAAATAGAAGGGCAGGCCGACATAGGCCATCATCTGGGCGGTGAATGAAACGATCGAGGTGGCGATGGAGAGACCGAAGATCGGGATCTTCAGGAGGTCGAAGGGCACCAGCGGCGCCTCCCGGCGCACCTCCCGCCAGGTCAGCAGCGCGCCGGCGACCGCGCCCACGGCCAGCTTGGCAAGACCCGACGCCAACCCCTCGCGCGCCACGCTTTCCGCCCCGGTGATGAGAAATCCGAAGGTGAGCGCGTTCAGCACCGCCGAGACCCAGTCGAACTTGCGGGGCGAGCCGATCGTGACCGGCAGCGCCCGAAAGGCGATCGCAATGGCCAGGACCCCGATCGGCACGTTGATCGCGAAGAGCCATTCCCACGACGCCTTGGCCAGGATCGCCGCCGCCACGGTCGGCCCGATGGCCGCCGAGACCGAAATCACCAAGGCGTTCAGCCCGATCCCTCGCCCCAGGAGCCGCTTCGGATAGGTGAAGCGGACGAGGGCGGAGTTGATGCTCATGATCCCGCCGGCGCCCAGGCCCTGGATCACCCGCGCCGTCGTGAGCGTAGGCAGCGTATGGGAAAGCGCGCAGCCCAGCGAACCCAGGGTGAAGACCGCCAACCCGGCCATGTAGACCCGCCGGTAGCCCAGGCGGTCGCCAAGCGCCGCCAACGGCAGCAGGGTGACGGTGATCGCCAACTGGTAGGCGTTGACGATCCAGATCGACGAGGCGGCGCTGGCATGCAGCTCGCCGGCTATGGTCGGCAGGGCGACGTTGGCGATGGCGCCGTCAAGCACCGACATCGCCATCGCCAGCCAGATCGCCGCCACCGACCAATAACGACGCGGTACCGGCAAACCGTCTGGCATGCCCGGTAGTGAATGGGCGTCGGTGTCCTCAACCTCGGCGCGTGGGGTCGTTGCGAAGGAGGTGGTGTCGGGGGGCGCTGGCGGCGGCATCGAACCTCAAACCCCTTCGCGGGCGAATGGTGTCCTCTAGGCGCTCGCAGCTGCGCTGGGTCGGCTTTTCACGCGGCCGAACCAGTCGGTGAGCTTGCCGAACGCCGGATCCAGGGGCTGCCCCACCTGGCCTCCGAAGTCGACGAATGAGAAGAGCAGGATGTCGGCAAGGGTGAACCGCTCGCCGGCGATCCATGGGCCCTTGAATTGGCCCTCCAGCCACTCAAGTCCATCGTGAGCAACCGCCTTCAGTCCTGGCGCGGCCTCCGGCAGGCAACGCATGCGCCCCTGGAACATCGGCAGGCCTTCAGAGAACCGGAAGCCATTGGCCATCGGCTCGCAAACCTTCAGGTCCGCGCGCCGGGTCCACATCCGCGTCTGGGCGCGCTCCTCCGCCGTTGCGCCAACCAGGGGCGGGCTCGGCTGGCGCTCCTCCAGGTACTCACAGATCGCGGTGATCTCGGTGAGATATGAGCCGTCGTCGAGCTCCAGCGCCGGTGTCTGGCCCGCCGGATTGACCGAGACGTTATATGGTCCCTTGCGATTCTCGCCGGCCATCAAGTCGACCGTCACGAAGGGTATCTCGAGCCCCTTCTCGGCAAGAAACATCTTCACTACCCGAGGGTTCGGGCCGATGGAGGTATGGAGGTTCATGGCGTATCCCCTGGTGGTTGGAGCGACCGTAGGGGGGCGCCGCAAGGGCCGTCAACGACTCACTCGTTAACCCTTTTTTCACGACTCGCTGTGGCGTTTCGACGCGTTTTGGAGTATATGCGCGCGCCATGGCTGATCGACAGTTCAAACCCGATCTAACGGGATCTGACGAGACGCTCGAGAACTTCCTCGCCCGTCTCCGCTCCTCACGCCGCCCCGTGCGTCCGCGCCGCGGTGGCCCATCGGACTGGGACCACTTCGTCACCTCGCGCAGACCGCCCGGCGGAGCCGGCGGGGCCGAAGCGCCGATCCCGAACGACAAACCACTCAGCGACGCCTACGCACCCATCTAGGGCGCAAGGGCCGCAGGCCTGGGACCCCCAGTCGCCCAGTCGAGCAGTTCGACAGGGTGGACAACTGGCGCGCCGACCACCGGCGCGATCTGGGCAATGCAGCCGACGTTGCTCGCGGCCACGACCGCAGCGCCCGTGCGCGCGATGTTGGCGGCTTTGCGCGCCTGCAGACGACCGGCCAGCTCCGGTTGCAGGATGTTGTAGACCCCGGCGGAGCCGCAGCAGAGGTGGCCTTCAGCGATCGGGCGCACGTCAAATCCGGCCTCCGACAGGAGGGCAGCGGGACCCGCCTTGATAGCTTGGCCATGCTGCAGGGAACAGGGGGCATGGTAGGCGACGCTCAAGGCGCCTGGACGGGTCACCGGCGGCAATCCGATTTCGCCGATGAACTCCAGAACGTCGCGGGCGATTGCGCCCGCGTGCGACGCGCCAGGATCGCCGGCCAAGCGGCGGCCATAGGCCTTCAGGGTGGTGCCGCATCCCGCGGCCGTGGTGAGGATGGCGTCAAACGGACCGGCTCGCGTCCAGGCCCGCACGTTGGCCGCCGCGAACGCGGCAGCTTCGTCTGCCCGGCCCAGGTGCTCGGAGAGCGCCCCACAGCAGCCCTCGCCCTCAACGAGCACGACTTCGAAGCCCGCGCGGGTGATCAGGCTGATCGCAGCTTCCCGGATCGAGGGAGCCATGACCGGCTCCACGCACCCCTGCAGCAGCGCCACCCGGCCACGCACGGCGCCCTCAGCCCGATAGGCGCGGCGCGGCGGCGGGGCCGTCTGCGCGGCCTTCGGGACCAACCGCAACAGGGCGGCAAGTTGGCGGAACCCGCAGGCTTCAAGGGCCGACCCGAGCGGCCGCGCCATCCGGCCCAGCGCCAACGCTTTGCGGAGCCGGCCGGGCCGCGCGAGCACAGCGGGTATCAG
>NZ_DASXNL010000064.1:0-4002 GCF_036495085.1 Phenylobacterium sp. | reverse complement strand
AAGGACCTCAACGCCAACGACGTCGAGGCCGCCGCCAAGATCATCGAGGGCTCCGCCCGTTCGATGGGTCTTGAGATCGTGGAGCGCTAGGACATGGCTACTTCCAAGCGCATCAAGGCCTGGACCGGCGACCGCACGGTCTCCCATCCGGTTGAAGAAGCCGTCAAACTCGTCAAGGCCAACGCCAAGGCCAAGTTCGACGAGAGTGTCGAGATCGCCGTCAACCTGGGCGTCGACCCGCGCCACGCCGACCAGCAGGTCCGCGGCGTCGTCTCGCTGCCGTCCGGCACCGGCCGCGACGTCCGCGTCGCCGTCATCGCCAAGGACGCCAAGGCCGCCGAAGCAACCGCGGCCGGGGCCGACATTGTCGGCGCCGAGGATCTGGTGGAACGCATCCAAGGCGGCTTCATGGACTTCGACCGGGTCATCGCGACGCCCGACATGATGGCCCTCGTGGGTCGCCTGGGTAAGGTCCTGGGTCCGCGCGGCCTGATGCCGAACCCGCGGGTCGGCACGGTCACCCCCAACGTTGGGCAGGCCGTGAAGGACGCCAAGGGCGGCGCCATCGAGTTCCGCACAGAAAAGACCGGCATCATTCACGCCGGCATCGGCAAGACCTCCTTCACCGAGGACGCACTGCTGGCCAATGTGAAGGCGCTCGTCGACGCTCTGAACAAGGCCAAGCCGACCGGCGCCAAGGGCGTCTACATCAAGAAGATCAGCCTCTCCTCGACGATGGGGCCGGGCTTCAAGGTGGATACGGCCTCCGCCGGCGCGTAAAGCGGCCCGCCGGAACGAAACCCGAGGGGGAGCCTGCGGCGACGCGGGCTCCCCTTTTCGTTCGGCTAGAGGCCAAGCACCGCCTTGGCGATGATGTTGCGCTGGATCTCGTTGGTCCCGGCGTAGATCGAGCCGGCGCGATCGTTCAGGTATTTCGCCGCAACAGTCAGGCTGTGCTCGGGGCCGACGAAGCCCTGGTCGCAAGGCGGCCGGTAATTTGGCGTCGGCCCGCCGGGCGCTGTCGCGTGCGGCTGATAGGCCTGGCCATAGGCGCCGCAGGCCTCCAGCGCCAGTTCGGTCAGCCGCTGGCTGATCTCGGTGCCGACGGTCTTCATCATGGAGGACTTGGCTCCGGGGGCGTCGCCCTGACCGAGTCCCGCCAGGATCTGGAGTTCGACCGCCTCCAGGGCATCGACCTCGATGCTGAGTGCGCTCAGACGAGCCATGAAGCCGCGGTCGTCGACGAGCCGCCGGCCAGCGTCGTCCGGCTCGGCCGCCGCCATGGCGCGTATGCGCCCAAGCCGAGCCTTCAGGCTCGGCGCCGCCACGCCGCCGCCGCGCTCGAACTCCATCAGGTACTTGGCGACGGTCCAACCCTCGCCGATCCGCCCCACGGCATTGGCCTTGGGCACGGCCACGTCGGTGAAGAAGACGTCGTTCTGGATGTGCTCGCCCGACAGCATCAGGATGGGCCGAACCTCGATCCCCGGAGTCCGCATATCGATCAGGAGGAAGGTGATGCCCTGCTGGCGGATCGCCTCGTGGCTGGTGCGCACCAGGCAGAAGATCCAGTTCGCCACGTTAGCGTGGGTGGTCCAAAGCTTGTGGCCGTTGCAGATGAGGTGGTCGCCGTCGTCGCGAGCGCTCATCTGCAGCGAAGCAAGGTCCGAACCCGAGGCGGGTTCGGAATAGCCCTGGCACCAGAAGTGCTCCCCGGTGAGGATCTTCGGCAGGAAGTCGGCCTTCTGGGCCTGCGTCCCATGGCCGATCAGCACCGGCCCGCACATGCCGATGCCCATCGGTGAGAGGGGCGGGGCGTCGGCTGTCGCAAGCTCACTGGCGAAAATGTAGCGCTGAGCAGCGCTCCAGCCGCAGCCCCCGTGCTCCACCGGCCAGGCCGGCGCGGCCCAGCCCCTGCGATGCAGGATCGCCTGCCAAGCCATGCTAAGCTCGTGCGGAGCGTAGACGCTGGTCATCCGTCGTGCGTCGCGCCGCATCGCCGTGCTCAGCTCGGCATCGAGGAAGGCGCGAACTTCGTCCCGAAACGCCAGGTCTTCCCGGCTCCAGCGAACCTGCATCAACGCGCCTCCTGTCACCCCGGCGCTTAGCCTAAATACATTGACGCCCCGGCAGTCACCGCCGATGGGTGAGGCGAAGCTAGCAAATCGAGCGCCGTCGAGGGGCGAGTATGCCGAACGTAGAGCTAGAGCGGGTCGGCCGCGAGCGGCGCCAAACCCTCACAAACCTTTTCCAGCTCTACTGTCATGACTTTTCAGAGCAGTGGTTCGATCGCCCCGAGGGCGAGCTCGACGAGGACGGGCGGCTCCAGGAATACAGCCTTCTGGACAACTATTGGACCCAGCCGAAACACGAGGCGATGCTGATCAGAGCCGATGGCCGGCTGGCGGGCTTCGCCCTGGTCAACGACTTCTCGCACTCCGGCCTGCCACTGGACTTTCAGATCGCCGAGTTCTTCGTGGCCCGCAAACATCGGCGCAGCCGAATAGGCGAGGCCGCGGCGCTCGCCATCATTCGCGCCCGTCCTGGACAGTGGGAGCTTGCGGTCGCGCGCCGCAACATCGGGGCCCAGTACTTCTGGCGCCGCGTCGCGGCGAGCATCGCAGGGAATAACGTTGAGGAGCGCGATCAGGACGACGAGCGCTGGAACGGACTCATCCTGCGTTTCCGCAGCTAGCGGCCGTCGAGACCGACGTTCGAGGGTAGAGGGCCCGCGAGCGGACTTCGCAACCGGTGCGTCTAGTGGAGGATCAGCAGCCGCTCGGCGATCAGCCGGGTGATCAGGACGGTGTGCTTATAGGCGCCGAGGCTCCCGTAACGCCCGGGCTCCACCGTGCGGCGTCCGACGAACCGGATATGATAGCGCAGCGGCAGGTCGCCATTGTCCCCGGGGCGTTCCTTCCAGCCTGCAAGCCACATCGCCTCGGCCGTGGGGGCGCCATCCGGAGTGAAGATGCTGGAGTTGTAGTTGGTTGTGAAGTCGCCCTCGAACACCTGCTCAGGGCCGAGCTGGACGCCGCGCCAGGTCATGGGCGCGGCATCGAGGGCCTCCTGCCCAGGCGCAAGGCCTGGTGCTAGCAGCGAAACAGCCAGCACGGCCATGACGAGGAACCGCATGGGTCAGCCCCTTTTTCGGCAACGGCTCTTGGGCCGCCTTACCGCTGGGGCAGTTGAGTTTCCGCGCGCCATCCTGTAAAGGCCCCCGCTCTTAGAGTTTCGCAGCTCCTGGTGGGTTGCGAAGGACGGGGCTCGAAACCATCCGCGCCCCATCCTGTCCAAGAACTGTGTAGTCCAGGGGGCCACCCTGGACCGGAACGCAAGGACGAGCCCGTCCTTGGCCGCAGGGAGACGGGAAGATGAGGTTTCCGCGCATCGCCCCTGCGATGAGCGCGAGGCTGCGGCTTTCCTATCGGACAGGTTTGAGTACGGGCGCTCGCACCCGCGTGCGCCAAACCTAAAGTTGGAGACCGCAATGGACCGCGCTCAAAAGCAGGAAGCCATCGAGACGCTCAAGGGCGTGTTCGACGGCGCCGGCGCCGTGGTCGTGACCCACTACCTGGGTCTGACCGTTGCGGAAATGACCGATCTGCGGGGCCGTCTTCGTCAGGAAGGCGCCCAGCTGAAGGTGGTGAAGAACACCCTGGTTCAGAAGGCCCTCGGCGGGTCGGTCGGCGAAGCGGGCGACGCCCTCTTCAAGGGCCCGGTCGCCATCGCCTTCGCGCCGGACCCTGTTTCCGCCGCCAAGGTCGCGACCCAGTACGCCAAGGACAACGAGAAGTTCACCGTTGTCGGCGGCCTCATGGGTCGAGAGGTGCTGGACAAGGCCTCGATCGCCGCGCTCGCGCGGCTGCCGTCCCTCGACCAGCTCCGCGCCAAGATCGTGGGCCTCATCGTCTCGCCGGCCACCAAGGTGGCGGGCGTGCTGCAGGCGCCTGCGGGTCAGCTGGCGCGCGTCATGGGGGCCTATGCCGCCAAGGACGCCGC
>NZ_DASXNL010000063.1:0-6974 GCF_036495085.1 Phenylobacterium sp. | reverse complement strand
GCCGGCTCGGGTCGAAGAAGAGAACGATATGTCCAAGCGCCATAGCGCCAAGTACAAGCTCGACCGCCGGATGGGCGAAAACATCTGGGGACGCCCGAAGTCTCCGATCAACAAGCGCGCCTATGGCCCCGGCCAGCACGGTCAGCGCCGCAAGCAGAAAGTCTCCGACTTCGGCCTGCAGCTGCGCGCAAAGCAGAAGCTGAAGGGCTACTACGGCAACCTGACCGAGAAGCAGTTCAGCAAGATCTACGAAGAGGCCGCCCGCCGGAAGGGCAACACCTCCGAAAACCTGATCGCGCTGCTTGAAAGCCGCCTGGACGCGGTGGTCTATCGCGCCAAGTTCGTGCCGACCCCGTTTGCGGCTCGCCAGTTCGTCAACCACGGCCACGTGCTGGTCAACGGCAAGCGGGTCAACATCCCGTCGTACCGTGTGAAGCCCGGCGACGTGGTCTCGGTGCGCGAGCGGTCGCGCAACATGGCTCTGGTGCTGGAAGCCCTGCAGTCGCCGGAACGCGACACGCCCGACTACATCGAAGTCGACGGCAAGGGCATGAGCGCAAAGTACATCCGGATGCCGGAACTGGCCGAAGTGCCCTATCCGGTGAAGATGGAACCCAACCTCGTCATCGAATTCTACGCGTCCTAACCGGCGCCCGATCGACATGCGACACGAAGGCCCCGGAGCAATCCGGGGCCTTTTGCTTTGCGCGCTGGTGTGGCGCAGTGGGGTGCATGAACCGCAGGCTCTTCATTCTGGCGTCTCTGGCGCTCGGCGGCTGCGCGACCGCGGTTCAGCCGCCACCGGCGCCTGTCGCTCCGGCGCGCGCTCCGTTGGGCGAGCTGGAGCCGCTCTATTCCGCGGTGGCCGGACCCGCCGGTTTGACAATCCGCGTAGCGTCCAACGGCTGCGCTACTGCACCGGATTTCGGCTTCTACGTGGAGCGACGGCCCGCCGGCGTGACCATCGCCTTCGCGCGCCGCCGGCTGACCCCGTGCCGGTCGGCGGCCACCTCCATCGCCCAGCAGGAGGTCGCGTTCTCCTGGGGCGAGCTGGGCATCGACGCCAGGACGCCGGTATTCGTGCTCAATCCGCTCGTCGCCGGCGCGGGACCAGGAAGCTGAGCCCTTGGCAAGGCGCTGGGTTTCCGGTCTGGTCCGGGCCACCCTGTCCGAGAGTTCCATGAAATTGTTAGCCGCAGCCGTGGTCGCGTCCATGTCCTTGAACCTTGCCCACGCCGAAGTCCTGACCCCTGAGCGGGTATTCGCCAGCCCGGACCTCTCCGGGCCGCAGGCTCGCGGCGTCGCCCTGGCGCCCGACGGCTCGGCGGTGACCTACCTCAAGGCCAAGGCCGACGACGTTGACATCACCGACCTGTGGATCTCCGACGTGCAGGGCGGCGCACCGCACATGTTGATCGACGGCCGGGCGCTTTCGCCGGCGAACCATGAGCTCTCTGAGGCCGAGAAGAGCCGCCGCGAGCGAATGGGCCTAAGGAGCCGCGGCGTCGTCGAGTACCACTGGGACGAGCAGGGCAAATACGTCCTGGCGCCGGTGCAGGGTGACCTGTGGCTCTATGAACGGGCCAGCGGCAAGACCCGGCGGCTGACAGAGACAGCGGGCGACGAGGTCGATGGCAAGATCTCGCCGAAGGGCGGCTTTGTTTCCTACGTCCGTGACGACAACCTCTACCTCATGCCCCTGGCGGGTGGGCCGGAACGGGCGCTGACCACCGACGGCTCGGAGCTGAAGAGCTGGGGAACCGCGGAATTCATCGCCCAGGAGGAACTGCACCGCTTCACGGGTTACTGGTGGTCGCCTGATGAGACCAAGCTTGCGCTCACCCACGTGGACCAGTCCGGCGTCGACGTGATTGACCGTGTCGATGTGGGTGTCGAGGGCGGCACGGTGGTGCACCAGCGCTATCCGCGGGTCGGACGGCCCAATGCCAGGGTTGATCTCTACATCGCCGACATAGCGAGCGGTTCAAGGGTGAGGGTGGACCTGGGCGCGAACCCCGACATCTACCTCGCCCGCGCCGATTGGTCGAAGGATGGCAAGATCCTCTATGTCCAGCGGCTGACGCGCGATCAGAAGCGCCTTGATCTTCTGGCGGTCGATCCGTCTACCGGTGCTTCGAAGGTGATCCTGAGCGAGACCAGTCCGCACTGGGTGTCGCTCAACGAAGATATGAAGCCATTGAAGGATGGCGGTTTCCTGTGGTCTTCCGAGCGGAGCGGGAACAAGCACCTCTATCTCTACGCCGGCGACGGCGCGCTCGTGCGACAGTTGACTGAGGGCGACTGGCCGGTCGCCGACCTCGAGGGCGTCGACGAAGCGCGCCACATGGCGATCTTCTCAGCCAGTAAGGATACGCCAATCGAGCGGAGGCTCTATGAGGTCTCCTGGCTGGCGCCGGCCGAGCCCAGGGCGCTGACGCCGACCGGCGGCTGGTGGAGCGTCAACGTGGCCAAAACCGGCGGCGCCTTCGCCGGCAGCTATTCGGATCCCCGCACGCCGCCACGAACCGGGCTCTACAAGGCTGACGGCAGCTTCGTGCGCTGGATCGAGGAGAACCCACTCAAGCCGGGTCATCCGTTCTATCCCTACCTCGACCATCTCAGCACGCCTGAGTTTGGGACCATCAAGGCCTCCGACGGCCAGACGCTGCACTGGTCGATGCGAAAGCCCCCCGGCTTCGATCCGGCGAAACGCTACCCGGTGATCGTCCAGGTCTACGGCGGCCCGGCCTCAGCGCTGGTGGAGAAGGTGTGGAACCCACCAGCTGACCAGCTGCTTCTCGACGCCGGCTACATCCTCTTCCGGCTCGATAACCGAGGCACCCCCAATCGCTCGGTCGCCTTCAAGACCGCCATCGATCGGCGAACCGGCGGGCCGGACGTGGAGGATCAGCTCGCGGGTGCGGCCCATCTCAAGTCGTTGCCCTATGTGGACGCCGCCAGGCTCGGGGTCACAGGCTATTCAAACGGCGGCTACATGACGCTGATGTTGCTGACGGTTCCACACTCGCCGTTCGCCGCAGGCGTGGCCGGCGCGCCGGTGACCGACTGGACGCTCTACGACTCCGCCTACACGGAGCGTTACATGGGCACGCCCGCCGACAATTCTGACGGCTACCGGCTCTCGCAAGTGATCGCGCGCCTTGGGAGCCTGAAACCCGGTACGCTCCTCTTGGTGCACGGCATGGCCGACGACAACGTGATCTTCGAGAATTCCACCCGGGTGTTGGCCGCGCTGCAGGCGCAAGGCATCCCCTTCGAGATGATGACCTATCCTGGCCTTCGCCACCGCACCGGCTGGACCGCCAAGCCGCTGATGCACCGGACCCTGGCCACCATGGATTTCTTCGCGCGCAAGCTGAAGCCGGGCCTTTAGCTAGGCGAACATTTCCACCATCCAAGGCGGAACGCGCTTCGGCCGGCCCGTGGCTTGCTCGATCAGCACCCAGGTGGTGCGGACCTGGGCGCACATGGCTCCGTCCTCGGAATCGATCCGGATGAAACGGTCGAAGCGGGGCCCCTCGGCGGTGTCGGAAACCCAGGTGCGCCCATATCCGGTCTCTTTAGGAAGCAGAGCGCGGCGGTAGTCGATCTCGTGGCGCAAGGCGATCCAGGCCCAGGTCGCTAGCGCGTCAGCCGGCGCGAGCGCGCGCCAATGCGCAATGGCCAGGCGCTGCGCCCATTCGAGGTAGACCACGTTGTTCACATGGCCGTTTTCGTCGATGTCGGCGAGTGTCGGCTCGAAGGCGAGCGCAAAGACCGGTTTGCCCTGCGGCGGCTCGAGCAGCAGGCTCAAGCGGCCAGCACGCCCTGTTCCTCGAGGAACGTCTTCAGTTCGCCGGCCTGGAACATTTCGCGCACAATGTCGCAACCGCCGACGAATTCGCCCTTCACGTAAAGCTGTGGAATGGTCGGCCAGTCTGAAAAGGCCTTGATACCCTCGCGCAGTTGGTCGTTCTGCAGCACGTTCACGCCCACGAAGTCTGCGCCGAGGTGGTCGAGAATCTGCACGACCTGGGCCGAGAACCCGCACTGCGGCTGCTCGGGAACGCCTTTCATGAACAGCACCACGGGATGGTCCCGCACCGCCTTGGCGATGAAGTCATGGACGGGATTGGCGGTCGTGGTCTCGGTCATCGGTCGCCCTTTCGGCGCAAATTCGTAGCCCAAGAGCTAGGGAGCCAACCCAGCGGGGTCAAGCGGGCTGCGTCAGGCGGGCGCGGAGGTTTCCAGGGCCAGCGCGTGCAACTCGCCGCCCATCCGGCCCCTGAGCGCGGCATAGACCAGCTGATGCTGCCGCACGCGCGGCAGGCCTTTGAACGCGGCCGAGACGATGCGCGCCTTGTAATGGTCGCCGTCGCCGGCCAGGTCGTCGACTTTGATCTCGGCGTCGGGAAATCCGTCACGAAGGATGGTTTCCAGATCGGCTTGGGCGATGGGCATGACGCGCTATCTAGCGCCGGGTTACGCCCAGCTCAATCGAAGACCCACAGGAGATTGATCCCGAAGGCTCCCATGAGCGTGCCGGCGGTTCGATCGAGCGGGCGTTGGGCGCGCCTGTAGGCGCTCGCCGCGCGCCGGGTCGAGAACAGCCAAGCCATGGCGACCTGCCAGCCCAGGCAGGTCGCGACGCAGATGCCGACTGCGGCCAAGCGCACCCAAAGCGGCGTCTCGGGCCCGACGTAGGCTGAAAAGATGCTTGCGAAGAACAGCACCGACTTGGGGTTGGTCATGCCGACCGCAAAGCCCTGCCAGAAGGCCGCCCACCAGCTAAGACCAGACTTGGAAGCCTCCGCGGGCCGGGCTTGTGGCGGGGTCCGCCAAAGCGCGATGGCAAACCAGATCAGATAGAGCCCGCCGCCGAGGCGCAGCAGCTTGTAGAGCCAGGGTGCGGCAGCCAGCAGGGCGGCGAGGCCCAGAGCGGCGGCTGCGCACCAGACGATGCAGCTCAGCGTCGTGCCGAAACCTGACGCCAGGGCCGCGCCTCGACCGTGCCGCATCCCGAAGCGCATCAGCATGAAGTTGTTGGGGCCCGGCACGGCGCATGTCGCAACGCTGATCGCGAATAACCCGGCGAGCGATAGCAGATGCGCGTTCAAGCGGCCTGCGCTCCGGTTCGAGTGAACTGCATCAACCAGTTGGTCTCCCAGGTCAGGCCTTCGTCGTAGGAGAAGGCCTGCGACCACTGGGCCGAGTCGGCGGTGATGGCGTTCCAGACCAGAACCACCTTCACCGGTCGGCCGTCATCGAGATCTACGCCGTAGAACCGCCCCTCGCCATTTTCAAAGCGGCCGTGGACCGGCTCGGTCATCCGGCCGTCGGCGCTGCTCACCCAATAGATCGACCAGGTGCGCCGGGCGACGTCGAAGGTGCGGAACGCGACGCCCTGAAGGCCACGCTCGGGCATGTCGGCTTCTTCGACGTTACAGAGGCCGCCCATCACGCCGCGACAAACCGCCGCCCCGGTGAACTCGATCCAGTCCGCCCCGCTCACGCCACGGCGCTTCAGCATGCGGTGTCGAACGAGCCAATGGCCGTAGAAGAAATCGAAGTCGCCCCGGCCGTCCTCAATCATCGTGATGGCGTTCATGGATCCTGTCCTCGGCTAGGCGGACAGGGGTAGCTGGGCCCTGCTGACAGCATCGTGTCAGCAGGGCCTGGAGCCGTCTTCAGTCGATAATCGAAGAGTAGATGATGCTCTTCAGCTGGCCGCGGAAGTTGAAGGTGCCCGACGGCATGAGTTGGGTCATGAAGACCACCGAGAGGTCTTCCTTGGGGTCGACCCAGAAGATGGTCGAGGCTGCGCCGCCCCAGTAGTAATCGCCCGCGCCCAGGGTGCCTGTCTGCACCTGGCTCATGGTCGAAGCGAAGCCGAGGCCGAAACCCACGCCCTCGTTGGCCGTCTCGGAGAAGCCGCCAATAGCCAGCTGGGTCAGATCCTTGCCCCCCGGCAGGTGGTTCATGTGCATCACTTCGATCGTCCGCGGGCCGAGGATCCGCGCGCCGTCAAGCTCGCCGCCCCGCCGCAGCATCTCGCAGAAGCGCAGGTAATCAGCGGTGGTGCCGGTGAGGCCGCCGCCGCCCGATTTGAAGCCGGGATCCTTGGTGAAGTCGCTGGTCGCGGGGTCGTCGATCAGCTTCAGCTTCTTGTCAGGCCCACGCTGATAGTTGGCGGCGAAGCGGTCGATCTTTTCAGGGGCGACGACGAACGACGTGTCTTTCATACCAAGCGGACCGAAGATCGTGTCCTGAAGATATTGGGCGAACGGCTTGCCGGAGATCACCTCGACGAGCGCGCCGCAGACGTCCGTTGCGAGCGAATACATCCACGCCGAGCCCGGCTGATAGCGCAAGGGAACCTGGCCGAGCTTGTCGAGGAACTGCTGCATGGTGTCCGCGCCGCCGACCGAGCGGACCTTCAGTTCGCGGTAGATCTTATCGATCGGGTGCTGGATGCCGACGCCCGGCAGGCCGCCGCCATAGGTGAAGCCCGCGCTGTGTGAGAGCACGTCGCGGAAGGACACAGGGCGCGTCGGAGCCTCGCTCTTCATGTCCGCGCCTTCGCCGGAGACCCACACCCGGTGGTCTTTCCAGGAGGGGACGTAGCGGCTCACCGGATCGTTGAGCTGGAAGTAGCCCTGCTCGTAGAGGGTCATCAGCGCCACCGAGGTGATCGGCTTGGTCATGGAATAGATGCGGTAGATGGTGTCGTCGGCGGTGGGCTTTCCTCGCGCGACGTCCATCAGCCCAAAGGACTTGGCGTAGGCGAGGTGGCCGTGGCGCGCCACGCTGACCTGGCAGCCGGCGATCTTGCCCGGGCCGATGTAGTTGCGCTCCAGGTGCTCGCCGATGCGGTCCAGGCGCCGGGCGTCCAGCCCCGTCCACTGCGATTGGGCGTCCATGAAATTTCCTCCGAAAATGGCTTTGGCTCTAATTGGCGGCCATCATGGGCGCTG
>NZ_DASXNL010000062.1:0-3526 GCF_036495085.1 Phenylobacterium sp. | reverse complement strand
CCGACCGGCTGGGCCTCCGGGAACTTCCAGCTGCCGTCGAGGACTTCTGCGTGGGGCCGGTAGAGGCGGACCAAATAGTTCCAGCCGGGCGTGACGGGGAGGCAATTGTTGACGCCCTTGTCGCAGCCCCCGAACTGGATCGTGTAGGCGCCCTTCGCGTCCTTCTTCGCGGTGATGTTGTTGAGGGAGTAGGCGTTCTGCGGGTTCGGCGTCATGAAGCCCGCCTGATCGTAGACCGTGATGGACCAGAACCCATCGACGGGCACGTCCTTCACCAAGAGGCGATAGACCTGTTTTCCGTCATTCTGTTTCGGCTGAACCGGGATGTAGAGCGCATCGCGAGCGGGATTGCCGCCCCAGCCTGCGGCGGTCGCCACCAGATGCTGGCGCGGATCGACCTCCCCGCGCGTTCCGAAAGCCTTGCGCGCATCGGTCATGCCGCCCCCAGCGCCCTTCAGTTCATTGCGAACCGCCGTGAGTGAAGCTTGATCCCAGGCCGGAATTTCGAATTTGCCGGGCCCGCCGGGCTGCTCGACCTTGATCGCGTCCTGCGCTGCGTGAGCCTTCTGCAGGTCGGCCGGATCGCTGGGATCGACGAACGTGCGGAACGCCAGGGCTACGTAACGCGTGCCCACGAGCTCCCGCGTTATCACATGGGGACCCGCGTCGTAGAACGTCCCTGGATTGTAATGGTCCTCGCTGATCAGCAGCAAAGACATGAAGCGGCCCTTGGTATCCGGCAAATTGACCGTGACGGGACCCGCATCCAAGTCAAAAACCCCAAAAGAGTAGAGCGTGTCACGGTTCAGCCGGACCACGGCCTG
Source organism: Phenylobacterium sp. (assembly GCF_036495085.1). Lineage (GTDB taxonomy): Bacteria > Pseudomonadota > Alphaproteobacteria > Caulobacterales > Caulobacteraceae > Phenylobacterium. The sequence goes on along the minus strand of NZ_DASXNL010000062.1, from coordinate 2,702 downwards.
GTTATTGACGTCCGCCAACTCGCGATTGTGATTGAGCTTGCCGAAACCGCCATCCTTCACGAACCCGGCGAAATAGTTGTCGGTCTCCGCGCGGACAAAGTTGTCCATCGTAACCTTCGCTGCGGGACTAGCTGGTGCTGATGGTCGCTGATTGCAGGCCGCAAGCGAGATCAGGGCTGTGATGCCAATCAATGTGAACGCTGACGAGGCCCTCATGTGGTGCTCCCTGCTGATGCCGAACATCACCCCTAGGGCTGGCGGCCAGCTTCGACCATCATGGGAAACCCCTGAGGTTCGCTTTCCACCCCATCGCGGAAATTCTGGCGGCCTGCTTTCGGGAGGGAAGCGCGCGGTGCAAGCCGGCGGCCACGCCGCTGGCCCGTCGCAGCCAAGGTCGCGGAGCCCCCTTCAATGCAACGGATTGTTCTTCTCAAGGAAGGCCATGACCGTCTGCAGCATGGCGAGCCGGGTTTCGCCGCGTGTCAGCCAGTGGTCCGTAGAATCGAGCACGACGAGGTCCACCCGCTTGCCTGCCGCCTTCAGCGCGTCGGCCATGACTCTGCTCTGTTCTAGGGGGACGACGGTGTCGTCCTTGCCGTGGATCAGCAGGATGGGCGCCTTGACCCTGTCGGCGTGCTCCGCCGGCGAGATCTCGGCCATAGAGGGGTCCTTGGCGTTTTCAGCGCCCATGAACCTGATCCAGTAGCGCTGAGCGCCCAGCCCCTTGTTGGTCTTGGACCAGACGACGAATTTCTTCAGGTCCGAGAGACCCGCCACAGAGACGGCGCAGCGGTAGACGTCGGCATCCAGCGTCGCCCCGGCCAGGGCGGCGTAGCCGCCATAGCTCGCGCCGACGATGCAGGCGCGCTTGGGATCGATTGAACCTTCGCCGGCCAGGAAGCGCACGCCGTCGGAGAGGTCGGTCTGCATCTTGCGACCCCATTCGCCGTAGCCCGCCTGGAGGAACTTCGGCCCGAATCCGTCAGAGCCTCGGAAGTTGACCTGCAGCACCGCATAGCCGCGCGACGCCATAGCCTGGGCCCACCAGTCGAACCCGGGTTCGTCGCGGGCGGCGGGCCCCCCGTGCGGGAACACCACCAGCGGCAGGTTCTTGGCCTCGGCTCCGCGCGGGATCGTCAGGTAGCCGGTGATCTCCAGGCCATCGCGCGCCTTGAACCGGATTGGCCGGACCGGCGAGACCCCGTCGGCGCCGAGGTTGTCATACACCGTGCCCAGCCAGGCGGCTTGGTGCGTCGTGCGGTTGACCACAGCGTAGGCTGGCCCCTCCGTCGGGGAGTCCACCAGCACCACGACCTTCATGCGGTCGCCGGACCAGGAGACGAGGTGGACCCTTTGCCCGGGATAGGCGCTGGTGATCACCTTCCAGACCTGCTGGTCCCTGGGATCGAAGAAGGTGTAGCGGTCTTCCTCGCCGACCAACGCATAGTAGCCGATCAGATTGTGGCGCTCCGGATCGAAGATCGGCGTGTCATCGTCCTGCAGGGCCAGGGGTTCGCCCCAGGCTCCGTCAGGGGTGACTTCGCGCAGGGCGAGGCCGCCCTCGACGTACTCCTGAACCAAGGCGGTGCGTCCGTCGCGGCCGAGACCGAGCAGCACGGGATAGCCGCTTTCGAACTGCATCACGCGGCTTTCGCGCCAGGCGCCGTCGGGGGCCTTCAGCTTCAGCGACCACCGGCCGGATTTCACCTGGTATTGAGTCTGCGCCACGACCTCGCCGTCCTGCCCCACGAGCCAGTCGTTGGCGTAAAATGACGGATCCTCCGCCTGCTTGCTTCGATCGGTATCGAGCTCGACCCTGTAGACGGTGGGTGCGCCTGCCCCGCTAGGCATGAAGTGGATGCCCTGCAGAAAGACCGTCGGCTTGCCCTTCAACGTACGGATGACCGGCTGGTCGACGATGACGTTCAGCGATCCATCGGCATCCTCCAAGAGCGGCTTGATCTTGCCGAGGGCGAGGTTGAAGTCGAAGGCCATCATATATTCGTCGCGGGGCGCCTCGACGTTCTCAAGGATCGACGTCTTGGAGGTGGTGATGATCAGATGGTCGGGCCCAGCCCAAGCAAGGTCGCGCACCTTGGTCGTCCCGGCGTTCAGCACCTGAATGAGCTTGTTGTCGCTTAGTCGCTGGATAACGATCTTGCGCTGCTCGCCATCGGTCGAGATCACGCCGAGCATCTCGCCGCCTGGCGAAACGGCGGCCGCCTCGATGTTCGGCAGCCTGCCGTAGACCTCGAGCGGCGCCGCCGAAGCTGCGCTCGCCCACAACGCCGCGGCGATCAGCACCATACTCAACCTGAACACGCCGATGGCCCTGCCCGTCACTGTCAAGCTGGCGAGAGTTCCCCGATCGATGTCGTCTGTCCACCCATGGTCGAGGTTGTTCGGAATGATTCAAGGCGGCACACCGGCGTCAGCTTGGGACCCGTTTCCACCCATCTGAGCCCTTGGGAACGTCCATTTCCGGCACCGCAAGCTCGTAGCTCCCAAGCGTCTTGTCTGGTGGGCACGGGAGGGCGCAGTCGATCGCCGGAGGCGAGACATGGCTCATCAGTTTGATCTCTTCCGCCCATCCCGTCGGCCTTGGAACTCAGGTCGAATTACCGGCGCCAAACCGCCGCTCAAGCCAAAGCACATCTGGGGAATACGACAGCAACTGAGGACCGCTAGCCGCGTCAGGGACC
>NZ_DASXNL010000061.1:0-19858 GCF_036495085.1 Phenylobacterium sp. | reverse complement strand
TGCTGCAGCCCCTTCTGAAGCGCGATGGTCTGCGCCGCGCGACAGGGTCCCGAGGCAGGCTACGCCGGCAAAACCTGATCCCGGATCAGCTTTGGGTGGCGTTCGATCGCCCACACTGACCCGGAGCCCCGCTCACGCGGTCTGCGCGATCGGTGTTCCGGTCGCGGGCTCCATCGCCCAAGGCGCGATGCCATAGCGCCGGCAGAGCTCGCTCCGCTCAGCAAGGTCGCCCTCGATGCGTGGATCGCCGGGTTTCGCGCGCGTCATCAGCCGTGCACGAAGTCCCAGACCATCGACCATCCAGCAGGGGTTGTTGATGCGCCTGGCGATCAGGAACGCCTCTTCCAGCTGCGCCAGGCCCCTTTCGGCGTCGCCGCTGGTGACCAGGGCTTCGGCGTAGCCGGCCAGCAGGAAATACCGCTCCATCTGACCGGTGCGCAGGTGCAAGCCCTTGCGAAGGCATTCCTCGACGATCTCGATAGCCTGGCGCATCCGGCCCGTTCGCGAGAGCGCAATGGCGATCCGGCCCGCCAGGTTCGCCTTGATGGCGTCATAGCCGTTGCGCTCGCTGAGATAGCGAGCCTGCGCCAGGCAGTCGACCGCGTCGCTGTTGCGGCCGAGCATGGTGAGACTGCGGCCAAGGGCGGAGCGCGCCAGCACCTCCGAATAGGTATCCTGCTCGCGCACAGCGATGGCCAGGCCCTGCTCGGCGATTTCCAGGCAATCTGCGTAGCGGCCGGTGTCGGCCATGATCCAGCTCAGAAACGACAGGGTGAGGGATCGCGGAATGCCGTTGGCGCCGAGACGCGCTGTCTCCAGCGGACCGGTGAGCATGTCGGAGAGATCACGCGCCTCGGCTATCGCCTGATCCAGACGCCCCATGCCGTGCAGCAGGTTTGCGAGCATGACCTGGTTGGAGAAGATCAGGGCGGGTGACCTGAGGAGGCGAGCCATGGCCAGGCCCTCCTCGGTCGCGGCCAGGCCCTCGGCATATCGACCCTCAAACCAGCAGATCAGCCCCAGCTGCGAGAGGCTGCTGCAAACCAGGCGCGGGTGGCCGTGGCGCCGCGCCAGTTCGATCGCCCGCGGCAGGTGGGTGTTCATCTTGTCGAACTCGCCGAGCTGCAGCATCGAGGCGAACACCATCAGCACGAAGTCGACGTATTTCTCGTCGGCGGCCTCGCCCAGCCGGGCGATCACCCCCAGCGCGCGGTCGAAAATCAGGTTGAGAGAAGCTCCTGCGGAGCTGCGCCGCGCTTCGAGGCCGGCCTCCCAAAGATAGCCGAGCGCGCCTTCGTCATCGCCCGCACTCTCCGCGTGGAAGGCCAGCTTCTCGAAGCGGCCGCCGAGGTTCTCGTATCTCGAGGTGATCGCCTGGACAGCCCTCCTGTGCAGCTCGCGCCGACGCTCGTGCGGGATGGTGTCGGCGCACGCCTCGGTGATGATCTGGTGGCGCATGTGCGTCGCCTGACCCGCGACGGGATGGATGAAGGCGAACCGCTCGAGCTCGGCGAGATCAGCTGTCACGGTCCCAGCCTCGACGCCCAGCACCGCGCTGGCGAATTCGACATCGACGTCCTCGCCAAGCAGGCTGAGCGCCTGGGCGAGCGCCTTGGCGCTCGGCGAGAGCCGCTGAAGGCGGGCATGGATCACCGACTCGACGCTGTGCGGCAGGCCCTCGAACCCAGGCAGGTCCCTGCCCTCGATCGAGCGCACCAGCTCCTCAAGCACAAACGGGAGGCCATCGGCGCGGTGCACGATGCGATCAAGTATCGGCCCAGGCGCCTCACCCTCAGGCCACAGCTGGCGGCCGAGGTCCTGCATGGCGCCGGTCGAAAGCGGTTCCAACTGGATTATGGTCCGCGCCGTTTCCCGCGCCTCGTCGCGGGCCTCGGGACGACCGGTGAGCACGAGCAGCAGGGGCTGGGCGGCCTTGGCCTCCGCGAGCAGCCGCAGGAACCGGCGACTTTCCGGATCGATCAGATGCAGGTCCTCGATCAGGACGACGCTTGGCCGGTCGAGCGCCAGCACGCAGAAGCTGTCGACCAGCACACGCGCCAGCTGCGTCTCCGTCAGCCTGCCGGCCTTGTTCCGCGCGCGGTCCTGTGGCGGGGCGAAGAGCGATTCGAGTGCTGCGAAGTCGTCCTCGCTAAGCGCCGCATCGCTGAGCGCTGATCGCAGGTCCTCGCCCGAGATGGCGCCGGACGGACGCAGCAGATCTTCGATCAGGCCGCGCGGCGCCGCAAACGGCGTTGTGCGCTTTTGCGCGTCGCCGAAGAACACACAGACCCTGGAGCCCAACGCCAGGGCTTCACTCATGGCCGCGGCCGCCAGCCGGCTCTTGCCGATCCCGGCCTCGCCGATCAGCGCGACGGAGCGGCTCTCGGCGTGCGGCCGCGGGAGCATTCCGCGCAGCTTCGCCAACTCCCGGTCGCGCCCGACCATCGGCGAGCGATATCGCCGCGCCACATCGCTCTCGTCGAGGCGGTCGGGTCGCGCCTCCAGCCTGAAGGCGTCGATCTGCACGGCGCCGAAGGTCGGCGACGGGGAATGCGGGGTGAGGCTGAGCTGCGCTCGGCAGAGCCTTGCCGCCTGGCCGCTCAGCAGTATGCCGCCGGTCGGGGCGGCCTGCTGCAACTTGGCGGCGATGTTGACTGTCGCGCCCACGGTGTCGAAGCGCGAGATGCCCCCCCGGTTGATCTGCCGAACAGCCGCCAGGCCGGAGTGAAGGCCGACCCGGAAGCGGACGGTGCGACCGTCGGGGCCCAGGGGACCGTTATTGGGGCGCTGGATTTCCCAAGCCGCGGCGCAGGCCCGGTCGGCGTGATCCTCCAGTGGGCTTGGCCAGCCGAACACCGCGATGCCGCCATCGCCGGCGTAGTGGATCATCGTTCCGCCGGCGCCCTCGACGGCGTCGCGCAGATATTCGAACCAGTGGTCATAGAACGACTGGGCGTCGTCAGGATCGCAGGCGGCGATATGGCGTGTGGATTCGACGATGTCCGTCGCCAGCACCGTGATGATCGAGCGCTCCGAGGGGATTTCAGAGCCGCTCATGACTGCCGCCACCTGCGCATCAAAAAAACCACGTCCCAGCGATCTGCCTGGCCGGCCGCCAGGCGACCGAGCGCGATACCAACGATGTCTCCCTCAAAGCCGGGCGGCTGACCGGCGGGCTGCATAGAGCATTGCCGGCTGCCTGCCTTCTGTGACCACGGCCACACGCGCTGGATCGCTCAGCGCCTGCGACGGGGCCCGCACCCGCGGGGGTCAGCCCGCGGCGTTTCGCGCCAGGTGCTTTCAGGATGCCCTGCCTCGCCCTTTGCCCGAGCCGGCATTAGACAACAGCGGTATTCCACACGCAAGCATCGCGCGGATTTCCCTTATAACTTCGTAGGATGTGTCTTTTGGTCGAAAGACCAGACGCGGCAGGGCGTCCGGACGTTGATCCGCACATCCTCGGCGGCGGGAATCTGGACAGAAATGGACAAACCGGTTTCGAGTCCTTAGCCAGATGGGGCAGGCCTGCGCGCCAAGGCGATGACGTACAACGTACGCGCTTGGGGCCACAGGTTGGGGGTCCGCACGGAATTTTCGCAAGACATGGGCATCAAAGCGACGATCTCGCCCAGCATCGGGACCGGGCCATGAGCCTGCGGCGCCTGCGGTGGTGGATCGTGGCGCTCATCTGCGTCGGCACGATCCTGAACTATCTGGCGCGCAATTCCCTGGGCGTCCTTGCGCCCGAGCTGATGGCTCAGCTGCACTTCTCCACCCGTGAATATTCTTGGGTCGTCGCCTCCTTCCAGCTCGCCTACACGCTCATGCAGCCGATCTGCGGGGCGATCATCGACGGGCTCGGCCTGAAGGTCGCCTTCGCCCTCTTCGCGCTCGCCTGGTCGCTTTCCAACATGGCCCACGGCCTGGCCGGGGGCTGGATGTCGCTCGCCTTCTTCCGCGGGCTTCTGGGCGTCAGCGAAGCGGCCGCGATCCCGGCCGGGGTCAAGGCGGTCGGCGAATGGTTCCCGGCCCGCGACCGCTCGGTGGCCATCGGCTACTTCAACGCCGGCACCTCACTGGGCGCGTTGATCGCCCCACCCGTGGTGATCTGGCTGTCGCTCAGTTACGGCTGGCGCGCCTCGTTCGTGGCCACCGGCGCCGTCGGCCTCATTTGGGCGCTGGCCTGGTACCTGCTCTACGATCCGCCCAGCCGTCACCCAGCGCTCAGCGCCACTGAGCGAGCCCTGGCGCCCGGGCCGGTCAGCACCGGCGACGAGGCGGCGGTCCCCATCGCGGCCCTCCTGCGCCAGCGGGTGTTCTGGGCGCTGGCCATCCCGCGTTTCCTCGCCGAGCCGGCCTGGCAGACCTTCAGCTTCTGGATTCCGCTCTACCTGGCCCGCGAACGCGGCATGGACCTAAAGCACATCGCACTCTTCGCGTGGCTGCCGTTCCTGGCGGCGGACGCCGGCGGCATCCTTGGCGGCTATCTCTCACCGTTCCTGATGAAGCGGTTGCGCCTGGGGCTCTTAAGCTCACGCGCGACGGGCGTCGCCATGGCCGCGCTCCTGATGATCGCGCCTGGCTGCGTGGGCCTGGCGGTGAACCCCTACGTGGCCATCGCCCTCTTCTGCATCGGCGGCTTCGCCCACCAGGTGATCTCGGTGCTGATCAACACGCTGACGACCGATGTCTTCCCGCAGCGCTCGGTGGCGCGCGCGAACGGCCTGGTGGGCATGTTCGGCTGGAGCGGGGGCCTGGTCTTCTCACTGCTGGTGGGCGCGCTGGCCGACAGCGTCGGCTTTGCCCCGCTCTTCAGCCTGCTGGCCGTCTTCGACATCGTAGGCGCCATGGTGCTCTTCGCGCTGCTGCGCCCCCGGCAGCTCGACCTGCGAGGCGCCTACGCGTGAGGACCTCGTTCGCCAACCCCCCGAAGTTCAGGCTGGCCAACCGTGAGGGGCCCCGGCTGACGCTCACGTCCGAAACCGGCCACGCCGTGGAGATCTTCATCCTCGAGCCGGATATCATCAGGGTGCTCTTTTGCCCGCCGGGGGGTCTCACCGGACCCCGTACCTGGGCGATTGCGCCGGGGGCAGAGGACGTCCCGGACGCCGGGCGCGACCGGCTGGACGCCACGGGGTTCTCCGCGCCCGACTTCGACTTGCACGAGAGCGCCGAACGGCTGGTCATCGCCACCAAGCGGCTGCGCCTCACGGTGCGGCTGGCGGGCCTCTTCCTCGATTGGGAAATGGCTGAGGGCGAGGCCTGGGCGCCCATCGCCCGCGACCGCCGCACCCAGGCCTACAATTTCGGCTGGTGGGGCGCAGAGCCTCGCCACTATCTGGTCCGCGATCCCGCTGAGCGATACTTCGGCCTGGGCGAGAAGAGCGGCGTTCTCGACCGGGCCGGGCGACGGCTTCGCCTGAGCAACCTGGACGCCATGGGCTACGATGCGTCGAGCTCCGACCCGCTCTACAAGCACATTCCGTTCTACATCACCCACCACGCCGTGACCGGCCTGGCGTTCGGCCTCTTCTACGACACCTATGCCGATTGCGAATTCGACTTCGGCGCCGAGCGCAGCAACTACCACGGGCTCTATCGGAGCTTCAGCGCCGCCGGTGGCGACCTCGACTACTATGTGATCGCCGGCCCCACCGTCGCCGAGGTGACCCGGCGCTTCACCTGGCTGACGGGGCGCCCCGCCCTCTTGCCGCGCTGGGCGCTGGGCTATTCCGGCTCGACCATGAGCTATACCGACGCGCCGGACGCGCAGGCCCGCATGGCGGACTTCATCGATGCGTGCCGAGACCACGACATCCTGTGCGATTCCTTCCACTTGTCGTCCGGCTACACCTCGATCGGCAAGCGCCGGTACGTCTTCAATTGGAACCTGGAGAAGTTCCCCGATCCGGCGGGCTTTGCGAAGAGCTACCACGCCGCGGGCGTCAGGCTCTGCGCCAACATCAAGCCCTGCCTGCTCGACGACCACCCGCTCTTCGAAGAAGCCCGCAGCAAGGGCCTCCTGATCAGCGAGCCCGACGGCGAGCCGGCCTGGGCGCAGTTCTGGGACGGGCTCGGAGCCTATCTGGACTTCACCAACCCGGACGCCCGGGCCTGGTGGGGCGCCCACGTCACCACGCAACTGCTGGACGTCGGCATCGACGCCACCTGGAACGACAACAACGAGTTCGAGGTGACCTCGCCCACGGCGATGGCCGCCATGTGCGGCGCTCCAACGCCTGCGATACTGACCAAGCCCCTGCAGACGCTCCTGATGCTCAAGGCCTCGCGAGGCGCCCAGCTCGAGCACGCCCCTGAGCGCCGTCCATTCCTGGTCAGCCGCGCGGGCGCGGCCGGGATGCAGCGCTATGTGCAGACCTGGTCGGGCGACAACGCCACGGCATGGGAGAGCCTTAAGTACAATATCCGCATGGGGCTGGGCCTGGCGCTGAGCGGGGTCTCCAACTCCGGTCACGATATCGGCGGCTTCAGCGGCCCACGGCCCGACGCGGAGCTCTTCGTGCGCTGGGTCGAGGCCGGCGTCTTCATGCCGCGCTTCAGCATCCATTCCTGGAATGACGACGGCACGGCCAACGAGCCCTGGATGCACGAGGCCGCGACCGGCGTCGTGCGCGACCTGATCAAGCTACGCTACCAGCTGACGCCCTATCTCTATGACCTGGCGTGGCGCCACCATGGCGCCTTCGAGCCCATCATCCGGCCGACCTTCCACGAGTTCCCGAAAGATCCGGCCTGCCTGGAAGACAGCGACGAGCTGATGCTGGGCCCATCCCTGCTGGTCGCCTCGGTGGTGACGCCGGGCGCGGATTCGCGGAGCCTCTACCTTCCTGCCGGCGCCGCCTGGGTCGATTTCTGGAGCGGGCGAGCCTTCGAGGGCGGACAGCACATCACGCTTCCCGCGCCCTGGGGCCGCCCGCCGCTGCTCGTCCGCGAGGGCTCGGCGATCGCGCTCAACATCGCCGAGCAGACCTTCGAGCGGCGAGGCGAGGCGCGCGCCTTTGCAGTCTTCGCACCCCTGCAGGGCGCGTTCAGCGCCTCTTGCTACGAGGACGACGGCGAGACGGAAGCCTGGCGCGACGGCGCCTTCGGTCATTGGAGCCTGGCGCTCGAGGCCACGCCTGAGGCCCTGGTGGTGGATTGTCGCGCGACCGGACAGAGGCCGCCGCAAGGCCCGCTCGCGCTCCTCTTTCGCCCGGGCGAGCTCAGGCCCGTCCTGGCGCGCCGCGGCCGGATCTTAGGCGACGGCCCGTTCGGCGATTGGCGCCGCGTCGATCTCGAGCCGTGACGGCCGGCCGATCCGCCGCCTCTGGTCAGGGGGGCGGCCCAGCCAGTTTGTAGGCCTGCTTGGCCAGGTTGTAGGCGAGGTCGACGGCAAGCTCGCGGGCTTCGTCCTCGTCCAGCCGGTGCTCGGCCACGAGGCGGGCGAGGAACCCGCAATCCACGCGCCTCGCCACGTCATGACGCGCTGGAATCGAGAGGAAGGCGCGGGTGTCATCGTTGAAGCCCACCGTGTTGTAGAAGCCCGCCGTCTCGGTGGTCTGCTCACGAAAGCGCCGGATGCCCTCGGGGCTGTCGTTGAACCACCAGGCCGGCCCGAGCTTCAGCGCCGGATAGTGCCCGGCGAGCGGCGCGAGTTCGCGGCTGTAGGCGGTTTCGTCCAGCGTAAAGAGGATCAGGCTGAAGCCCGGCTCGGCGCCGAAGCGGTCAAGCAGGGGCTTCAGCGCGCGAACATAGTCCGTCGCCTGCGGGATATCGGCGCCCCTGTCGCGGCCGAAGCTGCGGTAAAGGTTGGCGTTGTGGTTGCGGAACGAGCCCGGGTGGAGCTGCATCACCAGCCCGTCCTCGAGGCTCATCCTGGCCATTTCGGTGAGCATCTGGGCGCGGAAGAGCTCGGCGTCTTCCTTCGACCAGACGCCATCCAGGATGCGGTGGTAGAGCGCCTCGGCCTCAACGGGGGTCAAGTCCGCAGTGGCCGCGCTCGGGTGGCCGTGGTCGGTGGAGGTCGCGCCGGCCGCCATGAACGCGCGGCGACGCACCCGGTGGGCCTCCAGGTAGCCGTTCCAGAACGAAATGTCCTGGCCGCTCAGGCGCCCGAAGCGGTCCAGCGAAACCCAGAAGTCCTCGTGCTCCGGATCGATGACCGGGTCGGGGCGGTAGGCCGTCACCACCCTGCCCCGCCAGCCGCTGTCGCGGATGGCCTGGTGATGGACAAGCTCGTCGGACGGTGATTCCGTGGTCGCCAGGACCTCGATGTTGAACCGCTCGAAGAGGGCGCGCGGACGGAACGCCGGCGTCGCCAGGAGCTCGCCGATGCGATCGAAATAGAAGTCGGCGGTGGCGGCCTCGAGGGCTACGTCAAAGCCGAAGACCGCTGCGAAGACGTGGTTGAGCCAGATCGCCGAGGGCGTGCCGCGGAAGAGGCGCATGTGGCCCGCAAAGAGCCGCCAGGCCGCGCGCGGGTCGGCCGGGCTTGCGCCCTTTCGCGACCCCACGCCCAGGGCCTCCAGCGGCACGCCCTGGCTATAGAGCATCCGGTAGAGGTAGTGGTCGGGCGCCAGCAGGAGGCTGGTCGCGTCGGAAAAGGGCGTGTCGGTGGCGAACCACTCCGGATCGGTGTGGCCATGCGGGCTGATGATCGGCAGGTTCGCGACCTCGCCGTATAGCCGTCGGGCCACACCGCGCTGGACCGGGTCCGTCGGGAACAGCCGATCTTCGTGGAGGTTCAGCGGCTTGGACATGGTTCCTCAAGGCTCCCGCGCAGACAGCGGTCGATTTCCACGGAATAAGACACCGGTTACCATCGCTGTATGACTTCGTCTCCAGAGTCTCCATCCGGCCCCCGACTTCGGCTCAGCGACGCGACGATGGCGAAGCTGCGGGGCGGCGTCATCCGGCCGGACTATGATCGCGCCGACACTCGGGTGGGCGTCGTGCACTTTGGCCCGGGCGCCTTTCATCGCGCCCACCAGGCCTTCTATTTCGATCGTATGCTGGCGCGCGACCCGACGCTCGCGATCTGCGCGGTGTCGCTGCACAGCGACACCGTCAGGGCGGCGCTCGAGCCGCAGGACGGCCTCTACAGCCTGACCGAACGCGAAGCCGAAAATGTCGTCCGGGTGATCGGCGCCATCCGACAAGTCCTGACGGCGCCGCGCTCGCCGCAGGCGGTCTTCGCCCGGCTGGTCGATCCGGCCGTAAGGTTGGTCACGGCCACCGTCACCGAGAAGGGCTATTGCCTGAGCCCTGGGGGCGACCTCGACCTCGACTTGCCGGCGATCCGCCAGGACCTTGGCCGGACGACTGAGCCCCAGACCCTTGTCGGCTGGCTGGTGGAGGGGCTGCGCCGGCGCCGCGCCGCGGGTCTCGGCGGACTGACTGCGATCGCTTGCGATAACCTCTCTGGAAACGGCGAGCGCTTCGCCCGCAGCGCGCGGCAATTCGCCCGGGCCAGCGGCCAGGCCGACCTTGCGCACTGGATCGAAGGGGAAGTCCGCTTCCCGGGCACGATGGTCGACGCCATCACGCCGGCGAGCGACGACATCCTGCGCGCCGAGGCCGCCGAGCGCCTTGGTCTCAGCGACGCCTGGCCGATCCAGCGGGAGCGGTTCGTCCAGTGGGTGATCGCCGATGAGCTTGGCGCCGAGGCCGAAACTTTCGCCGCCGCCGGCGTGACGCTTGCCGGCGACGTCGCCGCCTTCGAGCGCGCCAAGCTCCGTGTGCTCAATGGGAGCCACTCGACGCTGGCCTACGTGGGCCTGCGCCTGGGCTACCAAAGCGTCTGCGAGGCCATGGCCGACCCGGAACTCGCCGGCTTCATCGAGCGGCTGATGCGGCTGGACATGGCGCCTGGCCTCACGCTGACGCCGGGACTGGACGTGAGCGCCTACGTTGCTGAGATCCTGGCGCGGTTCCGCAACCCCGCGATCGTTCACAAGCTCGCCCAGATCGCCTGGGACGGGTCGCAGAAGCTGCCGATCCGCCTGCTGCAGCCGATCAGCGAGGCGCTTGCCGCGGGGCGCCCGGTCGAGCGCCTGGCGGTCGGCGTTGCGGCCTGGATGCAGTTTGTTTGCCGCCAGGTCGCCAATGAGGCGCCGATCACCGATCCGCTTGCGCCGCTCCTGTCGGCGGTCGCCAGGCGCTGCGGCGGTGATCCGGCGCGCGATGTGGCGGCGTTCCTGGAGATCGAGGCGATCTTCGGGCCGGAGCTCCCGCGGCGCGCGCCGTTTCGGAACGCCCTGGAAGCGGCTTATCGCCGGCTTGGCGGCGGACAACCGCGGCTTGCCCTCAAGCCTTGAGGAAGGCCGGGCGCCGGGCATAGACCCCGAAGAGCGCAATGACGGCGTAGCAGAGCGCCGGCAGCCAGAGCGCGGCGCGCAGGTTCCAGATATCGGCCAGGTGACCGGTTAGCGGCGGAATGATCGCGCCGCCGACGATGGCGACGCAGATCAGTCCCGAGCCCTCGGCCGCGCGCCGCCCGAGCCCCTCGTTGGCCAGACTGAAGATGGTCGGGAACATGATCGAGTTCATCAGCCCGACCGCAAGCAGAGCCCACCCGGAGATGGGACCGACGCTGGTGGAGGCCACCGTGATCAGGGCGATCGCACCGGCCGCGGCCACGGCCAGCACCTTGCCGGGGGAGAACATGCGCAAGAGGAAACCCCCGACCAGGCGGCCGACCATGGCGCCGCCCCAGTAGAAGATGAGGTGCTTACCGGCAGCCTGGGCGCCCAGGCCCAGCACGTTCGACTGGATGAGGAAGTTCACGATGATCGAGCCGATCGCCACCTCTGCGCCGACGTAGAGGAAGATGCACAGGGCTCCGAAGCCGAAGCGCGGCTGGCCGAGAAGATCGAAGGACCTGAGCAGGCTCGGGCTCGCTTCGGGGGTTTCCGGAAGGAGTTTTCGGCGGCTCCAGACCACCCAGGCCACGACAAGCAGAGCCAGCGCCAGGCCCAGGTAGGTGCGCACGACGACGTGGGTCTCGCTCGCCCGGTAGGCGACCAGGGCAGCGCCCGAAAGCTCGTGAGAGTCGACCTTCGCCAGCGGGCCCAGGATCAGGAGCGAGCCGACAAACGGGAAGACCGTCGTGCCGATGGAGTTGAAGGCCTGGGCGAAGGTCAGCCGGCTGTGCGCGGTGCTGGGCGGCCCCAACATGGAGATCAGTGGATTGGTCACCACCTGCACGGTGGTGATCCCTGCTGCGAGGACGAAAAGCGCGCCCAGAAAGACGTAGAAGGCGCCTGACGCCGAGGCCGGCACAAACAGCAGGCACCCGGCGGTCATGGTCAAAAGCCCGAAGGCGGCGGTGCGCATATAGCCCACCCGGCGCACCAGCCCCGAGGCCGGGATCGAGATCAGGAAATAGGCCGCGAAGAACGCCGACTGCACGAGGAGCGCCTCGGCGTAGCTGAGGGTGAAAAGTTCCTTCAGCTTCGGGATGATCACATCGTTGAGGCTGGTGACGCCGCCGAAGATGAAGAAGAGCGCAAAAACGAAGCCCCGCAGCGCAGGCGCATTCACCCCGCCTGCGTCGGCGCCGTCATAGACCGACGACGGATCGGTGGTGGTGGGACCCTCAAGGACCTCGTCGGCCATCGTTCCCCTGCCAATCTTCCGCGCCGTCGGCCCTTGGCCGCATTTCAATAGGGGCGCCGCCGAACGCCCTCGGAGATGAGGGCGGTCCGGCGGCGATTCTCACGCCACCTTAGAACCAGTAGGATGCGCGGACGCCTGCGAAGCGCTTGAAGTCGCGGGGCAGGATCACCTGCGTGGCCAGCTGGTTGTTGTAGGTGCCGGCCTGGTCGAAAATGTTCGCGTAGTAGTGCTCGTCGAAGACATTGTTGACGAAGGCCATCACCTCGTAATGGTGCAGCGGATCGCGGACGCCGCCCGTCAGGTTGAGGATCCCGTAGGCCTTCTGGACCGTCTGCGGATCCTGGTTCAGCGAATAATTCACCCGGCTCTGGTAGGAATAGGACCCCGTGCCGACGATCTCGAGCGGCGAGCTCGCCAGCTGATGGGTGTAGTCGAGGTCGGCCGAGAACTTCCACTTCGGCGACTGGGCGGGTGTGGCGCCGCCAAGGTTCTGGCGACCGGGGCTCCCCAGGCAGCCTTGAGCCGCGGTCTGTAGCGGGAAGCACTGGGCGACGGGGAAGCTGGTGATCTGGGCGTCGACATAGGCGCCGGACGCCGAAAGCCGCCACTCCTCGCTGAGCCTGGCCGTCGAATCGACCTCCACGCCCTGGGTCCTGAGCTTGCCGACGTTGGCCAGGCGGAAGTTCGAGGTCCCGTCCGGCAGGGTCTCGATGCCCTGCGCCTGGAAGTTCTCGTATTCGGTATGGAAGGCCGTGACGTTGAGGGTCAGGCGGTGGTCGAACAGCTGGCTGCGCGCGCCTGCCTCCCAGCTCTTCGAGGTTTCCGGCTGGATCGGCCCGGCAAGCTGGCGGTTCAGGTTGAAGCCTGTGGTCAGGTCGTAGGTCTGACCCTTGTGTCCTGTCGAATAGGAGACGTAGCCCATGAGGTCTTCGGTGAACTTGTGGTTCAGGGCTGCGTGGTAGGTCCAGAAGTCATCGCTGGCGTTACCGGCGAACATGGCGTTGTTCAGTATGTCGTCGAACGTGTAGTCGATCTTCTCGTTCTGGAACCGCAGCCCGCCGGTGGCCGTCGTGCCCGGGATGAACTCCCAGTCAAGCTGGCCGAAGGCCGCCGTCTGCTTGGAGCCGGAGGTCGCATACCAGCGAGCCTGCGAGAAGTAGGGCCCGCGGAAGAAGTTCCGCACGAAGTCCACGTCGGCGTAGTAGGCGCCGACGGTGTAGCGCAGCGGCTCGTCGCCGCGCGAAACCAGGCGCACTTCCTGGGTGAACTGGCCTGACTTGAAATAGCCGATCTGACGGTTGTCGATGAGCGTGCTCGCCGTCTCGTCGACGTCCAGGAGGTCGGTGACCTTGTAGTTGTCGTTGCCGGTGATCGAGATCAGCGTCGCAAAGCCCAGGTCCCACTCAAGCTTCAGCGACTGACTGTTGTCGTCATAGTCGGTCCGGGCCTTGAAGTTGTTGGCGAAGTCGGTGTTCTCCGGCCCGACAGTGATCCCGGCCTGGAAGACCGATGGCGGGAGGGCCGGGTTGCCGCGCAAGGTGGCGTTGGGCGCGAGCGCGATGAAGGGACGGCCGACCGTGGTGCCGCCGTTGACGTAGTTCCAGCCAAGCGTGGCGGTAAAGGTCTGCGTCGGGGTCCAGACGAGCTTGCCATGCACGGAAGCAAAGTCGCGTCCGCCGGCCTTGTCGCCGGTGAAGACGTTGCGCACGTTGCCCTCGAACTTGTCGTAGTTGGCGCTTAGCCGGTAGGCGAGCTGGTCGGTGATCGGGCCGGACAGATGGCCGCCCACGCCATACTCGTCATCGCTCGTCGCCAGCGCGTCCAGGCCGCCTGAAAGCGTGGTTGTGGGCGAGCGGGTGACGATATTGATCAGGCCGGCCGAGGCGGACTTCCCGTAGAGCGTGCTCTGCGGCCCGCGCAGGACCTCGATCCGCTCGATATCCGAAAGGTCGGTGAAGGCGCGGGCCTGAAACGCCACGGGAACATCATCGACCTGGATGGCCACGCTGGGCTCGACGCCGATGCTGAAGGCGAATGTCCCGATGCCGCGGATCGAGACCGAGGAGTTGACCGGCTGCTCAGCGGGCCGCACCACCAGCGAAGGCGCGAGCTTGGTGAGGTCGGTGAACTCCCGCACGCCTGCGGCCGCAAGCTGCGTCCCCGAAACCACCTGCACCGCGGAGGGGACGTCCTGGACGTTCTCGGCCCGCTTCTGGGCGGTGACGATCACTTCTTCGACGTGGGCGGCATCGGCCGCCTGGGCGGCGCCGGCGCAGAGGCTGGCCGCCAGGCCGACAACGAGCCATGTCGGCAGCGACGTGTTGGAAAACAAGGTCTTCATGTCCCCTCCCCAATCCCTCCAGGCGTTATGACCACCTGTTGCGATCGGTCCTACCATATTGGTAAGGCCAACTGCAATCATTGGTATGTCAGAATTGCTGGAGGCGGAAATCGCGTCGAGGGCTGCGCCGCCGGCGATCACCAGTTCCACATGGTTCCGTCTTCCAGCCTGGCGACCGGAAGCTGCCGCGGATCGTAGGGATATTTCGCCGCCAGCGCCTCATCGAGGTCGACGCCGTGTCCGGGCCCATCGCCTGGGTGCATCAGGCCGTCCGAGAAGCTGTAGGCGTGGGGGAAGACAGCGTCGGTCTCAGCGGTGTGGCGCATATATTCCTGGATGCCGAAGTTGGGGACCCAGGTGTCGAAATGCAGCGCCGCTCCCATGGTCACCGGTGAGAGATCGGTGGCCCCGTGGCAGCCGGTCTTGATCTGCCAGACCGAGGCGAAATCGGCGATGCGGCGCAAGTGGGTCAGGCCGCCGGCTGCCACCACGGAGGTCCGGATGTAGTCGATCAGCTGTTCCTGGATGAGATCCTTGGCGTCCCAGATGGTGTTGAACACCTCACCGACGGCAAGCGGCGTCGTGGTGTGGCTGCGGATCAGGCGGAAGGCGTCCTGGTTTTCCGCCTGGGTCGCGTCTTCCAGCCAGAAGAGCTGGTAGGGCTCCAGCCGCTTGCCCAGTTGGGCGGCCTCCAGCGGCGTCATCCGATGGTGGCCGTCGTGCAGAAGCTCGACGTCAAAGCCGTAGCGTTTCCGCAACGCTTCGAATAGATTGGGAAGGTAATTCATGTACTTGCGCGTCGACCAGACGGTCTCGGTCGGCAGCTGCGCGTCCGCGGGCTCGTAATAGAGGTCGCCGCGTCCGACGCCGTAGGCAAGGTCGACACCGGGCACGCCGGACTGCGCGCGAACGGCCTTGTAGCCGGCTTCGATGTATCGCCCGACCGCCTCGAGCGTGTCCTCCAGCGTCTCGCCATTGGCGTGTCCGTAGACCATGACGCCTTCACGGCTCTTGCCGCCCAACAGGTCGTAGAGCGGCGCGCCGAGCGCCTTGGCCTTGATGTCCCAGAGCGCCACGTCGACGGCGGCGATCGCGCGCATGGTGACCGGGCCGCGGCGCCAATAGGCGCCCCGATAGAGGTATTGCCAGATGTCCTCGATCCGCCGCGCATCGCGCCCGATCAAAACCGGGATCACGTGGTCCTCGAGGTAGGCCACGACCGACTTTTCGCGACCGTTCAGCGTCGCGTCCCCGATCCCGTAGACCCCCTGGTCGGTCTCGATCTTCAGGGTGACGAAGTTGCGGCCGGGCGACGTCACGATCACCCGCGCCGAACGGATCTTCAGCGGCGGAATCGACGACCCTTGGGAGGCCTTAGAATGAGGGGTGAACACCGACTGGCTCATTTCAGAATTGCCCTCCATTCTGCCAGCGTAGGGCCCATGCTCTGGCTTGTCCAGATTGGCCTGACCAGCTAAGGGATGACGTGATGATCGCCAAAACCGAAGCCGGACGACTCTACGAGAAGGTTGCGCAGGACCTCTCGCAAAAAATCGCCGCCGGCCAGTATGCCGTGGGACAGCGGCTGCCGTCGGAACGGGATCTGGCCCAAGCCTACGAGGTTTCCCGCCCTACGATCCGCGAGGCGATCATCGCGCTGGAGCTGGATGGCCTCGTCGAGGTGCGCCTCGGATCGGGCGTCTACGTGACCGCGCGGCTGCCGCGCGGCGGCCAGGCGGGCGAGATGGACGTGGGCCCGTTCGAACTTCTCGAAGCACGCCGCGCCATCGAGGGCGAAAGCGCCGCCCTGGCCGCGGCGCTGATATCGGATGAGGAACTGGAGGAACTGCGCCGGCTCGTGGCCGAGATGCAGGCCGAGAACGCCCGCAACGTGGTGATGTCGGAGGATGCCGACCGACGCTTCCATATGCTTATCGCCACCGCGACCCAGAACAGCGCCATGGTCGCAGCGGTGCAGATGTTGTGGGATGCGCGTGCGCGCTCCCCGCAGACCCAGTCGCTGAGCGCCAAGGCCCACGCCGCGGGCGTGACGCCGCGGATCGACGAGCACGCCGCGATCCTCAAGGCGTTGCGCGAACGCTCGCCCGAGGCGGCGCGGCGCGCCATGCGCGACCACCTCACCCGGGTGCTGGAATCGCTGCTGGCGGCCACCGAGGTGCAGGAGCTGGAGCAGGCTCGCGCCCGTATCGCCGCCGAGCGCAAACGCTACACAACGACGGCCCGCTGACGGCGCCGACGCCGGGCGCCGCTCAAAGAGGCGGCGGATTTGGGGGAAGACGGACATGGGCGACGACACAAACCCGGACCGCGGCGATGCGGCGATGACGCGGCGCCAGGCGGTCGGAGCCTTTGGCCTCGTCGCCTCGAGCGCGGCTGCGGCGAGCGCGCTCGCGGCCTCCTCCAACGCTCAGGCCGCCGCCCAGGGCGCCCCGGCGCGCGGACCAGCGAGCCTCCTTTACCCGCACGAGAGCGCGACCCGGGCCAGCCGGGACCTCTCGGGTCTCTGGCGCTTCCAGCTCGACCCGACCGATCGCGGCGAACAGGACCGCTGGTTTGTGGGCGGCCTGCCGACGCCGCGGCGCATACCGGTGCCCTGCAGCTGGAACGACCTCTTCGACGACGCGCGCGACTACTTCGGAACCGCCTGGTACGAGACCGACTTCCAGCTCGATCCCGGCTGGCGCGGCCGGCGCGTTTGCCTGCGGTTCGGTTCGGCCGTCTATCGCGCCCGCGTCTGGCTGAACGGCGAATATCTCGGCGAGCACGTCGGCGGTCACCTGCCCTTCGCCTTCGACGTCAGCGGACTGGCGCGCGAGCGTGAGCCGAACCGGCTGACGGTCAGTGTCGAGAACAAGCCTCAGCTCGACCGGGTGCCATCGATCCCCGACCCGCAGACAGCGCGGATGTACCAGGTCGACTACCCGCAGACGGCCTACGACTTCTTCCCCTACTGCGGCCTGCATCGCCCGGTGGTGCTGGTCTCCACCCCCGACACGCACGTCCAGGACGTCACCGTGACCACGGCCTTCTCAGGCGCGACGGGCGTTGTGGACGTGGCTTTCGCAGTGAACGCCAACTGGTCGGGGCCGGCGAAGCTGATCCTGACCGGTGGCCCTCGGCCCATCTCCGTCCCCGTGACGGTCGAGAACGGCCGGGGCGCAGGCCGGCTTCGCGTGGACGCGGTCCGCGCCTGGTCGCCGCAAGACCCCTTCCTCTACCGCCTCAACATCCGCCTGGGCGGGGAAAGCGTCATCGACGACTATCCGATGAAGATCGGGGTGCGGACTGTCGAGGTCCGCGGCAGCGAGATCCGCCTGAACGGCAAGCCGGTGTTCCTGACCGGCTTTGGCAAGCACGAGGACTTCGCCATCCATGGCAAGGGGCTCGACCTTCCGGTGCTCGTGCGCGATTTCGAGCTGCTCAAGTGGATCGGCGCCAACAGCTTCCGCACCTCGCACTACCCCTATTCCGAGGAAGCCCTGATGCTCGCCGACGAGTATGGGTTTCTGGTGATCGCCGAGACGCCGGGCGTCAGCCTCGTGTTCATGGACGCTCCGCCGATCATCGAGGCGCGCTATCGCCAGCTCGAGGGCGCGCTCACCGAACTGGTCCATCGCGACAAGAACCACCCGTGCGTGATCCTGTGGTCGCTGGCCAACGAGCCGATCCCCAAGCCCTTCCACACCGTCAACGACATCCCGCCGGGCGCCGTCGAGACCGGGACGAAATTCTTCCAGCGCCTCTTCGCCCACGCCCGTGGGCTCGACCAGACGCGGCCCGTCGCCCTGGTCAGCGTCCAGGGCGGCCCGGCCGAATGGGTCGGCCAGGGCGATGTGATCTGCGCCAACTCCTACAACGGCTGGTACGTGGTCTCGGGCCGGATCGATGAAGCGGCGGCCACCCTTGAAAAGGAGATCACCGGGCTTCGGGCGCGCCATGGCGACAAGCCGGTGATCATCACCGAGTTCGGCGCTGACGCGGTCGCCGGCATCCACGCCCAGCCGCCCGAAATGTGGAGCGAGGACTACCAGGCCGACCTGATCGAGGCCTACTGGCGCACGCTGCGCCGCCACCCATACGTGGTCGGCGCCCATCCCTGGGCCTTCGCCGACTTCAAGACCGCGCAGAGCATCATGCGTGTGGGTTCGCTCAACCAGAAGGGCGTGTTCACCCGTGACCGGCGCCCCAAGCTCGCCGCCACCCGACTACGCAGCCTTTGGAAGGCAGCCCAGGGCTGAGCGGGGCGGAGAAAGGGCGGCCATGCCCTGGCGGCGTATTGAACGTCCCCCTCCCCGGCTATAGCTAAGCCATGACCCACGGGCCGACCGAGTCTCTAAGAGCGCCACTCGAGACGCCGTCGCTTGAGGCGCCGCCAAGGCTGGTGGGCGAGTTCGTGATCCTGCGCGCCTTAACCTGCGACGACGCGCCGATCACCCATAGGTGGCGTCTCGGCGCGCGGGCCCGCCATCTGAACGGCGCGGCGGCCTCCCTCGAGGACCAGGCGCGCTGGATCGCCAGCCGGCCAACCGGCGAGTTCAACTATATGATCGAGCTGGTCGGCGGGCCGGCCATAGGCATGCTCTCGCTGGTCAACATAGACTTGAGCAACCGGCGCGCTGAGTCGGCCCGTTTCCTGATCGGCGACGAGGCTGCCGCGCAAGGCGCGCCGGCGGCGGTCGAGGCGATGAAGCTCCTCTATGAGCTGGCTTTCGAGCGCCTGGGGCTGGAGCGGATCTACGGGCTTGTCGAGGAACGAAACCACCTGATGCTGAAGTGGCAGAAGTATTTGGGCATGAAGGAAGAAGGCCGCCTGCGCCGCCACTTCTTCATGGACGGCGAGTTCGTCGACGCCGTCAGCCTGGGCCTGCTGGCCGAGGAATACCGCGCAACGTCGCTGCCGCGCATGCGCAGCCTCATCGCGCTCGGCCGCCCTCGCGCGACCGGGGCCTGAAGCGTGGCTGACATGGCGGGTCGCCGCGACGAAGTGCTGCGCATCATCTTTGGCGCGCTCGAGAGCCTCAATCAGGAGCTGGACGAGGACGCCCGTGTCGAAGTCGGCCCCTCGACGCCGCTCTTCGGCCCCGAGGCGAGCCTGGACTCGCTCTCCCTGGTTTCGGTGATCGTCGACGTCGAGACGGCGCTAACCCTGAAGTGGGACACTCCGATCAGCCTGACGGACGACCGGGCCATGAGCCGCGAGATTTCGCCCTTCGACGACGTCGGCGCCCTCACCGACTATGTCCTGGAACTGCTGGCCGAACTGGCGCCCGCCTGAATTCGGCAGGACCCGCGTTTCGTTAACCCTGTCGGCGCCCTTGGCAGCTACACCGTGGGACATCGCTCTGGATCTCTCGGCCGCGCATGGACCTCTATTCGGGAAAGACCGCCCTCGTCACCGGCGCCACGCGAGGCGTAGGCCGCACCATCGCCACCCATTTCCTGGACAATGGCGCGAAGGTGATCGGCTTTGCCCGCGGCCCGGCCAGCCTGAGCGGGGAGGCCTACCACCACGTCGAGGTCGACCTCGCCGACCCCCTGGCCATCCAGAAGGCGTTCCTCGGCCTTCACAAGCAGATCGAGGGCATCGACATCGTGGTCAACAACGCCGCGGTGCTGACCTCGCAGTACGCCATGATCATGCCGCCCGCGGCCGCCCAGGCGATGGTCAACGTAAACCTCCTGGCGCCCTTCATCGTCAGCCGCGAGGCGGCCAAGTTCATGCGCCGCAAGAAGTGGGGCCGGATCATCAACATCGGCTCCATGGCCGCCAGTCTGGAGCCCATGGGCGACTCCGTCTACGCAGCCACCAAGGCAGGGCTTTCGACGCTGGCCAACGTCATGGCCAAGGAGTTCGGGCCCATGAACGTCACCTGCAACACC
>NZ_DASXNL010000060.1:0-14320 GCF_036495085.1 Phenylobacterium sp. | reverse complement strand
AGGTTTGCTCAGGGTGTTCACCGGACCGCCGCCCTCCAGGCTGCCGCCCCGCGAATAGACGACCTGGCGGCCATCGGGGGTCCAGTCCAGTTCGCCAAGATCGACGCCTTCGTCGCCCACGTAGGCGCTGATCGGGCGCGCCGTGAAGGCGCCGTTCGCACCGGGTTCGGCGACCCAGACGTTGCGGCTGCCGTCCTTATCGAAGACCCACGCCACGCGCCCGCCCTGCTCGGCGGCGATCAGGCTGGAGGGGAACGGCGCGCTGAGCACCTGCTCGATCGTGAAGTCGTGAGCGAGCTGGCGCGGCGCGGCGCTCGCGTGCCACGGCGTCAACATCGTCGCGGCGGACAGGGCGGCGGTAAACAGGCGCGCGGCGCCCGGAAGCTTCGGCATCATTGGAGACCTTCAGGAATTGATCGTTTTGTGGTGTTCAAGAGAGAGTTCGGAAGACGTGCCATCCGGCCCATAGGTCCTGGGCGACGCATCCGAGAGATTTGTAGGCGGTCACTTCCGAGGCCGACCGTCGGCCTTCGACCTTGCCCGCAAGCACTTCGCCGATTTCGCCGGCGATGTGGCTGTCATCGATTCGTCCCGACTCCACGGCCCGGCGTAATTCCGTCCCCTGGGCCAGCACGTTGGGCCGGCTGTCGGCGAAGTAGCGGGCGCGCACCACCAGGTCATCGTCAACCTCCGTTGGGCCCAGCCTGCTGGACCCCACGATGTTCACGTGTGCGCCGTCGGTTAGCCAGGCGCCTGCGAGAACCGGTTCCGCTGAGCCCGTCGTGGTGCAGATGATGTCGGCCGCGGCGGCGGCAGACGCCAGGTCTTCAGCGACTTCGACTGCGAGCCCGTCCTCCGCGGCCAGCGCCTGGGCCAGATGCCGCGCATGGTCTGCGTTGCGCCCCCAAACGACGATCCGACGAAGCGGCCGGAGTGCGACGATCGCCCGGATGTGAGCCTCGGCCTGTTCGCCCGTGCCGAGGACCAAAAGGTCGCCGGCGTCGGAACGGGCCAGGGTTTCGGTCGCCAGCGCGCTTGCCGCGGCTGTGCGGATCCGGGTGATCTCGCCGGCGTCGAGAATGCAGACAGGCGATCCTGTTTCGGGATCGAACAGCACCACCAAGCCCTGGTGCGCCGGAAGCGACGAGCCCTGCGGATGGCTGAATGCGCTGATCAGCTTGGCGCCGAACCGGTCGTCAGCGATCACCCCCGGCATGATCCCGAATGCGCCGCGCCCGCTGGTCAGCGGCAGGATCTGGCGCGGCGGCTGGTTGATGCCGCCGCTCGAGACCGCGACCATCGCATCGCGCATGAGCGATGTGCAGGCTTCGAAGGTTAGGACCTGCCGGATCTCTTCACGGCCGATGAATCTAGGCTGCATGTCGGTCTCAGTAAGCGATGTTGAGGGTGATCAGGTGCAGGCTCGCAACGAACCAGATGGCCGCCAGGCAGGCCGCCGCGATCGCAACGCTCGAGACCTTGGCCCACCAGCTCCGTGCAGGATCAGCAAATACTGTCCGGACATTCAGCAAGGGCGCGATGGTCCCAACCAGGCAGACCACTCCAAGAAGTTGGATCAGCCGAACGATCCAATCGCTGCCGCTCGACGCATGCCCGCCCTTGGTCAGGAGCCAGTACCAGAGGTAGCCGAATGCCAGATATCCGCAGCAGACCGCCCGGGTGAGCCTGTAGAGCGTGGCCGCTCCTGCGGACAGCTCGAAGCGGTGGCCGTAACGCCCGCGGATGATCGCGCTCAGCGGCCAGGTCAGCGCCGCAATCGCCAGGATGGCGCCGCTGAGATAGAGCAGCGGCAGGTTCCAGGACGCCGACAGGGTGGCCGGCACGGGTTGCAGGGCCTCCACCGGCGGGTAGTCGTCGCGCATGATCAGGCTGACCTTGCCATCCCGGACGACCGCGGCCATGCGGCTGGCGCTGCCGATCGCCTGGTATTGGAAGGGGCCGATTTCGCGCCAGCGCTGGAGTTGATGGTTCACGCCGCGATAGGACGAGATAGTGACGACGCCGTCGTTGTCCGAGGCGACCTTCGTCTGCCCCAACAGGAAGCTGCGAATTCGCGTCCAGCTGGCCTCGGAGCGGCCGGTGTCGATGTAATAGCCTGACAGGGTTTGGCCGTCGGCCTTGGCGTTGGACCATGTCGGGATTGCGTCACTCCGAGTCGCGGGGAAGTAGCGGTTCGAGAACCCTCTGAAGACGGAGGTGCGCAGCCCGCTGCCCAGTGAACCCGCCCCGCCCGTGCCGGCGCTGTTTAGCGAGATGTACAGGCCGACGTTGTCGTCCAGGTAGAGGTGCAGGTCGCTGTGGAACAGGCCGGTGTCCCCGGCGTGGCCAATCACCCGGTGTCCGTTCGCAGGCTCCTGATAGAAACCAAGCGCCATACCGGGGAGCTGCGGAACCGGCTGGAACTGCAGGCTGTGCATATATTCCGCCGTCTTGGCGCCCAGGATGCGTTGGCCCTGGAATTCTCCGTCCTGCAGATGAGCGATCATGAAGCGGCTCAGGTCCGACCCCGTCGTCGCCAGGGCGCCTGCGGGCGGCATCTGGACGAGCTCGAACGGACCCGGGTGGCCGGACGCTGTCCGGTAGCCTTTCGACATGTTCGCCGACCAGCCCTGCGGCAACGGCTGCTCAAAGGTCGAATGGGCCATGCCGAGCGGCGCGAAGATATGGTGAGCGATGTAATCCTCGAAGCGCTCTCCCGACACGCGCTGGACGATGTAACCGGCGAGAGACGCGCCATAATTCGAATAGGCAGGTGTGCTCCCGGGCGCGAAGATGCGCGCAGGCATCGCGACCTCGCGCATCTGGCTCATCGACTTGAGGTGCTTAAGATCCGGCGGGAAAAGATCCTTGGACGCATCGGCGAAGCCCGCGGAGTGGGTCATCAGTTGCCGCATGGTCATCGGCTTGCCGTCGTAAGGCGGGACCTTGAAATCGAGGTATCGATTGATGTCGGCGTCGAGGTCGATCTTGCCAGCCTCGACCAGCTGCATAACTGCGGTCCAGGTGAACAGCTTCGAAATGGAGCCGGGGCGGAACAGGGTCGCGTCGGGCTCGACCGGCCGTCCCGACTTGACGTCCGCGAGGCCGTAGCCCCGCTCGAACAGCGGCTTCCCGTCCTTGACGACGACGATGATGACGCCCGCGATATCGGCGCGCTCCATCTCCGAGGGCAGCATGCCGTCGAAATAGGCCGCGACATCCTCGGCCGTCAGCGGGTGTGCGGTCGCTGGGGCTGAGGCGATCGCGCTTGCTGCAGGTGTCGTGGGCGACGAACTCGCCGGCGCGGACGCGAAGCCTCCAAGCGCGAGGCACGTCCCGACAACCGCAGCGATCTTTGCGAACAGGTTCATATTCTACGGCCGGCTCAGTAGGCGATTTTCAGGGTGATCAGGTGCAGGCTGAATGCGAACCAGATGCACGCAAGGCAAGCGGCCGCGATCCCGACACTCGAGACCTTGGCCCACCAGCTGCGCTCGCCGTCCGCAAACACGGTGGCGACATTCGCGACAGGTGCGACGACGCCCACGACGCCCACCAGGCCCACGAGCTGGATCAGGCGGATGATCCCGTCGTTGCTGCTGCTCAGCCAATCGGGACTTTGATGCGTCATGAACCAGAACCATAGGCCCGCGAAAGCCAGGTTAACCAAGCAGATGGCCCGGGTCAGCCGGTAGAGCAGCGCCGCCCGGCCCGTCAGTTCGAAGGTGTGGCCATAGCGTCTGCGGATGATCGCCGCAGCGGGCCATGTGACCGCGGCGAGCGTCAGGATTCCCATCGTCAGGTAGAACAGCGGCAGGTTCCATGTCGCCGACATCGCCGGCGAAACAGGCTGGAGTGACAGCACCGGCGGCTCGTCGTCGGTCATGATCCTTATGACCTTGCCGCCCTCGACGACGGCGGCCATCCGGCTATCGCCTCCGACCTCCTGATACTGGAACGGCCCGACCTCGCGCCAATGCTTGGGCACGTTGTTCAGGCCGCGGAACGCCGAGACCGTCACAACGCCCTTTGGGTCAACAGTGACCTTCGCCTGCCCCAGCAGAAAACCGGGAAGCCTCAGCCAGCCGGAGTCGGAGCGGCGGCTGTCAATATAACGCCCTGCGAGCGTCTGCCCGTCGGCCTTGGCGTTCTTCCAGGTCGCCGGCGCCGGCGCCGGCGCTGCGGGGAAATAGCGGTCGGTAAAGCCCTTGAAGACCGAGGCGCGGATGGTGTGCGCCGCGCCCGCGCTGCCCGCGCTGTTGAGCGAGATGAACAGACCGACGTGATCGTCGAGGTACAGATGCATGTCGCTATGGAACAAGGCTGAATCGCCGGCGTGACCGATCACGCGATGCCCGTTGGCCGGCTCCTGATAGAACCCAAGCGCCATGCCCGGAAGCGAGGGAACCGGCGCGAACTGCAGGCTGTGCATGGTCTCGGCGGTCTTCGCCGCCAGGATGCGCTGGCCTTGATATTCTCCATCCTGCAGGTGAGCGATCATGAAGCGGGCCATGTCGGACCCCGTCGTCGTCATCGAGCCGGCGGGCGAGGGCCCGACAAGCTCAAACGCGCCCGGCGGGCTCGTGGCCACGCGATAGCCCTTCGACATGTTCGCCGACCAACCGTCCGGCAGCGGCTGGACGAAGGTCGATCGGGTCATGCCCAGTGGGCTGAGAATGTGGTGGGCGATGTAGTCGGCGAACGGCTCGCCGGACACTCGCTCCACGATATAGCCGGCCAGGGCCGCGCCGTAGTTCGAATAGGCGGGCGTTGTCCCAGGCGCGAAGATGCGCGCCGGCGTGGTGCCGTTCAGCGTCGCGCCCAGGCTTTTCAGCGCCTTGGGGTTGGTGAAGATCAGGTCCTTGGCGGCGTCGGAGAACCCGGGCGTGTGGGTCATCAGATTCCGCATAGTGATCGGCTTGCCGTCGCGGGGCGGAATCTTGAAGTCGAGGTACTGGTTGATGTCGGCGTCGAGGTCGATCTTGCCGGCTTCGACCAGTTGCATGACCGCCGTCCAGGTGAAGGTCTTGGAGATCGAGCCGGGCCGGAAGAGGGTCTTGTCCGGATCGACCGGCGTCCTCGCCTTGACGTCCGAGAGGCCATAGCCACGCGCAAACAGCGGCTGCCCGTCCTTCACGACGACGATGACCGCGCCGGCGATGTTGGCGCGGTTGATCGCGTCCGGCGCCAGGCCGTCGAAATAGGCTGCGACGTCCTGCGCGGTGAGCGTATGGCCGGCTGCCGCGGCCGGGGCTGCGGCGCTATCCGCCCCGTGCGGCCCGGCTAAAGGAACAGGGACGATCGGGGTCGGCGCCAGGGTCGTGGGAGACTGGCTCGCCGGCGCGGCGGCGAAACCTCCGAGGGCGACGAGCATCGCGCCCATCGCCACCATCCTTGATAGCGGATTCATCCCTCAACGCCCCCTGAGATGCTGAAAACTCAAAACCTCCGACTCGGGGGCAGTCGCCTCGCGGCGCTTGCCCCCCACTCCGTGGTTTCTATCGCCCGGCCCACCGATCGACAGCGGCGATCAGCTCACACGATTTCCCGTATCGCAAGCTGTTTCCGATTTGGACATAAATCCGCTTACAACGAAACTTAACCAAAGAGTGCAAGACTTAAGCCGCTCGCCCCCGGGGCGTTGGACCTGTCGCCCGAGCACGTAGTAGGGTTGCGGGAAGCAGATGTGGAGCTGAAGGCCCGTGCATACAAAAGCAAAGCCAGGATCGGTTCTGAAGGGGCTGCGGCTCGCGAACGGCTGGACCCTGGCTGAAGTCAGCCGACGCACGGGATTGCCGGTTTCGACGTTGTCGAAAGTGGAAAACGACAAGATGTCGCTCAGCTACGACAAATTGGCCCGAATCAGCCGCGGACTAGACATTGATATCGGCCAGCTTTTTTCCTCTGAGGTGACGCCGTCGCTCTCCCTGGCGACCGGGCGGCGCAGCATTACCCGCGCCGGCGAAGGCCGGGTGATCGAGACGGAAACCTACGTCACGACCTTCTGCGCCACGGATCTGCTGAACAAGAGATTTGTACCGCTGATCGCGGAGGTCCACGCGCGATCTACCGCTGAATTCAGTGAGATGATCCGGCACCCCGGCGAAGAATACGCCTACGTTCTCGAAGGAACCGTCGAACTTCATTCCGACCTGTACGCGCCGGTTGTTCTTGAAACCGGCGATTCCATTTATTTCGACAGCGGAATGGGGCACGTCTACGTCAATGTGGGCCCCGGCCGGGCTCGGGTCATGTCGATCTGCTCGGGAGACGAATCCCAGCTGATGGCGGCCTCCGGGGGTCAGGATGCCGCGCCGGACGGTCAGCCGCCGGCGCCCCACTCAGAAGCGCTCAAGCCTCTGAAGATCGTCAAGCGAGCGGATCAGCGACACGCGGGTAGAAGTTGAGGTCCGCCTTCTTGGCGTAGGGCAAGGCTGCAAAATCCATCTGGATCGCACCATGTGTCGCCACTCGGATCACCTTCGAGGCGATCGGCGCGAACCCGCCGTAGAAATGCTGGCTCGATTTTACGGCGACGATCTCCTTGGTCAGCAGGTCGATGCCGAGGCCCGTAAAGGCGTCCGGTGAAAAGACCTGGGTCCGAATGGAATTGAGCACCACGTCGATCCCGTTCACCTCAATCCACACCGACAAACCCATTGCGGTCCGGGAATCTCCAAGGCCGGTCTGGTCATGTCGCTCGCGGACTGCCTTCACGGTCGCCTCGACGTCCAGCGGTTGAGCCGACGACGCTCCGGATTTTCCGCCGACCCGCAGTTTCAACCTCGCCCCGACGCCGGCGTCCGCGCAGGCCGCCGCAGCGATCGGATCCCAGATCGCGCCCAGGGCGGCTGAGGTGATCTTTCGGTCCAGCATCGCCTTCAGGAGGCTGGTATTGTCCCCGGGAGCGCCCCCGCCGGCATTGTCGGCGGTGTCGGCCAACACGACCAGTCCTGCCGTCGCCAAGGCCTCGTCCAACGCCGCCTCGACACCCGGAAATCGCGGCAGAAGCGCCTCGCGGGCGGCGTAGATCTCCATGCCGATCTGCCGGCTCAGACGGATCGCAAGCTGCGGGTCGCCGTCCGTAATGACCAATACCCGCGAGCCGGTGTCCGGCGTGTCCCCCCAAGGAAAGCCGTGAGCGAAACTGACGGACAAAACGCCAGGCTGGCGCTCAACCTCCCCGAAGCGTTCGACGAACGCGGCCATCGGCTGTTGGGTCGTCGGGTAGAAGCCCACCATCCGGCAATCGAAGAGCGCTGATGTGGGCTGGGCCTCGGCACGGGCCTTCGCCAGACAGAGATTGTACAGCTCGGTTCCGCGCTCAAGGTAATCGTCGTGCGGATAGTGCTTCATGAGAATGACCGCGTCGGCGACATCGACGAGCGGCTGCGTCAGGTGACAGTGCGGATCGAGTTCGACGCCGATCACGAGACTATCGCCTGCGACCTCGCGCACCCGTCGCGCGAGGTCTGCCTCGCAGTCATCGCAGGCTGTCGACACCATGGCCCCGTGAAGGAACAGCAGGACGATGTCGAACGGGCCCTGGGAGCGAAGTTCGGACAGGATCTCGTCGCGAAAACCTTCATAGACCGCCTGCACAACAGGTCCGGAAGGCTGGGCCCAGCCGAACAGGCCCGCCACGAACTCGTGCCCGTCGCGGGCGCAAAGGTCGCGCCACAGCTGCGCCGTCTTGTGATCGGGGCCTTGCCCGGTGAGCACGCCGGCGCCGCGGCGAACACCGCCTTCTTCAAAGGCCCTCGTCCCCGTCGGCCACGGGGCGAAAGTGTTTGTCTCGAGCTGCAGGCCCGCCGCGAACACGCGCAAACCATGTCTCCTAGATTTCGGTTGTAGAAAACTGTTTTCAGATATGCCAAATCGTATCCGACCCCAGTGACCGATTCAACGATGATGACGACCTCCAACCCCGATGGCTCCGTGGCCAGGGACGCCCCCTGGCCAACCCCATCCCGTGCGTGGTGGGCCGTGGGGGTGTTTTGCATCGCCGCGGTGCTGTCCTACAGCGACCGGCAGATCCTGAGCCTGCTTGTCGATCCGATCCGGGCGGACCTGCACGCCACGGACGTCCAGATCGGCCTGCTGCAAGGCGCAGCGTTTGCGCTGATCTACGCGGTCGCGGGCGTCGGGCTGGGCCGCGCCGCCGACACCCTGCCCCGCCGGCTGGTGATCGTCACCGGCATCGTCATCTGGAGCCTGGCGACCGTGGCGTGCGGCTACGCGACATCGTTCGGCAGCCTGTTCGCAGCGCGGGCCGCCGTCGGCATCGGTGAAGCCGCGCTCGCGCCGGCGGCGATGTCGATCATCACCGACAGCTTCCCGGTCAATCGCCGCGGCGCCGCCACCGGCACGTTCCTGATGGGCATGATCGTGGGTGGGGGCGTGGCGCTCGCGCTGGGCGGCCTCATCCTCCAGGCCGCGGAATCCGGCGCGCTGCGCGGCATGCCGATCGTGGGTGGCCTTGCACCCTGGCGCGCGGGCCTGGTGATCCTGGGTCTGCTTGGAATGCCCGTGGCCGGGCTGGCGCTGAGCGTCCCGGAGCCAAAGCGCCGCCACCTGATCGCCGGCGCCTCTGGCAAGCCTGTTCCGCTCCGTGACGCCGCCCGGCGCCTGGCCCTGCTGTGGCCCGTGCTTCTGCCTCTCTACGCCGCCATGGGCCTGAGCAGCATGTGCGATTTCGCCATCCTGAACTGGGTTCCGACGCTCTTGACGCGGCGCTTTGGCGTCGGCGTCGCCGAGATCGGCGGCGTGCTGGGTGGAGTGGTGATCGTCGGCGGCGTCTTGGGCTCGGCCGGGGCCGGGATCGTCGCCGACCGGATGGTCAAGCGTGGCGGCGCATCTTCCCGCCTGATCCTCGCCGTGGGCGCCATGGTCGCCGGCGTGGTCAGCACCCTCTTTTTCCTGGCGCCGGCGCCCCCCCTGGTTTTCGCGCTTGCCGGGGTTTGGATTTTCGCCTCGACCACGGGCCAGGCGGTCGGGATCACCGTCCTGCAGGAACTGGCTCCGGGCGACGCCCGCGGGCTAAGCGTCAGCGTCGTCTCGCTGATCAATATCGGGCTTGGCCTCGCCCTGGGAGCGGCCCTCCCGGCGCTGATCCTGGAGCACGTCCTTCATGATCCCGCCGCCGTCGGCGCAGCGATTTCGGCGGTCGCGCTTCCCGCTGCCATTCTCGCGACCGTACTTTACCGGACCGCCCTGGCGGCCGCCCGAAAGATCGATAGGACATGAGTAAGACCACTGCCGACGTCGTCGTTATCGGCGCCGGGATCGCAGGCGCCTCGGTCGCCGCCGCGCTCGCTCAGACGCAGGACGTGATCGTCCTGGAGCGCGAGTCCTTTCCCGGCATGCATTCGACCGGGCGCTCCGCGGCGCTGTTTTCCGAGATCTATGGAAGCGGGCCGATCCGCGCTCTGTCCCGGGCTAGCCGCAAGTTCCTGTATTCGCCGCCGCAGGGTTTCGCCGACGCAGCGATCGTCCGCCCGCGCGGCGCAATGCATATCGCCTCGGCGGCGCAGCTGGCGAAACTCGAGGCCTTTTGCGCCCTCCCGGACGTGGCGCCGGCGATTCGTCGCCTGACCGCCGCGCAAGCCAGGGCCGAGTGCCCGATCTTGCAAGAGGACTACATCGCCGGCGCGGCGGTCGAGACCGGTTCCGCCGACGTGGACGTCGATGTCCTGCATCAGGGCTGGCTTCGCCAGCTCAAAGCCAGGGGCGGCGAACTGCTCGTCAATGCGGAAGTCGTTCGTCTTTCCAGGCAGCCGACGGGATGGCTTGTCGAGACGCCCGACGCCCAAATCGAGGCCAGGGTGGTGATCAACGCCGCCGGGGCGTGGGCCGATGTGGTCGCGCGGCTGGCGGGTGTCAAAACGGTGGGCCTCCAGCCGAACCGCCGAACTGCGCTGATCGTCTCCGCGCCCGAAGGGTCGAACAGCGACGAGTGGCCGATGGTGATCGACGTCGACGAACAGTTCTACTTCCGGCCCGACGCTGGGGCCCTTCTCCTGTCGCCGGGAGACGAGACGCCATCGGACCCCTGCGACGCCCAGCCCGAGGAACTCGATATCGCGATCGCTGTCGATCGGGTTCAGGGGGCGACTACGCTGGAGGTGCATCGCATACGCCGAAGCTGGGCCGGCCTTCGGAGCTTCGTGGCCGATCGCAGTCCCGTGGTCGGATACGCACCCGATGCGCCCGGCTTCTTCTGGCTCGCCGGCCAGGGCGGATACGGCATCCAGACGGCGCCGGCCATGGGCGCCCTCGCCTGTGCTCTTGTGCTGGGCCAGTCGACGCCTGACGATTTGGCGCAGTTCGGTGTGAATGCCGACGATCTTCGGCCGGGTCGCTTCATCGAGAGCCTGGCGTCCGCTCAGGATGACTGAGTAGATCGAAACGCGGCTCTGACGTCGATCAGATGTGGATCGCGTACCCGAGCGCCTTAAGCGCGCTCTCGTGCACCGCCTCGCTCAAGGTCGGGTGGACATGGATGACCCCAGCCACGTCCTCAAGAACCGCGCCCATTTCCATCAAGGTCGCGAACTGGGCGGACAGCTCAGAAACATGACGCCCAACGGCCTGGATGCCGAGTATCCGGTGATCCGATTTGCGCGCCACAACGCGGACAAAACCGCCGTCGGCGCCGGCGTCCATTGAAAGCGCGCGACCATTGGCCTGGAACGGGAATTGGCCGGTCACTAACTCCACACCGCCGGGCGCCTCGTCCGGGCCGATGCCGACGCTGACGATCTCCGGCTCCGTGAAGCAGACGGCGGCGACGGCTATCGGATCGAAGCGCCGACGCGCGCCGGCGATGATCTCGGCTACCAACTCGCCTTGGGCGGACGCCTTGTGGGCCAGCATCGGCTCGCCAACCAGATCGCCGATCGCCCACACGTTGGTGGTCGAGGTGGCGCATCGGTCATCCACCTTCACGAACGGCCCGTTCATAGCCACCCCAGTGGCCTCGAGGCCCCAGCCCCTCGTGTTCGGCCGTCGACCGACGGTGACCAGCACTCGGTCTGCCGGCAGAGAAAGCCGCTCGCCGCCGGCGGTTTCTATGGCGAGGGCGTTTCCGTCATGGCCGAGCGCCCGGGCGCCCAGGTGCAGAGTTACGCCATTTCGGTCGAGCCAGCGGCGCACCGGCTCGACGAGCTTACTGTCGTAGAGCGGCAGGATGCGGTCCTGCAGCTCCACGATGGAGACTTCGGATCCGAGCTTGGCGTAGGCGATGCCCAGCTCCAGGCCGATGTAGCCGGCGCCGACGACCACCAGGCGCTTCGGAAGCTGCGAAAGCGCCAGCGCCTCCGTTGAGGAAATGACCGAACCGCCGAAAGGCAGAGCGGGCAGCTCCACCGGCACGGACCCCGTGGCCAGGATCACGTGTTCGGCGGTGACCTCGATCGGCCCTTCCGCGCAGGCGACCGTGCAGGTCTTGGCGTCAGTGAAGGTCGCCCAGCCGGACAAGACCGTGACCTTGCCGCGTTTCAAGAGCCCGGCGACGCCAGCGTTCAACTTGTCGACGACACCCTCTTTCCATTCGAGGGTCTCGGCGAAATCAAGCTGGGGCTTCGACTTCAGGTGGATGCCGAAGCGCCCGGAAGCGGCGGTCTCCGCCATCTCTGCATAGAGGCTCGCAGCGTGGATCAGCGCCTTTGAGGGGATGCACCCGCGGATGAGGCAGGTTCCGCCCAGGCGCTCGGCCTCGACCAAGACGGTCTGAAGGCCGAGCTGGGCGGCGCGGATCGCGGCGACGTAGCCACCCGGACCGCCGCCCACCACAAGCACCTTCGTCTTCAGCGTCTGCGGCATGGTCAGTCCACGAAAATGAGCGCGGGATGCTCGATGCGCCGCTTGAGCTGCTGGATGAACCGCGCGGCGTCAAAGCCGTCGACGATCCGGTGATCGAAGGACGACGAGACGTTCATCATCTTGCGGACAACGATATGACCCGCCTGGACCATGGGTCGTTCGATCAGCTTGTTAGGCCCGACGATCGCCACCTCCGGATGGTTGATCACCGGTGTCGCCGCGACGCCGCCCAGTGCCCCGAGGCTGGTCAGTGTGATGGTCGACCCGGTGAGCTCCTCGCGGGTGGCGCTGCCGTCTCGGGCTGCGGTCGTGACGCGGGAGAGTTCGGCCGCGCATCCCCAGAGGTCTCGGGCCTCGGTATGGGTGACGACCGGAACCATCAGCCCGCCCGGCGTCTGCGTCGCAATGCCGACGTGCACACCTTCAGACGTGTGCAGGATCCCCGCCTCGTCGTCGTAGCGCGCATTGATTTGTGGGAAGTCCGGCAGGACACCAACCAAGGCCCGCATGAAGA
Organism: Phenylobacterium sp.; assembly: GCF_036495085.1. Lineage (GTDB taxonomy): Bacteria > Pseudomonadota > Alphaproteobacteria > Caulobacterales > Caulobacteraceae > Phenylobacterium. The sequence continues at coordinate 1,983 of NZ_DASXNL010000060.1, read as the reverse complement.
AGGGCAGAAGGGTGAGTTTCGGCTCACCATCCTTGCGGTTGGCGTTGAGGTCCTCGCGTAGAGCTTCCAGCTCCGTCAGATCGAATTCCTCGACATAGCCGAAGTGCGGAATCCGGCGCTTCGACTCCTGCATCTTCTCGGCGATGCGGCGTCGCAGCCCCAGGATGCGGACCTCCTTAGTCCCCGCCTTCGCTTGGTAGCGCGCGTCCTGGCCGCCCACCTGACCGCCGCTGGCGATATAGGCGTCGAGATCCTGTGGGGTGATGCGTCCCGCGGGTCCCGTGCCGGGGACGAACTGAAGGAGGATTCCCAGCTCGTGCGCGCGGGCCCGCGTCGCCGGGGACGCCAGCGGCGCCTCACCGGGCGTACGGGTTGCGAAGGCGGCAGATTGGCCAGGCTGCGCCATGGCCTTAACGGTGGAGGGCGCGGTGTTTCGGACCTGGGCGGCCGGCGCTGTCTCCACCGGCGGCGCTATCGCCGGAGGCCTCGTGACCGGGGCCGCCGCCGCGGGCGCCACATCGACCTCGCCGGCGCCTTCCACTTCGATTTCCACCAGCACCGAGCCCACCGGCGCCATGGCGCCCATTTCGCCGTGCAGGGTCACCACCACGCCATCCACTGGAGAGGTCATTTCGACCGTCGCCTTGTCGGTCATCACATCGACCAGCGCCTGGTCTTCCTGGATCCGGGCGCCGGGCTGGACGTGCCAGGCGACGATCTCCGCCTCGGCGACACCCTCGCCGACGTCGGGAAGGCGGAAGAGATATCGGCCCATGCCTTAAGCCGCCATCGTGCGCATCAGGGCCGCGGCCAGGCGCTTCGGTCCGGGGAAATAGTCCCACTCGAACGCGTGGGGGTAAGGCGTGTCCCAGCCGGCCACCCGCTCGATCGGACTCTTCAGGTGATAGAAGCAGCGCTCCTGGATGAGCGCGGAGAGCTCACCGCCGAACCCGCCGAAGCGGGAGGCCTCGTGCAGGATCACGCAGCGCCCGGTCTTGCGCACCGAGGCGACGATGGTCTCGATATCCAGCGGAACGATGCAGCGTAGATCGATCAATTCGGCGTCCACCCCGCTTTCCGCGATGCCGGCCTGCGCCACGTGGACCATGGTGCCGTAGGCGATCACCGTGACGTCGAGGCCCTCCCGCACGATGGCGGCCTTGCCCAGCGGAATCCTGTAGCGCCCCTCGGGAACCTCCGCCGTCGGCTCGCCGGCCCAGACCTTGAGGTTCTGGTCAAGACGTCCGTCGAAAGGTCCGTTGTAGATCCGCTTAGGCTCCAGGAAGATCACCGGGTCATCGTCTTCGATCGCAGCGATCAGCAAGCCCTTCGCATCGTAGGGATTGGAAGGGATGACGGTTTTGAGGCCGGTGATGTGGGCGAAGATCGCTTCGGGACTTTGGCTGTGGGTCTGGCCGCCGAAGATGCCGCCGCCGTAGGGCGCGCGCACCGTGAGCGGCGCAAAGAACTCTCCATTCGAGCGATAGCGCAGCCGCGCCGCTTCGGAGACCAGCTGGTCGTAGGCCGGCAGGATGTAGTCGGCGAACTGGATTTCGATGACCGGCCGCAACCCATAGGCGCCCATGCCGATCGCGGTCGCGACGATGCCGCCCTCGGAGATCGGGGCGTCAAAGCATCGGGTCACGCCGTGCTTTTTCTGGAGGCCCTCCGTCACCCTGAAGACGCCACCGAAGAAACCCACATCCTCGCCGAAGACCAGGGTATCGGGGTCTTCGGTCAGGACGACATCGAGCGCGGAGTTCAGGGCCTGGATCATGTTCATGGTCGGCATGTCAGATCCCCAGCTCGCGCCGTTGCTCGATCAGCCGCCAGTCGGGATCTTTGAAGACGCCTTCGAACATTTCGCGCACGCTGGGCTTGGACTTTCCAAGGCAGCCCACGGCCTCGCCCTCCTTCACCGCCGCACGGACGGCTTCGGCAAGCTCGGTCTGCAGAGCCTGGTGGCGCGGCTCGTCCCATTCG
>NZ_DASXNL010000059.1:0-8042 GCF_036495085.1 Phenylobacterium sp. | reverse complement strand
GTTGGCCTCGCGCACCTGCATCAGGGCGATGGCGGCGGCCTTGATCACCATGTCGTTGACACTGACCTTGCCGCCCGACTTTTCCAGCAACGCATTGATCTTGGCGCGCGCCGCGAGGAGAGCGTCGATCTCCAGGTCGATAGTGAGCGGGAAATGCGGCACGTCGCGCGCGCTCTCGGTCATCCGGCGCGCCACTGTCTTCCTCATGCCGTCCAGCGGGGTGAGATCGTAGCTGCCGGGCGCGATGCCCTGCTGCTCCAGCGACAGGACCTGCCGCGGGGCCGCCGCCGAAATGTCGCCGGCTTGAGCCACGGCCTGGCCCGGCCGGGCTCCCTCCACGTCGGCTTTGACGATCCGGCCGTGCGGGCCTGAACCCTTCAGAGCGGCAAGGTCGAGACCTTTCTGCTGCGCGATCCGCCGTGCGAGCGGCGAGGCGAAGATGCGGTTGCCGCGAGGGGCCTGGGCGGCAGGTTCGGGGGTGGCCGCCCGGGCCGGGAGAGCCCGGGCCGGGATAGCCGCGGCCGGCGTTGCATCGTCAGCTGAAGCGGGTTTGGCGTCGGCCTTCGGCGCAGCGGCGGGCTTGGCGGGCGGCGGCGAAGCGGCCTCCCCCTCGCCTGACAGCCGCGCGATCGGGGCGTTGACCTTTACGCCCTCAGCGCCTTCCGGGACCAGGATCTCCTGGACCACGCCCTCGTCGACGGCCTCCACCTCCATCGTGGCTTTGTCTGTCTCGATCTCGGCGATCACATCGCCCGATTTCACCCGATCGCCCGGCTTCACATGCCACTTGGCGAGCGTCCCCTCTTCCATGGTCGGCGACAGCGCGGGCATCAGGATGTCGATCGGCATGTGTCAGGCGCTCGGATTGGTTTCGACGAAGACGGCGGGCGTCCAGCGGGCCTTGCGCCTCGCCAGCCGTTCGCCCGCGGTCTCGTCGTCATAGATCATGGGTTGAGCCTGGCGGCCCTCGAAGCCTGGTAAGTCGACGCCTCGGACATTGAGCACCGCAATCAGGCCGTCGTCGGTCTCAAGGGTGGCTGCGACATAGACCCCGCATTCGGCGCAGACCAGAAAATCGCTGGAGCGGCCCGCGAACCGGTAGCGGTTCGCCGCACCCGGCGCCGCCTCGATGTGCAGCCGACCGGCTGGGTCGCTGGTGGTCTCAGCGCCATGCCGGCGACAAAAGCTGCACTGACAGGCTCGCAACGGCAGGTCCGCGGCCTGCCGCGGCGTCTCCAGATCCACCCGGATCGCGCCGCAATGGCAGTGGCCCGCCAGCTCCGTCATGCAGGTTCCTTCGACAGATGGGAAAGCCCCGCGGCGTTGGCTTCCCAGTTCTGCCCGTCGAAGGCTTCGATCCTGAGGTCAAGCCCTTCGCTGGTATCCAGGCAACGGGCGTTGACGCTCCAGCCGTCGGGATTGGAGCGCGGCCGATAGAAGCTCTTGATCCCGCATTCGGAACAGAACAGGTGCTTCGCCACCCGCGTGTTGAAGGTGTACTCAGCGAGCCGTTCTGCGCCCTTGGTGATGCGGAAGCGGCTCTCCGGCACGATCACGTGGACGAAGCCGGTCTTGGCGCACATGGAGCAGTTGCATGACTGCGCCTCTACGACCTGCGGCAACGCCACTTCGAAGCGAACCCCGCCGCAGTGGCAGCCTCCGGCGCGCCAGGTGAACGGACTTTCGCTCATTTGTACGAGACCTGCTTGGCCGCCTTCACGATCTTCTCGACGGACGGCATGGAGAGCGCCTCAAGGTTCGCTGCGTAGGGCAGCGGCACGTCTTCCTGGTGCACGCGCACCGGCGGCGCATCGAGGTAGTCGAAAGCGTGTTCCAGCACGCGCGCAATGACCTCGGCGCCGACGCCCATCGGGCCCCAGCCCTCCTCGACGGTCACTAGGCGGTTGGTCTTCTTCACGCTCTCGACGACGGTTTCGTAGTCCATCGGCCGGATGGTGCGCAGATCGACGACCTCGGCCTCGATCCCTTCGGAGTCGAGTTGCTCGGCGGCCTTCAGGCACAAGCCGACCATGCGTGAATAGGCGACCAGCGTCACACCCGCGCCTTCGCGACGGATCTTGGCTTTGCCAATCGGCAAGACCCAGTCGACGCCTTCGGGTACGTCGAACTCCAGGCCGTAAAGCATTTCGTGCTCAAGGAAGACCACGGGGTTCGGGTCGCGGATTGCCGCCTTCAGAAGCCCCTTGGCGTCGGCCGCGTCATAGGGAGCAATGACCTTCAGGCCGGGAACGTGGCCGTACCAGGCGGCGTAGTCCTGGCTGTGCTGCGCGGCGACCCGAGCTGCTGCGCCATTGGGTCCACGAAACACGATCGAGGTCTTGATCTGGCCGCCAGACATATAGAGCGTTTTGGCGGCGGAATTTATAATGTGATCAATGGCCTGCATCGCAAAGTTGAAGGTCATGAACTCGACGATCGGCTTCAGACCGCCCATGGCTGCGCCGACACCCAGGCCGGTAAAGCCGTACTCGGTGATCGGCGTGTCGACGACCCGCTTGTCTCCGAACTCCTGCAGGAGGTCTCTCGAGACCTTGTAGGCGCCCTGATACTGGGCGACCTCCTCACCCATCAGGAAGACGTCGGGATCGCGGCGCATCTCCTCGGCCATGGCGTCGCGAAGGGCGTCACGGACGGTGACCTTCACAAGCTTCACGCCAGCGGGCAGCTCGGGATCGCGCAGCGGCTGGGCCGGCTGGACAGCAGCCGTCCCCCCGCCCTCCGGCTTCGGCCTGGCGTCGGCTTCCGGCGCCTTTCGCTCCGGATCTCCGGACGCTTCGGCGCGGGATTGCGCAACCGGCTGTGGGGTTGGCGCTGCGCTTGGTTGCGACGCGGGCGGCGCGGCCCCGGCTTCGCCGGACAGCCGCGCGATCGGCGTATTGACCTTAACTTCCTCGGCGCCCTCCGGCACCAGGATCGCCTCGACGGTGCCCTCGTCGACGGCCTCGACCTCCATGGTCGCCTTGTCGGTCTCTATCTCGGCGATCACGTCGCCGGATTTCACCTGATCGCCGACCTTCACGTGCCACTTGGCGAGCGTGCCCTCCTCCATGGTTGGCGAAAGGGCCGGCATGAGCACGTCAGTCATGCCGGCGCTCCTGCCGCAGCGGTGGTGTAGACGTCGGTGTAGAGTTCGGAGGGGTCGGGCTCGGGCGAGGTCCTGGCGAACTCGGCCGCATCAGCCACGATGCGCTTCACCTCGGCGTCGATCGACTTGAGCGAGGCCTCATCGGCCCAGCCTTCCTTCTCGAGCCGCTCCTCCACATGGTCGATCGGGTCGCGGGTCTTGCGGACCTCGTCGACCTCCTCGCGGGTCCGGTACTTGGCGGGATCGCTCATCGAGTGGCCGCGGTAGCGGTAGGTCTTCATTTCCAGAATGTAGGGCCCCTTGCCGGAGCGGGCGTGCTCGGCGGCCTTGCCGGCTGCAGCCTTCACGGCGAGCACATCCATGCCGTCAACCTGCTCGCCTGGGATGCGGAAGGAGGCGCCGCGCTTGTAGAGATGCGTTTCCGACGAAGAACGGTCGATGGCGGTGCCCATGGCGTATTGGTTGTTCTCGATGACGTAGACGACCGGCAGGCTCCAGAGCTCGGCCATGTTGAAGCTCTCGTAGACCTGTCCCTGGTTGGCGGCGCCGTCGCCGAAGTAGGTGAAGGCGACCTTGCCGTTGTCGCGATAGCGATTGGTGAACGCCAGGCCCGTGCCGAGGCTCACCTGTGCGCCGACGATCCCATGGCCGCCGTAGAAATCCGCCTCGGTCGAGAACATGTGCATCGACCCGCCCTTGCCCTTCGACGAGCCCGAGGCGCGGCCTGTGAGTTCGGCCATGACCTCTTTAGGGTCCATGCCGCAGGCCAGCATGTGGCCGTGCTCCCGGTAGCCGGTGATCACCTGGTCGCCGGGCTGCTTTACCGCCTGAACGCCTACTGCGATGGCTTCCTGGCCAATGTAGAGGTGGCAGAAGCCGCCGATCAGTCCCATGCCGTACAACTGGCCGGCCCGCTCCTCGAAGCGGCGGATCAGCAGCATGTCGCGATAGTGCTTCAGCAACTCGTCTTTGCCGCCGCCGGCCTCTGGAGGCTTTGCGGCAGCGGCGCCGTTGGCCTTCCGCCGACCGGCCGCGCCGGCCTGCTCTCGCGCCATGCGTCTCTCCGTAATCCTTCGACAGGTCCCCCAGAACCCGCGAAGGGCGCTAGGGCTTCATTCGGATCACATAGTCCCTGGGATCGGCGAAGCCTAGCAGGGAGCGCGCCCTTTCCTCCAAGAGATCGGCAGACAGGCTCGTGTCGCGCAACAGGCGCGCACGCATCTCCAGGTCCTGGCGCTCGGCGCGCACCTGGGCCAGTTCGCGGGTCTTGGCCACAAGCGTCTCGTCACGCTGGCTCGAGGTCAGAATCCCACGATCACCGGTAAAGGCGTGGAATCCGAAATAGACGATGAGGAGGATCAGCGCCGTGGTCGGCAGGAACGGACGTACGTAGGCGAGCACAGCAGGTTTCCTAGACGATTCCCGGAGTTTTCCGCGATCGTGCTTAACGGCGCGCTAACCTCCCAGCCTCAACCCCGTTTCAGCGCCGCGCGCCCGGCATATGCCGCCTGGTCTCCGAGCTCTTCCTCGATGCGCAGGAGCTGATTGTACTTGGCGGTGCGGTCCGAGCGCGACAGCGAGCCGGTCTTGATCTGCCCACAGTTGGTGGCCACGGCCAGGTCGGCGATGGTCGAGTCCTCGGTCTCACCGGAGCGATGGCTCATGACCGCGGTGTAGGCGCTGCGGTGCGCCAGATCGACGGCGTCCAGCGTCTCCGACAAGGTGCCAATCTGGTTGACTTTCACCAGGATCGAATTCGCCAGACCCTTTCCGATGCCCATGGCCAGACGTTCGGAATTGGTCACAAAGAGGTCGTCGCCAACCAGCTGAACCTTGGCGCCCAGCTTATCTGTGAGCAGCTTCCAGCCCTCGAGATCGTCCTCGGCGCAGCCGTCCTCGATCGTGACGATCGGAAACTTTCCGACCAGGCCGGCCAGATAGTCGACCATGCCTGCTGGATCGAAGGTCTTGCCCTCGCCTTCCATGACGTACTTGCCGGCCTTGAAGAATTCCGTGGAGGCGGCGTCCAGGCCGAGCACGAAGTCCCTGTCCGGCTTATAGCCGGCCTGCTCGCCCGCTTTCATGATGAAGCTGAGCGCCTCCTCGGCCGAGCCGATGTTCGGAGCAAACCCGCCCTCGTCGCCGACATTGGTGTTGTGGCCCGCGGCGTGCAGCTGGGACTTCAGGGCGTGGAAGATCTCCGAGCCCATGCGCAGGGCCTCGGCGAAGGTCGCAGCCCCGGTCGGCAGGATCATGAATTCCTGGATGTCGATCGGATTGTCGGCGTGCGCCCCGCCGTTGATGATGTTCATCATCGGCACGGGAAGGACGCGGGCCGAAACGCCGCCAACGTACTTGTAGAGCGGCAGTGCGGCCGAGCTCGCCGCGGCCTTGGCGGCGGCCAGGCTAACTCCGAGGATCGCGTTGGCTCCCAGGCGCGACTTGTTGGGCGTGCCGTCAAGGTCGATCAGCAGGCGGTCCAGGCGCCGCTGGTCCTCTGCGTCGGCGCCGGCCAGCGCGTCATAGATTTCGCCATTGACCGCAGCGACAGCCTGCAGCACGCCCTTGCCGGCATACCGCTTCTTGTCGCCGTCCCGCTTTTCCACCGCCTCGTGAGCCCCGGTCGAAGCGCCGGACGGCACGGCGGCGCGGCCCATGGAGCCGTCCTCCAGGATCACGTCCACCTCCACCGTCGGATTGCCGCGGCTGTCGAGGATTTCACGGGCGATGATGTCGACAATCTCAGTCATGAAGTCCTCGGGGTCCTCGGGCGTGTGGGAGCGCGCGAGGCTTACAAAGCTTCCACGCCCCGGGCAACGCCGGTTGACTTCACGCCTCAGCATCTCGTGCCTTCGGCACGGAGCAGGGGCGCAACCCGCCGCCGTCCACCATTAAGGTCTCGACCGCCCTTCGCCGCGCCCGGCCAGACTGTCGCTGCGAGTGACAACCTCGATGATCCGCGAGGTTTCAGCGATATCGGCGAACACGCACGGATTGATCGGCTTTCGCGAACTGGCGGCCTGGGGCATATGGGCCGCGCTCGGAGGACCCCCATGCTGCTCATCGATCGCCAGGACGCCGTCGCGGTCGTCACGCTGAATCGCCCGGAGGCGATGAACGCGCTCTCCAAAGCCCTCCGGGCCGCGTTGCGCCAGGCGATACTCGAACTCGACGCCGACCCGAGCGTAAAGGTCGTTGTGCTCACCGGGGCCGGCGAGCGGGCGTTCACTGCAGGGCTCGACCTAAAGGAGCTGTCGACCGATCCGCTCGGCATGGGCGCGGCCAACGCCACGGACCCGGCGGAGAACCCCGCGCGGGCTGTGCTAGCTTGCTCAAAGCCCATCGTGGGCGCGATCAACGGCGTGGCGATCACCGGTGGATTCGAGGTGGCGCTGGCCTGCGATGTGCTGGTCTGTTCGACCAACGCCCGCTTCGCCGACACCCACGCAAGAGTGGGCATCACGCCGGGTTGGGGCTTGTCGCAGAAGCTGAGCCGGGTGATCGGGCCCTACCGGGCCAAGGAGCTGTCGCTGACAGGTAACTTCCTGAGCGCCCAGCAGGCCTACGATTGGGGTTTGGTGAACCGGGTCGTGGAGCCCGCGGAATTGATGCCGGCGGCCCTGAAACTCGCCCGCGAGATGGCGAGCATCGAAGGCGACATGCTGGTCACCTACAAGGCGATGATCGACGACGGCTACGCGCTGACGATGGGCGAGGGCATGGCGCTCGAGCATGAGCGGTCGGTCGTCCACAACGCCTCGGTGACCCCGGAGATGGTCGAGGCCCGGCGGGCGGCCGTTCAGGCTCGCGGACGCAGCCAATAGGGCCCAAGAGGCGGCCTTCGATATGGACGATGCCGATCTTGAGGTCGCCAACGCCAGTCGGCGTCAGGCGTAGGTGTCGGCCACGATCCCGGAGGAAGCCGCCGCGATCGACCGGGCCCCGATGAGAATCAGGCGGCGCACAAGCGATCCTGGAATCAAAAACGCCGGCCACCTCTGCGACCGGCGTCTTTGGATACGGCAGGGCTTGTAGCCCGAAGGCGTCTAGTCTTCCTTCGGCGTCAGGACCTGACGGCCCTTGTACATGCCGGTCTTCAGGTCGACGTGGTGCGGACGCTTCAGCTCGCCCGTTTCCTTGTCCTCGACGAAGGAGTTGGCGCCCAGGGCGTGGTGCGAGCGGCGCATATTGCGCCGCGACGGCGAGGTTTTGCGTTTAGGAACGGCCATCGGAAACTCATCCTGGCGTGGAAATGGGGACGCAGACTAGAGGGCCGGCGACGTGAGCGCGGGCTTATGCCTGAAACGCCTCAGCCGATCAAGCACGACGGGAGTAGTTTACGTTGTAAGCGACGAGTCGGGGAAAAATCGTGGACCAGCGCTGGATCTTTGCGCCCATGGGCGCCCTCGCCTTCCTGACCTTCGGCGTATTGACCCTGATACCGATCCGGCGCTTCCGCGCCGGCGCGTTGGGCCAGGTCACCGCCGACGATTTCAAGTTCGGTGAGTCGCCGGCTGTGCCCGGCCACGTCTCGATCCCGAACCGCAACTACATGAACCTGCTTGAGCTGCCGATGCTGTTCTACGTCGGCAGCCTCATGTTCTTCGTAGCCGGCAAGGTCGACGGGGTCGTTCTCGCCGTGGCGTGGCTCTATGTCGCCCTTCGGGCTCTGCATTCGCTCGTCCACCTGACCTGCAACAACGTCCGCCACCGGCTGACCCCGTTCGCGGCGAGCAACTTGGTGTTGATGGCCTACTGGGTGCTGGTTTTCACCCGTTAGAGGGCGTGCAATAGGCGCCGGGGCGCGACATTCACCCAGGCAAGGCGCAGCAGGGCCTCCAGCGTCGGCTGGTCCAGGTCCGCCAGCCGCAGGTAGGTCCAACCGTGGCGGCCGTAGGTCTCGGTCGGCTGCACGGCGGTCGGATGAGCGGCCGCC
>NZ_DASXNL010000058.1:0-4739 GCF_036495085.1 Phenylobacterium sp. | reverse complement strand
TCGATGAAGCCGTACTTGTTCACCACCGCGTGGGTGGCGAGCGAGTTGATCAGGCCGATGTTCGGGCCTTCCGGCGTCTCGATGGGGCAGATCCGGCCATAGTGGGTCGGGTGCACGTCGCGGACTTCAAAGCCCGCGCGCTCGCGCGTCAGACCGCCCGGGCCAAGCGCCGAGAGGCGGCGCTTGTGGGTGATTTCCGACAGCGGATTGGTCTGGTCCATGAACTGCGAGAGTTGGCTGGAGCCGAAGAACTCGCGCACCGCCGCAGCCGCCGGCTTCGCATTGATCAGGTCGTGCGGCATGACCGTGTCGATATCGACCGAGCTCATGCGTTCCTTGATCGCGCGCTCCATACGCAGGAGACCCACGCGGTACTGGTTCTCGAGCAGCTCGCCGACCGAGCGCACCCGGCGGTTGCCGAGGTTGTCGATGTCGTCGATTTCGCCGCGGCCGTCGCGCAGCCCGACCAGGGTCTTGAGCACCGCCAGCACGTCGTCCTTGCGGACCACGCGAACGTCGTCGGGGCAATCGAGCTCGAGGCGCATGTTCATCTTCACGCGGCCGACCGAGGACAGATCGTAGCGCTCGCTGTCGAAGAACAGCGACTTGAACATGGCCTCGGCGGCCTCCACCGTCGGCGGCTCGCCCGGGCGCATGACCCGGTAGATATCGAAGAGGGCGTCTTCGCGGGCGGTGTTCTTGTCTACGCGAAGGGTGTTGCGGATGTAGGCGCCGACCGTGACGTCGTCGATGTCGAGGACGTCCAGCTCGTCGAAGCCCTGCTCCTCCAGCGCCGCCAGAAGCTCCGGGTTCAGCTCGTCACCGGCTTCGGCGTAGATCTCGCCGGTCTGGTAGTTCACCAGGTCGCGGGCCAGGTACTTTCCGGTCAACGCCTCGGGCGCCAGCAGCAGGGTCTTGAGGCCCGCATCGGCGAACTTCTTGGCGTTGCGGGCGGAAATCTTGGCGCCGGCAGGGGCGATCTCTTCGCCGGTGTCGGCGTCGATCAGCGGGAATTCCGGCTTCACACCGCGCCAGCGGTCCGCCTGATAGGCCGTGGCCCAACCCCCGGTCCCGCCCTTCTTGGTGTCGACCTTCTTGTAGGAGAGGGTGTTGTAGAAGGTGGAGAGGATCTCCTCGCCGTCCATGCCCAGCGCCATCAGGAATGTGGTGGCCGGCAGCTTACGGCGGCGGTCGATACGGACGTAGACAACGTCCTTGGCGTCGAACTCGAAGTCGAGCCACGAGCCGCGGTAGGGGATGACGCGGGCGGCGAAGAGCAGCTTGCCGGAAGCGTGGGTCTTGCCCTTGTCGTGGTCGAAGAAGACGCCGGGCGAACGGTGCATCTGGGAGACGATGACGCGTTGGGTGCCGTTGACGATAAAGGTGCCCTTCTCCGTCATCAGCGGGATGTCGCCCATATAGACGTCCTGCTCCTTGATATCCTTCACGGAGCGGGCGCCGGTTTCCTCGTCGGTCTCGAAGACGATGAGGCGCAGCTTCACCTTCAGCGGCGCGGCGTAGGTCATGTCGCGCTGGACGCATTCCTCGACGTCGTACTTCGGCTCCTCGAATTCGTAGGAGACGTATTCGAGCACCGCGCGCTCGTTGAAATCCTTGATCGGGAAGACGGACTTGAAGACCGCTTCGATCCCTTCGTCCCGCCGGTCGGCCGAGCGCGTCTCGCGCTGGAGGAACTGTTCGTAGGAGGAGCGCTGAACCTCGATCAGGTTCGGCATCTGCACGGCTTCAGGGATGCGGCCGAATGATTTACGGATCCGCTTCTTACCGGTGAAGGATTGCGCCATCTGTGTCCCTTGCGGACGCCCGGGAACAGATTCCCGGCGTCGGTCATTGATATCCCGCGTCCACCCTCGGAACTTTCCCTCGCGGGAAAGCCGGACGCTGGAAGGCCCCTTGTGTCGTCAGGGGCGCCCCTTCGCATGGTCGGAGGGCGACGGACCATGCCTCGGGACATTTGACGCGCGAAGCGCCCGCATCACGAGAGCGCATGGGCATGCGTCACGGGAATCGGGGATTGTCGCGAAGGGAGCTGAAATAGGACTTTTCGCCCGTCAAGGGAAGCCCCAAGCGCGAAGAAATTTGGGGCGACGCCGCGCGGTAACCCGACGCCGCCCCACTTTCGGCTCCGGCGCTCGGCCGAAGTCCTGTTCGCTTCGATCGTCAGCGCATTCGCGCCCCTCTACAACCGGCGGGATTCGGCTTGAGTTCCCGCGCCCCGCTCAGATCTCCAGAAGCTCCGGGCTGTCGGCCCTGGCGGCAGCAGCGCCCGGCCGGCGGCGCGCGCGTACTCTGCGTGGTAGCGCGGGTGCTCAGTGCCCAGCCAGCGGTCCCACCAGGTGAACCAGGGCGCGAAGTTGTAGCCGGCCTGGGCGTGGTGCAGGTCGTGGTGGGTCGTGGTGGTGATCCAGTCCAGCCAGGGCCGACCATCGGCGCGGGCCGGGGTGAGCTCGTAGCCGGCGTGCAGCATGGTGTTGCGGAAGATCTGGTGGAACATGAAGAGGTTGATCACGCCCCATGGCGTGGGGAAGATCGCAGGCCAGACCGCAACGAAGATGACCATCAAGAAAGCCTCGCCCAGATCGAAGCTGTAGGCCGTGAACGGCGAGGGATTGTTGCTGCGATGGTGGCGGCGATGGAAGGTGCGGAACCAGCGCGGCCGATGCATCCAGCGATGCGTCCAGTAGATCCAGGCATCCTGGGCCACGATCATGACCGCCAGGCTTGCGACGAACCAGGCCGGGCCCCAACTCGCGGCCATCGGCGACATGGGGAAGAGCCCTGCCATCTCGGCCAGGTTGATTCCGATGCCAACGGTCGAGAAGACGGCGATCGAGCGCAGCGAGAACAAGAACTCGATGAGCAGCTGCCGAGCCGGCGGCGTCTCTTCGCGGATCTTGCGCGGGCGCAGGACACGGGCCAGCACGATCCAGAGGGTGAACCAGACGACGACGGCGAAGATGGCGTAGCGGCGCGCGTCGTGGGCGACGCCGTGCACCCACATCTCGCCAATGTCGCTGAGCGTGACATGCATGAGAGGTCTCCTTGCTTTCGAGCGGCAAGGAAGACGGAAGGCGGGCGATCAATCTCGCCGTCGGCAAAAAACTTTCGCCTGTTTTGAAATCAGACAGCCTCTTCGAGAATCGGCGAAGCCCCGGCCAGAGCCGCTCGCCGCCACTCGGTTGGGCTCGCCCCGGTGGCGGCGCGGAAGGCCCGGTTGAAGGGCCCCAGGGAGCCGTAGCCCAGATCGAAGGCGATGGCCGCCACGGTGGTCCGCGCCTCGGCGGGATCGCCCAGCCGGCGCTTGGCCGCCTCGATCCGGTGGCCGTTGACGAAGTCGGCGAAGTTGCGATGGCCGAGCTTCTGGTTGATCAGCCGGCGCAGGCGATGCTCGGGCGTCTCCACAGCCTCGGCGACCGCGCCGATGGTCAGTCCCTCGCGCTTCCAGCCGCCATCGGCCATGAACGCCTCGAGTTTGGCCAGGAGGTGGCGGTCCGCGGCCTCTGCGCGCGTGTCGGGTCCGGCTTCAGGGCGACGTGAGGGGCCGTACAATGAAGACCGCCCCTGAAGCAGCAGCGCGGCCGAGGCCAGCGCCAAGATGGCCAGCGCGAGGCCGCCGTAGAAGCCGCCTGCCGACAAGGCGTGCCAGGGGAAGCTGTGCTCCAGGCGGCTCGCCATGACCACTGCGACCTCCGCGACGCCGAACAATGCTGCGACGCCGAAGACCAACGCCCGCAGCCGTCGGCGGCTCTCGATCAGGTCGCCGCGCCAGCCGCGCGCCACGATGAAGCCGGCGTGCAGGCACAGTAAGACACCGATCAGGTTGTGGACGACCCAGATGACATCGCCGACGGGCTTGGGCGCGAGGTTCATCGAGACGCCCGTCACCAGCAGCACCGCGACCGGCGCAAGGGTCCAACCGCTGATCGGCCGGTCCTCGAAGAGTGCGGCGACGAAGAGCCAGAACGAGCCGCCGACCACCATGGCGAGCACGTCCAGAGGAAGCGCGGCGCCGAACGCGTTCCGCATCTCGCCGGACTCGGTCATCGTCCAGGCCGCGATGCTGGCCATGCCCACAAGCGTGGCGATGCGCGCATGCCGGCTGACGCCCGAGCGCCAAACCGCGAACGCAATCGCCAGCAACGCGCCCACGGTGACGCCGCGAATGAAGGGGTCCAGGAGGGGACTCATCGCTCTCACAGTAACATGTCGCCGGGCGATGGTTGGCCAACAGCCGGTTGTCGCCAGGCCCATAGCAAAAGGGCCGGGATCGCTCCCGGCCCTTCGCAACTTGAGACCGCGACGCAGCGCGGCCCAGGTCTTACTTGATGGTGACGGAGGCGCCGGCTTCTTCCAGCTTCTTCTTCACTTCTTCGGCTTCCTGCTTCGAAACGTTTTCCTTCACGTTCTGCGGAGCGCCTTCGACCAGATCCTTGGCTTCCTTCAGGCCGAGGTCCGGACGGACCGAGCGGACTTCCTTGATCACGTTGATCTTCTTGTCGCCGCCCGCGGTGAGCACGACGGTGAACTCGGTCTGCTCTTCGGCGGCTTCAGCCGGAGCAGCGGCGGCGCCGCCGCCGGCGGCGGCCACGGCCACCGGCGCGGCGGCGGAGACGCCCCACTTTTCTTCGAGCAGCTTGGAGAGCTCGGAAGCTTCCAGGACGGTCAGGGTCGAGAGTTCGTCGACCAGCTTTTCAAGTTTCGACATGTGATTTCCTTCG
>NZ_DASXNL010000057.1:0-18904 GCF_036495085.1 Phenylobacterium sp. | reverse complement strand
CGGTCTTCGGCCGTTTGCCCTTGGGCGTCCAATATAGGCCCTGGCAGGGGTGGCCGCCGGCCGGGATCCGCCGTGAGGTCGGCGAGGGGAACCCCAGGAATTGACGCTCCACCTGGTCCAGCAAATTGGCTTCCGACATTGGCGCCCCGGTTCTTTGTTCCGGCCCGCGCTGCGACCGGACATGGGCTCGGAAAGTAACTTTGGCTGATCTTGGCGGGATCAGGAAGGGCGGGCGTCCTGGCGTAGCGCGCCTGCCAGAAACACGACCCGCGCCACCATGATGGGGATCAGGATTTTCGGCATGGGGGCGGTCAGGCCGGCCTCGTCGAACGCTTTGTCGGCGTGCGGGACGGCGACCTGTTCGGTCGCCACCATGGTCTGGATGGTTCCCAGGATCTGGCGCAGGTGGGCCAGGCCGCGCAGGCCGCCGAAGGGACTCTCGGAGGCCGACATTATCCCCGCGACCTTTCCGCGGAAGGCGGGCAGGGCGATCAGTGATTCTCCGGCGCGCGGTCGCGACGCCCAGTCGATGGCGTTCTTCAACACCCCGCTGACGGAGCCATTGTACTCCGGCGTCGCGATCAGGAAGCCGTCGTGCTCGATGAAGAGCGCGCGCAGTTCGTCCGCCCGAGCCGGGAAGGCCTCGGCCTCCAGGTCACCGTCGTAGAGCGGCAGGTCGAAGTCTCGCAATCGGATGGCCGTGACTTGCGCACCGGCGTCACGCGCGGCGGCTGCGGCGATATCCAGCAGGCGCTGGTTGAGGCTGTCGACGCGGGTGCTGCCGGCGAAGGCGAGCAGTCTTGGTCCGGTCATGGTCTATCCGTCGCCGCGACCATCAGGCCCTTACCCGGAAGGCCGCCACCTGGGCGGAATCCAGGTACTCGTCGAGCCGCGTGATCTTGCCATCCCGGACCTGGCCCACGAGGACCCCTGGCAGGCTCACGCGCACCCCGTCTCTGCGGGTTCCGGTCAGCACGTGCTGCTGCACGAACCCGCCCTCGAAGACGTCCACGCGCCGGCGCTCGTAGCGCCGCTCGCTGATCCACTTGATCATGCTGGCGAGGGTGGCGAGGTTCGCCTCGCGCGGTTGCTCCAGGTCATCGAAATTGTGCCAGACGACGAGCTCGGGAGCGTAGCAAGCGGAGACGCCCTCGACGTCACCCTGCTCGATGCAATCGAAAAAGCGGGCTGCCAGGGCGCGGATCGCGTCAGGCTCGGACATTGTGGTTTCCTTGTAGTCGGCTAGGCGCGGACAAGGCTGGGGTCGGGCACGCCGTCAGCGTTTTTCGGCGGATCGCGGGCCTCGTCGGGGCCCAAAGGCCGCGTCCATGAGGCGAACTCAAGACAGGCGCCATCGGGATCGAAGAAGTAGACCGAGCGGACGTAGACGTCGTCGTTCATGGTTTCCGCCACGCCCGAAGGCGAGTTGTCGTGGTCGAGGATGCGGGTGACGTCGATGCCCTTGTCCTTGAGGCGCTGGTAGTACTCCTCGAACTTTTCGGCCGGCACGTTGAAGGCGATATGGTTCATAGAGCCATGCGCGCTGCGGAAGTCCCCGCGCGTGGGCAGGTTCTCAGGCGACGACTGGCCGGGCGCGGCCGCGTGGGCGCCGGGGAACCAGAAGAAGGCCAGGCTGTCGCCGTTGCCGATGTCGAAGAAGAAGTGCTGTCCGCCGTTCGGCATGCTGATCGTCTTGGTCAGCGGCATGCCCAGCAGGTCGCGGTAGAAGGCCACCGTCCTGGCCATGTCCTTGCTGACCAGGGCCAGGTGGTGGACGCCACGGATGTCGAATTCGGTGTTGCTGGCCATAAGCCTCTCCTGGTCCGGTCCGGGTCATCGCCGGCAAAGGTTCGTTTTCTCATCAACCGCTAGGGAGGCGGCGTC
Source organism: Phenylobacterium sp. (assembly GCF_036495085.1). GTDB lineage: Bacteria > Pseudomonadota > Alphaproteobacteria > Caulobacterales > Caulobacteraceae > Phenylobacterium. Next base: position 17,020 of record NZ_DASXNL010000057.1, on the reverse strand, counting down.
AAACGTTCCCGTCCGATCACAGCTGCGCCGAATGGGGGTTAGCTCGATGCGCCCTCGTGCGCAGCCATGGTGGAGGGCGCCTGACCTTGTTGCTCTCACGATTTTTCGAACGACTTTGCGCTCGCAGCGTTGACGCTCAGATGACAAGTTTCACCCCAAGGGAAACTTGGCAGTCCTGAAAGTGTAATGATGTACCAGACCACGGGACGCGGCGGCCTCTACCCCGACGGATGCGCCTTTGAGAGCTACACCGCCAACGGCGCGATCGAGCGCTACTACGCTGTGCGGGTCGCCTGCGGGCGCGCGGTCGTGCGCGATCGCCTCGGCACGGAACTTTCTCTAGCGGGGCTGTCGGCGTTGGCCGAGCAGGAGCTCACGGAGCAAGCCTGAGACGGCGCTCCTTTTCCGCCGGGATCCCGGATCTCACGGCCGTCAATTCACCTGACGGGTTCGTCCAGGCGAATGCCTTGCCTCGCAAAATATTCATCGAGCGCGCGTGAGGTGCCGGGCGCTTCGGCGAGCGCCACGTAGGTGTCGGGCCGCAGCAGGTACATTCCGTCGCGTGTCAGCCCCGCTCTGTCGTAGGCCTCCCGCCAGGCGAAGACGTGCAGCGCGAGCAGATGGTCGCTGCACCAGGCTCGCAGCTCAGCACTCGCTTCGCCATAGACGTGCACCTGCCAGGTCATGGCCGAAAGGGACGCGAAGTTGTCCTGCCCCTCGACGCACGCCCAGGGCAACCGGTCGCCCCCCTGGACGTGGCCGGCCGCCCCGGCGCTCAACGGCCCGCCGCGATAGTTGAGCGTGATCTGCGAAATCGTGCGGAAGATGTAGTCGCGCGCCGCCTCGAAACTGGTCACTCGCGGCATCAAGACCGGCAGGATGCGCGTACGCACCACCTCGGCGACAGGACCCTCCGCGGTTGCGACGCTGAACATACGGTCGGTCGTTGCGACCAGGCGCCTGGCGAAAACGATCCTTTCGGTCTCATAACTGTCGAGCAACCTTGCGGGCGCGCGCCCGGCGGCCACGGCCGCCAGTTTCCAGGCCAGGTTGATGGCGTCCCCGATGCCGGTGTTCATGCCTTGGCCCCCGGCAGGACTATGGATGTGGGCGGCGTCGCCGAGCAGGAAGGCGCGGCCTTTGCCGAAGTGGTCCGCCACCCGGTGATGCACGTGATAGGTCGAGAACCAATTCACCTTCCGGATCGCGACCTTGAGGTTCTCGATGATCCGCTCACTGACGTCCTCGAATTTGAGTTCGTCGGCATTCTCAGCGCGTTCGTCACGGACCGTTCCGATCAGTCGCGCGCGGCCCTCGCCGGCCAGCGGGAAGACTGCCAGGAAGTCCGCCTCATCCAGGTCCACGTGCAATTCGCCGTCCACGGCCGGCCCTGCCGCTTCCACATCGGCGACGTAGAAGACCTGCCGGTAAGTCCCGCCGGGAAACGTCGCCCCGATCGTCTCGCGCACCTTCGAGCGCGCGCCATCACAGCCGGCGATATAGCCGGCCATGCAGACCGTCTCGCCGCCGTCGGTTGAGCCAAGCCGTGCGCTCACCAGGTCCCCGTCATCGGTGAAATCCAGAAGCGCGGTGCGCCGCTCCACCTCGACGCCCAGGGCCCGCAGCCGATCGATCAAGAGCCGCTCATGCTCATCCTGCGGGAAGATCTCCAGGAACGAGTAGGGGGTCAGGTCCACACCGATGGCTTCGAACGGCAGCCGCGCCTTACGCTCGCCCTTCACCCAAAGATTGACGCCGGCGACCTTGTGCCCAAGCCGCACCACGTCCTCGGCGAGATCGAGTTGGCGATAGAGCTCAAGGGTCCGGGCCTGCACCGCCAAGGCCCGCGAGGTTGTCCCAGGTCCCGCCGTTTCGTCGACAATCCGCACCGTGGCGCCCAGCTTTGTCAGCCAAAGCGCCAGCACCAAACCCGTCGGGCCTGCGCCCACGATCAGCACGTCGGTGTCGACCACGTCGTCCTCCATCGCCGAGGTCTGAACCACGGCTGCGGTGCGGCGATTGTCCCGCACGATCTCCTGCAGAACGGGATCTTAGGCAGACGAGATCCGCCTGAGGGGTGACAGCGCGCAGTGCGCGGGTCAGTCGTCGAAGATCGCCACGGCGCGGATCCAGCCTGCGCTCGCGTCCCTGATCTTCACGGGAAAGCAGGAGACGGTGAAGCCGTCGGGCGGCAGGCGCTCCAGGTCGTGGAGCTTTTCGATCTGGAAGTAGCCGATCTCAAGGCCCGCCTTGTGACCCTCCCAGATGATCGATGCGTCCCCAGTCTCCTGGAATCGCTTGTTCGTGTGGACGAAAGGCGCATCCCAGGACCAGGCATCGGTGCCGACGATCTTCACGCCACGCTCAGCCAGGTAGAGGGTCGCCTGCCGACCCATGCCGCAACCGGTGGCGACATATTCGGGTCGGCCAAAGACGGCGCCGGCGCTGGTGTTGACCAATACGATATCGAACGGCGCGAGCGTGTGGCCGATGCGCTTTAGTTCGGCTTCGACGTCGGCGGCGGTGGCCACGTAGCCATCTGGAAACTTGCGGAAGTCGAGTTTGACGCCCGGCCTCAGGCACCAGTCCAGCGGCAGCTCGTCGATTGTCATGGCGCGACGCTTTTCGCCGAGCGCGGCGTCCTGGGTGGAGTGGAAATGCCACGGCGCATCCATGTGGGTGCCGTTGTGGGTGGAGAGCCGGATGGTCTCCACCGCCCAACCTTCGCCGTCCGGAAGGTCTTCAGGCTTCAGCCCCGGGAACGAGGCGACAAGCTGCTCAGCGCCGGCCTGATGGTCGGTGTAGGCGACTTTCGGGGAAAAGCCCGGTGGGTCGGTAAATTCGTTGTTCTCAATGGCGACCGACAGGTCCACGAAGCGCATCTGGTCGGGCCTCCCGCGCAAGGCGACGTTCTTAAGTGCGAGCCTTGGCGATAGTCAGGCTTCCAGGCGAGCCCCACAAGTCCCGTTCCGACGCCTCGGCTGGGCGCGCCTCGGACTAGGCGTCCGACATGGAGCTGTCGCATGTTGCGGCTAGCTCAATTCAGACGCCAAGCGAGTTGCGATGTCAGGAGACTGAACTGGTTTTCCCACCTACCTGCGCCAATTCCCGGCTCACCCGAACGCCATGAACGAACCCGCCGCCGGATTCGACTTCGAGGTCAGCCGTCGACGGCTGCTGGCTGCAGCCGGGCTGGGGGCAGGGGCCGCCGTGGCCGGGTCCTGGGGCCTCAGCGCCCAGGCGGCCGAGGCTGGAGGCGAAGCTGGTGCGCCATCCCTTCGCGGCGCGGCGCCGGTGGCGGGGCTGCACCTGCAGTTCGGCGCCGACGCCTCGGCGCAGATGACCATCTCCTGGCACACGCTCGAACCCGTTGAGCGCCCGCAGATCCTGCTGGGTCGGATGGACGGGCGCCTGGAGCGCACGCTGGCGGCCGAGACAGTCAGCTACGAGGACGCCAAATCACGCCGCACGGTCTACGCCCACCATGCCAGGATCGACGGATTGCGGCCGGACACCGCCTATCTCTACGCCGCGATGCACGACGGCGCGGCTCCTCAATGCGCCACCTTCCGCACCGCGCCACGCGGGCGCGCGGCCTTTACGTTCACCAGCTTCGGCGACCAGGGGACGCCCACGATGCGCCGCGAGTTCGCCGCGCCGGCGGAGGTGACGGCGCCGAGCCCCCTCTATCTGAACGACAATCTGGGCTCACCGGCAGCCGCCGACACGACGATGGGCGTGGAGCGCGTGGCGCCCTTGTTCCACCTGTTCAACGGCGACCTTTGCTACGCCAACCTGGCTCATGACCGGGTGCGCACCTGGTGGGATTTTTGGGAGAACAACAGCCGCAGCGCCGCCAGGCGCCCCTGGATGCCTTCGGCCGGTAATCACGAGAACGAGCTCGGCAACGGGCCGATCGGCTACCGCGCCTACCAGACCTATTTCTCGCTGCCAAAGACGCCTGGCCAGACGGAGGTCACCCGCGGCCTCTGGTACGCCTTCACCGTCGGCGCCGTCAGGGTGGTCAGCATCGCGAACGACGACGTCTGCTATCAGGACGGCGGCGATTCCTACGTCCGAGGCTATTCCGCCGGCCGCCAGAAGGCCTGGTTGCAGGCCGAGCTCGCCCAGGCGCGCGGCAACCCCGAAATCGACTGGATCGTGGTCTGCATGCATCAGGTCGCCATCTCCACGGCCGACAAGTTCAACGGCGCTGACCTTGGCGTGCGTGAGGAATGGAGTCCGCTCTTCGACCGATACGGCGTCGACCTGGTGGTCTGCGGCCACGAGCACCATTACGAGCGCTCGCACCCGCTACGCGGCCATGAGGCTAACGCGACCCTTACGCCCAGGCCGGCCGCTTCGGCCACCGACGTGATCGATACGACCCGCGGCACGGTCCACATGGTGATCGGCGGCGGGGGCACCTACAAGCCCTCGCACCAGCTCATCTTTGATCCGCCGCAGTGCCGCGTGATCACCGCCGTCGGACCGCGCGACCCCGTGACCGGCAAGCGCGCCCCCGTCTACGTGCACGAGCCCGCCCCCTGGTCGGCGGTGCGCAACGCCGGCCACGGCTATGGGTTCGCAGCCTTCGCCGTCGATCCTGGATCTCGCGGCGCAATGACCACCATGAGGGTCACCTATTATGACGTGACGGGCCCGGACGGGCAGTTGGAGGCCTATGAGACCTTCACCCTGGCGCGCCCCCGGGGCGGCTAGTCGCTGTCGCTTTTGGCGTCCGAAGCAGCGGGCCATTTGCGGCAAAGCTGCGAGCGTGGCGTCGGTAGGCAAGGCGCATTGAAACCTGCCAAGGCTCCCCGTAACAATCCGCGGCCCGCGAGTGGAGAAGCGATGTCACGATCAACCCAACCACCTGCTCACGCGCAACCACCTGCTCACGTGCATCACTGGCGTTTGATGGTCGGCGCCGCCTGCGGCGCGCTCGGGTTCGCAATATCGAGGATGTTGACCGCGCCGGTCGGACTGTCGAGCCTGATTGGCTGGAATACGGCGTGCCTGGTCTTCCTGGTCTTGATCAGCACCTTGTTGTTCGAGGACGAGAAAACCGTTCGCGCCCGCGCCTCGGTTGAGGATGAGGGCGCCCAGGTTATGACGCTCCTGGTCGTCTTTGCGGTCGCCGCCAGTGTGGCGGCGACGTTTCTTGCGCTAAATGAATCGAAAGCGGTCGCCGCGCACGCGCTGAACGCCCGGCCTTGGCCCCTGGCCCTTTCAGTTTCCACCATGGCGATGAGCTGGCTTGTAATCCAGGCCATCTTTACGCTCCGGTACGCGCATAGTTATTTCGGAGATGACGACAGAGACGGGAGAATAAACGGAGGCGTAAAGTTTCCAGGAGAACAGCCGAAGAAATACTCCGACTTCATATATATGGCTGTTTGCGTCGGATGCACTTCACAGGTCTCTGACTTCAATATCGAAACGAATGGATTTCGCAACCTTGTTACGACGCACGCGATAGTTTCTTTTACATACAATGTATCCGTTCTCGCGTTGGGTATAAATATGGTCGCCTCTCTCATTGGCCAATAGCATCGGATGTTTCGCCGATCAGCCTTCGCGAGATTGCCCGGGCGTCACGGCAGCTGGGCGGGCAGGCGAATTTTCGAGGCTGACAAGACGGCCTTGATGCGACCTAGCAGCCTCGCGCCACGCCGGATGATGGGCGGGCCGCGAAGCGCCAGGACCACGACCGTGTTCGGGATGGCCGCCGCCGTCGAACGCGGCCGAAGCAAATCCTTCGGCCACATCACCTTTGGTTCTGGCGTCTCAGCCCTTTGACGTCGCGCCGGGTTCTGCCTTGGCCGCCTGCAACAGCTTCGTCAGATCGTTTATGGCGTTGGTCAGGGCCAGGACCTCTTTCTCGCGTAGTTCGTCGATCTTCTGGTGCAGGAGCTCAATCTCCAGCTCGGCCTTGATGTTCACCTGGTAGTCGTTCTCCGCCTCCTTGCGGTCGATATCCTGCTGCCGGTTCTGGGCCATCATGATGAACGGCGCGGCGTAGGCAGCCTGAAAGGATAGCGCCAGGTTGAGGAGGATGAAGGGGTACGGATCCCACTTCTGGATGAAGGCCGTTACGTTCAGCACGATCCAGATGGCCAGCAGGAGCGACTGGATGATGATGAAGTTCCAGGACCCCATGGTGGCGGCCACCTTGTCGGCGATCTTCTGGCCGATCGTCAGGTTGTACCCAGGTTTTGCGTGGCCATTGTCGCTGCGCTTCAGACGCCGCAGGTCCCGAAGCTCGCCGAGCAACCGCTCTTCGGTGTCACGCAACTCAAGTTTCAGGGTCTCGATCGCTGCCATGGCGCTTTCTCGTTATGGGACCGTACCCTGGCCATCCGCATCGGACTCAGCGAAGCGATTCCAGAGCACGCACATAATCACACGCAACAACGGTTTCTGACATCCTCCTCGCCCTGAGGGGCGTGCGGCGGCCTCGAACAATTCCCGCCGAAGCTCTCGGCCGCGGTCAGCGACCTTAGTCTTCGGTAGAGCAGTGTGGCCGACGTCAGACGCCGACCGCCGGACCACCATGGCGCCGCGCCAGGCGAGCGTAGCCCGGACGCCAGAAGGCGAAGATCATCACGGGAAGCACCAGCAGGCTGCCGATGGTCCCGGTGACCAGGCCGCCGAGGATGACGATGGCCATCGGCCCCAGGATTTCGCGGCCGGCGGCGTCGGCATGGACGGCCAAGGGCGCCACGCCCAACCCCACCAAAAGAGCGGTCATCAGGAGCGGTGTCAGACGCTCCCGGGAGGCGAGAACAATGGTCGGCAGCGACCAGGGTTGCTGCCTCGAAAGCACCAGGTCCTCCAGGCGGGAAAAGATCAGGATGGCGCTACGCATGGATAGGCCGAACAGGGCGATGAAACCGACAAGCGCGCCCACCGACATCACCCCGCCCATGAGAGCTACGGCCGCCACCGCTCCGGTGAAAGCAAAAAGGCTGGAGATCAGGATCAGCGCGCCCGTCCGCCCGTCAAAGGCCACTGTGAGCAGTGCGATCACGCCAAACAAGGCCAGCGCATAGTTGAGCAGGAGCGCATTGCGCGCGTCTGGCACAGCCTGGCCCGCGCCCCCGAATTCAACGAACGCGCCTCGTGGCAAGGCCACCTTTGAGGCGACCGCCTGGCGCACGTGGCTTGCAAAACGCTCGGCGTCCGCCGGGCTGGCGGAGATCACCTGGCGTCTCAGGCCGCCATCATGTGCAATCACGGCGCGGTCATCGCTGAGATAGACGTTGGCGACCGACTTCAAGGGCACGGAGACGCCCGACGTCGAGCGTAGCAGGAGATCACCCACCGCCTCCGGATCGCGCCGAAGCGAAGCCTGGGCGCTCACGGCCAGGTCGACCACCCGCCCATCCACATAGATCTGAGCGACCCGTTGGCCGGCAAATGCGGCTTGAATGGTGTCGAGCACGTCGCCGGCCGACAGGCCGTAAAGCGCCAGACGTTGGAACTGGATATCGACCCTGACTGTCGGTGCGCGCTCCTGGTTCTCAATGGTCACGCCCTTGGCTCCGGGCAGGGCCTTCATCAGAGCGGCGATGCGCTCGGCGGTGGCGTCCAGGGCGTTCAGATCCTGGCCGAACACCCGCACCTCAACGGGCGCTGAGGGTTGAAGCCCGTCCTGGCCGGCGTCGAACCGCGACTGGACCCGGGCGCCGAGGCCGGGGAAGCGCTGCAGTCGCCGCAGCACCTCATCGGCGAGGCGCCGTTGCTCGCCCGCCCCCAACCCCGGCGCCAATTCCAGATCGAAGATGCTTCGCTCGGGTCCCCAACTGTCCTCGCCCGTGGCGTCGCGGCCGATCCGTTGGCTGATTGATCGCACGCCTGAGAGAGGTCGCAGGGCGGCGGTTACACGTTCCCCGTAGTCGCGCGTCACCGCGATCGAGGTCGAAGGCGGTTCGCTGATCTGAACCACCAGGTGGCCATCATGCACGCTGGGCAGGACCTCAGGCCGCAGGACCAGCAGCGCGGCCAGTGACAGCGCCACTAAGATCCCAGCGCCAGTCACCAACAGCGCGGGCCGCGCGCAGAGCCTGGTGAGCAAGTCGCCATGGAAATCCTTCAGGCGCCTGAGCACGCCGGGTTCGGGTGGCGGCCCCTCATGCTGGTGAAAGAGCAGGCACCAAGCCGGGGTCACGACCGCAGCGACCAGCAGCGAGGCGAGGGAGGCGGCGATGATCGCGCCCGCCAGAGGGCCGAGGAGCGCGCCCCCCTGGCCCTTGAGCGCAAGCAGCGGGGCGAGCACGACAATCACAGCGAGCGTCGCGTAGATGACCGGTCCACGCACTTCGAGCGACGCGGCGAGCACGGCTTCCAGGTCCGAGGCATGGTCATGCTCGGCGTCACGCAGGCGCGTGATCACATTCTCGACCCCGATGACGGCATCGTCGATGACCACGCCAAGGGCGACGGCAAGGCCCCCAAGCGTCATCGCGTTGAGCGTCCAGCCAAACAGCTTCAAAACCAGGACGGCCGCCAGCAGCGACAACGGAATACTGATCATCGAGATCAGCACGGCTCGGGCATCGCGCATGAAGATGGCGAGCACGATGGCGATCAGCGCCGCGCCGATCGCCAGGTCTGCGGCGATCCCGCGCCCAGCCGCGGTGGCGAACGTCGCCGGCCGGTCGAGGTCGGTGCGGACACTGATCCCCTGGGCGGCGAGCGCGGGCTGCAGTTCGGCCAGGGCGCGCTCGACGGCATGGGTGGTCTCAAGGGTGTTGGCGCCGTACTGGCGGCCAACGGCGACCAGCACGCCGGGTTTGCCCATGATGAGGGCGTCCCCGTCCGCCGGCGCCGGCGCTTCGACCACGTCGGCCACGTCGTTGATGCGCACGGGCGCGCTGCCGGGCGCCTGGATCTGTCCGGCTCCCACATCCTCGACCGTCAGCGCCTGGCCGTGGGGTTCGATCAGCACGCGCTGGCCCTCGGTGTCGATGAAGCCGGCCCCCGCGGCGCTTGTGGCCCGCTTCACCGCCCTGAGGATGTCGAGGAAGCCGAGGTCGCTGGTGGAGAGATCGCCGGGACGCGCGCGCACGTCGATGCGCCGGACCTGGCCGCCATAGACGGCGACCCGCGCCACGCCGGCGGCGGTGAGCAGGCGCGGGCGAACGGTCCACTGGACGATGTCGCGCAGCGCCATCGGATCGAGTTTGTCGCTGGTGAACCCGATCTTGAGCACATCAGCGCCGCGCGACGTCAACGGCGCGATGCGCGGCGCGACGCCGTCTGGGAGTGCGCCGGCGAGCGTCGACAGCCTCTCCGACAGCGCCTGGCGGGCGCTATTGGGGTCGGCGCCATCGGCGAAGCGAACGGTGACGATCGAAAGGCCTTGAACGGATTCGGAGTGAACGTCGGCGACGTTTGTCGCCCCGATCAGGGCGCTCTCGATGGGCCTGGTGACCTGGTTTTCGACCTGCTGCGCCACCAGGCCGGACGCTTCAGTCTGGATGGTCGTCTCCGCCGGCGCCAGGTCGGGCATGAGGTCGAACCCGACGCTGCGCGCGGACAAGAGGCCCCAGACCAGGAACCACAGGCAGGCCCATGCGATCAGCCTGGGACGTTCTAGCGACCAGCGGACAATGCGCCCCAGCATCTCAGGGAGCCGCGCCCGGCGCGTTCTGCTCGGCGGTAAAGAGCGCCACGGCTCCCTTGGTCACCACCTCATCGCCGGCCGAAAGGCCTTCGGCGACAAAGAAGCCGTCCGCCTGCGGCACGGGGTTTTGCAGTGCGCGACGTTCGAAGTCGGTCGGACCCTTGCGAACATAGACCCAGCCGGCGCCGCGGAAGCGGATGATCGCCGAGCGCGGCGCGACAACCCCTGTTTGCGTGGTCTTTGTCTCGATGTGGGCGCTTTGGGTCAGCCCGACCGAAAAAAGGATCGCCGAGGGGCCTGTGACCTCGACGATCAGTCCTGACGATTGCAGGCGTGATTCGGCCGCTCGCGCGGGGCCGAGCACCTCGCCGCGGACCGAGTTATCGCCGACATCAATCTTGACGACCCGCGCGCCGGCCTGGCCTGCGTTGTTGTGCGTGTCCACGTGGACGAGAGCGATCCGCCCGGCAGAAAGCCCTCTGACCAGTTGTGCACGCGCCGCCGTGCTCATCCGAGCGACCCCCGGTCCCCATTCGAGGCCCAGCCGGTGACGCAGTATGGCGACCTTCAGGGCGTCGGACTGCGCCTGGGCCACCGCGGCCTCCATGTCCTTGGTCGCGACGCCTCCAACCGAGGCGTGCAGGGCTTTGGCGCGCGCAGCCTCGGCGTTCGAGGCGACGGCCGCCGCCTCCGCGGCCGCGAGGTCCGAATCCAGCTGCGCCAGCGGCCCCGGATCGAGCACCTTCGCAAAGGCGTCGACCTCGGCCGCCCGCTGGGCAGGCGAAAGCCTTTGGGTGGTGACGCCCAGTTCGCGCTGGGCCTCGAGGCTCATCTCTATGCCCGCCGCATGTGCGCCGGCCGCCGCCAGCGCCAGGCACATCGCCGCGGCCGCTGTTGTCAGGAGCGATCTTTTCATTCGAGCCCCGATGCGGCGACCGTCCCGGCCGACACGCCCAGTGTCGCGCTCACCCTTGCGTTGGGCGTTGCGGCTCCGGAGCAATGTCGATGTCGGCCAGAAATCAGCCAATCACTCCCCTCCTATAGTGGGATTCTCGGTTTAACGTGGATCCGTCGAAGCCGCTCCGCCGGCGATCCGGACGGGTCAAAGAGGCCTGAGCCGCATCTCGAAACGTGCGCCGCCTTCAGGTGTCGCGGCGATCTCGATGGTCCCCCCATGCGCGTGGACGATCTGCTGGACAATGCTCAGGCCCAGGCCGCCGCCCTTGGTTGTCCTGTGCTCGCGCCGCCAGAACCGCTGGAAGACCAACTCGCGATCGCACTCCGGGATGCCGGGTCCCTCGTCCGACACGCTCACCACGCCGTCCGAGGCGACTGAGACCCTGACCGTGCCGCCGACCGGGGTATGAGCGATAGCGTTCTCGATCAGGTTGCGAACCGCTCGGACCAGGGCCTCGGCGCGGCCGCGCACCCAGACGGGCCTGTCGTCGACAGCGAGTTCGATCTGCTTGCCGTCTGCAATAGCCAGGGTCGCCATATGGCTCGACACATCCAGGCTGACAGCGCGCAGGTCGGCGCGATCGTCCTCCAGGAGGGCGAAGCTCTCCAGCTCGGCGATCGCCAACAGCTGTTCCACCAGCCGCCCCATCGCGTCGATGTCGGCTCGAAGGGCGCGCGCCGCGTCGCGATCGGTCAGCGTGTCAGCCCGCAGCCGCAGGATGGCCAGCGGTGTGCGCAGCTCGTGAGCCGCGTCGGCCGTGAATTCCCGTTGGGTCCGAAAGCCGGCCTCAAGGCGGTCAAGCGCGCGATTGATCGCCGCCACCAGGGGCGTGATCTCGCTGGGCAAACCCTGGGTCGGCAGTCGCAGCTCCAGGCGCGTCGGATCGATCGCCTCGGCGCGGCGCGAGGCCTCGCGGACGGGGGCGAGCGCGCGCTGGACAATCAGGATGTCCGCCGCCAGGAGCGCCAGCACGATGGGGACGATCAGCCACCAGACCCAGCGCAGGAACTCGGCCACCACGTCGTCGACGAAGACGTCCGGATCCCCAAGATTCTGCCGCACCTGGATCCAGATCGGGCGGCCCCCCGAGCGATAGGGGAAACTCGCGCCAAAATAGGCGTCGGGGCCGCGGGCGCGGTGGAAGAAGGTTGGCTGGAGCTCTTTCGGATCGACCCCGAACAAGGCGCCGCCGCTCGGCAGCGAGGACTTCAGCGCACGTCCATCGGCGTCCACGATCGCAAAGGCGTAGCCGCCATAACCCTCGGCGTAGAGATCCTTCAGGTTCGGCGGCAGATCCAATTGCAGGCCTGCGCCGGCTGGCCTCGTGGCGGCGGCGATGGCGGCGGCGTGGTCGCTCAGGGTGTGGCGCTCGAACGAAGCCAGCGTCGCGTTCAGGAGGATGAAGATGGCTGCAACCATGGCCAGGGTCGCGGCGGTCACGCTGGCCAGATGCAGCCACAGGATCCGCGTGAGGATGGTCCCGAGCCGAGGCCTCATTGCGGCGCTTCAGCGAACATGTAGCCGACGCCCCGCACCGTGTGGATCGTCGCGCGGATATCCAGCGGTTCCAGGCGGCGACGCAGGCGGTGAACCTGGACCTCGACGGCGTTGGATCCGACTTCGCTACTCATACCGAAGAGATGGTCTTCAACGTGCTGTTTCAGCACCACGCGGCCGCGGCGGCGCATGAGCAATTCCAGGAGGCTGAGCTCGCGACCGGAAAACGCGATCGGTTCTCCACGGACGAACCCCTGCCGCGCCTGGGTGTCGAGCGCCAGGTCGCCCACTTCCAGCACCTGCCCAAGGATATCTCCCGGCCGGCGCAGCAGGGCGTGCAACCGTTCCGTCAGCTCCTCCAGGGCGAAGGGTTTGAGCAGGTAGTCGTCGGCGCCTGCGCGCAGGCCTGTCAGCCGGTCATCGAGGCCGCCGCGAGCGGTGACCACAAGCACCGGCGTCGAATCCCGCCGCGCCCGCATTTCCCGAAGCAGCCCAAGGCCGTCGCTGTCCGGCAGGCCAAGGTCCAACACCACCGCAGCATACCGGCGCATCTGGGTCGCGAGCCTGGCGGGCTCGGCCGCGGCGACCGCGTCGACCGCGAACCCCGCCGCGCTTAGTCCGCGCGCCAGCAGGCCCGCGAGCTCGGCGTTGTCCTCTACGACCAGCAGTCTCATGGATGCGTCTTATGCGCCTTCAGGCAGAGCCGACCATAGAGTCTACCGCGCCGCCGGGTCGGGCGCGCGCTCAGCGAGGCGCTGTAAGGTGGCTGTAAGCTAGCCCGGCTAAGAGCGTCTCGCCCGACCGCGCTATCGCGGCCAAGCCCCTCCGACCTCTTAATCGGTTCGGCTTTGTCGGGTGTCACGCGCAGGCCATTGGGATTAGCCAAAAATGGTGGACACGCCGAGCAGCCCACGCGCGCTGCCGCGTCGCACGCAGCTCTTGTTGCTCGCTTCAGCGACAATCGCAGCTCTTGTGGTCCTCTTCGGGCTGCCGCGACTGGCGCATCTTTTCGAACCCAAGCCCGCGCCCGCGCCCGCTGCGCCTCCGCGTGGCCAATTCATCGCGACCGACCAGCAATGGGCGACGCTGAGCTTCGCCACGGTGCAGTCCGTAGGGTTCCGCGGCGAGGCTCAGACCGACGGCAAGATCACGACCGACGATGACCGCACCACTCAGGTTTTTTCGCCTTATTCCGGTCACGTCACCCATGTGTTCGCCAGGGTCGGCGACAAGGTAAAGGCCGGCCAGCCGCTGTTTTCGGTCCAGGCTTCGGAATTCGTTCAGGGGCAGAACGATCTGGCCGCGGCCCAGGCGCAGGTCCGGTTGACCCGGGCGGCCGAGGCGCGTCTGCACGAACTCTATAAGACCAACGGCGCGGCATTGAAGGATTGGCAGCAGAGCCAGGCTGACCACGCAGCGGCCGAAGCCAGCCTTTCAGCGGCGCGCAACCGTCTGAAGATCCTTGGAATCAGCGATCAGCAGATCGCGGCGCTTGGCAGCCGAGCCGATGGCGCGGGGTTCATCAAAGAGGCTGTCGTGCGCGCCCCGATCAGCGGCGTGGTGACCCAGCGCGCGATCGGCGAGGGCCAGGCCATCGCCAGCGTGACCAACGGCGGCTCCACCTCCGCCTTCGTGGTGAGCGACCTTAGCCGGGTCTGGCTTGTGGGCGCCTTGCGCGAGGTCGACGCGACGAAGGCGCGGGTGGGCCAGGCCCTTGAGGTGCGCGTGCTCGCCCTGCCGGAGCAGACCTTCGCCGGCAAGGTGGATTTCGTCTCGCCGACCGTAGATCCCGTCAGCCGGCGGGTGGCCGTACGAGCCGAGATCGCCAATCCGGGCGGCGTGCTCAAGCCCGAGATGTTCGCGAATTTCACATTGGCGACGGACGGCGCCACGAGCGCAGTCGGCGTGCCCGAAGACGCGGTGATCTACGAGGGCGACACCGCCCGGGTCTGGATCGCCCACGCCGGCCACGCACTGGAGTTGCGCCAGATCAGCCCCGGGCAGGTCGTGGGCGGCGTGGTGCAGGTGCTCTCGGGCCTGCAGCCGGGCGAAAAGGTGGTCGTCGGCGGCGCGCTCTTCATCGACCGCGCGACGCAGGGCGACTAGGGCATGAACGGTATCGTCGCCTTCGCGCTGCGCCACCGCGCACTGATGATGGTTGGCCTGGCGGCGGTCTTCGTGGCCGGGATCGTCGGCTTCATCAAGCTCAACATCGAGGCTTATCCCGACCCGGTGCCGCCCCTCGTCGAGGTCGTGACCCAGTCAAGCGGGCAGTCGGCCGAAGAGATCGAGCGCTACATAACAATTCCGATCGAGGTCCAGATGGCGGGGATCCCGCACGTGACCAGCGTGCGGACCATCTCGCTCTTCGGCCTGTCGGACGTGAAGGTTCAGTTCACCTACGACTTTTCCTACGATGAGGCCGAGCAGAGGGTGATCAATCGCCTGAGCGAGCTTGGCGGCTTACCAAACGGCGCCCAGCCGCAAATCTCCCCGGAGAGCCCCATCGGGGAGATCTACCGGTATCGGGTTGTCGGCCCTCCCGGGTATTCGGTGACCAACCTGAAGACCCTGCAGGACTGGGTGCTGGAGCGCCGCTTCAAGGCGGTTCCGGGTGTGATCGACGTCGCCGGCTGGGGCGGCAAGACCAAGACCTACGACGTCGAAATCGACAAGAACAAGCTGAATGCCTACGGCCTGTCGCTACCGCAGGTGCTGAGCGTGCTGAACAACAGCAATATCAACGTTGGCGGCCAGACCGTGAATATCGGCCCGCAGGCCGCCATCGTGCGGGGCGTCGGACTGATCCATTCGATGGACCAGCTGCGCGACACCATGTTGTCCAGCACCAACGGCCGGCCTGTGCTTTTGAGCGACATCGCCAGCGTCAAGGTCGGCCACGAACCCCGCCTGGGCATCGCCGGGCAGGATGGAGACGACGATATCGTCCAGGGCGTCGTCCTGATGCACCGTGGCGAGAAGAGCATGCCGACGATCCGCGCCGTCGAGGGCGAGGTCCAGAAGATCAATTCGACCGGCGTGCTGCCGCCGGGCGTAAGCATCAAGAAGATCTACGATCGAAGCGATCTGATCGCGGTTACGACCGAGACCGTGCTCCACAACATGGTCTTCGGAATCCTGCTGATCTTCGCCGTCCAGTGGGCGTTCCTGGGCAATTTCCGCAGCGCGCTGATCGTCGCTGCGACAATCCCGTTCGCCTTGTTCTTCGCGATCCTGATCATGACCTTGCGAGGGGAATCGGCGAACCTGCTCTCGGTTGGCGCGATCGACTTCGGTCTGGTGGTGGACGCCACGGTGATCATGGTCGAGACCATTTTCCGTCACCTGAGCGAGCATTCCGCAGCTTCATCGAGCGAGGCCCGGTTGGGAGAGCGGGGGAAGCTCGCCATCATCGCGGACGCAGCGATGCAGGTGAACCGGGCGATCTTCTTCGCCGCCGCCATCATCATCGTAAGCTTCCTGCCGTTGTTCATGCTGACCGGGGTCGAAGGGCACATCTTCGGCCCGATGGCCAAGACCTACGCCTACGCCATCGCCGGCGGACTGCTCGCCACCTTCACCGTCACCCCGGCGCTCAGCGGGCTTCTGCTTCCGAGCACGATGCGGGAGACCGACACCCTGCTCATGCGCGCGCTGCGCCGGTTCTATCCGCCGCTGGTCAGGCTGGCGCTCGCCAACCGCATCCTGATCCTGGGCGGCGCAGGCCTGATGATCGCGCTGGCGGTCCTGGCCGGAGCCGGGCTTGGCCTGGAGTTCCTGCCCCACCTGGAGGAGGGGAACTTCTGGATCCGGGCAGACATGCCGACAGCTGTCTCGCTGGAAGCCAGCAACGGCTTCGTCAACCAGATGCGCGCGGTGATAAAGCGCTTCCCGGAGGTCCAGACGGTCGTCTCACAGCACGGCCGTCCCGACGACGGCCTCGACCCGACCGGCTTCTTCAACGCCGAGTTCTTCGTGCCGCTCAAGCCGACGAACCAATGGCCGGCCGGCATCGACAAGGCCAAACTGACCAAGCAGCTCAGCGAGGCCCTGGCGAACAAGTTTCCCGGTGTCGATTTCAACTTCTCGCAGAACATCGAAGACAACGTCGAAGAGGCGGCGTCCGGGGTGAAGGGCGAGAACTCGGTCAAGCTCTTCGGCGGCGACCTCAAGACGCTGGAGAGCACCGCGGACAAGATCAGGGACGTGATGGCCACCGTGCCGGGAATCGCCGACCTGGCCGTCTTCAACTCGCTGGGTCAGCCTACGGTCCAGATCGACGTCGATCGCGCTCGCGCCGCCCGCTACGGACTGGCGCCCGGCGACATCAACAACACCATCCAGACAGCCATCGGCGGCCAGGCGGCCGGCAACATCTATGAAGAAGGCAGCGACCGTAATTTTCCGATCGTCGTCAGGCTCGCGCCGCAATTCCGGCAGAGCCTGGAATCCATCCGCAGTCTGAATATCGCGGCGCCCAATCCAAGCGGGAGCGGGGTGATCCAGGTTCCTCTGAGCGATGTGGCGGACGTCAAATTCGTCAAAGGCGTTTCATTCGTCTATCGCGAGAACCAGGGGCGCTACATCCCAATCAGGTTTTCGGTGCGCGGGCGCGACCTTGGCGGAGCGGTGGCCGAGGCCCAGGCCAAGATCGCCCGGCAGGTCGTCCTGCCGGGGGGCTATCGGTTGGAGTGGGTCGGTGAGCTGGGCGAATTGCAGGACGCGCTTGGACGATTGGCCGTGGTCGTGCCGATCAGCCTGCTCCTGATCGGCCTCCTGCTGTTCCTCAACTTCGCCTCGATCACCGACACCTTGTTGGCGGCGAGCGTGGTGCCGATGGCCCTGATCGGCGGCATCTTCACCCTTTACCTGACAGGCACACCGCTCAGCGTATCGGCCGCCATCGGTTTCATCGGGCTGCTGGGCATCTCGGC
>NZ_DASXNL010000056.1:0-26561 GCF_036495085.1 Phenylobacterium sp. | reverse complement strand
GGTGTGGCCTATGTGACCTTCGCCCGCGAGAACCCGCCGCTGTACCGGGTGATGTATGACACCGCGCGCGATCGCGCCAGTCTGCCAGACACGAGCCAGCGCAACACCTCGAGCGCCTACGCCAAGGTCCGCGAGACCCTCATTGCGGCGCGCGCCGACCCCAGCGACAGCGATGAGATCGACTTAACCACGGCCGCCGCCTGGTGCTTCGCTCACGGCCTCGCCGAAATGGCCGGATTCAAGCAGTTCGCCCATCTGAAGGCAATCTGTGGGGGCGAGGCGCCCTTCATCCGAGCGGTTTTCCGGCAGCTTGGCCTGATGGATGAGCTGCAGTTGGATCGGGGGGCTTCGCCCTACGCGGAGGGATTGCGCGATCGGGCGCATGCGGTCGCCCGGGAGGCGCAGGCGGTACTCAGCCCAACCTCCGCCAGCTTCGAGCCCGCCGGACTGGAGCGAACCTTTACGATCCGCGCCAACGAGGGGTTCGTCGCCGTCTTCGCGGCGAACCTCGTCGCGGCCGTCACGGCGGCGGCGCCGAGCGCCCGCCTGCGGTTCTCGCCCAAGCCCGACAAGGATGCGAGACCCTTGCGGGACGGGCAGGTCGACCTGGAGATTGGCGTCGCCGGGGCGTCGGTCCCCGAAGTGCGCAGCCGCACGATCCTCCGGGATCGGTTCGTGGGCGCGGTGCGCAACGGGCACTCGCTGCTCACCGGACCCGTGACGCCGGAACGCTACGCGGCGTGTCACCACGTGGTCAGCTCGCGGAGGGGCGCGTCCGCCGGCCCCGTGGACGACGCGCTCCAGGAGCTGGGCCTTAAACGACACGTCGTCGTCACGGTGCCCGGCTTCCCGGACGCGATTAACATCGCCAGGCGCTCCGACCTAGTCGCTCTTATCCCGCACTCCTGCTTCGCCATCGTCGACCGGCTGACTGAGGGGCTCAGCGCCTTCGAGCTACCGGTCCAGACGCCAGGCCTCGATGTCGCGGCGATGTGGCATCCGCGCCTGGACAGCGACCCGGCGCACCGCTGGCTACGGGAGACGGTCATCGCGGCCTGCCGTCAAGCGCGGCCGGCGTAGGCCCATTCTCCCGGCGGGCCCGTCTGACGGAGCTGTCAGGTTAAGGCTGCAACACTCGTATTGAGGTGCAGAACAGCGGACATATCCAAGGCAAGGCCTCTCTCAGACGTATCCGCGGGCCGCTTCGACGGATCGATCCGTCGAGGATGTGGCTGCAGCCAAGCTCGTCGGCCACCACGCGCACAGTCTTGTTGCGGCCTCGAAATTGAAAGCTGGACGTACGTCCGACGACCTTGATGGCGGTCGATCTGGCAACGCACCGCAGGATGGCGGTGAGAGAGGGATTCGAACCCTCGTTACGGTTTCCCGTAAACACGCTTTCCAAGCGTGCGCCTTCAGCCACTCGGCCACCTCACCATGCCCGTTCGGGAAGCGCTGCCCCCGGCGGAAGGCGCGTCATATACGAAGGGGGACTAACCGGGCAAGCGGCGCTTAGCCGCCTGGGCCAGGTGGGCCGGGTTAAACAGCGAGGCCTTCTGTCGCGCCTTCAACTCCTGCTCCAGCCGCGGCGAGCCCGCAAGCCAGGCCGTGAGCTTGGCTTGCGCCTCGGGCAGGTGCTGACGTAGCGCCTCCTGGGCCTCGTCCAGCCGGCGGTCGGCCGCGCGCAGGTGGGCGCGGGGCTTGGCGAGGGCGGGATCTGCAAAGCGTTCGTCGATCAGGCCAAGTCGGCTGCGGGCGCTGGCCACCATCACCACCGCTGTCGCGCTATCACCGGCCACAGCCCGGACCTGGGCCGCCTTCAATGCCCGGCGGGCGTCGGACATCAGGAGGGTGACGTCGAGCGGCCGGCGGGCCTTGGCGGGGCAGGCGGCAGGATCGAGGGCTCGCACATAGGCCGCCAGGCCTTCAAGCGTGGCAGGCGTCGGCTCCGGCCCGTCGAACTCCTCCGTGACAAGGCCGTGGATGAAGGGCTCGAGCTTCTTCTCCGCCGGGACCTGACTGACCTTCAGCTTGCCCTTAGGCCCGGACAGGTCGGGGATCGGCTTGGGGTCATCGATGCCGTTACCGCGATGTGTGGAGAAGAGGGAGTTGGTGACGTCCGCCGTGCCGGACGCCCCGGAGACGCCGGGGAACAGGAAGTCCGGATTGCTGCGACCGTCGCGGTGGCAGGTCTCGCAATTGATCCCCGCGCGCGCAGCCTGGCCGCCGAGCAGCACGGGCGTGCGGAAGGCCGCTCGGCCGACCTCGATCTTGGCGGCCAGGGCAGGGTCGGTCGGAATCCTCAGGCATTCGGTAGGGACCGAGCCCAGCGCGCGGGCGGGGTCGGCATCCTTGGCCACCCATAGCATGCCGCGGATCGGCGCATCGCCAAGGGCTGCGAGGGCCGAGGCGCCCGTGAGCCCAGCGAGGACGAAGCCGAGCGCCGCTAGTTCTTTTGCGGGTCGCCCCCGGCGTCGATCCAACGGCGCAACTCCTCGGCGTCCGCGCAACCGTAGGCGCAGAGTTTATCCAGGCGGGCCAGCATGACGCGGGCGCCGGCGATGTCGCCGCGGGCGGCTTTCAGCTCACCATAGTACTCGGTGGCTCCGATGTGCTTCGGGTCTATCGCCAGGGCCTGGCGGTAGTAGCTTTCAGCCCGGGCGTAGTCGCCTTTCTTCCGCCAGGTGTAACCCTGGTAGGTGAGGATGTCCGGGTGCGGCCCGAAGGTCTCCGCCGCCTTGGCGAGCGAAGCCAAAGCCTCGTCATAGCGCCGCTCGTTGATCAGGCTGACCGCCTGCTCATAGGCCGCATCGCCGGTCTTGGCCCCGCCAAACAGCAAGGAGCGGTCAAGCATGGCGCTGGGTTTTGGCGCACCAGCAGGCGCGCCCTGCATGGCGCTTTCGACTTCCTCGGTGAACGCCTTCAACCGTGCGGCGTCGGGGCATGTATCGGCGCAGGCCTGGGCCTTGGATTTGAGCCAATCGGCCTCGGCCTGAGCCTTGGGATCCTTTAGATTGGCTAGCGCAAGGCCAAGGCCCGCATGAACCCTGACGTCGTCCGGGGTAAGTTTCATCGCCTTTTCGTACGCGTGGCGCGAGCCCTTCCAGTCACTCGCACCAGCCTTGGCGGCGCCCAGGAGTTGCCAGGCGTCAGGATTCTTCGGAACAGCGTCGGTGACGTGCTCGGCGGCCCTGGCGGCGTCCTTGTACTGGTTGGCCTTCATCGCCGCGATCGCCTTGGCGTACTCGGTGGCAGGGTCGTAGCGCGGGCCTGAGGCGCTGGGCATGTTCATGCCGCCCGCTCCGCCGCCGCTCATGCCACCGGATCCGCCGGACGCATAGGCGAAGCTGCCGCCCGCAAGAACAGCCGCGCATCCGCCGATCAAGAAGGATTTCAGAGCACGTCGCATGGAGTAACTCCCCTAACGTCGTTCCTCGGCGGCAGATTGCCACGAAACCGGTCTGCCGTCAGCCATCCTCGGCGGGTGCAAAGTCCCAGGCGAACGCTTATCTTTCGCGGCGACCGCAAGGAGGCCCCATGTTCGGACGCAAGACCCTTGAATTGCCCACCCAGGAGACTGCCCTGCCGGGCCGCGCTCATCCGATCCCGACCGCCGAGACGCACTTCGTCAACGGCCGTCCCCTCAAGGGTCCCTACCCGGATGGGATGGAGACCGCGGTGTTCGCGATGGGTTGTTTTTGGGGCGAGGAGAAGAAATTCTGGAGCCTGCCCGGCGTCTGGGTGACGGCTGTGGGCTACGTCGCAGGCATCACCCCGAACCCCACCTATGAAGAGGTCTGCTCTGGCCGGACTGGCCATACCGAGGCGGTGCGGGCGGTCTTCGATCCGAAGGTCATAACCTATACCGCGCTCCTGAAGGTGTTCTGGGAAGGCCACGACCCGACGCAGGGTATGCGGCAGGGTAACGACATCGGCACCCAGTACAGGTCCGGAATCTATCCGGAAAACGACGCCCAGGCCGCCGCGGCCGTGGCTTCGAAAGAGGCCTATCAGGAGGCGCTCAGCGCCAAGGGCTTCGGGAAGATCACCACCGAGATTGTCCCTGCCGGCGAGTTCTATTTCGCCGAGGACTATCACCAGCAGTACCTGGCCAAGAATCCGGCTGGCTATTGCGGCATCGGCGGGACCGGCGTCAGCTGTCCGATCGGCGTCGGCGTCGAGGCGTGACGCCCGCCGAATTGGAAAAGGCGGCGCTGGCGCTCCCAGGCGCCGAGCTTTCCATCAAGTGGGGTGACGATCGCCGCTACGTGGTCGCAGGCAAGATGTTCGCGGCCACTGACGGCGCGTCCACCAACCTTTCGATGAAGATGACGGACATCGCCTTCGAGACCCTGACTGAGACGGCGCGCGCTCGGCCGGCGCCCTATATGGCGCGCGCCAAATGGGTGATGTTCAACGACGTCTCCGGCCTCGATGCGACCGAGGTGGAAGGGTGGCTGAAGACCGCCCACGAACTGGTCGCCGCCAAGCTCCCGAAGAAGCAGCGCGCGTCCCTGGGGCTAGGCGTTTGACACGCGAGGAGGTCGAAGCCGTCGCCATGGCCCTGCCAGCGGTGACCAAGGTCGTTCAGTGGGGCGACAGCAACGTCTACAAGGTGGGCGGAAAGGTCTTCGCCATGTGCCACCCGAGCGGCGGCCTCTCGTTCAAGGTGACGCCGATTGGTTTCGTCGCGCTGACCGAGGGCGGGCCCGGCCGCCAGGCGCCCTATTGCGCCAAGGGCCACTGGGTGAACATTCCCCTGGATGGCGCGCCGGACGATGACATCATCGACTGGCTGAGCGACGCACACGGACTGATTTCGGCAAAGCTCACGAAGGCCAGGAAGCTGGAGCTTGGTCTGGGCTAGGCGGTCGGGGTCGCCGCGAAGATGACGTGACCGCCCCTGTTCCGCGAAGTCGCCTCACTTGCCGCGCGAGGGCCGGGCCGGATGTAACGTTCGACCAGCGCCGCCGGACCTAGGTCGTCTATGAGAGTGAAGCCAAGCGCGCGAAGTCGGGCGTGCAGTTCGTCGGGCTCAAGATAGCTCACGAAGGGCTCGCCCAGCGCGGCGACCCGTTTCGCTCGTTTCACGTGGGCGGCCCGAGCCTCCTGCGATAGCAAAGCCGGCGGATCGCTGTAGTCGAAGACGACTTCGCCGCCCCCGCTGAGCCCCCCGATGGCCCGCAAAGTCGATCGAATGGCGTCTCCGGTCAGGTAGGGAACGACGCCCAACCACATGAAGAAGGTCCGGCGCGCCGGGTCGAAGCCTGCGACTTCCAGGGCCGCCAATAGATCGTCGCGTTCAAAGTCCACCGGCGCGTAGGTGAGGGATCGCGGCGCCTCGATGCCGGCCTCGGTAAGCCGGCGGCGCTTCCAGGCCTGGGTTTCGGGACGGTCCACCTCGAACACCGGAAGCTTTTCAGAGAAAGGATTGCGATAGGCGAATGTGTCGAGGCCGGCGCCCAGCACAACGAGCTGGCGCACGCCGCGCGCCTCGACGCCTGCGGCCAGCGCGTCCTCTGCGATCCGTGACCGAGCGGCGATGAATAAGCGCAGGCCGCGCGTCGCAGGCTGCATCCGAGCACTCAATGCGTCGAGTTGCGCCTGCTTGCCTAAGATTGTGACGGCGAGGGGATCAGCGAAGATCCCCCCATTCTCGAGGAATTGGTGGGCGGCCCGGTGCGCCGCCGCGCCCAGCGCGGTCCGGCTCGGCTTCTTTTCCCGCATCTCGGTTCCTCAATGAGGCGCGCTTTCATTCGCCGGTCCGCCGGCTCTGATCGACTTGCCAAGCGCCGGCATAGCCGACCGGCAGCCCAACCCCTACGCCCTGGTTCGCGACAAAGCTCAGCCAGCCTAAAGTGAAGCTGCGGCCAGACTGGGGAATCCGACACGAGCGGCGTCTTGTTGGAGACCTACGCGACGAGAGGCGCGCCTAGAGATCGCGGATGGCGTTGCGCACAGCCGCGCACAGGATGAGCACAAAGCCGACGACCCACCAGATAGAGGGGGCGAGTGAGAGCGGCTCGGGGCGCAGGCTTGCGATCTGATCGGCGACCACGATCCCAACGCCGGTCGCCGCGAACGCCGCGGCTGCGAGGCCTACCCCGACCAGCGTCGCCAGCGCCAACACGGTCCGGCGCATTCGCCGGCGCTGGTGGGCGCGCGCCAGCACCCCCTCGACCAGATCCACCGGCTCGGGCCGTTCGACCGGGCGACGATAGGCGTTGGCCAGAAGGGCTTCGAACTGGGCGTCATCCATGGCTGTCACTCCCCGCCGGCTCGGCGGTCATCAGGACTCTGAGTTTCTTCAGTCCGCGCGTCACGTGCGATTTGACGGTCCCCAGCGGCGTCGAGAGCGCTAGCGCGATCTCCTCCTGGGTCAGGCCCGCCCCGTGGCACAGCGAGACGCAGAGGCGTTCGGGCGCTGAGAGCTGGCCAAGCGCACGATCCAGGTCGAGCCGCGCGATGCTTGCGGTTTCCTCCGGACGGCCCGCCTTTTCGAGATCGATAGGCTCTGCCATCAGGTCGAAGCGCGCCTCACGCTTGCGGCGCCGCAAGTAGATCCGCGCGGCGATCTTCATCGTCCAGGTGGCGAAGGCCGCCTCTCCCCGGTACCCCGCGAGGCTGCCCAGCGCGGTGACAAGGGCGTCCTGCGTTACGTCATCGGCGAGCGCATCGCTGGCCCCCATCCGCCGCAGCAGATCGCCGACGACGCCGGCCGCACGGCGCACCAGTTCGTCGCTGGCGGCGCGATCGCCCCCGTTGGCCAAGCGCGCCAGCGTCTGGTCGGAAAACGCCGCGAGGGGTCGCGTCAGGGTGGAGGCCACGGGCCTGGCCGAAAAGACGGTGTTCAGGAGGCGATAGCGCCGCGGTCGGCGCGGCTAAGGTAGACGAGCGCGATACCGATACTGATGGGGATCGCGCCGACGGCCGCAATGGCGACGCCCCACGCCACTGCGCCGTCGCCGCGCTCGCTGGCGATGCCGAAGTAGGTGCAAAGGCCGATGGCGGCGAGCGCTGCGCCGATGGCGATCAGGATCACGCCACGGCGCAGGTCGAGCCGTGGCGCAGGGACTTCACGCCCGCCAGGCAAGGACCGAATGAGTTCCGGCGATACCGGCTGACCCGCCTGGCTCGTGGCCAGGATGACATCGAGCAGCTTGATGCGTTCGCGCGACCTCAGGAAGGCGCTGAACATTACGACGAGGCCGGGCACGAGAAGCGCAATGAGGATCTGGACGGCGCCGATCACGGGATCTCTCCGAGGGTAAGAAAACAGGCGTTGCTATTGGATAGAGGCCGCCAGCTTCGAGGCGGGATGCAAGCCCCGGAAAGTTTTTCGCCTCAGTGCGCGAGCGTCTCTGCGAACCGCACGGGCTCGCCCAGGTGCGGGGCGACCATTTCACCGTCGCGCATGACCACGGTCCCACGGATGATGGTCGCCATCGGCCAGCCCTTGGCCTCCATGCCGTCGAAGGGGGTCCAGCCAACGCGGCTGGCCATCATGTCGTGGCGGATGGTGCGGCGGGCCTTCAGGTCGACGATGGTCAGATCGGCGTCGTAACCCTCGGCCAGGCGGCCCTTGTCGGCGAGGCCGAACAGCCGGTTCGCACCATGGCTGGTGAGGTCGACGAGCCGCTCCAGCGTCAGACGGCCCTCGGCGACGTGGGTCAGCATAACCGGCAACAGAGTCTGTACGCCGGGCATTCCGGAGGGCGAGGCGGGGTAGGGCCGCGCCTTCTCCTCCGAGGTGTGCGGGGCATGGTCGGAGCCCAGTACGTCGGCGACGCCGCTGGCCAGGCCCGCCCAGAGCGCGGCCCGGTGCTCGGCCCCACGGATCGGCGGGTTCATCTGGGCGTAGCCCTTGAGCCGCTCATAGGCCTCGGGCCCGGCCAGTGTCAGGTGTTGCGGCGTCAGTTCCACACTCGCGACGTCCTTGTGGGCGGCGAGGAACCCGATCTCGTCAGCGGTGGTGACGTGCAGGACATGGATACGCTTGCCTAGCGCGGTGGCGATCCGCACCAGGCGCTCGGTGGACTGGATCGCCGACTGGGCGTCACGTACCTCGTAGTGGCTGGTCCAGTCGCCGGTGCGGGCGAGCGGCCGGCGCTCGGCCAGGCGGTATTCGTCCTCGGAATGGAAGGCCGCGCGCCGGTTTACGTGGCGCAGCACCTGCTCGATGCCCTCGTCGTCCTGCACCAGGAGGGTGCCGGTGGACGCGCCCATGAACACCTTGATCCCGCAGCAGCCGGGCAGGCGCTCCAACTCGCCGAGCCACTGCGCATTTTCATGGGTGCCACCGACGTAAAAGGCGTGGTCGCAGTGCATGCGGCCTTTGGCGCGGACGAGCTTGTCGGCGAGCGCGTCGGGATCGGTCGTGGTGGGTTCGGTGTTGGGCATCTCGAAGACAGCGACGACGCCACCTAACGCCGCGGCCCGGGAGCCGGTCTCGAGGTCTTCCTTCCACTCCAGGCCCGGTTCGCGAAAATGCACCTGTGTGTCTATGACGCCCGGCATCACGGTCAGGCCCGTGGCGTCGAACACCTCCCCGGCGGCGGCGTGCGCAAGGTCGCCGACGGCGGCGATCTTACCGCCGCGCACGCCCACGTCGGCCCGGCCGCGGCCGGCGTGGTTCACGACCTCGCCGCCGCGCACGATCAGATCATAGGTCTCAGGCATGTTCCCCGTCCGTGGCGGCCAACAGTTCCTCGGCGGTCCGCACTACCGTCTCCACCGACAGGTCCATCATGTGACAGAGCGCCTGCCCAAACCCCGGGTCAACCGCCCGGATCTCCTCGAAGCTTCGGGGGCCCCGTGCGACTCGGGTGTCCGCGCCCCAGGGGCCATAGAGCTGCTCGTCGGAAGGTCCGAACAGGCCGACCGTCGGGACGCCGGCCGCCGCCGCCAGATGCATGGTGCCCGAGTCATTGCCGATGAACAGCCTGGCGCGCTTCAGGCAGGCATGGGCGGTCAGCAGGTCGGTGTCCTCGGTCAGGTTGATGAATTGTTTGCGCATGACGACGTCACGCAGGCCCCTGGCCAGCTTGGCGTCCTCGGGTCCGCCCAGCACCATCAGCCGGCCGTCCTTCATCGGGCCCTCAGGATCCAGCAGTCGCATGGCGACACGGGAGAATCGTTCCAGCGGCCAGGTCTTGCCGAGCCAGTTGGCAGCCGGCGCCAGCGCCAGGATCGGCCCGAAGCCCGCCGTCAGCTCAGCGGCACGCGCTTCGGTCTCGGCCGAAGTAAAGATGAAGGGTGCGGCAGGGTCGTCCTCGATCTTCAGGATGCGCGCAGCCTCGATCACCTTGTGGATGGGGGGGCCGGAGGCCTTGCGCCAGATCGCGCGCCGCTTCGTGCTGATGAACCGCGAGAGGCCCGAGCCCCGCAGGTCGACCACCAGGCCCCAGCGGGTCCGGCGCACCTGCCGCCAGAGGTCGAACCAGTGGCTGCCGTTCTTCGCCTTTGCCAGGATAATGACTTGGTCGAGGGCCGGGACCTCCTCGAACAAGGGGGCCGCCACCGGCCCCGCCGCCACCGTGAAGCGGGCGTTGGGGATCTCCTCGGACAGCCGTTTCAGGAGGCCCGACGACAGCACCGCATCGCCGATCCGGTTGGAGGTGATGAACAGGATCGGAAATGCGCCACGGACCATTGACCCTCTATAGGATGCGTAACGCTGGCGCTCCACCGCCGGACGCCCCAAATTGTGAATGATGAGCGAAACGCTGAACTACGCCCCACTGCCGAGCCGCGCCCTGATCGCGATTTCGGGTCCGGATTGGCGGGACTTCCTGCAGGGTCTGATCACCCAGGACGTCGCGACACTTTCGCCTGGCGAGGCGCGGTTCGGTGCGCTGCTGACCGCTCAGGGCCGGCTCCTCTATGACCTGTTCGTGGTCGGGCGGCCGGATGGCGCCTGGCTGGACGTGCTGTCCGAAGAGCGATCCGCCATTCTTCAGCGCCTGGGCATGTATCGGCTGCGGGCCAAGGTGGAGCTGAAACCGGACGAGACGCCCGTCTCGATCCTCTTTCGGGCGGCGTCCGAGGCAGGCCCGAGCGAGGCGCCAGGCCAGGGCTGGACGATCGATCCGCGGGCGCCGGGACTGGGTTGGCGCGGATATGGCGCTTCGGCCCCGGCAGGCGCTGCCATCGTCGATGAAGAGACCCGCGAGCGGCAGAAGCTGCGGCTGGGCGTTCCCGGTCCGGCCGACTGGGGGTCTGACAAGACCTATCCTATCGAAGCCAACTTCGACCTCCTGAACGGCATCGACTTCAAGAAGGGCTGCTTCGTCGGCCAGGAGACCACCTCGCGGATGAAGCGTCGCGGTCAGGTGAAGAGCCGTATGCTGCCGATCAGCTTCGAGGGTTCGGCGCCTGCGCCGGGGTCGGAGATCCTGTCCGGGACGTTACGCGCCGGCGAGGTCTTGTCCGGGGCGGCTGGGCGCGCCATGGCGCTGGTGCGCCTCGACCGCGTCGAAGCCGGCGGCCTCACGGTCGACGGCCGTCCGGTGGTCCTCGAGCGACCGGCCTGGTTCGTAAATGCGCTACGAACCGAGGCGGCCTGATCAGGCTGCGATCTGGCTTCTAACCTTGGCGCGCAGGACGTCGATGGGGGCCAGTCCCTTGTCCGACTTGAAGTGCCAGTAGGTCCAACCATTGCAGGCCGGCTGCGACTGCACCATGGCGCCGACCTTGTGGATCGAGCCGGACAGATCACCCACCACCAGGCTGCCGTCGGCCCGCACCCGGGCGGCGTGACGACCCTTGTCATCGTAGAGGATGTCGCCGGCGCGCAGCAGGCCCGCCTCGACGATCTGGCCGAAGGGGATGCGCGGCTCGGACTTCTTTGAACCGGTGACAATCATCTCTTCGGCGGTCGCGGGGATCACCTTGGCGATGCGGGCTTTGGCGAGCTTGGCGTAGGCCTCCTCGCGTTCGATGCCGATGTAGCGGCGGCCGAGGCGGCGCGCGGCTGCGCCCGTTGTGCCGGTGCCGAAGAAGGGATCAAGGATGACGTCGCCTGGCTTCGTCGACGCCAGGATGAGCCTAACCAGCAGCGCCTCGGGCTTCTGGGTCGGGTGGGCCTTGGCGCCTGTGTCGTCCTTCAGCCGCTCCTCGCCGGTGCAGAGGGGCAGGCTCCAGTCAGAGCGCATCTGCAGCTCGTCGTTGGCCATCTTCATCGCGTCGTAGTTGAAGGTATAGCGCCGAGCGCCGCGCGACTTGGCGGCCCAGATCAGTGTCTCATGGGCGTTGGTGAAGCGCGTGCCCTTGAAGTTCGGCATCGGGTTCGACTTGCGCCAAACGATGTCGTTGAGGATCCAGAACCCCAGGTCCTGGAGGGTCGAGCCGACCCGGAAGATGTTGTGGTAGCTGCCGATCACCCAGAGCGCGCCATCGTCCTTCAGGACGCGCCGGCATTCGGCCAGCCAGGCCTTGGTGAAGGCGTCGTAAGCCGAGAAACTCTCGAACTGGTCCCATTCGTCGTCAACCGCGTCGACCTTGGAATTGTCGGGCCGCAGCAGGTCACCGCCGAGTTGCAGGTTGTAGGGCGGATCGGCGAAAACCAGGTCGACGGACCGGTCCGGCAACTTCTTCAGTTCCTCGAGGCAGTCGCCCAGGATGATGGTGTCAGCCGCAACGCCCATACTCGCCTCATCGATTCAGGAGTCTGAATCCTGGCCGCACATGGTGAAGGAGCCGTTGCCGAGCGTGGTGAACGGGGCCTTAACCTTCAACCTGCGACCGGGCGGGCGCAACTGTCCAGGCTCACGCGCCGGCCCAGTGGACGTGGGCGCCATGCGGATGAACTTCCGCCAGGACCCGCTCTTCGCCGCCGGGCCACAGCCTCAGGCTGACGTCCATCCGGGGAACGCTGCCAGGCGGCTCCATCCGCAGCCAGGCGAACGGCGCATCGGCGCTCGCGGCCGCGCCGATCTCGCCGATCAGTTGTTCAAGCGCGGCCTGGCTTTCGGGCGGCATGTATTGCCAGAACACCGAGTGATAGAGGACGGTCGTGGTCCCTGGCCGGAGCGTGACGCGTTCGCCGGTCCAGGCGACGGCGTCGGCGCTCTCCACCTCGACGCCGTTCGACAGCGCCACCTCGATCGCGGCGCGCGCGCGCGCCAGGCGTTCGGTCTGGTCGGCCCAGATGTAGGCCATCAGTCGCCGGCGTTCGTTGGGGTCTTTGAGGTTCGTGGGCCGACGGTCGCAGGCCGCACGCTCGACGACCTCCACCGTGGCCCCGACGGGCGGTGCGGGCCCGGTCCAGTCTGTGTCCATCGAGACGCTCGCGCCCGGATCGCCCCAGGTGGCTTCGCCGAGGCGGTAGCGATAGCGGTCCCATGAAAGGTTCAAACCAGCGCTGGCGGCGATTTCGAAACACCGCAGAGGCAGGCGCGTCGCCTCGGCGATCTCGAGGAAACCGCCGACCAGGCAGATCGAGCGACGCACTTCGTTGGTCTGCGGCTCGTGGGTCATGAACGCGGCGAACCGGTCGCGGTGCGAAACCATGGCCGTTTGCACGGCGCTCCAGATCATCCCGACGTCGAGGCGGTCGTAAGCGCGGGAGACCGCTTCGTCCTCCCCTGACAGCGCCAGCTCATGCCACGCCCCGATGAGCCGAAGCGCGACGGCGGTGTCGAACTGACCCTTCAGGTCCAGCCCGGCCCACGGTTCGAGCAAGGCCCGCACCGGGCCGCCGGCCAGCCAGTCGTCGGCGGCGCGCTCGAGGAGATCGCCGTTCAGCGGGGAGCCCAGGCCGCGGCAGGCCATCGCCTGCAAGCGAAGCCCACGGATGAGATCGGATACGTCATCGCTCATGCGCCATGCCTCGCGGTCAGCGCGGCGCCGGGTCAAGCTTGATTCAGCCGGTCAATCTGCGAACGGCAGCTCGTCCTGCATCACATCGTCGAAGGCCCGTAGCGGGTCCTTGCCCATCATGGCGAGCTTCACTGGCCCCCACGTCATGCGGTGGATCTCACAGGGGCCCAGAGCCAGAAGGCCCTCGGCGTGGAGCGGGGCGCGGTAGCCCTTGTGGCTGGCGAAGCCGTAGCCGGGGTAGCGGGCGTCCATCTCGACCATCAGCCGGTCGCGGGCCACCTTGGCCAGGATCGAGGCGGCGGCGATGGATTTCGACTTTCCGTCCCCGCCCACCACAGTCTTCACCTCGCATGGCAATTTGAAGCTGTAGTTGCCGTCCACCAGCGCAAAGTCCGGCCGCACCGCCAGGGCCTCGACGGCGCGGCGCATCGCCAGGCCGGTTGCGTGCAGGATGTTGAGGGTGGCGATCTCCTGGACGGAGGCAAAACCCACGCCCCAGGCCATCGCCTTGGCCTTGATCTCGACCTCCAGCGTCTCGCGGGTCTTGGCCGAAAGTTTCTTGGAATCGTCCAGTCCCTTGGGAATCTTCTTCGGATTGAGGATCACGGCGCCGGCGCTAACCGGCCCTGCCCACGGTCCGCGGCCCGCTTCGTCGACGCCGCACACCAGGCCGCCGACGAAGGCTTTTTCGAGAAGCATGGTGGTCCCGTTGGGCACGCCTACGCTCCCATCTTGCGGATCGACTCGTGCCGGAAGCACGTCGTCTGGTGATCGTTGACCATCCCCACCGCCTGCATCCATGCGTAGACGATCACCGGGCCCACGAACTTAAAGCCCTTGGCCTTCAGACCTTTGGAAACCTCGACGGCGAGCGGGGTCTGCGCGGGCACGTCGCCGACCCCGCTCCAGCGATTCTGGATCGGCTTGCCGCCCGTGAAGCTCCAGCAGAAATCGGAGAAGTCCTCGCCGGCCTCGCGCATGTCCAGGTAGATCTTCGCCCCTGAGATCGCCGCATCGATCTTGGCGTTGGAGCGAACGATGCCGGCGTCGGCCATCAACCGGGCGCGATCGGCCTCGCCGTAGCGCGCCACCTTCTCCGGATCGAAATTGTCGAAGGCCGCGCGGAACGCCTCGCGCTTGCGAAGGATGGTGATCCAGGCCAGCCCCGCCTGGAAGCCGTCCAGCACCAGCTTCTCCCATAGGGCGCGGGACTCGCATTCCGGCATGCCCCACTCAGTGTCGTGGTAGGCCTCGTAGAGCGGGTCGCCGGCCATGCCGCGCCAACTGCAGCGTATCGGTTGGGAATCCATCGCCGGCACTTTCCGCCGAGCCGGGCGGGGGAGACAAGCGCCAGTTGGGGCGATCGTGACTCGTGAGCTTCATATATCTGCGTTATCCCGGAGCGCGGAAGTTCTCATCGCTCGTCCGGTGCAGGTTCTTTGAGGCCCAAAGGCGCCCCTGGCCCTGCGCAGCTTTCACGCCGAGGGCCGATAGCCGGCCCTCGAGAAGCCTTCTGACGGGCTTCGCGTTCACGCCACGATGCTGGGAAGGGCTGGAGAAGGCTGTCGGCCCCTAAAGCAGACTGGAGAGGCCGGCGCGCGAGGCCTTGAGGAAGACGCTTGGCAGGGCCTCGAGGCCCCGCCGGGGGGTCCAGATCATGTGATCGGGAGCCTCCGCCTCGGCGCGCAGAAGCTGCAGTGTCAACGTGAAATGGGTGAAGCCGTGCTCGACTTCGCCGACGCTGCGCCATCGCGCTGTCGCCGGGGCGGCGGCCAGGGCTTCGGCGTCGCTCCAGCGCGTGGGGCGCCAGTCGGATGTCGGAAGCGCCAGCATGCCGCCAAGCAAACCCTTGGGCGGACGGCGGACCAGGGCCACCTCGTCGCCGCGGGTCATCACATAGGCCACGCCATAGCGGTGCGGGCGTTCGGCCCTGGCGGTTCGGCGCGGGTAGGTTTCCGGCGAGCCGGCCGCCAGCGCTGCGCAGTGGGCGACCGCCGGACAGCGCTCGCAGATGGGCGCCTTGGGCCTGCAGACCGTCGCGCCCAGGTCCATCAAGGCCTGCGCCCAGTCCCCGGGGCGATCGTCGCCGAGCAGACCTGCGGCCAGCCGTTTCAACTGCGGCTTGGCCTCGGGAAGCGGCTCGTCGATCGCGAACAGCCTCGCCATCACCCGCTCGACATTGCCGTCGACCACGTTGGCGGGTTGGTCGAAAGCGATCGCGGCGACAGCGGCGGCGGTATAGGGGCCAAGGCCGGGCAAAGCGCGCAGGCCCGCTTCCGTGACCGGAAAGTCGCCCGCGTGGTGGTCCGCTACAGCCCGGGCGCAGGCCAAGAGATTCCTAGCGCGGGCGTAGTAGCCCAGCCCCGCCCAGGCGGCCATCACCTCGCCGTCGGCCTCGGCGGCCAGGTCGATGACGCTTGGCCATCGCGCCGCGAACCTCAGGAAATAGGGCGTCGCGTGCGGCACGGTGGTCTGCTGCAGCATCACTTCCGAAAGCCAGACGCGGTAGGGATCGGGACGCTCGCCCGCGGCGCGCGCCTGCGGCCGGATGCGCCAGGGCAGGTCGCGGGCGTTTTCGTCGTACCAGGCGAGGATTTTTGCGCGGAGGAGCTTGAGGTTCACGCCTCCTCCTTATCGCCGCGGCGCGATGACGATAAGGTGGCTCATGTCCGATCGTCCCCTGCCGTCCCCGCAAGAGGCGCTCCTTATTCTCGCGGCGAAGCGCACGCGCCCGCAGCGGCGTCCGCCGCCGCCGCTTGGCCGGGCGCTGAACAAGGCGCTCAAGGAGTTCGACGCCAAGTTCGGCCAGGGCTCTGCGGCGCTGGAGGCCCGCTGGCGGGAGGTCGTTGGCGCTGAGATCGCCAAGCGCACCGAGCCGGTGAAGCTGACGCGCGGCCGAAACGGCGGGCCGTCATCTTTGGAGATCCGCGTTGCAGGGCCCGCCGCCGCGATCATCCAGCACCAGGCCCAAGAGATCCTGGCGCGGGTGAACCTTTTCCTGGGGGCCGACGCCGTGCAGAAGCTGCGCATTGTCCAGGGGCCATTGCAGAAGAAGTACGAACCGGCGGCCAAGACCCGGCGGCGGCTACCGCCTCTCGACGCCGCCGAAGAAGCCGGTCTCGCGAGGGATCTTGCCGCAGCCCCGGAGGGCAAGCTGAAGACGGCGCTCATGGCTTTGGGACGAGGCGTGCTGCGACAACGGCGGGCGGTTGACTAAGCCCTGCTTGCGCCCCATCGCCTGCGTGCAGAAGGCCCGATGCGCCGAGCGGCGGGAATCGCGCTTTAATCCGAGATCCGGGAGGTTTTACGTCGCATGCTGAGCCGTCGTCCCTTCATCGCTGCAGCACTTGTCGCCGCGACAGCCATGTTGGCCGCCGCCTCCGCTTCGGCCGCCCCGCCGGTGAGGCTTCCCGACGACATGAGCATGGGCAGTCCCAAGGCGAAGATCGAGGTGATTGAATACGCCTCGCTGAGCTGTCCGCACTGCGCCCATTTCAACGAGACGATCTTCCCGGTCCTCAAGGCCAAGTATATCGACACCGGCAAGGTGCGTTACACGCTGAAGGAGATGCTCACCCAGCCTGCCACCGTGGCCGCTGCGGGCTTCCTGATGGCCCGCTGCGCGGGACCGGATAAATATTTCAAAGTGGTCGACGAGGTGTTCCGCAGCCAGCCACGATGGCAGACGGGGAGCATCAAGCCGATCCTTGAGGAGATTGGCGCCGCCAACGGCGTCGACGCGGCGAAATTTGCGGCCTGCCTTCAAGACCAGGCGGCGATCGATGCCGTGACCGCGCGCGCGCAACGCGCATCTGAGCAGGACGGCGTGGACTCGACCCCCACCTTGTTCATCAACGGCCAGCGCGTCGCCGACATTCCGCAGACGCCTGCCGATCTCGACGCGGCAATCGCGGCGGCCACCAAGCGAGGAGGCCGCTAGACGCCCTTGCATTTCCAGCGGCTGCGCCTTTCGGGCTTCAAGTCCTTCGTCGATCCGACCGAATTCAGGATCGAACCCGGCGTCACGGGCGTCGTGGGCCCCAACGGCTGCGGCAAGTCGAACCTCCTGGAGGCCCTTCGCTGGGTGATGGGCGCCAACTCCGCCAAGGCCATGCGGGCCGGAGGCATGGACGACGTGATCTTCGCCGGAGCCGCCAACCGGCCCTCGCGCAATCATGCCGAGGTGGCGCTGACCATCGACAACGCAAGCCGTCGCGCCCCGGCTGCCTTCAACGACCACCCGGTGCTCGAGGTGGTCCGGCGGATCGATCGGGGGGAGGGCTCGACCTACCGGATCAACGGCCGCGAGGTGCGGGCCCGTGACGTTCAGCTGCTGTTCGCGGACGCTTCGACCGGATCCAACTCCCCGGCCCTGGTCCGCCAGGGCCAGATCTCCGAGCTGATCGCCGCAAAGCCGCAGAACCGGCGGATGATCCTGGAGGAGGCGGCCGGTGTCTCCGGCCTGCATTCTCGCCGCCACGAGGCGGAGCTGCGGCTGCGGGCCGCCGAGTCAAACCTGGCGCGGCTGGAAGATGTGGCCCGGGAACTCGAGGCGACGCTCGGTCGATTGAGGCGAGAGGCCCGCCAGGCGGAACGCTACAGGAAGCTCTCGGCTGAGATCCGCGCGCTGCAGGGGGCGGTGCTCTACGCCCGTTGGGCCGAGGCCAAGTCCTCCGCCGAGCGCCTGGGCGCCGAAGCCGCCGCGGCGATACGGGCGGTGGAAGAGACCGCCACGACCGCGGCGGCTGCGACGACCCGCGCCGCGCACGCCGACGAAGCGATCAAACCGCTTCGCGAGGCCGAAACCATCGCGGCGGCCATCCTCCACAAGCTCGCGATCGACAAGGATCGCCTCGACCGCGAACACGAGGCCCACGCCGCCGAGCTGAAGCGCCTGATCGAGGACCTTGCCCGCATCGATTCCGATCGCGGCCGAGAGCAGCACATCGTCGACGATGCCGACGCCGCCCTGAAACGGCTGGCTGAGGACCTCGAGGCCCTGGAGGCGGCGATCAAAGGCGCGCCTGAACGCATTCCCGCGCTTGAAGCGGAGGCCAAGGCCGCAGAGGCGGCCCGCGCCGCCGCCGACGTCGAGGTCGAGGGCCTCGCCGCCCAGGTCGCCGCGGAGGAGGCTCAACGCCAGGCAGCGCGTGGTCGCCTCGAGGAGGCGCGGATGCGGCTCTCTCGCACCCGTCGCGCGCTCGACCAGGCGCGGGGCGAACGCGAGGCTCTGGGAGTTGGCGCCAATCCCCAGGCCGCCCAGGCCAAGGCCGATCTGGAAGCCGCCGAGGCTTCGCTTTCTGCGGCCCGCGCCGCAATGGAGACCGCCGAGGAAGACCGTACGGCCGCACAGGGAGCTGAGGCCGCTTGCCGGGAAGCCGCCCGCAAGCTCGACGAACAGCTCGGGCGGCTTACCGCGGAGGCGCGCGCGCTGGCTGCGTTGGTCGCCCAGGCGCGGCGCGGCGGGTTTGCTCCGGCGCTGGACGCGGTCTCGCCCGAGCGGGGCTTGGAGGCTGCGCTGGCCGCAGCTCTGGGCGATGACCTCGACGCGGCGCTCGACCGGACGGCTCCGGCGTTCTGGGGCGGGCGCGACGCCGAGGCGCCGACATGGCCCCCAGGCGCGAGGCCGTTGCTGGGCCTGGTCAAGGCGCCGGCCGCGCTCGCGGCTCGCTTGGCCTTCACGGCCCTGGTCGACCGAGCCGAGGGCGACCGCCTGCAGGCCGGCCTTGCGCCCGGGTGTCGGCTGGTTTCGCGCGAGGGCGACCTCTGGCGTTGGGACGGCTTCACGGCGCGGGCGGACGCGCCCAAGCCCGCGGCCGTGCGGCTGGAGCAGAAGACCCGCCTGGCCGAGGTCGAGACCGAGATCGAAACGCTGACGCCCAAGGCTGATGCGGCCCGCAAATCCCTGGCCGAGGCGGCAGGGCGTCTTACCGGGATCGAAGAGGCCCTGCGCGCCGCCCGGCGGGAGATTCCCGCGATGGAGCAGAAGGCGTCGGCTTCCCGCACGGCCCTGGAGCGCTTCGATCGCGAGGCTGCGCGCAGGGAAGCGCATGCGGCCTCCCTCGACGATGTCATACGGCGTTTCGAGGTCGAGCTCGCCGAGCATGAGCAGGCGCTTGCAGCCATCGAGGCGGAAGCCGCCACGGCGGGCCAGGGCGACGAACTCGCCGAGCGTCTCGCCAGCGCCCGGGCCGCAGCGGGGCCCGCGCGCGAAGCCGCCGCGGCCGCGCGCGCGGCGCTGGATGCCGAGGTGCGCGATCGCGACGGGCGTGCACGCCGGCTCGAATTGCTGAACCGCGATACCGAGGACTGGACGCGCCGCTCGCAGGCCGCCGCCAAGCGGCTGGACAGCCTGGCCGCCGCCCGCGCCAAGTCGGAGGCCGAACACGCCGCGGCCAGAATCGCCCCGGAGACGCTGGAAACCCGCCGCGCGGCGCTCCTGGACGAGCTCACGGTTGCTGAAGCCCGGCGCGCCAAGTCGTCCGACGCATTGGCCGCCGCCGAGCACGAGCGGGCGGAGGCTGACCGTGGTCTTCGTGCGGCCGAAGCCGCCGCCTCCGAAGCCCGCGAGCTTCGCGCGAGCCTGGCCGCCCACGCCGAGGCCGCCCGGGCGCGGTTGGCCGAGGTCGCCAGCCAGATCCGCGAGGCCGCCAGGATCGAACCCGAGGCGCTCGCACAGAAGCTGGCGGACGAGGCCGTCGCCATTCCGACCGACGCCGGCGGGGTCGAAACGCACCTCTTCAACCTCGAGCGTCAGCGCGACGCCATCGGGCCGGTGAACCTTCGCGCCGAGGAGGAGGCCGCAGAGCACGCTGGCCGGCTTTCGGCCATGCAGACCGAACGCTCGGACCTGACCGGCGCAATCGCTCGCCTTCGCCAGGGGATCGACGAGTTGAACGGCGAGGGCCGCGAACGCCTCCTGGCGGCCTTCGACGTGATCAACGAACACTTCAAGACGCTCTTCCAGGCGCTTTTCCAGGGAGGGCAGGCGGAGCTGCGGTTGGTCGAATCGGACGATCCGCTGGAAGCCGGCCTGGAGATCTTTGCCTGTCCGCCCGGCAAACGCATGGCGACCATGAGCCTGATGAGCGGCGGTGAGCAGGCGCTGACCGCAACGGCGCTCATCTTTGCCGTGTTCCTGGCCCAGCCGGCGCCGATCTGCGTGCTCGACGAGGTCGACGCGCCGCTGGATGACGCCAACGTGGACCGCTTCTGCAACATGCTGGATGAAATGCGGCGACGCACCGAGACGCGCTTCATCGCCATAACCCACAATCCGGTCACCATGGCTCGCATGGACCGGCTATTCGGGGTCACCATGGGCGAGCGAGGGGTATCGCAATTGGTCTCGGTTGATCTGCACCAGGCCGAGGCCATGGCCGCTCAGTAAGTTGGGCAATGGGCCAAGCTGTGAGTCGTGGGGGTGGACCTTGTGTCGCGACCTCACAAATATCTTGCAAAAACAACGTCCTAAACCGTGGTCGCCTAGCCTTGACGCGCCGCAGCACGGTCTATAGGTTCCGCGCGACCTGAAGCCCCAGCCGTGGCGGCGACGTCGCGGCCCTAAGGCCTTCCGACGTATGCCACACCCCAACGATCCGCCAGATGAGGCCCTTCGGAGCCTCGATCAGCGCTTGGGAGCGGCAGAGGCGGCGCAAGCCCGCAAGGTGAGTGTCGATACTCACGCGGCCATGGCGCAGGGATACCGCTTCGTGGGCGAAGTGGTGGGTGGGGTGCTTGGTGGAGCTGGTCTCGGCTGGCTCGTGGATCAACGCTTCGCCAAAATAGCCCCCTTCGGCCTGGTCAGCGGTCTGCTGGTCGGCGGAGGACTTTCCATCTTCGTGGCGGTCAGCTCCGCGGCGAAGGCGAGCAAAATTGCAATGGAACGCCAGGGTCCTGCACCCAGCGTTCCGGACGACGAGGACGAGGACTAAGGCCGCTCATGGCGAACCAACCGGCCATCGACCCGATGGAACAGTTCCAGATCCACAAGATCGTGGATCTGCCGACGTTCCATATCGGCAAGATCCCCGTGGACATGTCGATCAACAACTCCGTCCTGACGATGATCGTCGGCGCGGTGCTGATCGTGCTGTTCTTCGCCCTGACCGCTCGGCGCGAGATCGTGCCGAACCGTGGCCAGGCGGTTGCCGAGGCGCTCTACAACATCATCGACCGCGTGCTCGTCGGACCGATCCTGGGTCCGCATGGCAGGCCCTACGTGCCCTACCTCTTCACGCTGTTCATGGTCATCCTGACGCTCAACCTAATGAGCGTGGTGTTCGCGGTCGGCAACATCGCCGGCCAGTCCTGGACCTTCGCGGTGACCTCGCAACTGGCGGTGACCGCCACGCTTGCGGTCCTGACGTTCTTCAGCGTCTTCATCCTGGGCTTCATCAAACACGGTCCGAAGTTCCTGGGCCTCTTCTTTCCTTCCGGCATGGGCGTGATCGGGGCGATCCTGATGGCCCCGATCGAGATGCTCTCCTACTTCGTGCGCCCGGTGACGCTGGCCATGCGCTTGTTCGGCAACATGCTGGGCGGGCACGTGGTGATGAGCCTGTTCGGCTCCTTCGTCGTCGCGCTCGCCATCGTCGGCCTCTCGGGAGGCATGGCGACGTTGGCCTTCATCCCGAGCGCGCTCTCCTTCGCCATGATCGTGGCGCTCACCGGCCTGGAGCTGGTGGTCGCGGTCCTGCAGGCCTTCGTCTTCGCGGCCCTGGCCACGGTCTACCTCAACGAGGTCGTGAACTTCGGTCACGGCCACTAACCCGAACCGCTATCCAAGAGGACTATCTGACATGAACGCCGCTGTTGCTGACTTCCATACCTACAAGCTGATCGGCGCGGGTCTTGCCGCCATGGGCATGATCGGGGCCGGTGTCGGCCTCGGCGTCCTGTTCGGCAACTACCTGCAAGCCGCCATCCGCAACCCCGCCGGCGCCGCCAGCCAGCAGACCATGCTGTTCCTCGGCATGGCGCTGACCGAAACCATGGGCCTGTTCGCCTTCGTGGTCTCGCTGATCATCCTGTTCGGCTCTTAAGCCGCGTCCGTAAGAGACGGATCGCCCCATGGCGGACCAGACCCAAGAAAGCACGGGCGCACCGGCGAAAGCCGGCTTGCCGCAGTTCGACTTCCAATGGTGGCCGGGCCAGATCGCCTGGTTCCTGATCATCTTCGCCGCGATGCTGGTGTTCATCCGCCTGTTCGCCGCACCGCGGGTCGGCGGCACGATCGACGCCCGCGAGGGCAAGATCAGCGGCGATATCGCCGACGCGCGCCGGATGAAGGACGAGGCTGAAGCCCAGGCGCAAGCCGCGGCCGCCGAGAGCGCCCAAGCTCGCGCCGTCGCCCAACGCGTGGCGGCCGAAGCTCGCGCCAAGGCCCAGGCCGAGGTCGCCGAGAAGCTCGCTGCGGAAGAAGCCAAGCTGGCGGCGATCGCCGGCGAAGCGGAGGCCCGCATCAGCAAGGCTCGCGATGCGGCTATGACAAACGTGGCGGGCATCGCCGCTGACGCGGCCGGCGCCATTGTCGGCAAGCTCACCGGCCGACCCGCCGGCGCGGCCGAGCTCGCGGCGGCCGGCGCCGCCAGAGGAACCTGAAGGCCATGTCACTCATCACTGAAGCCCACTTCTGGGTGGGCGTCGCCTTCGTGGTGTTCCTGCTCGTGCTGGTCGCGGCCGGCGTCCACAGGTTCGCCTGGAAGGCGCTGGGCGATGCCGGCGAAAAGGTTCGCGCCCAGCTCGATGAAGCCAACCGCCTCCGCGAGGAGGCCCAGGCCCTTCTGGCCCGGATCCAGTCTGACCACGAGCAGTCGGAAAAGCTGTCTGCAGAGATCCTGGCCAACGCCGAGGAGCAGGCCAAGCGCAGCCAGGCAGAGGCTCAGGTCCGGCTGGCCGAGCAGATCGAGCGCCGCGGTCAATTGGCCGAGCGCCGCATCGCCGTGGCCGAGGCGCAAGCCGCCGCCGAGGTGAAGGCTGCCGCCGGCGAACTGGCCGCCCAACTGGCCGAGCAGGTGCTTGCCGCCCGCATCAAGGTCGCCAAGACCGACCCCTTGATCGACCTGGCCATCGGACAGTTGGCTGGGAAGCTGCAATAGCCTGAGGCGTCCCGCGCCCACCGAAAATGGAAACGCCCCGAGAGCAATCTCGGGGCGTTTCTCGTTCTTGGGTGATCGTTCGCATCCAGGGCAGGTCGCGTGCGCCCCGCTTCGATTGCATCGAGGCGGCCCCGTGGGGCCCTAGACGGTGGCGCGCCGCAGCCGGCGCTTCAGATAGCGGCGGCTCTTGACGGCGAAGCGGGCGCGCCGCGGCAGGACCAGGCGTTCGACGCGCAGGTACTGTTGCCAGAACACCTGAATGATCTCCGGTTCGCGCCGCATCAGGCGGCGGATCGGGAACACCACGTTCGGGTGGGCCCGCTGCATGCGCACGAACCGGCGCTTGGCGCTGAACGAATTGCGCAGGACGATCATCAGCCCGACAACCATCAGCGGAAGGCCGATGTGCCCGGGCAGCGCGACCAGGGGAAGCCCCACGAGCATGATGACGAGGCCCAACCCGATCAGAAGCCAGCGAGCCACGCGCGAAGCAAGTTCGCGCGCGAATTCGTCGGAGGCGCGGTTCACGCGCAAAGAGGGCATGGCGATAGTCACTGGGAGCAAACCTGGAAACACGCGACAGGCCCAAGGGGAGGTCGAACCGCCGCCGTGCGAACCTGATATGCGAACGACCTTAGGAGTCGTAAAGGCGCCAGCCCGTTAAAATTTCCTCATTTCCCGCTATTCGGCCGCCAATGGCGCCGGCGCCACAGTTGTGGGTTCCGGGCGCCACGCCAATTTGGGCTTTCTCGCGGCCTGTGTTTCGTCGAGGCGGCGCAGGGGGGCAAGGTAGGGCGCGCCCGTGAACCGCTCGACGTCGCCCGCCTTGGCCGCCCTGGCCAACGCAAGCAGCGCCTCGCAAAACCGATCAAGCTCGCGCTTGGATTCCGTCTCGGTGGGTTCGATCAGCATCGCCCCGTGCACCACCAGGGGGAAATACATGGTCATCGGGTGGAAGCCCTCGTCGATCATCGCCTTGGCGAAGTCGAGGGTCGTAATTCCTGCCCCTTCCAGCCAGGTGTCGTCGAACAGGGCCTCGTGCATGCAGGGCCCCTGCGGGAACGCCGGCGTCATCTCGACCGAGAGGCGGGCCTTGATGTAGTTGGCATTCAGCACGGCGTCCTCGGCCACCTGGCGCAGGCCATCGCAGCCGTGGCTGCGCATGTAGGCGTAGGCCCGGACGAACATGCCCATCTGGCCTTGGAAGGCGCACATCCGGCCAAACGCCTGCGCGGCTTCCCCGATGGCCTCCTCGACCAGTTTCAGCCCATCAGGTCCGTGGACGATCCAGGGCGCCGGGGCGAAGGGAGCCAGAGCCTCGGAAAGAACCACGGGCCCGGCTCCTGGGCCGCCGCCACCGTGTGGGGTGGAAAAGGTCTTGTGCAGGTTGATGTGCATGGCGTCGACGCCAAGGTCGCCGGGGCGCACGCGCCCGACGATCGCGTTGAAATTCGCTCCGTCGCAATAGAAATAAGCGCCTGCCTCGTGGGTGAGACGGGCGATCTCGATCACATCGCGCTCGAAAAGCCCGCAGGTGTTCGGATTGGTGACCATGATCGCGGCGACGTCGGGGCCGAGCTTCGCGGCGAGGTCAGCGAGGTCGACGCGGCCGTCGGCGGTCTGGGCGATCTCGGTGACCGAGTAGCCGACGAAGGCGGCCGTGGCGGGGTTTGTGCCATGGGCCGAGGTGGGAACCAGGACCCGGCGGCGGTCGCCGTGCCCTGCGGCCTCGTGGGCGGCTTTGATCGTCAACAGGCCGCAGAGCTCGCCGTGCGCGCCGGCTTTCGGCGTCATGGCGACCGCCGGCATGCCGGTCAGGGTTTTGAGCCAGTGTGAGAGACGCTCGATCAGTTCGAGTGCGCCTTGCGTCGTGGGGGCCGGCTGCAGCGGGTGCAGGTCGGCGAAACCAGGCAGACGCGCCATTTTCTCGTTGAGGCGCGGGTTGTGTTTCATCGTGCACGAGCCGAGCGGATAGAGCGCCAGGTCGATGGCATGGTTTTTCTGACTGAGGCGCACGTAGTGGCGCAGCGTCTCAGGCTCGGAGAGGCCGGGCAGCCCGATCGGCGCCTTGCGCACCAGTTCGCCCAGGTCCGAGGCGTCGTGCTCGGCCGGGTCGAGGTCGACGCCCGTCTTGTCCCAACCGCCGAGCTCGAAAAGCACCGGCTCATCCTGCAGCAGGCCACGGGCCCCGGTCAGGGACGTGTAGGCTTCAGAGGTCGCGGACGCCGGCTGCGTCGGGCGGCCTACGTTCGACATGGCCATCAGGCGATCCTCCCTTTCAGGGCGGCAGCAAGCGCTGCGATATCCTCGGTCGTGGTAGTCTCGGTAGCGGCCAGGAGCAGGACATCGTCCAGGCCCGCGTGCGGGTCGAGGCGGGAATAGGGAACGCCGGCGACGATCCCCACACCCAGCAGGGCGTCGACCAGAGCCGCCGCGTCGCCGGGCACGCGCACGGCGATCTCGTTGAAGAACCTTGGCGTCAGCACCTCGACGACCCCGTCCAGCGCGGCGCGCAATTCGCGCGCCCGGCTGTGGTTCAGCGCCGCGAGCCGGCGGAGCCCCACCTCGCCCAGGAGCGACAAGTGGATGCTGAAGGCGAGGGCGCAGAGGCCCGAGTTGGTGCAGATATTCGAGGTCGCTTTCTCCCGACGGATATGTTGCTCGCGGGTCGACAGGGTCAGTACGTAGCCGCGCTGGCCTTCGGCATCCACGGTCTCGCCGCAGAGACGCCCCGGCATGCTGCGCACCAGTTTCTCGCGACAGGCGAAAAGGCCGACGTACGGGCCGCCGAAGTTCAGCGCGTTGCCGATCGACTGGCCTTCGGCCACGGCGATGTCAGCGCCCATCTCGCCGGGCGACTTCAAGAGGCCGAAGGACACCGCCTCGGTCGTGACCACGATCAGCAGTGCGCCCGCAGCATGGGCGGCCTCGGCGATCTTCGTAACGTCGGTCACGACTCCGAAGACGTTCGGCGTCTGAACCACCACGCAGGCGGTCTCCGCGTCGATGGCGGCGATGACGTCGGCCTCGGCGTCGACAGCGGCCTTCTGGCGCACAATTTCCATGCCCTCGGCGTGGGCGATGGTCTGGGTGGTGGCGGCGTAGTGCGGGTGAAGGCCGCCGGAGAGGATCGCCTTCTCTCGGCGCGTCACGCGCTGGGCCATCATCACGGCTTCGGCGCAAGCGGTGGAGCCGTCGTACATTGAGGCGTTGGCGACCTCGAGGCCGGTGAGCGCGGCGACCTGGGTCTGGAACTCGAACAGCACCTGCAGCGTGCCCTGGGCGATTTCCGGCTGGTAGGGCGTGTAGCTGGTCAGGAACTCCGAGCGCTGGATGATGTGGTCGACGCTGGCCGGGACGTGGTGGCGATAGGCCCCGGCGCCGCAGAAGAACGGCCCCGCGCCGGCCGGCCGGTTCATGGCCGCGAGCTGGCCGAGCTCGCGTTCGACCTCCAGCTCTCCGGCGCGCTTCGGCAGGTCGAAGAGCTCGGTCTTGCGGGCGGCGGCCGGCACGTCGGCGAACAGGGCGCCGATGTCGGCGGCCCCGATCACGCCCAGCATCTCGGCGCGGTCGTCGGGGGTCAGGGGCAGGTAACGCATCAGGTCTTTCCTCCGCTCAACGGGGCGAGCGGCTAGAGGGTCG
>NZ_DASXNL010000055.1:0-3374 GCF_036495085.1 Phenylobacterium sp. | reverse complement strand
CGTGGCGGCAAAGAAGCGGCTCGACACCGTTCTGCAGCGCTGACGATTTCGCCGGGGATTTGCAATTGCCGCACCGCGCCGGCCTCTCTATAACGCCGCTTCTCCCTGCATCGGAGCGTGGCGCAGCCTGGTAGCGCACTTGACTGGGGGTCAAGGGGTCGCAGGTTCGAATCCTGTCGCTCCGACCAGCGCGTCCACCTTCCTGGACGCGCGTGCAGGGATGATAGACGCAGGCGCCGGAACTCGATGATCGCCCTTTCCCGAGCCTCGACACCGGCCGCCTCCAGAGCCGCCGGCCTGGGCGGCCGTTCGCGGGCTGTCGCGGTGTGGCTCTTCACCGTGGCCGGCTTCGTCGGTCTCATGGTGGTGGTGGGCGGCGCCACGCGGCTGACCGGATCGGGCCTTTCGATCACTGAATGGAAGCCGCTTACCGGCGCCTTGCCCCCGCTCTCCGACCAGGCCTGGGCGGATCTCTTCGCCAGGTATCGGGCTACCTCACAGTACCGCTTGATCAACCAGGGCATCAGCCTGGGCGAGTTCCAGGTGCTGTTCTGGTGGGAATGGGCGCACCGGCTGCTCGGGCGCCTCGTCGGCATCGTTTTCGCGCTCCCTCTGGTGAGCTTCCTCGCGCTGCGGCAGGTCCCGCGCCGCCTGGTCGGCCGCTGCTTCCTGCTCCTCGCTTTGGGCGGCCTGCAGGGCCTGGTCGGCTGGTGGATGGTCGAGAGTGGGCTCGAGGGAAGGGCCTCCGTCGCTCCCGAGCGGCTGGCGGTTCACCTTGGGCTCGCACTCGTGCTTCTTTCGGCTCTGGTGTGGACAGCTCTCGACGCCTGGGCCGGCAATGCGCCGGAAACGAGTGGGCGCACGGCCGTCAGGGCGAGGGGCGGCCGCGTCGCCTCGGCCCTGTTCGCCGCGGGCGTGTTCGTGCAGTGCCT
Organism: Phenylobacterium sp.; assembly: GCF_036495085.1. Classification (GTDB taxonomy): domain Bacteria; phylum Pseudomonadota; class Alphaproteobacteria; order Caulobacterales; family Caulobacteraceae; genus Phenylobacterium. The sequence goes on along the minus strand of NZ_DASXNL010000055.1, from coordinate 2,442 downwards.
GATGGGCGCCCTGGTGGCGGGGAACGGAGGCGGCCGGGTCGACACCGACTGGCCCTTGATGGGAGGGCGGGCCGTCCCGTCCGACTATTGGCAGGGCGGACTCTGGGCGACTGTGGCCCATGGGCGTTCGGCGGGTCAGTTCGATCACCGCCTGTTCGCTTATCTGCTGCTGGGGGCGGGGGTCTTCCTCTTGGTCGGCCGCCTGCGCGCCCGCGAGGGGTCACGGGACGTTGCCGTCCTCACTGCGGTCTGCGTCGTCCTGCTGGTGCTCCAAGCAGCTCTGGGCGTGGCGACCCTTCTGGCCGACGACCCGCTGAGCTTGGCCCTGGCCCACCAGGCCAATGCCGCGCTCCTCCTCAGCGTCGCTGTGGGGCTGGCGTGGCGCTCGGCGCGCAGCGCGGGTAATATATTACCTCGCATCTGAACTCTTTGAAAACCAAGCGCTTTAGGATATTCGTCGCATTCTTGCTTGACACTCTCGACGCCGGTCTGTACCAGCCGCGCCTCACTCTGGCGCCGGCGTCCTTCGCCGGGCCGATCGGGGCTAAAAAGGCGCCATGACGACCAAGACCACCACCTCTCTCAAGCCCGCTGACGTCGAGAAGCAGTGGATCGTCGTTGACGCGCAAGACGCCGTCGTCGGCCGTCTGGCCACCTTCATCGCCATGCGTCTGCGCGGCAAGCATCGGCCGGACTACACTCCCAACGTCGATTGCGGCGACCACGTTGTGGTCATCAACGCCGACAAGGTGAAGTTCACTGGCCGCAAGCTCGACCAGAAGACCTACTATTGGCACACCGGCCACCCCGGCGGCGTCAAGGAGCGTACGGCGGGCAAGATCCTGGCCGGCCGATTCCCCGAGCGGGTGCTGGAAAAGGCGGTCGAACGCATGCTGCCCAAGGAAAGCCCCCTGGCCCGCAAGCAGCTGACCCATCTCAAACTCTACAACGGCGCCGAGCATCCTCACGCGGCGCAGAACCCCCAGGTGGTGGATTTCGTGTCCCTGAACGCCAAGAACAGCCGGAGCCAGTAGTCATGAGCGAGACCCACGGCTTCGAGGCTCTGCAGAGCCTTTCCTCCACCCCCGTCCAGGCAGCGGCGGAACCCCAGATCGACAAGGACGGCCGCGCCTACGCCACCGGCAAGCGCAAGAACGCGGTCGCCCGCGTGTGGATCAAGCCAGGGCGCGGCAAGGTGACCATCAACGGCCGCGACCAGGAGGTCTATTTCGCCCGGCCTGTGCTGCGCATGATGATCGCCCAGCCCCTGCAGATCGCCGATCGCCTGGGCCAGTTCGACATCGACGCGACCGTGGAAGGCTCGGGCCTCTCGGGCCAGGCCGGCGCGGTGCGCCACGGCATTTCCAAGGCGCTGCTCAATTACGAGCCGGGGCTGCGACCGCAGCTCAAGGCGCAAGGCTTCCTGACCCGCGACAGCCGCGTCGTCGAGCGCAAGAAATACGGCAAAGCCAAAGCCCGCCGCAGCTTCCAGTTCTCCAAGCGCTAAACAGGCAGATTGTACCACAGAGGCTCGAAGGACACGGAGGGAAGTCCGATCTCCGTGGTCCCGGTGTCTCCGTGGTGAAATCGAATGCGGAGGCGGTAATGCAGTTTGGGATTGCCATTCCGACCGACGCCGATTCCTGGCGGGTGGTGCGGCGCGCCGAGGAACTCGGCTTTGCGCGTGCCTGGTTCTACGACACCCAGATGCTGAGCGCCGACCCATTTGTCGCGATGGCGGCGGCAGCGATGAAAACGACAAAAATCCGGCTCGGCACCGGAGTGCTGATCCCATCGAACCGGATCGCCCCGGTTACCGCGAATGCGTTTGCATCGCTGAATAAACTGGCGCCGGGGCGGATTGATTTCGGGATTGGCACCGGGTTTACCGGGCGGCGGGCGATGGGGCTCGGCGCGGTCAAACTGGCGGATTTGGAAGAGTATGTCCGGGTCGTCATGGCGCTGTTGCGCGGGGAGACGGTCGAGGCCGAAATCGAAAACAAAAAGCGGCTGATCCGGCTGCTGAACCCCGAGCTCGGGCTGATCAACACGCGCGACCCGATCCCGCTTTACGTCGCGGCCTCGGGTCCGCGGGCGCGCGCCTTGACCGCGAAGCTCGGCGCCGGCTGGATCGCCACGGCCGGCGATGTCGATGGCGGCCTCGCGGCGATGGCCGACATGCGGGAATGCCGGCGGGCCGTCGGGCGGGAGGCGGAGCCGCTCGATGCCGTGGTGTTGACCGGCGGCGCGATCTTGGAAGAGGGCGAGCCCGCCGACTCGCCGCGCGCCGTCGCGCAGGCCGGGCCGCGCGCGGCGATGCTGCTGCATCGCGCGGCCGACGCGGCATTGGCGGGGTTGCCGATGATGGCGCCGATGCCGCCCGCGGTCGCCGAGAGTGTGGCGGGCTATGTCGAGCTGGCCCGCAAATTCACGCCGCAGGGC
>NZ_DASXNL010000054.1:0-25792 GCF_036495085.1 Phenylobacterium sp. | reverse complement strand
GACCGCCGAGGCCTTCCGCGAGAAGATGCTGGCCGAGATCGAGACCCTGAAGGTGGGCGTCTCCACGGACGCTGCGGCGCAATACGGCCCGGTGGTCACCGCCGCGCATCGCCGCCGCGTCAGCGACTATATCCAGCTGGGCGTCGACGAGGGCGCCGAACTGGTGGTCGACGGCCGCGACTTTGCGCTGCAGGGCTACGAGAAGGGCTTCTTCATCGGCCCGTCGCTGTTCGACCACGTGAAGCCTGACATGCGCACCTATCAGGAGGAGATCTTCGGACCCGTCCTGCAGATGGTCCGCGCCGAGACCTTCGAGGAAGCCGTGGCCCTGCCCTCCAAGCACCAGTACGGCAACGGCGTGGCGATCTTCACCCGCAACGGGCGCGCCGCGCGCGAGTTCGCCGCCCGGGTGAACGTCGGCATGGTCGGGATCAACGTGCCGATCCCGGTGCCGGTCGCCTACCACACCTTCGGCGGCTGGAAGCGCTCGGCCTTCGGCGACACCAACCAGCACGGCATGGAGGGGGTCCGCTTCTACACCAAGGTGAAGACCGTCACCGCCCGTTGGCCGGAAGGCCTGGTCGAGGATTCGGCCTTCGTCATTCCGACAATGCGGTAGCCTCTAGGCCCGCCGGCTGATCGCATCCTTGGTCGCCTGGCGGGTCTTGCGCCCTGGCCCACGCTCAGCATCGGTCTTGCGCCCGCGCATGGCGTGGTTGGCCGAATAAGCGGCGCCTTCGTCGGCGGGTTCGCCCCAGTCCTCCTGGGGGTTTTCAGCGCGCTGGCCGGGCGCCGGCTCCCACGTGCGGCCCCTGCCGGTTTGCGCCGTCGACGGATCGAACGTGCGGTCGTTGTTGGCCATAGGGGTCTCCTTTTTACGCTTCTCTCAACCCCACGGACGCAAACCCTGTTCCTTGCACATTCGGGCGGCCGCAGCTAGGCGGATTGCCGATGGCCGTTGCGCTGCAAGCCGCCTACGACGCCCGCCTCGCGGCGGGCGAAATCAGGCCCGATCCGGCGCAAGGCCCGGCGCTGCGCGCGCTTGCCCGCCTGGAGCGTGACCTGGCCGACGCCCCAGCCAACGGAGGCCTGAAGGCCTTTTTCCGCAAACCGGAAGCCCAGCGCGGGGTCTATCTCTGGGGTCCCGTCGGCCGCGGCAAGTCGATGCTGATGGACCTGTTTTTCGAGAACGTGCAGGTGGAGGCCAAGCGGCGCACCCATTTCCACGTCTTCATGGGCGAAATCCATCGGCTGATCGGCGCGTGGCGAACTGGGGATGCGGCCGCGCGCAAGGCCCGCTTCGGGCAGCACAAGGGCGACGACCCGATCCCACCGGTGGCCGATGTCGTCGCCGCGGGGGCCCGCCTGCTCTGCTTCGACGAGTTCCAGGTCACCGATATCGCCGACGCCATGATCCTGGGTCGGCTGTTCGACGCGCTCTTCGCACGCGGCGTGACCTTGGTGGCCACCTCCAACCGCGCGCCGGGCGCGCTCTACAAGGACGGCATCAACCGGCAGCTCTTCCTGCCGTTCATCGACCTCCTGAAGGCCCGCCTCGAAGTCGTAACGGTCGCAGGCGCCCACGACTATCGCCTCGACCGGCTGCGGGCCGCGGGAACCTGGTTCTCGCCGGCCGACCCCGACAATTTGCGGTCCTTCGACGTGCTGTGGCGTGACCTGCTGGGCCCTGAGGAAGAGAGTGGGGCGACGCTCGAAGTGCTTGGCCGCAAGATCACGCTGCCGCACGCCTCCGGCGGTTTGGTCCGCGCCACCTTCGCCAGCCTCTGTTCGGTCGCCCTGGGACCCAACGACTATGTCGCCCTGGCGGAAACGTTTCACACGGTCTTCCTGGAGGACGTCCCGAAACTCGCCGCCAGCCGTCGCGAGGAGGCCCGTCGATTCGTGATCCTCATCGACGCGCTCTACGAGGCCCACGCTCGTCTGATCTTGCTGGCCGAGGGGCAGCCCTCCGAGCTCTACCCGGCCGGCGACGGCGCCTTCGAATTCGAACGCACCGCATCACGGTTGGAAGAGATGCGCTCGGCCGACTGGCTTGCGGAGCCGGACTGATCGCCTCCTTGCCGTGGGCGTGACGGCGCGCTGCCGCTATATCTTAGGGGCATGGCCGCCGACTTCTCTCGCTACGACACGCGCCACTATCCGACCCTGCCGGTTCGTGAGGGCTACCAGGCCTGGGCGAACACCTATGAGTCGACGGTCCTCGATCTCATGGACCTGAGGCTGCTCGAACGCCTGCGGACCATCGATTGGGCGCGCACCGGACAGGCCCTGGATCTGGCATGTGGCACCGGTCGTGGCGGCGCTTGGCTGAAGGCCAAGGGGGTCGCCTCGATCGATGGAGTCGATTTCACCCCCGCCATGCTGGAACGAGCCTCGGCGAAGGGGCTCTACGATCGGCTTCTGTTGGGTGACGTCGCCGCCGTCGACCTTCCCGCCGCCACATATAGCCTGGTGACCCAGCTGCTTGCCGACGAGCACCTGGCGGATCTGGCGCCGGTGTACCGCGAAGCTATGCGCCTGACCCTTCCTGGCGGCCGCTTCGTGCTGGTGGGATATCACCCCTGGTTCCTGATGGCCGGGATTCCCACGCACTTTGACCGTGCGCCTGGAGATCCGGTTGGCATCGAAAGTCACGTCCACCTCTTCTCCGACCATGTCGCCGCGGCCCACGCCGCCGGCTGGCGGCTCGCCGAGATGGTGGAGGGATTGGTCGACGAAGCCTGGATCGAGGCCAAGCCGAAGTGGGCGGCGCACCGCGATCGGCCGGTGAGCTTCGCCCTCGTGTGGGAAAAGCCTCGGACTAAGTCCTGAGGCTGTCTACCAGCTCCCGCGCATAGGGGCGCAGTTCCTCCGCCGCGCGGACCACGATCGTAAGCTCACGCAGCGCCCAGTCGTCGGTCAACTCCACAACGCAAAGCGCCATGGTTTTGGCAGCCCGCGCGGCGGTGGTCTGGGGGACGACACCCACGCCGACGCCACACTCAACCATGCGACAGACCGCATCGAAGCTGCGGAGCTGGACCCGCAGGCGCAGCGATCGGCCTTCCCGTGCGGCCTTGCCGGCCAGGAACCGCTGCAGGGAGGCGGCGCGGTCGAGTCCCACGAGGTCATAGTCAAGCAACTGGGCGAAGCTGACCCGCGCCTGAGCGGTCAGCGGATGATCCTTTGCAGTCACGACCACGAACCGGTCCGAGCGGAACGGGTAGGTGGCGAGCGCGCCCACATCCACGGTGCCGGCGACGATACCGATATCGGCGACGCCTTCGGCGACCAACCCCACGATCTCGTCTGACAGCCGCTCTTCGAGGTCGACGCTGACGTGGGGGTGGTCGGCCAGGAAAAGGCCAAGGGCCTCAGGCAGGAATTCGGTCAGCGCATTGGTGTTGGCCAGGAGGCGCACCTCACCGGAGGCTCCGCCGGCATAGGCGCCCAGATCTTCGCGAAGCCGCGCCCCCTGGTCGAGCATGGCGCGGGCGTGCTTGAGCAGGGTCCGACCGGCCGGTGTCGGCGCGACGCCTTGGCGTGAGCGGGTGAGAAGCGGGGCGCCCAGGCTCTGCTCCATGGCGCGGATACGGGTCGAGGCTGCGGCCAGGGCAAGCGCGCAGCGCTCCGCGCCGGCGGTTATGGATCCCGCGTCCACGACCTCACAGAACAGCCGAAGATCGACCAGATCGAACCGCATCCTTCGCCCTTCGCGAAGCAAGACTATAGGAAACACGCATTGCGTGGGTAGAGATTGCGTTTATGGCTTCGTGCCCTGCGAAGGAACGGCCGGCGACGACCGCCCGCGCCACCGCAGGAGGCGGGCCGCCGAAGCGCAAATCGAATCGGCTCGGCCTTCGTTGACACCCCTCGCCCGGCGCTTAAAAGCGGGGCTGCCTTCAGGACCTGGAATCGAGCGGCCAAGACGCATGACGGACGCCTCACCGAAAACCCGCCAGACGCTGCGCGAACCCCCCATGTCGCCACACCTCCAGGTGTGGCGCTGGCACCTGACCATGGCCACCTCGATCCTGCATCGGGCGACCGGCTGCGCTCTCTATGTCGGGGCTCTGATCGCCGCGGCATGGGCGATAGCGCTCGCGCAGGGGCCGGACAGCTACGCGCTGTTCAAGGGCCTCTTGGGATCGGCGCTCGGCAAGGTCGTGATGTTCGGTCTGACCATCAGCCTCTTCTATCATCTCGCCAACGGCGTGCGGCATCTGGTGTGGGACACCGGCCGAGGCCTCGACGTTAAATCGGCCAACGCCAGCGCGGTCCTTGTCATCGCCTTCGCCGTTGCTGCGACGCTCGCGGTCTGGGGCATCGCCGGCATCACGGGAGCGCTCTGATGGGCAGCTATCGCACTCCGCTGTCTCGCGCCCGCGGCCTTGGCTCCGCCAAGCACGGAGCCGGCCACTGGATCTCCGAGCGGGTAAGTTCCATCGCTCTTGTGCCGCTGGTCCTGTGGGCGGTCTACGGCGTCATCAGGTTGGCTGCCGGCGACTACGGCTTCGCCGTTCAATGGATCTCCGATCCGCTGAATGCAGTGCTCACCGTCCTGACGCTGGCGATCGCCTTTTGGCACATGCACTCCGGCCTGCGCGTCGTCGTGGAGGACTACATCCACAAGGCGCTGACCAAGTCGGGCCTCCTGATCCTCAACCTGTTCGTCTGCGGGCTCTTCGGCGCGCTGGCGATCTTCTCAGTCCTCAAGGTCGCGCTGAGCGGCGGAGCCTTCTGATCCATGGCGGCCTACGATTTCATCGATCACAAGTACGATGTCGTGGTGGTGGGAGCCGGCGGCTCGGGCCTGCGCGCTGCGCTGGGCTGCGCCGCGGCGGGCCTCAAGACGGCGTGCATCTCAAAGGTCTTCCCGACCCGGTCACACACGGTCGCCGCGCAAGGCGGGATCTCGGCCTCGCTTGGCAATATGGGCGAGGATGACTGGCGCTGGCACATGTACGACACCGTCAAGGGGTCGGACTGGCTGGGCGACCAAGACGCCATCGAATACCTGGTCCGCAACGCGCCGGCTGCAGTCTATGAGCTGGAGCATTGGGGTGTGCCCTTTTCGCGCACGCCTGAGGGCAAGATCTATCAGCGCGCCTTCGGCGGTATGACCCGCAACTTCGGCGAGGCGCCGATCCAGAGGACCTGCGCGGCGGCCGACCGCACCGGCCATGCCATGCTGCACACGATGTACGGCCAGGCGCTCGCCAAGAAGACCGAGTTCTTCATCGAATTCTTCGCGCTCGACCTGATCATGGACGAGGGCGTTTGCCGCGGCGTCACGGCCTGGAAGCTCGACGACGGCGCCCTGCATCGTTTCCAGGCTCAGTTGGTGATCCTGGCGACCGGCGGCTACGGCCGAGCCTATTTCTCCTGCACCAGCGCCCACACCTGCACCGGCGACGGCAACGGCATGGTGCTGCGCGCCGGCCTGCCCCTGCAGGACATGGAGTTCGTGCAGTTCCACCCGACCGGGATCTACGGCGCCGGCTGCCTGATCACCGAGGGCGCGCGCGGCGAAGGCGGCTACCTCACCAACTCCGAGGGCGAGCGGTTCATGGAGCGCTATGCGCCCTCAGTGAAGGACCTCGCGCCCCGAGACATGGTCTCGCGCGCCATGACCATCGAGATCCGCGAGGGCCGCGGCGTCGGTCCGAAGAAGGACCATATAAACCTGCACCTCGATCACCTGGACCCGAAGGTGTTGCACGAACGGCTGCCGGGTATTTCGGAAAGCGCCAGGATTTTCGCCGGCGTCGATGTGACCAAGGAGCCGATCCCGGTGCTTCCGACGGTCCACTACAACATGGGCGGGGTGCCCACGAACTTCTATTCAGAAGTGGTGACCAAGGCCGGCCGGGACCCTGACAAGGTGGTGCCGGGGCTGATGGCCGTGGGCGAGGCGGCCTGTGTGTCCGTGCACGGCGCAAACCGGCTGGGGTCCAACTCGCTCATCGATCTGGTGGTGTTCGGCCGGTCTGCGGCCCTACGCGCAGCGGACACGATCAAGGCCGGCGACACGCAGCCGGAGCTGAAGCCTGCGATGACCGACGGGCATCTCGCCCGCTTCGATCGGTTGCGCAACGCCTCGGGCAAGACATCGACCGCGGCCCTGCGGCTCGAGATGCAGCAGGCCATGCAGGAAGACGCCGCCGTTTTCCGCACCGGCGAGAGCCTGGTCTCGGGCGTCAAGCGGCTCGAAGCCGTGCAGAAGAAGCGTTCCGACCTCGCCGTCACCGATCGCGGGATGATCTGGAACACGGACCTGATGGAGACGCTGGAACTCGATAATCTGATCGGCCAGGCGGTCGTGACGGTCGTCAGCGCCAACAACCGCGCGGAGAGCCGCGGCGCCCACGCCCGCGAGGACTTCCCTGATCGCAACGACAAAACCTGGATGAAGCACACGCTTTCCTGGTTCGACGACCAGACGGGCAAGGTCCGCCTCGACTACCGGCCCGTCCACGATTTTACGATGACCAACGACATCGCTCCGATCCCGCCCAAGGCGCGGGTCTACTAGTCGGCCATGGGCTCAGCCTCGGCGATCATCATCCTTAGGCGGACGACCGCCGAACAGCACTCCTCGTAGGGACCGTATCCATGGTCGAACTCGCGCTTCCGAAGAACTCCCGCGTCCAGCAGGGCCGTCACCACCCCGCGCCCGAGGGCGCCAAGTCGGTCAAGACCTTCCGCGTCTATCGCTATGATCCGGAAGGGGTCGAGAACCCGCGCTGGGACACCTATGACGTGGACGTCGACGCCTGCGGCCCGATGGTCCTGGACGTGCTGATCCATATCAAGAACACCATGGATCCGACTCTCGCCTTCCGCCGCTCGTGTCGCGAAGGCGTCTGCGGCTCCTGCGCCATGAACATCGGCGGCCGCAACACCTTGGCCTGCACGCATGGCTGGTCTGAAGTCCCGGGAAAGGACGTGCAGGTCAGTCCGCTGCCGCACATGCCGGTCATGAAGGACCTGGTGCCGGACCTCACGCAGTTCTACGCCCAGTACGCATCGATCGAGCCCTGGCTGCACACCGAAACCCCCGAGCCGCAGAAGGAGTGGCTGCAGTCCCCGGAAGATCGCGAGAAGCTCGATGGACTCTACGAGTGCATCCTGTGCGCCTGCTGCACGACCTCGTGTCCCAGCTACTGGTGGAACCAGGACAAGTATCTCGGGCCGGCGACGCTGCTGCAGTCCTATCGCTGGTTGGTCGACAGCCGCGACGAGGCGACCGGTGAGCGGCTGGACGCGCTCGAGGACCCCTTCAAGCTCTACCGCTGCCACACGATCATGAACTGCGCCCAGGTCTGCCCCAAGGGCCTCAACCCCGCCAAGGCCATCGCCGAGGTGAAGAAGATGCTGGTCGAACGGGTCGTCTGAGCCGCCGGGCCCCTCGAGCTATCTTAAGGGACCGAAACTGCGGGTTATCGCTGTCACCAGCAATGAAGGGTGGCGGGGCCGGGCCCACGGCGCCAACGTGGGTTGCTGCTTCCAAGTTGACGCGGGCGTCACTTTTCGGCATCGGGAGAGGCGATGAGCGATCCGGTCACAGCGAACCTGACGGCGCATGTGGTGATCCTGGGGGCGGGGCACTCCGGCGGGACCGCCGCGGCGCTTCTGCGCCAGTACGGCCATGAAGGTCGCATTACGCTTATTGGCGAGGAGCCCATCGCGCCCTATCAGCGCCCGCCGCTCTCCAAGGCCTGGCTGAAGGGCGAGGCCGACGCCGACTCCCTGGCGCTGAAGCCGCTCGAGTTCTACGCCGAGCACAACATCGACTTTCGCCCGTCGACGCGGGCCGTCTCGCTGAACCGCGGGGCAAAGACCGTCGCGCTATCCGACGGCTCGCAGCTCGCCTACGACATCCTGATCCTGGCGACGGGCGCACGCGCCATCGCCTTGCCGATCCCCGGCGCGGAGTTGGAGGGCGTGATGTTCCTGCGCACCGCCGCCGACGCCGAACAGCTCAAGGCGACCATCGGCCCCGGCAAGCGCCTGGCGGTGGTGGGCGGCGGTTACATCGGACTCGAGGTCGCTGCTTCCGGCCGGGCGCTGGGCGCCGAGGTGGTGGTGCTGGAGCGCGAGAACCGGCTGCTGGCTCGGGTCGCGTGCGAGACCCTTTCGACCTTCTTCAAGGCCTACCATGAGCAACACGGGGTGGTTTTCGAACTCTCCGCGAATGTGGAGGCCTTCGTGGGCGCCGATGGGAATGGCCACGTCACGGGCGTGCGGCTGGGTGACGGCCGGGCGATTCCCTGCGACGCCGTGGTGGTGGGCGTGGGCGCGACCCCGAACGACGAACTCGCCCGCGACTGCGGCCTGACGACCGCCCGCGGCGTCGTGGTCGACCTGGAAGCCCGAACCTCCGATCCCGCGATCTTCGCCATCGGCGACGTCTCTCACCGGCCGATGCCGATCTACGGACGCATGTTCCGGATGGAGAGCGTGCCCAATGCGCTGGAGCAGGCCAAACAGGCCGCCAGCGCCATCGTCGGTCGCCCCGCCCCGCCCGGCGAAGCGCCGTGGCAGTGGTCCGACCAGTACGACCTGAAACTGCAGATCGCCGGCTACGCTTTTGACGTCGACGAGATTCTGGTGCGCGGTGACCCGGCCAGCAACAAATTCGCGGTCTTCCATCTGAAGGGCGACCTGGTGCAGTCGGTCGAGGCGATCAACTCGCCGCCGGAATTCATGATGGGCAAGCAACTCATGCTTGGCCGCAAGCCGGTTTCCAAGGCGAGGCTTGCAGACCCATCCATTTCCATGAAAGAGGTCGCCGCGTGAACTCGGGGCGCGAAGGGTAGTATGGCCAAGATCACCTACATCGAGCACGACGGAACCGAGCACGTCATCGACGTGAAGACCGGGCTCAGCGTCATGGAAGGGGCGGTTAAGAACAACGTCCCGGGGATTGACGCGGACTGCGGCGGGGCCTGCGCCTGCGCCACCTGCCACGTCTATGTGGACGAGGCCTGGCGCGACAAGACCGGCGCCTCCTCGGCGATGGAGGAGAGCATGCTCGACTTCGCCGAGAACGTGGAGGCCAACAGCCGACTCTCCTGCCAGATCAAGGTCACCGACGCCTTGGACGGCCTGATCGTGCGCATGCCCGAGAGCCAGCACTAGACTCCGCCTCAGGGCGGCTGATTGACCCGAGCGCTTCGTCTCGGGCGTTGTAGATGGCGCTTGACTGCAACGCTAGCGTGTGAAGGCTTCACCCTAGGAGGACTGGGGGCGTGGGGCCCAGCCCGCTTTTTGGAGCGGACGGCGCGTCATGACCCACAACTTCGGCAACACCACCAATTTCCAGGTCGACTCCCCGGACGGCTTCTGGGCCGGCCTGTCGGCGACGCAGCAGACCAACGTCACCGCCAACGCCAACGCCCTGTTAGGGGTGGTGGAGACAGCCTTCAACACGACGACGGGTTGGTTTGCCACCGACACGAGCAAGTTCGGGACCTCCCATCGCCAGGAGGTGGTGTTCGATCAACCCGACAACAGCGGGGCGTTCAACAACGGCTACGGCAATCCCATCCATCTCGACACCCAGAGCAACAACAGCACGGTAAGCACCGGCGGCCCGATCGTCTCGATGCTGTGGATGGCCGAATGGGTAGAGGTGTTGATGTCCTTGACCGGTAACTGGAACGCCGGCGACAGCAGCGGAGAGGGTCTGTCGCACTACTGCGCGCTCCAGTTGTTCCTGAACGGACACAACGACTACTACAACGCCGGCGGCAACCAGGTTTTCGTCCAGAACTGGCTGAACGGCGACGGCACGACCAATCCCGGCACCGCCTCGCCAAACACCGCGCGCTCAGACTGGGTCAGCACCACCTTCACCGGCGCCAAGGTCGGCGGCGTGCAGGTGAACGGCGACGGTGATCCGGTAAGCTACGGCTGTGCGCTCGGGTTCATCTACTACCTGACGGTGCAGCTCGGCTTCACCATCAACGAGGTGATCGCCAACTATTCGGGGAACCTCGCGAGGTGCTACACCGCGGTGACCGGCGATCCGGCCAGTCCGTTCCCGGCGTTCTTGGGCATCCTCGACCACGTCTTTCCGTCGAGCCAGACTGCGACCCTGACTGGCGCAAATCCGGACAATCCGTTCCCGATCGCCGAGGTGCAGTTCTATTCCCAGAAGAACACGTTCGGTAAGGACGAGGCGCAGGACATTATCGACCACCAGGGCGGGCTTATCTCGCAGGCCTTCTGGGTCGTGATCGACGGCATGAGCCGACAGGCGTTCCAGAACCTCGGGGTGCAGGTTGCAATCCCGTTCACCGGCGCTTTCGCGGGTGTGCCGGGCGTCCAAATCACAGCCAATCCGATCGGTCCGGAATTCCAGAACGGCGTGCACCCGAAGGCTCCGCAGCGAATCCGAATTCCCTTCGACATCACGATCTCACAGCCGATCATCGGGCAGTTCCCGGCCTCCGGCGTCTCGGGCCCACTGGACCTTTCCACGACCTTGACCGCCGGCGGCTCGACCGTGAGCGGCTCGAACGCCACCATGGACTTCGAGCTGATCGCAGCCGGCGACCCCTACTTCGCCAACATAGATCCGGCCCAGAACAACCAGCCGTATCTCAGCCAGGACCTGCGGGTGTTCGGCGCAGCGCCCGCGATCAACGGCACGCCCTTCCCGGGCGGTCCGGCTTTCAGCAGCGACAGCGTGGCGGGCGCCTACAGCTACATCCAGGCGCTGCTGGGCTATCTGAACGGCACGGCGGCTTTCACCAATCCGGCCGGGACGGACCCTTTCTCGCTGCTCCCTGACCAGACGGGCGAGGGCCAGACCGACAGCTCCGTCGCCCCGTTCACGCTGAAATCCTTCTTTCCGCCATCCTTCGTCAATCACTACAATTTCGCCGTCGCACGCGTGCGGCTGCGCGGCTCGTCCGGACCCTCGGGCGCGGCCAACGATGTGCGCGTGTTTTTCCGTGTCTTCGCGAGCCAAAGTCCCGACACCGACTACGATCCGAACGGGACTTATGTTTCGCAAAAGGACCCAGCGAACGAGCCGGGCTCGCCCCTGCCGGGGGCCGGGGAGACCACGCTGCCCTTCTTCGCGACCGGCAATCTCGGCGTCCAGGCGGACTACCAGCCGGGCGGACCGAACCTGCAGACCCTGACCATTCCCGCCGGCCAAGATAGCCTGTGGTGGTACTACGGCTGCTTCCTCAACTTCTACGACCCGGCCAACCAGGTGGCCGGCCAGCAGGTGCAGGCCTGGCTGCCCGGCACCCACCACTGCGTGGTCGCCCAGATCGCCTATGATGACGCGCCGATTCCCAACGGGGTCTCACCGATGTCGTGGGACCAGCTGGCGCAGCGGAACCTGCAGTTCACGGCTGTCGACAATCCAGGTCCGGCGGCCACCCATCGCGCGCCGCAAACCTTCGACATCCGCCCGAGCAAGGTGATCGGAACTCCTGGAGGCTCGGGACTGCCGCCGGACCAGCTGATGATCGACTGGGGCGCCATTCCCAAAGGATCCGTCGCCTCGATCTATTGGCCGGCCGTGGCGGCTACGGATGTTATCGCGCTTGCGGAAACCTGGGGCGGGGCAGCCGGGCTCTCGTCCAGCGACGCCCACACCGTGACCCTGAAGGTCGAGGGCGGGGTGAGCTACGTACCAATCCCCAAGGGGACGGGACAGAATTTCGCCGGCCTGTTCACCCTGGAGCTGCCGCCCGGGATAACCACGGGCCAAAGTTTCGAGGTGCTGGTGCGTCGGATCGCGACCCGGTTCGGCAAGGCGTCACCTCCGCCGCCCCCGGCGCCGCAGCTGCAGAGCCCGCCCTCGCGCAAGCTCGACAAAAAGGCCAAGCCGGCCACCGTGGTGGAAAGCGCGGTCATCGAGCGCGAGATCCTGTGGCGCTATGTGGTCGGCAGCTTCGTGGTGCGGATCCCGGTAAGCACTGGCGAGAACATGCGCATACCGGAGGCAATGACCCTGGCGATCATGAAGTGGCGCTTTGCTCACCTCTCGCCTGGCAATCGCTGGGCGCCGGTGTTGGAGCGCTACATCAAGTACAGCTCGGCGCGTCTGGACGGGATCGGCGGAGACTCCTCGCAGGTTCCGGCATCGCTGACCTGGACCCCGCCCCTCCCAGATGCGGGCGGCAAGGGCGGCGGACACGGCGAACACCAGGTATGCGGCAAGGTGGCTGAGGTGGTGTTCGACTGCCATGGCGCGTTCGAAGGCTTCGTGCTGGACGACTGCTGCGAGCGACGCCTGATCGAGAGCCGCGAGCGGGGCATCGCAGACCTCGTTCTGCGCGCCTGCCGGGAGAATCTCACGGTGTGCGTCAGGTTCTGTCCGCACAGCAGGAAGATCGAGGGCCTGGCGATCGGGCTCTGAGATCGCCAGGCCTTCGCTCTTTCGGTAGACGCATCAGCTCGATCTTGCGGAACTCAATGGGGCCGCTCGACGATCGCTGCCACCAACCGCATTACCTCCCCCCGTCAGAGGGCCCACGCGCGGCCGATTTGCGCCAGCGGCACACAGCCTCGGTAGGGGCCCGGCGTGGGGTCGTAGCGCACCGCCTTCGTCGCCCCGAGCCGGGAGGTGAAGTAACCCACCGTCACCAGCTCCTTCAGCACCGCGAAGAACGGGCGCCCCTCTTGCGGCGCGAATAGTGCGATGCGGTTGGAAAGCCCGGTCTCGGTGTCGCCGCGGCCCACCGCGGATGCGGCGGGGTTCGACCCGCCATCGGCGTCGTAGCGGGCCAGAAGCGCGGTCTGCTGATCCGGTGTCAGCGCTACGAAGCCTGCGCCGTGGGCGGAACGGGCGTCGGCCTCGATGCGGTCAAGTCCGGCGCGGATCGACTGGGCGTCGCCGGCCGTGCAGTAGTCGGCCACCGCCTGGTCGACGAACTGCGGCACGCCGGCTTCGCGTGCGCCAGGGGTGTCCGTGGCCGGCATGATCCGCTCGGCGACGGCGTCCAGCACCTTGGCTTGCGTAGGGCTGAGCGCTTTCGGCGTCCAGCCCAGCGTCGCAGCGCTCTGCGCGGCTGCACCTGCCGGGATGGCAAGCGTGGTCCAAAGCGCCCCGAAGGTCAGCGCCAGGTCCCGGCGATTCAGCGGATGCGGGCCAGCCATCAGACTTCTCCCCGCTTCTTCGCGTCCACCGCGTATTCGGCCGCCCGAGCCGTAAGCGCCATATAGGTCAGGGACGGGTTCACGCAGGACGAAGAGGCCATCGCCGCCCCGTCAGTGACAAAGACGTTCTTGCAGGCATGGACCTGGTTGTGAGCGTTCAGCACCGAGGTCTTCGGATCGCGGCCCATCCGCGCCGTGCCCATTTCGTGGATCCCGAGCCCCGGCCCGTAGTCGCCATCGAGTTCCCGCACGTTCTTGAAGCCCGCCGCGTCCAGCATCTCGGCTGCCGCTGTCTTCATGTCGCGGCGCATGGCGCGCTCGTTGTCGCCCAGCGCGACGTCGAAGGTGATGGTCGGCAGGCCGTGCGCGTCCTTGACCTCGTGGTTGAGGGTCATGCGGTTCTTCGGATTGGGCAGGGTCTCGCCAAAGCCGCCCAGCCGCACCAGCCAGGGTCCCGGCTGGCTCAGCGCCGCCTTTCGGGCCGCGCCGAAGCCCTCGGCGGGGCGGTCCCAGTTCGGCCGTCCCGCGCCGCCCTGATAGCCGAAGCCACGCAGGTAGTCCGAGCGCTTGCTGGCCGCGTCGCCCAGGTTACGGAAGCGCGGAATGTAGAGCCCGTTCGGCCGGCGGCCAGAGTAGTACATGTCCTCATAGCCTGGCGCGTCGGCAGCGGCGCCGACACCCAGATGGTGGTCCATGATGTTGCGGCCGACCTGGTCGCTGTCGTTGCCAAAGCCATTGGGGAACCGACGGCTCGTGGAGTTCAGCATGATCCAGGCGCTGTTCATGGCGGAAGCGCAGAGGAAGATCACGTCGGCGTAGTACTCGCTCTCCTGGCCGGTTGTTTCGTCGAGCACCCTCACGCCCGTGGCCTTGCCGGCCTTCTCGTCGAAGATCAGCGAGGTCACGGTGGAGTTAGGCCGCAAGCTCATGTTCTTGGTGCGCTCGGCGGCCACCAGGGTGACGGCGTTGGAGCTGAAGAAGGCGCCGAACGGGCAGCCGCGGCTGCACATGTTGCGGTTCTGGCACCGGCCGCGACCGAGCGCCTTCTGCTCGTCGGTCGGCTCAGTCAGGTGGGCGACGCGGCCGATGGTGATGCGCCGATCGGGGAAGCGCGCCTCGGACCTGGTCTTGAGGTCCTTCTCGACGCAGTTCATCTCCATGGGCGGCTGGAACACGCCGTCCGGAAGATGCGCCAGGCCCTCGCGCCGGCCGCTCACCCCGATGTAGCGCTCCACGTAGTCGTACCAGGGCGCGATGTCCTCGTAGCGGATCGGCCAATCCACCGCGACCCCTTCACGTCCGTTCGCCTCGAAATCTATGGGGCTGTGGCGGTAGGTCTGGCGCGCCCAGAGCAGCGAGCGGCCGCCGACGTGGTAGCCGCGGATCCAGTCGAACCGCTGCTTCTCGGAATAGGGGTGTTCATCGTCCTTGACGAAGAAGTGCTGGGTATACTCGGTGAGCGCATAGCCGGTGCGCTCCTGCACCGGATAGTGGGCCTTCATGATCCGATCCGGCAGCTTGCCCCGCGGGTAGTGGGTCTGCCACGGATCCTCAGTGGCGGTCGGGTAGTCGGCGATATGGCGGACCATGCGACCGCGCTCGAGGACGAGGGTCTTCAGCCCCTTCTCGGTCAGTTCCTTCGCCGCCCAGCCGCCGCTCATGCCGCTGCCGACGACGATGGCGTCGTAGGTGTTTGCCTGCTTCGCCCGGTTGTTGACGTTGGCCATCAGTTTCCGCCCCGATTCTCAGCGCCGCGCGGCGTTTGGGGTGATCACAGCATCTACGGGGCTGCGGCGCTACAGTCGGTTAATGAACACCCGCGAGGGCGCGACCTGACCGTCCGCCACCAGCAAGGCCATGACCGCCCGGGCGCGTTGCCGCCCGAGTTGCTGCAGGTCGGCGTCGGTGACCGCGACGCGGGCGCCGAGCTTGTCCTCCATCCAGGCATGGGCGGCCTTGCCGTCAGCCGGCTTTTCTTTGGGCTTGTCGCCTGCGCCGGCCACTTGCTGCTTCGGGATCTCGGGCTTCGCGCCGAATTCCCGGCGTAGAGGTCTTCGAGGGCAGCACGGCGCGCCTTCGGGTGAGCCAGCGGCGCCGGTTGATCAAAAACCTCTTGCATGCGGTTCGGTGATGTAGTCAGGTATAACACCATATCGGGCAGGGCCCGCAAGGCGCAGCGCTGGACAGGCGATGGATGAGTGGAATGACAATCAGCCGATCTACCGCCAACTGCGCGATCGCGTGGTCGCCATGATCCTCGACGGCGTGCTTGGAGAAGGCGACCCGTTGCCCTCAGTGCGTAATGTCGCGGCGGAATACCGGGTCAATCCTCTGACGGTGCTGAAGGGCTACCAGCAGCTCGTCGACGACAACCTGGTGGAAAAGCGCCGGGGCCTTGGCCTCTTCGTGAACACCGGCGCGCGAGAGCTGCTGCTGCGGGGCGAACGGCAGAAATTCCTCGAGGAACAATGGCCGGTCATTGCGGCCACCATCCAGCGGCTCGGCCTCACGCCGCGGGAGCTTCTGGTGGCTGCTCCCAAGACGGACGGGGAGAGCTAAGGTGGCTTGCATAGAAGCTCGCGGCCTACGCAAGGCCTATGGCGCGACGATCGCCTTGGACGGCATCGACCTGCGCGTCGAAGAGGGACGCATCCTGGGGCTGATCGGGCCCAACGGCGCCGGCAAGAGCACGGCTCTGAACGCAATTCTCGGACTCATCGGCTACGAAGGCGAGTTGAAGGTCCTCGGCCGCAATCCGTGGACCGAGCGCGATCAGCTGATGGAGGACGTCTGCTTCATCGCCGATGTGGCGGTCTTGCCGCGCTGGTTGAGGGTGTCGCAGGCGCTCGACTATGTCGCGGGCGTGCATCCGCGGTTTGATCGCGCCAAGGCCGAGGGCTTCCTGGCGAAAACCACGATCAAACGCTCCAGCAGGGTCCGCGAGCTCTCAAAGGGGATGGTGACCCAGCTGCACCTGGCTCTGGTCATGGCGATCGACGCGAAGCTGCTGGTGCTCGACGAACCGACGCTTGGGCTCGACATTCTCTATCGCAAGCAGTTCTACGACACCCTGCTGAACGACTATTTCGACCGTAGTCGGACCATTGTCGTCACGACCCACCAGGTCGAAGAAGTCCAGCACATCCTCACCGACCTTATGTTCATCGATTGCGGCAAGATCGTACTCGAGAGCAGCATGGAGGACTTCGAGGCCCGCTACCTGGAGGTGATGGTCCTCCCCGAACGCGCCGAGGAAGCCCGGGCCCTGAAGCCGATCCACGAGCGCCAGGTTTTCGGCCGCAGTGTCTTCCTGTTCGACAATGTCGAGCGCGAACGCTTGGCCCCGCTCGGCGAAACGCACACGCCCAGCATCGCCGACCTCTTCGTCGCCGTGATCGGCGCGCGGGAGGCTCGCGGCCAAAGGAGCGCAGCATGACCACCGAGGCAATGTCAGACGCCCCCCTGGATCCGCCGGCCAGCGCTCCGAGCGCGCTTTCGCCCACGCGGCCGCTCTACTGGTCCATGCGCCGGGAGCTCTGGGAAAACCGCTCGATCTTCATCGCGCCGCTGATCGCTTCCGGTGTGGTTCTGCTCGGGTTCCTGGTCAGCGCCATCGGGATGCCGCACCGCCGGCTCGCCACGCTGGCGCTGCCGCCGGATCAGCGGGCCGCCGTCGTCGCCATGCCCTACGACTCTGCGGCGACCGCGATGATCCTGACCATGGTCGCCGTTGCTGTGTTCTATTGCCTGGGGGCGTTGCACGACGAGCGCCGCGACCGCAGCATCCTGTTCTGGAAGTCGCTGCCGGTCTCCGACCTCCAGACCGTGCTCGCAAAGGCGCTGACACCTTTGGCGGTGATGCCGCTGGTCTTCTTCCCGATCATCATCGCCACGCAGCTGGCCATACTGCTGCTGAGCGCGATCATCCTGATGCTGAGCGGCGTGCCGCCGACGGCGCCTGGGATGTTCCCAGCCGCGCTCGCAGCGCCGGTGGTGCTGTCCTACGGCCTGGTGACATTGTCGCTGTGGCTGGCGCCGATCTACGGCTGGCTGATGCTGGTCGGGGCATGGGCCCGGCGTGCGCCGCTGCTGTGGGCCGTGCTGCCGCCGCTGGCGCTGGGCGCCTTTGAAAAGCTGGCGTTCAATTCAACGCATTTCCTGCATCTGTTGGGAAACCGGATCTCCGGCAGCTACGCGGCGGCCTTCGTCGTCCACACTCACGATGAACTGAAGGCGAGGGGTGGGACGCCGTCGCTTGGCCTGGCTGATATCGACATCGGTAAGTTCCTCAGCAGCCCGGGCTTGTGGCTTGGACTCATCGTCGCCGTCGGCTTCTTCGCAGGCGCGGTCTGGCTGCGCCGGCGTCGCGAGCCGAGCTGAACCGGACGCTTCCCATCAGTCCCTGAAGCCCCTTTCCAGGAGGGCGTCATATGGCAAACCATCCTTCGGAAGATTCGCCGCAACTGGTGATTTGGATCGCGGGCCTCGTGTCCGTGGTCCTGGCGGGGGCGATTGTCCTTCTGGCGGGCAGCGCCCATGCCGGAGACTATCGCGCGCCGCGCACCGCGTTCGGCACACCTGACCTGCAGGGCCTCTGGACCAACACGTCGCTGACCTTCCTCCAGCGCCCGCCGATCTTCAAGGGGCTCATCGCCACCGACAAGGAAGAGGCGATGTTGCTGGCCGGCTTCAAGCAGCTTGCCGGCGGCCTTATCAGTCCCGACCCGATCGACCCCAAGCTGCCCGCCCCGCCGGTCGTCAAAGAGGCGCCACAAGCCGACTGGATCGAGATGCCCCTTCACCTGGCCCGCATCAACGGGCAGCCGCGGTCCTCATGGATCGTCGATCCGGCCGACGGTCGGTTGCCCTATACCGACGCCGTCAAAAAGGCCCGCGCCGACGCCGCCAAGGCTCCGGAGAGCTTCGACAACCCTGAAGACCGCGATACTCAGGAGCGTTGCCTGACGGCGATCGGTTCCCCCGAGGGGCCGCCGATGATGAACACCGGCTACAACGGCAACTACCAGATCCTGCAGACCAGGGATTTTGTGACCATCGAGGTGGAGATGAACCACGACGTGCGGATCATCCGCATGCGGGACCGCACTCACCTTCCGGCCGCGATCCAGCCCTGGCTCGGGGACTCGGTGGGCTGGTGGGAGGGTGAGACCCTGGTCGTAGAGACCACGAACCTCAATCCGAGGGGGCATGTGTTCTCGCTCGGCGGCGGCTTTGGATACACGCCCCGGACCAAGATCACCGAGCGGTTCACGCGCCGGTCGAAGGACGAGATCCTCTACGAGTTCTCCGTCGACGATCCGACCACTTTCACCAAGGTCTGGCGCGCCGAGATGCCGATGCGGCCCGCCAAAGGTCCGATCTACGAGTACGCCTGCCACGAAGGAAATTATTCGCTCCCCAACATCTTGCAGGGCGCGCGGGCGCAGGAGAGGGCGGCGCCGTGAGCGCCACGCTCAACCGGCTTCGAACCTAAGGGTCTGAATCTTCGGATCCGGCCCCGGCGTCAGGACGAGGTCGCAGATGACTGCGCCACGTTCACAAGTCAGGTGGACCTCCCCGGCCAGGGCGTGACGGACCTCGATCCGGCTGAGGCGGCCGTCGCCGAAACGCGATCGAAGCTTCGCCAGGGAAGCGTTGCGCGAGGCTAGCGGCTCATCGAGGAGCAGGTTGAGGGCGAAGCGGGTCTTCGCATCATCCAGTTGCCCAACGGCATAGGCCTGCTCAACAGCTTTCGCGGCCGCCCTAAGCGCGATCGACACGGGGACGGCGCGGGTCCGCCACAGTCCGGCGGCGTGCAGTCGCCCCGCCGCCTCGAAGTTGGCCGGTTCAGGCCCGGCGTAGGTGATGTTGGCGAAGGCGAACACGCCGACGCCGGCGTCCGGCCCAAACAGCACGTTGGAGCCGAAACCTGGAAGGCCGCCGGAGTGGTGCAGGCATCGCCCAAGAAGCGGGTCGGCGGAACTGTTCAGGCCGTAGCCGTAAGCGGTCGCCACCATGATGGAGCCGTCCACGGCTTTGCGTGGACGGGCCGGACCCGGCATGGCGTGCGCGAGACCGAGTTCGCGCCGGGTTGACCGCCGCGCGGGACCCGTCTCCGGCGCATCGCGGGGTGGCCAGGCGTTCAGCAGGAAGGCCAGGTAGGCGCCGTAGTCCCGCGCCGTGGTGACGAGACCGCCCATGGCGGCGAACTCGCCGTCAGGCTCGGCCGGCTCCTCGCCCCACTTATCGTCTCGCCAATGGTAGCCCCTGGCGCGACGGTCATCGGCAATGGCGGAGACGTCGAACGTCGTGTCCGTCAGGCCCAGCGGCGCCAGCAACAACTCGCCGATCGCCTCTTGATAGGGCCGGCCGCTCACGTTGGTGATCGCCCTGCCGAGGAGGGCGTAACCCAGGTTCGAGTACTCGAACGCTACGCCCGGAGCCTGGGCGAATAGGCCGTCGGAGCCCAAGAGGCTCGTGAAGTCGCTGGGCGCCATGCCCAGGACCCGGTCTGCCCAGGGGTCATCCGACACGAAGCCGCCGACGTGGGTCAAGACATCGCGCACCGTGACCGGGGCGCTGTCGGAGGTGGGAAGCGGCTGGTCGGCGAGCTCGGGTACGTAGGCTCCGATTGGCGCCTCCAGAGAAAGCCGGCCGGCATCGCGCAGCATGAGTATGGCGAGCGCGGTGACGTTCTTTGTCATCGAGGCGATACGAAAGGCGGTGTCGGCGGTCACTGGGCGCCCGCTTTGGCGGTCGGCCACGCCGACAGTCACGAGATGGTCGAGCCGGCCCTCGCGTACGACGCCGGCGACCAGCCCCGGCGCATGGACCTCGCTTGCGAACCGTCCGTAGATCGCATCGATCTCGGCGTAGGCCCTCGAGGCGTGCGGTCCCGCCACCGCCTAGGCCCTGAGACCGAGTTCCGGCTGGGCTGCGGCCGCGTGGGCCTCTTCCGGCAGGTGGCAGGTGAAGGTGGCGCCGGCGCCGGGCTCGCTCTCCAGGGCCACCCAACCGCCATGCAGCTCGGTCAGCGCCTTGACCAACGCGAGCCCCAAGCCCGGGCCGCCCCGCTCGCGGCCGATGAAACGGTCAAAGATGTGCGCTTGGACGTGGAACGGGATACCGCGCCCGGTGTCGGACACCTGCAGCTGCACCTCGCCGATGCCCTTTCGGGCGGCCATGGTCACGGTGCCGCCCGCCGGCGTCTGGCCGAGCGCATTCTCCACGAGGTGCTCGAGGATCTGTCCAAGCCTGCGATGGTCTCCGCGGATCAGGCCCACGTCGGGGGGGCACTCGATGGCGATCTTGACCTTGGCCGCCTCGGCCGCGGGGGCCCAGTGTTCGGCCTGGGCGGCCAGCAAATCGGAGACCCGGACATCCTCCATGTCCAGGGCCATCTCGTCGGCGTCGATCTGGGCCATGTCGAGCACGTCGTCGATCGAGCGCGCGAGTTGGGTCGCTGCAGATTTCACCGACGCGGCATGACCGCGCCCTCGCTCCGAAAGGCCCTCGCCGGAGCGCTCCAGCAGTTCGGAGTAGCCGATGATGGTGGTGAGCGGGGTCCTGAGCTCATAGGAGACATTCCCCACGAAATCCCGTTTCAGCCGCTCCGCGTCGGCCAGCGCCTGCTCCTTCGCCGCCAGCGCTCCCTCCAGCTTGCGTGCGTCGGTGACGTCGGTGAAGGCGATCAGCGTCGCCCCGTCAGGCAGCGGTCGGGACTGATAGACCACGATGCGGCTGTCGGAAGTCTTCACCTCACCCGTGGTTGGGGCGCGGGCCTGAGGGTCAGGATCGGCGACGCGGCCCTTCAGTTCCTTCCAGAAACCCATGTCGTGCAGCTTGGGGATGCAAAGATCGACCACGCCCTCGAAGTCGCCGGCCGCCTCGATTTGCGCCGGCGTCACATTCCAGAACCTGGCGAAGGCGTCGTTGTGCAGCCGAAGCCGGCCGTCGGAGCCGAACACCGTCACCGCGTCGGACAGCTTGTCCAGCGTCGCCTGCTGCACCTGGATCAGCGCGTTGTACTGGGTTTTGAGTTTGAGTTCGTCGGTGATGTCGCTGAAGAGCAGGAGGAGCCCGCCCATCGGGTGCGGCTGGCGCACCACCTTCAGCGTCCGGCCGTCCGGCACGCTCCACATGTCGTCGGGGCCGGCCGCCAACTGTTCGTAGCGATCGAGCTCGCCGGCCTTCCACTTGGCGTAGTCGGCCGTCTCCGGCAGGCGGCGGCGTTGGCGCAGGCGGTCCAGGATTTCGGAATGGCTCGGTTGCTCCGCCAGCCAGGCCGGCTCCAACCCCCACAGTTCGGCGAAGGCCGTATTGTGGAAGATGAGCTTCTTGCCCTGGCTGAAAATCGCCACTGCATCGGCGATGTGGTTCAGGGTCTCGTCATGCGCCTCGACGTTGCGCTTGAGGAGCTCGCGCAGCTCTTCGCGCTCGCTGACGTCCTCGGTCCAGACGCCGACGCCGCCGCCCTCGAGGGGCTGGGCGGTGATGTGGAAGGCGCGGCGCTTGCCGGTGACAGTCGCCCAGCGGACCTGTTCGCGGCGTTGGCCGAGGTTGGCGGCCTCGCTGGCCAGCGCATCAGCCGAACGATCGAAAGCCGCGCCGCGCGCGGCGGCCTCGTCGAGGCTGGTCGCATCCACCGCCTTCAGCCAGGCGGCGTTGACCCAGACCGGCGAACCGTCGGCCGCAGCGATCCAGGCCGGCGTGGTGCGGGCATTCAGCAGGGCTGCAAAGCGCGGAGCCGTGGGCAAACCGGTGTCTTCACCGACCGCCGCCGAGAGCCTGAGCCAAGCCAATGCGCCAGCCGCGCGGCCTTCAACCGCCACCAGCCCGCCGCCGCCCTGCACCTCGAATGCGCAGGCCTCGCCGCGCTCGAACAGCGCCCGCAGGCGCCGCGCGTGGTCGGGGTCGGCGCGCATCAGGGCGTTGACGATGGCCTGCGGGTCGGCCTCGGCGAGACCCAGCGCTTCCGCGCAGACCGCCAGGGATTCCTCGCCGGACGCGAGAAGGGCGCGGCCGTCCTCGACGGCCAAGAGGGCGGAGTCGAAGGCCTCGGCGGAGGCCTGCGCGGCCTCGGCGCGCGCCTCGACGCTGGCCAGTCGCGCGGTGATCGCCTCGACCCGCTCCTGGGCATGGCGCCGCTGGACCAGCGCCCACAGGATGGCGCAAATGGCCAGGGACACCGCCCCCGCCGCGGCCGCTAGGATCAGTTGGTGGCCGCTCATCCCCGCTCCGGCGAATCATCCGCTTCGCACAGTAAGCCGCGCGAGACCTCGCCGCACCCGCGCCGAGTTGTTGCAGATAGGCTAAGTTGGAGCATGAGCGGAGCCCAGGTCGCGATGACAGCGATCCTTTATCCGGTGGCGGTGAACGCCGAACAGGCTTTGACGCGGCCGCTTGGCCAGGCGGCGCGCGAGCGCGAGGCCTTGGCGCTGGCCGGCGAAGCCGTGGTCTTCGCCACGGATCCCACGGGACCCGCCTTCGCCACGCGCGAGGCCGCGGTTGAGGCCTATGGGGGCCTGCTGGACGAACCCTGGCGGCGGCTGGCGGAGCAGATATTGCCCGGCCAGAAGCCGGTCCGCATCGAGCCGGCCTTCGAGGACGGGCGGCGCTGGCCTGCGCCGCCGGCGACGCCGCAGCGGACCGCCTGGCGGCTCATGGTCTCCTACTGGCGTATCGCCACGGCCGAACGGCCGATCGAAGCGCCGCAGGCCCGCAAGGCGCGCCGCGCCGGAACGCCTCTCGATCCTGAGACGCTTCGCGCCATCGCCCGCCAGCCGCTTCGTCCCGTCGAGCCGCAGCAGCCGTTGGACATTGGTCTCTTCGAAGTCCGTCCGCCGGACGCGCCGCATATCGTCATGCCCGATGAGTGAGGCCCCAGCGCCCTTGCGGCATTCCTTCGGCAAGGCGCCGTCGCTCGACGACCTGGCGGCGTTGGCCGAGGCGGCGTTCCAAACTCTGCCGGAGGGTTTCCGCAAGCTCACCGGTGACGTGGTCTTCCGGGTCGATGACTTCCCTCCCGATGATGTGCTGGACGAACTGGGCATCGAGGATGCCTTCGGCCTGACCGGCCTCTACCAGGGCGTCGACATCGGCCGACGCTCCGGCTTCGGGCCCGCGCCCCAGCCCTCGATGATCTTCCTCTATCGCCGCCCGATCCTCGATGAATGGGCCGAGCGCGGGGAGGTGACGCTGGAGGAGCTTGTGAGCCACGTCCTGGTCCACGAGATCGGCCACCACATGGGTCTTTCGGATGCCGACATCGAGGCGATCGAGGCGAGCGCGGGCTAGGCGCCGCTTCAATCCCTCGTCCACGGCAGACCTGCCCAGCGCCGGAGCCGCACGTTGGTGAAGGCTTCGCGATTATCCATTCAGTGCTCCCGGTTACTCATCTCAAACCCGAACAGACCACCTGAAAAGACACGCTTTCCATAAAGTTGACGCGGCCGTCACCTTCATTGACTGAGCAGCGTTCAGATGCCATGGTTTCGACACGTGAGCCCCAGCCCGCAGGAGCGTGAGACCATGGCCGCCGACGGAAACATCACCAAGGACCTGATCTATGACGCCGTGGCGCCGGACGACTTCGAGTCCATGTTGGAACTGGACCGCTACAACGCCCGCTCGACAGCCTTCGACAAGATAATCTCGGCGACTCACGATCACTTCTGGGATCCGCTCGACGCCAAGTACATCGACTTCTCCGAGCCGCTGGACATGGAAAAGACCATGATTCTGCCGGAGAAATTCCACGGGCCGCTGCAACTCGACTACGTGCGCGATCACCTGAAGACCGAGGCGAACATCGTCCGCTTCGCCAACGCCTCGTCGCTCAGGACCTTCTCGTCGATCCTGCACGGCGAGCAGGGAGCGCTGAACCTGTCGGCCAGCCTTTGCCACGTCCTGAAGGATCAGGGGGCGCAGGAATACGCCGCAAACCAAACCCGCGAAGAGGCCCGCCACGTGACGGCCTTCGCCCGCTACATCAAGGCCCGCTGGGGCAGGCCGGTGGAATGCGGGCCGATCCTGAAGGACTTGCTGGTCGAGATCATCTCGGCGCCGGAGGTCTACAAGAAGATCATCGGCATGCAGATGCTCGTCGAAGGTCTGGCCATGGGCGCCTTCGCCACCATCTTCAACGAGACCAACGACCCGCTTGCCAAGAAGCTGACCCAGCTCGTCATGACCGACGAGGCGTTCCACCACAAGTTCGGGAAGATCTGGGCCGACCGGACCATTCCCAAGCTGACGCCGGCCGAGCACGAGATCATCGAGATGTGGGCGGCGCACTGCTTCCAGACGCTGCTTTTCAACCTGGTGGCGCCCACGCAGAACCTGGGGCTCTATGAGGAATTCGGGCTCGACCCGAACCGGGTGATCGAGGAGATGGGCAAGCTCATCAACGACGAGACCCGCCGCGAGGATATGAAGGAAGCCACCAACATCTTCCGCGTGCTCGTGAAGACCCTGCTCAACGCCGGCATCATCACCGACCGCACCAAGGCCTTCTATTCGATGTACGTCGACATCGACGAACTTAAGGGCGAAGGCGACAAAATGGTCGGCGATGACATCGCCGAGGAGGGGATCAAGTACCTGCAGCAGATCAACTTCAAGGACCGCGCGCTCTCCAAGGTCCTGATCGCCGCCGAATAGGCGTCCGCGCTATCGCTTAACGCTGCGCCCGCTGGATCTCTCCGGCGGGCGCTGTCGTTTTTCAGAGGATCGCGGCGCTGCGCAGCCTTCTGGTAGTTTGGCCATAACGTCCCCTCGCGCGGGGAGCGCCAAACATCCCCCGAGATTCGGGCCGTAAAACCTTCGCGCGTCACCTTTACACCGCGTAAAGGTGACTCCCTGCAAGGCAACGGCCATACCGATAACACTAAAAACCCGCACTCATCTCGCGCCGTACGGACGGCTTCTCCTGACCGGTTCCAAAGTCGATGCGAGGGTCGTCATTATAGTCGGCATTCGCGCTGTGACTTCTTTGCACGCTCTTCACAAATAGTGCCGGCGAGAACCGCGTTCGATTGACAATATCGCCGTTGCAGGGTGGCCTTCGCGATGACGGGGACCGACTCCGCGCCGCCCGAGATGGCGGACAAGACAATGGTCGGCCCGCGCATTCTGCGTGTGGCTGTCCGCAAGCCCGGGGGGGGCGACAATGAAAGCGTCGATGAAGAACCAGTACATGGGCGCGAGCCTTTTGGTGCTTTCCGCGTTCGCCTCGTCTTCAGCCGTGGCCGCGGTCGAACCCGCCGCGGCCGTGTCCGAGGTCATCGTCACAGGCACCCGGGTCAGCGGCGTCAAGGCAGAGGATAGCGCCGCCCCGGTCGAGGTTGTGGGCGGCTCGGCCCTGAAGCGCGTCGGCCAGCCGGACCTGATCCAGGCGCTGACGCAGAACCTGCCCTCGTTCAATTCCGAGGCCTTCGGCACCGACACCGGGCAGCTGACGCTGTCGGCGCAGTTGCGCGGGCTCAATCCCAACAACACCCTGGTGCTGATCGACGGCAAGCGCCGCCACTCCACGGGCAACCTGCATGTGGCCCCGGGCGTCTTCCAGGGGGCTGCGACCCCCGACCTGGGCCTGATCCCCGTCGCCGCCATCGACCACGTCGAAGTGCTGCAGGACGGGGCCGCGGCCCAGTACGGCTCGGAC
>NZ_DASXNL010000053.1:0-1559 GCF_036495085.1 Phenylobacterium sp. | reverse complement strand
CCGTGCTGGCCGGGGCCATAGGCGCGCTTGTTGATCGGAGACTTCGGGCGTCCCCAGATGTTTTCGCCCATCCGGCGGTCGAGCTTGTACTTGGCGCTATGGCGCTTGGACATATCGTTCTCTTCTTCGACCCGAGCCGGCCCTTCCGAAGTTGGAAGCGCGATCTCAACGGCGGCGTTCGCGTCAACCCGTCATAAATCCGCGTCCGCGCGGGTCGCCCGGCGGCGTGGAAGGCGGGGTGTATGCCCACCCGTCCTTTGCGAGTCAAGGTTTGGGCTGAGACAGTGTAGGAAGCACATAAAGTGTCCGGTGCATGTAGCACGTGATCTGTCCGGTGCGTGTCGACCTTGGGAGGGGGGGTGCGCCGGCTAAAACTAGCCTTGCGGCTTTTGATACCTCACGACCGCCGGCGAGCCGCAGTTTGCGCAGCCAGGGCCTGGGCCGTCTCCTGGGCCTGCGCCCACCAGTGTTTGACCATTTCGCCGGCGTCGCCCGGCTGCGCCAGCTTCACCGCCTGACCGGCCCAAAGCGACATCATGTCCGGATCGCCCACCTTGGCCGCGGCGGCCCGCAGCGGCTGGGTCAGACGATTCTGAACGGGATAGGCCGGCACATCGCGCTCGACGCTTCGCATCTCACGCGTGAAGCGGTTCTCGAGACCGCGGGCGAAACGGCCGGAAAAGGCGCGGGTCAGGCGGGTGGGATCGTCGGGCGCCTCGCGGATCGCGGTCTGCCAGATCGTACCAGTGATCGCCTGATCGCTAGCCAGGAATGCGCTGCCCATCTGCGCGGCCCCCGCCCCCAAGGCTAATGTGGCCGCGACGCCGCGCCCGTCCATGATCCCCCCCGCGGCGATCACCGGCAGGTCGACCGCGGCCAGCACCGTGGCCACGAGCGGCATCGTACCGATCAGGCTATCGTCGACGTCAGCAAGGAAGTTGCCGCGGTGGCCGCCGGCCTCCATGCCCTGGGCGCAGATTCCGTCAGCGCCGGCCTCGGCCCAGGCCTTGGCCTCAGCGACGGTGTTGGCCGTGCCGACCACGTAGCTCCCGGCCGACTTCAAGGCTGCGATCCGTTCGCGGCTGATCATGTCGAAGGCGAAAGAGGCGATCGGCGGCGCTGCGCGCAGGGTCGCCTCGAACTGGGCGTCAAAGTCTTGGGCAAAGCGGTTCGGCGGCTCGGGCAAGGTTGCGCCGAGCGCTTCGTACCAGGGTCGCAGGCGTTCAAGAGCCCGGTCCAGCATTTCCGGCTCCGGCGAGGAGCTGGCGGAAACCAGCAGGTTGACCGCGAACGGGGCGTCGGTCCCGGACCGGACCAGCGCCGCGGCGGCCTCTATCTCATCCGGCGCAAAGGCGGCGGCGGCGACCGATCCCAGGCCGCCGGCGCGGCTTACGGCCAGCGCCATCTGCGGGGTGGAAGCGCCGGCCATGGGCGCCTGGACGATCGGGATCCTCAGGTTGTCAAGCAAGGCTCTCAGGCTCATGCGCCTTCTTCCTTCGACTTCTTTTCCGCCAACTTCGCCAGCACCCGCCCGCGTCCCTTGGAGAGCGCTGTCACAA
>NZ_DASXNL010000052.1:0-4582 GCF_036495085.1 Phenylobacterium sp. | reverse complement strand
CGGCACGGCGACGGCCGGCATCATCTCGGCGCTCGGGCGCCACAACGTCTCCGGCTCCAGCTACGTCGACTTCATGCAGATCGACGCGCCGATCAATCGGGGTAACTCCGGTGGGCCGACGTTCGATCTCTATGGCCGGGTAGTCGGCGTGAACACCGCCATCTACTCGCCCTCAGGCGGTTCGGTCGGCATCGGCTTCGACATCCCGGCAGACGTAGTCGCCTCGATCAGCCATCAGCTGATCGCTAACGGTAAGGTCACGCGCGGCTATATCGGGGCGGCGGTCCAGGACGTCACGCCGGAGATCGCCGAAAGCCTCGGGATCGAGAAACGTGGCGCTCTGGTCGGGGACGTCACACCAGGCGGTCCGGCTGACACCGCGGGCGTGAGGTCGGGCGACCTTGTCCTTAAGGTCGATGGCCACACGGTAAGCGGCGCTGCAGATCTCACCCGCCAGGTCGGCGCCGTCCGCTCCGGTGATGCGATCCATCTGGAAGTGAGCCGTAACGGCCAGACGCGCGATATCGCCGTCCGTTCGGGCGTGCGGCCTTCGGAGGAGGAACTCGCCTCGAACGGCTCCGGCGCTGCAAGCCCCGGTCCGGCAAGCACCGGCGTGCTTGGCCTTCGTGTCGTTCCTGACGCCCAGGGCCGTGGCGTCCGTGTCGCCGGAGTCAGCCGGGACTCCGACGCGGCGCAAAAGGGTCTTCAGCCTGGAGATCTGATCGTCCAGGCGGGCCAGACGCCGACGAAGACACCGGCGGAACTCGCCCGCGTCGTCGCCCAGGCGCGGGAAGGCGGCCGTCACCAAGTGCTGTTGCTGGTGGCGCGCGGCGGCCAGCACGTGTTCGTGCCGGTGGAGCTCGGCGCAGGCTAAGCGCGGCGGGCGGCGGCCTAGACCGGCGCTGCCGCCCGCGCCCTTTGCTTCGGCCGGACCTTGGCGATCGCGATCAGCGATTCCACGCAGTCACGGATGGAATCGTCCAGCGGCCGGAACGTCACGGCGGTCACCGCCCGGATGCGATCGTTGCGTAGCTCAGCTTTCGCCCAGATGCTGCGGAACTCAGCCTCCCGCGCCTGAATCCGTTCCGGGAATGGGTCGATGACCTGCGGCGTATCATGGCCGAGCTCCGGCAGCAGCCGGTCGATGTCGGCGCAGATGGCCTCGACGTTGCGGCTGTCGGTGGACCACGCGATATAGCGCTCGCCATTGCGCACCTCACTGCTTTCGAGGAGGCGGATGTGGCACTTCGCGTCGTCGCGCACGTCGACAGTCATCCACGGCCGATAGGCGTCGGTCTGACGATAGTCGCCCAGCAGCATGGTCTCGATGTTGTGCTGCCAGGGACCCATGTCCTTCTGGTGGGCGGACAGGATCGGTCCTACGTTGTCGCCCGGGCAGCAGGTGATCGCGTCCCAATCGCCACTTTGCGCAGCGGCCTCGGCAAAGGCGCGTTCCGCGATTAGCTTGGCCATGGAATAGCCCTGACCACGCTCAGGCGTGCGCTTGGGATTCAGTTCGTCCGGGTAGCGGTCCTCGTAGAAGACCGGCCGGCGGATGATCTCCTGAAGGTCCATCTCGGATATGACCGCCGCGACGGAGGAGGTGACGACGACGCGGGTTACGCTGCCGGAGCCGTTCACGCTTGCGATGATGTGGTCGCAGGTGCGGCGCATGTAGTAGGGATCGCTGTAGCCGCTGATGTGGCTGATGTGGGCGACGCCGTGACAGCCCTTGAAGATCTCGTCGAAGCAGCCGGGGTTGTCGAGATCGGCTCCATGCAGCGTCAGCCGGCCGGAAGCGTAGCCCGGCATCGCCTTGAGAAAGTCGGTGCGTGCGGGGTCGTCGGGGTCGCGCACACAGGCGCGCACCCGGTAGCCCTCGTCCAGCAGGCCCCGGACCACCCAGCCGCCCAGGAAGCCTGCGGCTCCTGTGACGGCCACCGTGCCGCGCTTCGGAATGGGCGCCATCGTCTTCCTCCGGTTGTCTACGCGCCTAAGTTCTAGACTCTGGCGAGGAGAGGAGGGAGTTGATTTGTCGTGTCGGGCTGGGCGCGGCTCCCGCTCGGTCAGCCAACCGGCGGTCGGGAGCGCCAAGCGTCTTCGAACCGCGGCGATCAGAGGGGGCGCAGGTGTTGCACGCGAGCCTGCGAGGCGGCCGGGACCTTTTGTGCGATGCCGACGATCATCGCCTGCAAACCGAACTCAAAGGCTTCGTCGGAGTTGGCGGCGCGGTGGGGCCCGAGCTGCTCGTATAGCGCCCAACCCATGGCGTAGCGGGCGAGGCCCATCAGCGCGCCTTGCGCCTCCCGGTAGCGAAATCCCTCTGCCTGCAGCCGTGCGGCCATGGCGGGGAACGTGATCGACGCGCTCCGAGCCGTCGGCGTCGAGCCGGCCAGCAGCCGCGCCCCGTCCCGGTGCGAAAGCGCCGCGCGCCGGATGCCTCTTGCGCCCTCGGCCAGCCAGGCCTGCCAGTCCTCGGGGAAGGCCTCGGCGGCGGGGAGCGAACTTTCCAGCAGCGCTTCGGCCATCTGATCGAGGAGCTCGCGCATGTTCTTGAAGTGCCAGTAGAGGGACGGACCCTTCACATCGAGTTCCGCGGCCAGCCGGCGCGTGGAAAGCTTGTCCATCCCCACCTCGTCCAGCAGCCCGAGGGCCGCATCGACGATAGTGCGCCGTTCCAGCGCCATGGGTCGATCTCCCGTCTCGTCTGCCTTACCTAGCACTGCTAGGCTAAGTGAGCCTAATCGCCGACAGAGCGCAGGATAGGAGTAAACTCATGTATCGGACGACCGGATCAAGACTTACCGCAGCGGCCGCGGCGATCGGCGCGCTCAGCGCCGCGGGTGCGGCCAACGCCAAGGACGTGCTGGGCGTGTCCTGCAAGAGCCCACCTCCGGCGCACTGCTCGGGGGAGGCCTGCGTCCCGCTGCTCGCTGACCGGGGCAACGCAACGGATCCGAAGACCGGCCGCAAGTTCTGGCTCGACTATCCGTGCGACCTGAAGCCCGGCGACAAGGTCGTCTTCATACTCAATATCCACGGCGCCGGTTCCATCGGCCAATGGCAACGGCACTATTTCCCGGCCATGGACTACAAGGACAAGTACAAGCTGGTGGTCGCCACACCAACCGCAGCGACCGAGCGCCCGTTTGCGCCCGGCCAGCCTGGGGTGCGCGTCTGGGTCGCCGACGCAGACGATGAGCATCTGCAGAACATCACCAATCTGGTGTTCGACGCCTTTGGAAAGCAGAACATCAAGTCGTTCTGGCTGGCCGGCCACAGCCAGGGCGGAGCGACCTCGCACCGGATCGTCTGCTCGGACTTCTTCAAGAACAAGGTCGACGGATTGCTGAGCCTCTCCGGCGGGCGTATCGGGCGGGCCGAGATCAACCCGCGCTTCGGCCCGCCGAAGGCCGACGGCTCGCCGCCCGACCCGCGCCCGATGCCCTCGGCGATGACCGCCCCGCCACTGCCGGCGTGTGAGTTCTCCCACATCTTCGAGACCGGCGAGCATGAGGTCGTGAGCCTTCCTGCGACCTCGCCTTTGGCCGAGAAGCTTGGCTGCGCGGCCCGTGTCGAGGAAAAGGACATCGCCGACGACCAACCGGGCTATGTCTGGGACTATGCGCGCCAGGGCTACCCGGTCTGGGGGATGAAAGCCCGGCCGGGCCAGGCCCACGTCTGGGTCTACCCCAAGTGCCAGGGCGGCCGCGTGGTGGCCGACATCGAGCGTCTGGACAAGGGCCACACCGAGGGTCTCGAGCCGCATGTCACCGAAGCGATCGTCAAGCTCATGGTCGCCGCACCCGGCGGCAAGGCTCAGCATCCGAGTTGATCGCTTCGACCGGCAAGCCCGCGGCCTATCGCGTCGGTGCGTCTTCGGTGACGCCCGCGATGATCACGCGATAGCGCTTGTGCAGATGGGCGTTGGCCTCTGCGCGCCGACCATCCAGGCGTCGCGGACCTGGTCGCGGACCGCTTCGAACGATCCGGCCGCGGTCGCCAGTGTCTTCAGCCTGGACCGCGACGTCGTCGTAAGCCAACGGGAACAGGAACGGATCAGCCGTCGGGTCTTCGCGACCGCCTTCTTCGGCGCGTTCCAGCGCCTCTGCGGCGGCCTTTTCCGCTCCGCCGTGCGGGCGGTCGCCCGAAAAGAACAGCTGTTGGAAGGCCACCCGAGCGGGCGGCGCGTTCGCCGGGGTGGCGCCGGCTTATCTCATCGGCGGCTTTGCGGCCCTTCGGCTGATCCAGCGCGTGTTCGCCGTCTGACGCCTAGCGGATCTTGATCGTCGCCGTTCCGGTCGGACCGGTGAGGTCGAAGCTGTCGCCTGACTTCTTGTCCTTCGGATAAGTCACGCAAGTCTCCTTCGGATCGTAGTTCGAGGTAGTGCACAGGTTGTCGCCGTCGATGCGCCAGGTGCCCGTGATCTGGCCGTCCGCTGCCGTGAACTTGTGGTCCGGCGTGTAGGTGACGGGGATCTGCATGTCCCCGATGATCAGGATGATGCCGTGGGTGGTCACTTCCTCGAGCGTTCCGGCGAAGGCGGGCGTGGCCATCGCCAGGAGCCCGATGGCGGCTATC
>NZ_DASXNL010000051.1:0-70223 GCF_036495085.1 Phenylobacterium sp. | reverse complement strand
CCGGTGGATCCAAAAGCCGTCCAGGCCAGCCTCCTGAATGACGATGATCGGAAACCGCGCGCCAGTCCGCGCACAGGCCTTCTCCTGGAGCTGGGAGAACCGCTCCAGCAAGCCCGCCATATCGGCCGCCGTCACCGCGTGTTTGGACATCTTCTCCCCGCCGCCCGGCGACAAGGACGTGATCAACCAACTCGAGCGAGACAGTCGCCGCGACGCCATTGACGAACTTGACTTCGCCGATGAACTCCCATCCGGGCGCGGCGCCGGCGCGATAGAACGAGCCGTATTCGATGAAGACGGTGCTTTCGGCCCTGTGGCCACCGCCAACTTTATCTCCGAGGGAATCCTCCAGCAGGTTGCGGCTGCCCGGGGAGTCCCACAGGTGATGGTGAGGATCGCGGATCGGGAGGTGCGGTTCGAGGACCTCCTCTACCGGAGCGGGGTTCGGCATGGGCGTGCTCACTCTGGCGTGAGATGACCATGCAGCTTTGCCAACCCTGGTTACACTGCCGATGTGTTGAAGCGGGAGGGAACGAGAAATGCGGACGCGCGAAGAGGTGGTCGCCGCCTTGACCGGGCCCGGTGGGGGCATGTTCGAGCTGACGGAAGACCGCGCGCTAGGCTATCCAATTCGCGTGTATGCCCATGCGCCGCCGTCGCTCCGGGCATTGTTCGAAACGACGAGAGCTTACGGGGATCGCCTCTTCCTCATGTATGAGGACGAGACGCTGACGTTCGAGGAGCACTACCGCAAGGTCGCCTCGCTGGCGCACTATCTGATCGCGCAGGGTGTCCGGAAGGGCGATCGCGTCGCCATCGGGATGCGCAACTATCCCGAATGGATCATCAGTTTCTGGGCGTGCCAGGTCATCGGCGCGATCTCCGTGTCGCTCAATGCGTGGTGGACGGGACCGGAGTTGGAATATGCGCTGAAAGATTCCGCGCCTGCGGCGCTGCTGATCGACGGAGAGCGGTTCGAACGCATCGCGCCATTGCTCCAGAACCTCGACATCAGGACGATCCTCGTCGCGCGCGCCGACGGGATGGATTTCGCCGGCGTCGATTTCGAAAAGGCGGCCGACGGCGCCGCCACCGAGCTGCCGGCCGTCGCCATCGGCCCCCAGGATCTCGCGACGATCCTCTACACCTCGGGCACGACCGGCAATCCGAAAGGCGCCGTCGCCAACCAGCGCAACCACGTGACCAACATCTACAACACCATGCTGGGCGGTCAGGTCGCGCGCCATCTGGCGGGCCTCGCCGATCAGCCCCCCGATCCCGACGCCCCCCAGCCCGGCGCGCTGCAGACGTTCCCGTTCTTCCACATCGGCGGCCTGTCCGGGCTCTACGTCTCGACGGTCTTCGGCTCGAAGCTGGCGCTCATGTACAAGTGGGTCCCCGCCGAGGGCGTGCGCCTTGTGGAGACCTACAGGCTCTCCAGCGTCGCCGGCGCCCCGATCGTCGTGCGCCAGCTCCTGGAGACGGCGATGGAGACGAAGGCCGACATCTCCTCCCTGATCGGCATCGCGTCGGGCGGCGCGCCCGTGCCGCCCGACCTCGTGCGCACCATTGGCGAGCAGTTCGAGCAGAAGGCCGCGCCGGGCAATGGCTACGGGCTGACCGAGACGACCAGCGCGATCATCGCCAACAGCGGGGCCGACTACCTCGCCAATCCAGAAAGCGTCGGCCGCCCGGCGCCCACCGCCGACATCCGCATCGTGGACGACGACGGTAACGAGGCGCCGCAGGGATCGGTCGGGGAGGTCTGGATCCGCGGGCCTAACGTGATCCCCGGCTACTGGAACAATCCGGAAGCCACCGAGGCGGCGTTCGGCGGCGGCTGGTTCCGCAGCGGCGACCTCGGCTATCGCGACGCGGAGGGCTTCTACTACGTCGTCGACCGCAAGAAGGACGTGATCATCCGCGGCGGCGAGAACGTCTACTGCGCCGAGGTGGAAGCTGCGTTGCTCGAACATCCGCTGGTGAAGGACGCGGCGGTCGTCGGCGTGCCGGACAAGATGTATGGTGAGGAAGTCGGCGCCCTCGTCCAGGTGCGCGCCGAGGACAACCGGCCCGGGACGGTCGACGAGCTCAAGGAGAGCCTGGGTCCAAAGCTGGCAAAGTTCAAAATCCCCACCTTCTTCGAACTGACGGAAGAAGATCTGCCTCGCACGGCGACCGGAAAGGTCCTGAAGCGGGAAATCCGCGAGAAGTGGTTCGCGCACAAACGGTAGTCTCGGATGGAAGACACAGAACCTCGCCTGCAACATCAGTCGAACGCTGCGATCCGCATGGGTTCAAGCTGAAGGTCGGGTGCGGAGCCGATTGGAGCTCCAGGCGGATCTTTCTACCGACGCCGCTGATCGATTGGACGAAAGGACAGGAGGCAGCAACGAGCTCCCGAGCGGAGCGACGCCAAGTGAGGGAGTGGGTGACGGCGCCGATTCTGAAGCATGCGGCCGATCCTCGTCGACCGACTGCGATTTCAACCAGGCCGCCCCGCGCCCAGCTAACCCCATGAAGTGCCTCAGAGCACGTAGAGAACGCAGGCACCCGACAGCGTCGATCAGCTCAGGACCGAGCAGCCGCCCATTGACCCATTAGAGAACAAAATCCGCCATGAGCTGAAGTTGGCTGCAAAGCAGAAAGCTGTCCGGCATCGGCCGCAAGTACGGCAGGTTCGGCGTGGAGGCCTGCCTGGAACCCCGCGCGGTCCTTGCGTACCGGGGAACTCTTCAGATTCCGGCGGACTTCGAGACGTCGTGGCAGTCTTCCAGCATCTGCAAGCGCATCGCGACGGCACGGTTAGTCCTCCAGGGCGCGTATCCCTTCGCCCAGCGCCCCCCAGAGCCCGTCGAAGCGCGGCTCCGGGCCGCCGCGCCCGGCCGTGAAGATCAGGTTGTTCATCGCATAGCCGGCGCTGACGCCGGTGCGCCGATCGATCACCCCGAACGAGCCGCCGGCGCCGCCCCAGTGCACGCAGCTCGGTGTCGGCCCGCGGAAATCCGCGCCCTCAAGACCCAGGCCCAGTCCGAGATTGATCTGTCCGAATAACCAGTCGCGGCCACTGGCCTGCAGGCGGAAGGCCTCGTCCAGGGTCGCCTCGGATAGATAGCGGACGCCGTCGAGCACCCCGTTCGCGGCGCCGATCGCGCCCAGGCGGGCGATGCCGCGACCATTGCTGTAGCCGTTTCCGCCCGGATTCTCGGCGCTGAGGCGCGCCCAGTCGCTTACGGGGCCCTGATTGCGGCTTTGCATGGTCTGCATGACGCGATTGCCGACAGGATCGTCGTACGGGGCGGGCGGCGTCGGCGCCAGGACCCCCGCCGGCGCCAGCCGGGCGATCTGGTCCTTGCTGCGCAGGCCAATCTGCAGGTCGATGCCCGCCGGTCCGGCGATCTCCTCGCGGAAGAACTGGGCGGGCCGTCGGCCATCGACCCGACGCATGATCTCGCCGAGCAGGTAGCCGTAAGTCACCGGGTGATAGGCGATCCGGCTCTCGCCGCCGAACCAGTGCGCCTGGGCGGCGATCTTGGCCGTCGCCACCTCCCAGTCGAGCAACTGTTCCAAAGAGATCGGCGGGTTGAACTCCGGCACGCCGGCCCGATGGGTCATGGCCTCGCGCACTGTGACCCGATCCTTGCCGCCAGCGGCGAACTCCGGCCAGTAGGTCGCGACCGTCGCGTCCAGATCGACCAGTCCACGGTCGATCAGGATCAGGAAGGCCAGGATCAGCGCGATCTTGGTCGACGACATCAGGACGACGATGGTGTCCTGCCCCCACGGTCGCGTGCGGTCGAAGTCCGCATAGCCGGCCCACAGGTCCACCAGTGGCTCGCCATGCCGCATGACCGCCAGGGAGGCGCCGACCTCAAGGCCGGCGTCGAAGTTACTCGCGAAGCTGTCCTTCAGCCGGCCGAAGCGCGGATCGCAGACGCCGTGAATCTCGAGGGTCATGGTCAGAGGGTCTCGGCGATGGCGCGCATGGCGGCACAGACGGGGCTGACGCGCGGGTCAGCCAGCCGGTCGATAGCGAAGTTGTTCGGCGCATAGCCGTCGCGCGCCCAGGGCCTGGTGCGCGCCACGTGGGCCCACCCGGCCCAGAGGTCGACCACCGGCTCGCCATGCAGCGTCGCCGCCAGCGAGGCGCCCAGTTCCTCGCCCGCTTCGAAATTGGCGATAAACGCGTCCCGCAAAGGCGTGAAGCGCCGATCGCAATCGCCGTGGATTCCCATCTCGGATCCCCCCCACCCTGCTCCCACGGGACTAGCCCGTCGCCTGCAACAGTCTGGCGGCCGGCTGCGCCAGGAACGCCGCGCGGAGCTCATCGCTCGGCGCCGCCTCGGCCAGGGTCCTGAGCATCGCGCCGGCGGCGTCACGATCCGCCGCGGCCGGGGCGAGCGCGCCCAGCCCGTCATGTGCGATGGACCGGCCCGCCAAGGCGCGCCAGTGCAGGTGTCGGCAGCCGCTCGTCTCGCAAAAGGCGATCACGCGGCCCGCCTCGCCCACGGCCTCGTCCCAGCGCCCCAACTGGACGAGGCAACGGGCGATCAGCTCGCCAAGCTCCGCGGCCATCAGCACCCGGCCCTGCTCGGCCAGTTCGGCGCGGGCGCGGCTCGCCAGTTCGAGCGCGCCGAGGGCGTCGCCGGTCCCCAGGCTCAGTCGGGCCCTGGCTGGCCCGCCGATCCTCGCATCCGGGGCGATCTTCTCGATCAGGGCGACGGCTTCAGCATGACGCTCGGACCCGGCGCAGAAGCTTACCATGCCGTTGGCCATCATCTCGATCATCCAGACACGGTTGATCGCACGGCACTCAGCCATCAGGGGCTCGGCCTCCGCCAGCACTGCATCGACGGCGCCCAGCTGGCCTTTGAGGAGGAACCGTCCCAGGCGTTGCAGCGCCCGGCCGAAGCGATGCGCGCCCGCTGTGACTTCCTGGTCGATCGAGGCGGAGGCATCGCGGTAGCGGCCGAGATCGATCAGGGCGAAGGCCTTGAAGGTGGGATACTGCACCGGCGGGATGTCGAGGCGCGCGGCCGTGGCGATCGCCAGATCGCAGAGTTCTATGCTGCGCCCCAGATGGCCGGCGTTGCGGGCCGGAACGATCATCCAGAACAGATGCTGATTGAGCCGGATCGGGTCGCGCAGCGCCTCCAGCCGCTTCAGGATCTCCTCCGCCCGTGTCTCGTATTCGGTCGGACTGAAGGTGGCGACGCGAAGGCTCAGCGTCGCCACGTCGAGCGACAGGACTTCGTCGCCGAGCGCGTCTGCGATGTTCCGCGCCTCGGCCATGTTCGCGTAGGCGGTTTGGCGATAGTCGACCCAGTAGTCGACGAAATGGGCCGTCAGCATCAGAGCGCTGGCCAGCGCCTTCTGATCGCCGGCGTCCCGGGCCAGGGCAATCGTGCGTTCGCAGGCGTCCCGCGCCAGGGCCACGTGCTCCGGGAGATCGAGCGACAGACGGTAGTGCGCGTCGGCGAGCAGCCTCTGCGCGGTCAGCTCCAACGCCTTGTCGTGGGCGGCGCGGGCAAGGCCGAGCAGCTTTTCGAGATCGGGCAGCGCCTCGGCGCCGCGATAGAGGTCGACGAACAGCGCCCCGCGCTGGCGCAGGAGCGCCACGTAGCCTTCGACGTCCTCGCCCAGGGCCAGGCCCTCGCTCAGCGCGTGCAGCGCGTCGTCGATCCGCGCCGCGCCGCGCAAGGACAGGCCGCGCAGGGCCTGGATCCGCGCCCGCGAGCTGCGGTCGCCCTCGAGGGCCACTTCGTCGGCCATGTCGAGCAATTTCAGCGCGTCCTCGAAGGCCACGGCGTCGACCGCCCGTTGCGCCGCCGACAGCAGGAAGCGGGTGGCCACCTCCGGGTCAGCAGCCGCACCGGCCTGATAGAGATGGTAGGCGATGTCGCCCACATCGCGGCTGGCCGCCGTGGGCCCGCCGGCCTGCAGCGCCTCGGCCACCCGCAGGTGCAGCCGCTGGCGGCGCGGCAGCGACAGGCCACCCAGCAGGGTCTGGCGGATCTGCTCGTGGACGAACTGGTAACGCGCCTCGCGCCCGACCGACACGTCCTCCACCAGCGAAGCGGCCTCGGCCTGGTCCAAGGCCTCGAGCAGCGGGTCCTCGGCCATGTCGGCGATGCGGACCAAAAGGTCGTAGCTGACCTGCCGCCCAGCCACCGCCGCAGCGGTCAGCAGCCGACGGCATGCATCGCCGACCTTGGCCAGGCGGTGTTCGATGATCAGCCGCACCCCACGCGGCACCTCGGTGTCGGCGATCGTGACGCCGGGGCGGAAGGCGCCGTCCTCGCCGAACAGCTTCTTGGTCTCGTCAAGGTGGCGGTAGAGTTCCTCGATGAAGAACGGATTTCCCTCCGTCTCGGCGACGATCAGCGAGACCAGTTCCTTCGGCGGCGTCTGCCCCGCGCGCCCCTCGAGGAGGGCGGCCACATCGTCCTTGGTGAGCCGCTCGAGGACGATCTCGCTTGCCAGCCGCTCCCGCACCAGGTCGTGCAAGGTCTGGGAGAAGGGTTGGGTCGATTCGAGATCGGTCGCGCGGTAGGTGCCGATCATCAGGACCGGCGAATTGTGCAATCGCTCTGCCAGGTGACGCAGTAGGCGGCAGGTCGACTCACCGGCCCAGTGCAGGTCCTCGAAGACCAGCAGCATCGGCTGGGCGCGCGCCGCGCGGTCGATAAATTCGCCGCAGCCGTGCAGGAGGTAGCGGCGCTCCTGGTCAGGCGGCAGGGCCACGGGCTCGGGGATGTCGGGGAACTGGTGCTTCAGCTCCGGCATCAGCCGGGCGAGCTCGGGCGCATTCTCGCCCAGCGCGGCGCGCAGGTTGTCCTGGTTGACCAGCCGCGCGGCCTGCTCGATCTGCTCAAGCAGTGGCTGGTACGGCGGCGCGCCCTCAGCCTGTACGCAGCGACCTGTAAGCGCCAGCAGGCCCTTCTGCCGCGCATGGGCCTCGATCTCCTTGACCAGCCGCGACTTCCCGACGCCGGCCTCGCCGGACAGCAGCACCAGGCCACCGGCCCCGCCGGCCGCCTGGCCTGTGCGATCGCAGAGCTCGGCGAACTCCTCGCCGCGGCCGACAAACGGTGACAGCTCGCGCCCGGCGCGGCTCGCCGGCGGGCAAAAGCGGCGGATGGCCCCCACCAGCGCCTCGACGGAGTCGCCCGCCCCGGTCATGTCGATGGTTTGGGTGAGGCGGAAGGCCAGCGGCGGCCGGACCGGATCAATGGCCACCGGCACCAGGATCCCGCGCGTCAGCCCTTCATTGGCCTCGCTACGCACCCAGTCCGAACCCACCGAATGGCTGGACCAGACCACGACGATGCACCTGGCCTCGTCAATGGCGGTCTCGATCTCACGGTCGAAGGTGGCGCCTGCATCGATTTTCCGGTCCCACCACACCGCCCAGCCGCGGCGCTCAATGGCCTCAACGAGAGGTTTGACCCGGGCCCTGTCCTGGGACGAATACGAGACGAAGACTTCGGACATGTGGATGCCCCTCCATGCCCGGTCACATTGCATCCTAGCCATGGCGAGCGGCCGCCAGCAAGGCCCCGCCCGCCGATCCGCGTCCGGCTCATTTCATCGTCGCCGGCGCGTCGACGCCTCCCGGCGGATGGAGGCGCCGGGGCGGGGCCCTTTCTCAGATGCTTGCAACGGCTTGCCAGACCCCTGCCTCGGCCTGCTGGCGTGATGAGCCTGGATCCTTTGTGGCACCTTTGGGGAGGCAAGGTTTCAGGCTACACACCGCGCTGGCGATCCCTTCCGCAGGAACCGCGATGGCGAAGATCCTGGCGATCGAAGACGACGCCACCACCGGCAAGGAAATCGTCGCCGAGTTGGCGCATAACGGGTTCGAGACCGAGTGGGTGGCTGACGGGCGCAAGGGCCTGGACCGCGCCCTCAGCGGCGACTTCGACGCGGTGATCCTCGATCGCCTGCTTCCGGGGGTCGACGGCCTGGCCATCGTGACCGCCCTGCGGGCCGAGGGCATCGATATCCCCGTGTTGATGATCAGCGCGCTCAGCGACGTCGACGAGCGGATCCGCGGACTGCGCGCGGGCGGCGATGACTACATGACCAAGCCCTTCGCCTCGGAGGAATTGGCTGCGCGCCTTGAGGTGCTGCTCCGCCGACGGGGCGCCGCACCGCGCTCGACCCTGACTGTAGGCGACCTGGAACTCGACCTCCTCTCGCGCCTCGCCCACCGTGCCGGCGCGGAGATCCGGCTGATGCCCACGGAGTTCAAGCTGCTGGAGTTCATGATGCGCAACTCCGGGCAGGTGCTGACCCGGACCATGATCTTCGAGGCCATCTGGGGTTATCACTTCGACCCGGGGACCAATCTCATCGATGTCCATCTCGGCCGGATGCGACGCAAGATCGACCGTCCGGGCCTGGCGCCCCTGATCCACACCATCCGCGGCTCCGGGTACGAAATCCGTGCGCCCGAGTGAGCTCTGGCGCACGACGCCCTTCCGCCTGACCCTGATGTACGGGGCGGTGTTCGCCGTGGCCGTGCTCGCCCTGATGGGATCGATCTACCAGCAGACCGCGGGGTATCTGACTCGCCAGATCGACGGCATCGTCGTGAGCGAGGCGCGCAGCCTAGCCCTCGGCGGCGCCGAGCATCTGCCCGAAAGGGTGACCCAGGCGGTCGCCGCCGACACCCGCCGCATCGAGTACTACGGGCTGTTTTCGGCCGACGGCGTTTGGATCGGCGGCAACGTTCGAAGCCTGCCCCCGGGCTTGCCGATGGATGGCGTCCCGCGGGCGATCCACACGCCCAATCTGCAGCCCGGCTCGCGGGGTCTGGTCGAACGCATGCCCTGGGGCGAGATCCTCTTCGTGGGCCATGACGCGCTGGTGCTGACACAACTGCGCACGATCATCGTCAGGGCGCTGACGCTCAGCGGCGGCCTGACCCTGGTGCTGGGCGCGGCCGGGGCCGCCTTGCTCAGCCTGCGTCCGCTGCGCCGGATCGACCACTTGCGTGAGGCAAGCCGCGCGGCGCTGCGCGGGGCGCTGGGCGTGCGCCTGCCGGTCTCGCGGCGTCGAGACGAGATCGACATGCTGGCCGGCCTCGCCAACGCCATGATGGATGAAAGCGAGCGCCTCCTGTGGGAGGTCAAGAGCGTGGGCGAGAACGTCGCCCACGACCTGCGCACGCCGCTCAA
Source organism: Phenylobacterium sp. (assembly GCF_036495085.1). Lineage (GTDB taxonomy): Bacteria > Pseudomonadota > Alphaproteobacteria > Caulobacterales > Caulobacteraceae > Phenylobacterium. The sequence continues at coordinate 61,041 of NZ_DASXNL010000051.1, read as the reverse complement.
CCGCCTGCGCGCCCTGCTCTACCGGGTCAGCCAGGAGACCAAGCTGGCGGGTCCCGAGCGGGAGATGGTCGATCAGGCGCTGGCGGAGACGGACGAATTGCTGACCCGCTTCCGCGCTCTGCAGCGCATCGGTGAGATCGAGCGGCGTGACCGCATCGCCTTCTTCGAGCCGACGCGTCTGCAAAGCGTGCTCGAGCACGTGGTCGAGTTGCACGAGCCTTCCGCTGAGGATCGCGGAGTCGATCTCGCCACCGACATCGCCCAGGACGCTCCGGAAGTTCGAGCCGACCCGACGCTGCTGTTCGAAGCGGTGAGCAACCTGGTGGACAACGCCTTGAAGTTCACGCCGAGGGGCGGACAGGTCCGCGTCCGCCTGACCGTGCGCCCGGAAGGCCCCCGGATCGAGGTCGCCGACAACGGGCCGGGCGTGCCCGAAGCCGAGCGTGACGCCGTCCTGCACCGCTTCTATCGAATCGAGCGGTCACGCACCGAGCCGGGCTCGGGCTTGGGCCTCTCCATTGTCACCGCCATCGCCCGCCTTCACCACTTCACGCTGGCGTTGGAGGACGCCAAGCCAGGGCTGCGGGTGGCGCTGAATTGCTGGCCGCGAGGCGTCGAAGCCTAGGGGCCCCGGCGGCTCCGCCGCGAATTTAAAACTATCTTCATTGGCCTTTGGGACCGGCTTGGGTCCAAGGACGCTCCGGATTCTCAGCGCAGCTTCACGCCGCGCCCAAGCCTGTCGCCCGTCGGATCCCGGAGCCGAGTTCGTTGAACGCTATTGTCCGCATTGCCCTGTCACGGCCTTACACCTTCGTGGTGATGGCGGTCCTGATCATGATCTTCGGGACCATGGCCGCGCTCCGGACGCCCACCGACATCTTCCCCGAAATCCGTGTTCCGGTCATCGGCGTGGCCTTCAACTTTGCGGGTCTTTCACCGGGCGAAATGTCGAACCGCATCGTCACCCAGTTCGAGCGTTTCCTCACCACCACCGTCAACGACGTGGAACACACCGAGAGCCAGTCGGTGAACGGAATCGGGATCGTGAAAATCTTCTTCCAGCCCGGCGTCGACATTCGCACGGCGACGGCGCAGGTGACCTCGACCGCGCAGTCGTCCATCAAACAGATGCCGGCCGGCGTGACGCCGCCGCTGGTGCTGAACTACTCGGCCGCGACCGTGCCGATCCTGCAGCTCGCGGACTCCGACAAGACACTCTCCGAACAGAAGCTGTTCGACCTGAGCCAGGTGGTGATCCGGCCGGTGCTGACCACGGTGCCCGGCGCCGCCACGCCCTATCCCTATGGCGGCCAACTTCGCCAGATCCAGATCGACCTGGATCCGCAGGCCCTGCAGTCCAAGGGGGTCTCGGCGAATGACGTGACAACTGCGCTCGCCAACCAGAACCAGATCCTGCCCGTCGGCTTCGTGAAGATCGGCTCCTACCAATACAACGTCCGGCTCAACGACGCCGCCGAGACCATCGAGGATCTGAACAGCCTGCCGATCAAGACGGTCAACGGCGCCACCATCTTCATCCGCGACGTCGGCCAGGTGCGCGATGGCGCGCCGCCGCAGACCAACATCGTCCATGTGGACGGCGGCCGCGCGGTGCTGTCGACCATCCTGAAGACCGGCTCGGCGTCAACGCTGGCGGTCGTGCAAGGCGTGAAGGATAAACTGCCAGGCCTGGCTGAGCAGCTTCCCTCAACGTTCAAGATCACGGCGCTCAACGACCAGTCGCTGTTCGTGAAGGGCGCGATCTCGAGCGTCATCAAGGAAGGCGCCATCGCCGCGGCGCTCACCAGCCTGATGATCCTCCTGTTCCTCGGCAGCTGGCGCTCGACCGTGATTATCGCGGTTTCGATCCCACTGGCCGTCCTGGCGGCGATCGCGGCCCTGTCCGTGAGCGGCCAGACGCTCAACATCATGACGCTGGGCGGTCTGGCTCTGGCGGTGGGCATCCTGGTCGATGACGCCACGGTCACCATCGAGAACATCAACTGGCACCTGGAACAGGGCAAGGACGTCCGTACGGCGATCCTCGATGGCGCCAATCAGATCGTGACGCCGGCCTTCGTTTCCCTGCTCTGCATCTGCATCGTCTTCGTGCCGATGTTCCTGCTGAAGGGTGTCGCGGGCTTCCTGTTCGTGCCGATGGCGATGTCGGTGGTGTACGCGATGATCGCCTCCTTCGTCCTCTCGCGGACCCTGGTCCCGACCATGGCGATGTACCTGCTGCGGCCGCATGCCCAGGAGGTCGCCGCGAGCCATGGCTCGCGCAATCCGCTCGCGCGCTTCCAACGGCGGTTCGAGGAGGGCTTCGCCGGGGTGCGGTCGGTCTATGCGGGCCTCCTGGAGAGGGCGATGGGCGCCCGTCGGCCGTTCCTGATCGGCTTCCTGGCCGTGGTGGTGCTGTCCTTCGGCCTCGCGCCTTTCCTTGGCTCGAACTTCTTCCCGTCCGTGGACGCCGGCCAGATGACGTTGCACGTGCGCGCGCCGGTCGGAACGCGGTTGGAGGACACCTCGCTGGAGTTCCGCCGTATCGAAAACACGATCCGCCAGGTCATTCCAGCCGACGAGATCACCTCCATCGTCGACAACATCGGAATCCCGAACAGCTCCATCAACATGGTCTATTCGAACTCCGGCGTGATCGGCCCGGAGGACGGCGACATCTACGTCAGCCTCAAGCCACACCACCATCCGACGCCTGGCTACATGAAGCGCCTGCGCGAGGTGCTGCCGCGCGAATATCCTGGGACAAGTTTCGCCTTCCTGCCCGCCGATATCGTGAGCCAAATCCTGAACTTCGGCGCGCCCGCACCGATCGACCTGCAGATCTCCGGACCGAACGCGGCGGCCAACCGTGTCTACGCCAACAACCTGCTGCGCAAGCTCAGCGCCGTTCGCGGTCTGGCGGATGTGCGCATGCAGCAGCCCGAAGGCGGGCCGGAGCTGCGCGTCGACGTCGACCGCTCGCGCATCGCCCAGCTGGGGCTCTCGGAGCGCGACGTGACCAACAGCCTGGTGACGACGCTCGCCGGCAGCTCGCAGGGCGCGCCCACCTATTGGGTCAATCCGAAGACCGGGGTCTCCTATCCGATCGTGGCGCAGACGCCGGAATATCGGCTGTCCTCGATCGCCGGCCTGGAAGGCGTGCCGATCAATGGCTCGACCGCTCAGAACAACCAGGCGCTGATCCTCGGCGGCCTGGGGTCGATCAGCCGCGACAGCACGCCTGCGGTGGTCAGCCACTACAACGCCTCGCCCGTGATCGACATCTACGCTTCGACGCAGGGCCGCGACCTGGGCTCGGTGACCAAGGACATCAACAAGATCCTCAAGGACGCCGCCAAGGACCGGCCGAAAGGCTCCAGCGTCGATCTACGCGGCCAGATGGTGACCATGAACAGCGCCTTCTCGGGACTGTTCCTCGGCCTCGGCGCCGCGATCGTACTGATCTATCTGCTGATCGTCGTGAACTTCCAGTCGTGGCTCGATCCGTTCGTGATCATCACCGCCCTTCCGGCGGCGCTCGCCGGGATCGTCTGGATGCTGTTCGCCACCGGCACCACCCTGTCGGTGCCGGCGTTGACGGGAGCGATCATGTGTATGGGCGTCGCCACCGCCAACTCCATCCTGGTCGTGAGCTTCGCGCGAGAACGGCTGGCCGCCACGGGTGACGCGGTCCGCGCCGCCACCGAGGCCGGCTTCACACGCTTCCGCCCCGTGGTCATGACGGCGCTCGCCATGATCATCGGCATGGCCCCCATGGCTCTCGGCCTCGGCGAAGGCGGCGAGCAGAACGCCCCGCTCGGCCGCGCCGTCATCGGCGGGCTGATCTTCGCCACCATCGCCACCCTGATGTTCGTGCCCGTCGTCTTCAGCCTGGCGCACGGCCGCCGCGCGCACGCGCCCGCCGCCGCGCCGGCTCCCGGAGAATCCTATGCCTGACGCCTTTTCGACCCCCAACGTCGGCCACGACGCCGCCCATAGCGCGACCACGCCCGTCGTAACCCATGTCTCAAGCCGTCGCCTCAAGCTGGCGGGGGGCGTTGCTGTCGGCGTGGCCGTGCTGGTGGTCGGCGTCGGACTTTTCAGCCGGGTCAGCGCCGACCATGGCATGAAGACCTGGACCCGCGACCAGGCGATCCCCACCATCGGGCTTGCCAAGATCGAAGCCGGCGGCGAGCGCCAGCTGGCGCTGCCCGCCGACGTGCAGGCCTTCTACACCGCACCGATCCACGCTCGGGTCTCGGGTTATCTGAAGCGCTGGTACGTCGATATCGGCACGTCGGTGAAGGCCGGCCAGTTGCTGGCCGAAATCGACACGCCGGACCTCGACCAGCAGGTGCTGCAGGCGCGGGCCGATCTGGCGACCGCCCAAGCGAACCAGAGCCTGTCGGCCACCACCGCAAAGCGCTGGGAGGGGCTGGTCGCGGCCGACGCGGTGTCCCGCCAGGAGGCCGAGGAGAAGCTGGGCGACCTCACCGCCAAGACCTCGCTGGTCAATGCCGCCCGCGCCAACCTAAATCGCCTGCTCGCGCTGGAGTCGTTCAAGAAGATCACTGCGCCATTCGATGGCGTGGTCACGACCCGCTCGGCCGACATCGGCCAGCTGATCACCACGGGTGGCGCCAATGATCCGGCCCTCTTCACCGTCGCCGACCAGCATAAGCTGCGCGTCTATGTCCGCGCCCCGCAGAACTATTCGGCCCTGATCCACACGGGTTTGGCCGCAGACCTGACGGTGCCGGAATATCCCGGGCAGACCTTCAGGGCTGTGGTCGCCAACCAGGCGCAGGCGGTCGGCGCTCAGACCGGTGCGGAACTGGTCGAACTGTCGCTCGACAACGCCGACGGCAAGATCAAGTCAGGAGACTATGCCCAGGTGACCTTCCACCTTACGGCGCCGCAGTCCGTCACCCGCGTCCCTGTGACGGCGCTGCAGTACCGGCACAACGGCCCTGTGGTGGCGATTGCCGGCCCCGACAACCACGTGCAGATCCGGCCGGTGGTGGTCACGCGCGACCTCGGATCCACCGCCGAGATCGGGTCCGGGCTTTCGGCGAGCGACCGCGTCATCGACAATCCGCCGGAGTCCCTGTCGGAGGGCGACTTAGTCCGTGTCGCCGGCGCCGCCGCGCAGCAGCCGAAGGCCGGCGCGTGATGGTCCGCCTCGCCGGATCCCTCGGCTCGACCGCCATGGTGCTGGCGCTGGCCGCCTGCTCGCTGGCCCCGGCTTATGCGCCGCCAGCGACACCGATCGCCGCGGCATTCAGGGAACAGGGGCCCTGGACGCCGGCCCAGCCCGCCGACGCCCAGCCGCGGGGCCAGTGGTGGGCGATGTTCTCGGACCCCGTCCTGGACGAGCTGGAAGCCCGCGCCGAGAAGGCCAATCCGACGTTGGCCGAGGCGGTCGCCGCCTACGACCAGGCTCGCGCCCTCGCCGCCCAGGCGCGCGCCGGCCTGGTCCCGGAGATCGACGGCGCGGCGATCAGCAGCCGCCAGCGCCGCTCGGACAATGCGCCCCTGCGCGTCGGGGGCCCCAACGGCTATGACCTCGACCAGGTCGGCGCCTCGGTCTCCTACGAGATCGATCTCTGGGGCCGCTTACGAAACCTCGCCAGGGGCGCCGGCGCCCGCGCCCAGGCCAGCGAGGCGGACCTGCGCTCGGCGCGGCTGTCGCTGCAGGCCGATCTGGCCGACGACTATCTCACCCTGCGTGGCCTGGACTCCCAGGTCCGTTTGCTCGAGGCCACCGTCGAGGCCTATGGGCGAGCGCTGGAACTGACCAAGGTCCTGCACGACGGCGGCGACGCCTCGGGGCTGGACCTGGCCCGCGCCCAGACCCAGCTGTCCACGGCCAAGGCCCAGCTGACGGACACAGGCGCCCAGCGCGCGCTCATGGAGCACGCCATCGCCGCTCTGGTGGGCGAGAGCGCCTCCAACTTCCGACTGGCGGCGACGGAAAGGGCCATGCCGCAGCCTGTGGTGGCGGTCAGCGCGCCGTCCACCCTGATGCAGCGCCGCCCGGATATCGCGGCCTCCGAGCGACGCGCCGCCGCGGCGAACGCCGACATCGGCGTCGCCCGCGCCGCCCTATTCCCGTCCCTCACGATCGACGGATCGGCCGGCTGGCAGACGGCGGGCGGAATCAACCTGCTGCAGGCGCCCAACACTTTCTGGATGATAGGGCCTGAACTTGTCGGCGCGATCTTCGATGGCGGGCGTCGCGCCGCGGGCGTGCGCGCTTCGCGGGCCCAGTTCGACCAGGCCAGCGCCAGCTACCGTGGCGTTGTGCTCAACGCTTTCCGCGAGGTGGAAGACCAGATGGCGCTGGCCAATCGCCTAGCGGTCGAGGCCAAGGACCAGGAAGAGGCGGTCACGGCCGCGCGGCGCAGCGTCAATCTGGCGAACATCCGCTACCGCCAGGGCGCGGCGACCTATCTCGACGTGGTCACCGCCCAGACCGCGGCTCTGAGCGCCGAGCAGGCGGCCATCCAGCTGACCACCCGACGCCTGCAGGCCAGCGTGGATCTGACACGGGCCCTCGGTGGCAGCTGGACTTAGGCGCCTCGCCACAGCGCCAATGCCGCGCTGAAGCGCGTCGAGCGGGCAAGTGGCCCTGAGCGTCTGCCAATTCCACCGCTCGGGCGCTTAAGGCCCCTGTCGCAGCGACGGTGGGCTTCGCCGACTCATGCGGCGCCTTGCGCATCGACAGGGGTGGCCTCAACTGATAATAAGTCGCAACTGCGTATAGGAACGGGCGTCTCCATTCATGCACGACATGCTCCCCGAGCCCACCAAGGTCGTCTCCGCCGAGGCGATCGGGCAAGGGCGGGTTGTGCGGTTGAGCGCGGCCAAGCCCGGCGACCGCGGGGTGATCGTCGACGTTCGGGCCGAAAGTCATCCCGGCGGCCACGGCGTGGCGGTCGACGAACTTCAGCGCAGGCTCCTTGAGTTCGGCTTCGTGGAAGGCGCGCACGTCCAGGTTCTGCACGAGGGCGCGATCTGGCGCGACCCGATCGCGGTGCGCCTGGACGACATGCGGATCGGGCTTCGGCGTCGCGACGCCGAAGATGTCTGGGTGCTGCTGGACAACGCCACATCGTCCCGCACATGAGCGAAACTGCTCTCGCGAGCGCCGCGCTTCCCGGCGCAAGAGTGGCCCTGGTCGGCAATCCGAATTCCGGCAAGACCGCCCTCTTCAACGCCCTCACAGGAAGCCGCCAGAAAGTCGCCAACTACGCCGGCGTCACCGTCGAACGGAAGGAAGGTCAGGTCGCCACGGCCAGCGGCCGGGCGCTTTCGGTCCTCGACCTGCCCGGGACCTACAGCCTGCGCGCGCGCAGCCCGGACGAGGTGGTCACCCGCGACGCGGTGCTGGGCAAGCTCGCCGGGGAGACCGCGCCGGACGTGCTGGTCTGCGTCGCCGACGCCACCAACCTTCGCCTGGTGCTGCGCCTGATCCTGGAGCTGAAGGCCGTGGGCCGGCCGATGGTGCTGGCGCTCAACATGTACGACATCGCCCAACGGCAGGGTCTGCGGATCGACCTGGACGGGCTCAGCCGCGATATCGGCTGTCCGATCGTCACCACGGTCGCAACCCGCAAACGCGGCGTCGAGGATCTTGTCGCCCAGGTCGAAGCGCTGGTCTCGGCCGGCGCGCTCGGCGGAGGGAACACCTGGCGCGAGCCCAACGCCGGCGAGATCCGCGACGCCCACCGCGAAGCCCAGCGCATCCTGAAGGCCAACGTGCGTGCGCCGGAGCGGCCGGACACCTTCACGGGCAAGGTGGACAGCGTGCTGCTGCATCCGGTCGCGGGCCTGGCGATCCTGTTCACCCTGCTGTTCGTGATGTTCCAGGCGGTGTTCACCTGGTCGAAGGCCGCCGGCGACCTGCTCGGCGACGGCTTCTCAGCCGTGGGCGCGTTTCTGGCCGCCCACCTGCCGCCGGGCATCCTGACCAGCTTCCTGACCGACGGGCTGATCTCCGGCGTAGGCAGTGTGCTTGTGTTCCTGCCGCAGATCCTGGTGCTGTTCTTCTTCATCATCCTGCTCGAGGACTTCGGGTACATGGCCCGCGCGGCCTTCCTGATGGACCGGATCATGGGCGGTGCGGGCCTGCACGGTCGGGCCTTCATCCCGCTGCTGTCGAGCTTCGCGTGCGCAATTCCCGGGATCATGTCGACGCGGGTGATCGACAACAAACGCGACCGGCTGACCACGATCATGGTTGCGCCGCTGATGACCTGCTCGGCGAGGATCCCGGTCTACACCCTGATCATTTCGGCCTTCATCCCAAACACCACGGTGGGCGGGTTCCTGAGCCTGCAGGGGCTGGTCATGTTCGGGCTCTATGCGGCGGGCATCTTGAGCGCGCTTGGAGTCTCTTTCATTACGCGGCGCCTGTTCTGGCGCGGCGCCGTCGAGCCCTTCCTGATGGAGCTGCCGGCGTACAAGACCCCTGACGCGCTCAACGTCGCCCGCAGCCTTTATCTGCGCGGCAAGATCTTCATCACACGCGCCGGCACGATCATCCTGCCGATGATGATCCTGGTGTGGTTCTTCTCGTCCTTCCCCGGCGCGCCGGCGGGGGCCACCGATCCGGCGATCAATTACAGCCTTGCCGGGCGGATCGGGCACATGATCCAGCCGCTGCTCGCGCCCATCGGCTTCAACTGGCAGATGACGGTGGCGCTGATCCCCGGGTTCGCGGCGCGCGAGGTGGCGGTGGCGGCTCTCGGCACGGTCTACGCCATCGGCAATGCCGACGCCTCGCCGGGCGCGCTGGCCACGACGCTTTCGCACCATTGGTCGATCGCCACGGGCCTCGCGTTCCTGGCCTGGTACGTATTTGCCCCCCAGTGCGCCTCGACCATCGGCGTCGTGAAGCGCGAGACCAATTCCTGGCTCTGGCCCGCGGTGATGCTGGCCTACATGACCGCGCTGGCCTACTTGGCGGCGCTGGTTGTCTACCAGGTTGCAAGGGCCTTCGGGCTGGGCTGAAGGTCTTACCTGGGGATTGACACTCCAGGTTGCGAATTAACCTTCAATTCGCCGTGCTTTTTAATCGGGCGCTAAACGCGACGGGCGCAGGCTCAACCCGTCATGCAAAAGACGCACGAAAACACCTCCGACACGAGCTCCGGCAAGAAGCCGGCGCGTGCGAACCAGACGCTCGCCAAGCGTGTCCGTGAGGCCCTCCTTTCGCTCGGCGGCGAAGCGCACCGCGCGATGGTGATCGAGTCCGTGGCCCGAAACCTGGGCCACGATGTCAGGCAGATTCCCGAAGACCTCGAGGTCGCCGTCATCCTCTCCTTCGAGCAGAACTGGCGCGACGAGCGCAGGCGGGCCGCCTACGGCTTCCATCTGCCGTTCGGCGAAGGCTCGCACCGCTGGGGCGTCTTGCGAGAGCCCGCCTACCTTCACTAGACGGGCGTCTCTCCCGCGAGCTGTCCCGCCGCCGACTGCAGGCGCGCGAGCAGCCGCTTGAGCAACGCCACCTCGTCGGGCGAGAGGCCCGCGATCAGCGCCGCTTCATAGGCCAACGCCAACGGCGCGATCTCCTCATGCAGGCCGGCGCCCTCCGATGTCAGCGTCAGGACGTGGCTGCGTCCATCGGCCTGATGATCCGAGCGCGCCACCAGATGCCGCTTCAAGAGTCCTTGGGCCGCGCGGCTCACAGTCACCTTGTCCATCACTGTGCGGGCCACGAGCTGGCCCTGGGTCAGACCGCCGTCCTCGGCGAGAACGCAGATCAGCCGCCACTGCGGGATCGTCAGGCCAAAGCGGTCCTGGTAGGCGCGCGCAATCAGTCCCGAAACAGCGTTCGAGGCCACCGAAAGGCGATAGGGCAGGTAGGCGTCGAGCCTAAGGTCGTCGTCGCGGTTCTGCGCCCCCACCGGTCGTCTTGCGTTCATACGGCGACCACGGCCTGTTCGATGGCGCCGAAGATCGAGTGGCGCTTGGCGTCGCGCATCTCGATGCGGACGGTGTCCCCAGCCTTCAGGAATGGCGTCTTGGCCTCACCTGAGGCGATCGTCTCGATCGTCCGGATTTCCGCCAGGCAGGAATAGCCGACGCCACCCTCGGCGACCGGCTTGCCGGGCCCGCCGTCCGGGCCGCGGTTGGAGACAGTGCCCGAACCCACGATCGTGCCTGCCGACAGCGCGCGCGTCTTGGCGGCGTGAGCAATCAAGGTCGGAAAGTCGAAGGTCATGTCGACCGAGGCGTCGGCCTGGCCCAGCGGCTTGCCGTTCAGCTCGACGCTGAGCGCCCCCGAAAGCTTCCCGTCCTGCCAGCCGGGCAGGGCGTCGGGGGTGACGGCGACCGGCGAGAACGCCGAGGCCGGCTTCGACTGGAAGAAACCGAAGCTCTTGGCGAGTTCGCCGGGGATCAGGTTGCGGAGGCTGACATCATTGCAAAGCATGACGAGACGGATTGCGGCCAAGGCCTGCTCGCGACTGGCGCCCTGCGGCACGTCGCCGGTGATCACCGCAACCTCGCCCTCGAGGTCGAGCCCCCAAGCCTCGTCCGCGAGCGGAATGGGATCGCGCGGGCTCAGGAAACCGTCGGAGCCCCCCTGGTACATCAGCGGATCGGTCCAGAAGCTATCGGGCATCTCGGCGCCGCGGGCCTGACGGACCAGCGCCACGTGGTTCACATAGGCCGAGCCGTCCGCCCATTGGTAGGCGCGCGGCAAAGGACTGGCGGCCTGGTGCTCATGGAAGCGCTCACGCGGCACAGAGCCATGCTCCAGGCTCTCCGCCAGCCCACGAAGCGCCGGCCCCGATCCCTCCCAATGATCCAGCGCCGCCTGCAGCGTGGGCGCGATGTGGTGGGCTTCGGTGAACCAGGCGAGGTCGTTGGACACCACCACGAGCCGCCCGTCACGGCCGCCCTTCAGGGACGCAAGCTTCACGTTTGAGCTCCAGTTTTATAGCGGCGGTCGAGGACATCGAAGTGGGCGGCGCAGCGGCGGTCGAAGGGCTTCGGCAGCGCGCGGGCGCCGGGCGGTCCATGGCGTCGGCGCCATTGCCGGCAGATCATGCGGTCTCCTTCGGGATCGGCCGGGACAGGCGCACACCCTGCTCGAACGCGCGGGCTTCGTATACGCTGACCTCGACTCGAATATCGCCGCCCGGCTCATCCTCCCAGAGATAGCTGCGCTCGAAGGCGACCTCGCGGCCTTTCGGCGTGAAGCCCTCATAGGTGTCGCCCCAGGGCGTGTGGCCGGCGAGTTCCTTCCAGCCCAGGGTGCAGGCGCGCTCCAGCTCCTCGTGAGCCGCGGCCTCCAGGTCGGCGTCCGGGGTCACGACGCCTTCCAGCTGTCGACGTAGGCTGCATTCTCCACGCTGGCGGCGGCCTCGCCGACCTCCAGCGGGTCGCGGGCGTCGATCATCACGGCGTATTCGTCGGTGGCGGGCTTCGGTTGGCTGAGCATGTTCTTCAGCGCCTTCGGATGCGGACCGTGAGTGAACCCTGACGGGTGGAAGGTCATCATCCCGGCCTCGATGTGGTCACGGCTGAAGAAGTCGCCGGCGTGGTAGAAGAGCACCTCGTCGAAGTCGTCGTTGTTGTGGAAGAAGGGCACCTTGAGCGCGCCCGGATCCGTCTCGAACGGCCTGGGCGCGAAGGTGCAGACCACGAACCTGTCGCTCAGGAACGTCGTATGGACCGACGGCGGCAGATGGTAGCGGTGGCTGGAGACCGGCCGCAGATCCGCAACGTTCAGCCGCACCGGCGCGAGGTCGCCATGCCAGCCGACGGCGTCGAGCGGATTATAGGGATAGGTCACCGTCGAGACCTCGCCGCGCTTCTTTATCTCGACGCGGAAGACCCCCTCCTGCGCCTGGTGAGCCTTGAAGGCCTCATCGATCGCGGGCGTCTCCAGCATTGCCGGATCGAACAGCGCGTGGCCGCCGAGCAGGCCTTTGTCCGGCAGGCCGAAGTGGGTGTTGGTGGCCTGAATCATCAGGATGGCGGCAGGCTCGCTGGGCTTCAGCCGCCACATCGTCCCGCGCGGCAGGTAAAGGTAGTCGCCAGCCCGGAACACCAGCCGGCCGTAGTCGCAGAATAGCTCGCCCTGGCCCTGGTGGATGAACAACAACTGGTCGCCGTCGGCGTTGCGCGCGAGCGCCGGCATCGCCTGCTCAAGCTTCCAGAAGCGGATCTCGACCGCGGGATTGTAGAGCACCTTGCCGGCTCCCCAGGGGCTCGGCTCGGCCGCGTTCAGCGCATTGAGGTCGAAGGCTCGGGGACGCAAGGGGCCCTGGAAATCCACCCAGCCGGTCGGGGGTCGCTTGTGATGGATGAAGGCCGCCGGGCCGAAGAAGCCTTCCTTGGAGATCTCCCGTTCATAGGTCCCGGCCGGCATGTCGGCATGGGCCTGGCGCGAGTGGTCGCCTTGCGCGCCGCGGACGGGGATCCAGTTACGGGTGGCCATCAGGGTTCGTCCTTGTAGATCGCCACCGCCAGCGGCTCATCCTCGGCGATGCGGGCACGGTACATGCCAGAAGTGTTGAAGCTCCAGGCCATTTGGCCGTCGGGCGCCACGGCGATGACCCCGCCATGTCCACCGAGACGGCTGAGGTCCTGCTGCACGACCCGGTCGCAGGCAGCCTGCAGGGCGAGCCCTTCGAATTCCACCAGGGCGCAGATGCGGTGCGCGAGCGACAGCCGGATGAAGTACTCGCCCTCGCCCGTCCCGGAGACCGCCGCCGAGGCGTTTGCCGCGTAGGTGCCCGCCCCGATAACCGGAGAGTCGCCGACGCGGCCCCAGTGCTTGGCGGTGATTCCGCCGGTGGAGGTCGCCGCGGCGACGTCACCCTTGGCGTCGCGCGCAACCACGCCGACTGTGCCCCGCTTGCCCTCGTCGTGGGCCAGGGCGGCGACAGGATGGTCGGCGGCCACGCCAGACGGGCGGGGGGGCACCGGCAGGCCCTCGCGGCGCAACTGCTTCTCCAGCGCCCTCCAGCGGCTCTCCACGAAGAAGTAGCCCGGCTCGACCTGCTCCAGGCCCCGCGCCTGCGCAAAGTGATCCGCGCCAGCGCCGATCAGGAAGGCATGCGGCGACTGCTCCATCACCGCGCGGGCCAGGGAAATCGGATTACGCGCAGCCGAAATCCCCGCCACCGCGCCGGCGCCCAAGGTGGCGCCGTCCATGATCGCCGCGTCCAGCTCGATCTTGCCCTCGTCGGTGAAGACGGCGCCGCGCCCGGCATTGAAAAGCGGCTCGTCTTCGAGTTTTCGAACGGCGGCCTCGACCGCGTCCAGGGCCGAGCCGTGGGCCCGCAGCACGGCCGCGCCGGTCTCCGCGGCGCCCGCCAGCGCATGGCGATAGGCCCGGTCCTGCTCGGGCCTGAGATCGGCCCGGTCGATCACGCCGGAACCGCCGTGCAGGACCAGGGACCAGGCCGAGCCGGGCATCAGGCCTCCTTGGGCGGCAGAACGCCCCGACGCATCTGGTCGAGCTCGATGGACTCGAACAGCGCCTTGAAGTTTCCCTCGCCGAATCCCTCGTTGCCCTTGCGTTGGATCAGCTCGAAGAAGATCGGGCCGATCATGTTCTCGGTGAAAATCTGCAGGAGAAGGCCCTGGCCTTCGGTCGGCGCGCCGTCGAGCAGGATCTTGTCGGCCTTCAGGCGCTGCACGTTCTCGCCGTGTCCGGGCACCCGGGCGTCGAGTTGCTCGTAGTAGGTGTCGTTCGTGTCCTGAAATTTCACGCCGACATCGCGCATGGATTCCACCGAGCCGAAGATGTCGTCGGTCCCCAGCGCCACGTGCTGGATGCCTTCGCCATGGTAGTCGCGCAGGAATTCCTCGATCTGCGAATGCTCGTCCTGGCTCTCGTTCAGCGGGATGCGAATCTTCCCGTCCGGACTGGTCATGGCCTTCGAGAACAGCCCGGTCTGGGCGCCCTCGATGTCGAAGTAGCGGATCTCGCGGAAGTTGAAGATGCGCTCATAGAAGTCCGCCCACTTGGCCATGTTGCCGCGGTGGACGTTGTGGGTGAGGTGGTCGAGGTAGGTCAGGCCCTTGGCGTTCCTGGACTGAGCTTCCGCCGCTCCGGGGATCGGCACGAAGTCGACATCGTAGATCTCCTGCGCGCCATATCGGTCGACCAGATAGAGGTTCGAGCCGCCGATCCCCTCGATGGCCGGGATGTTGAGTTCCATGGGGCCAACCGGCCCCATGACCGCCTTCGCGCCGCGTTCGACGGCGAGCTTAAGCGCCTTGGCGGCGTCCTTGACGCGGAACGCCATGGCGTTGGCCGAGGGCCCGTGCGCCTGGCGAAAATCGGCCGGCTGGCCGGAGGCTTCCATGTTGAGGATGAAGTTGATGTCGCCCTGGCGGAAGCGCAGCACGTTCTTCGAGCGGTGCCTGGAGATCGCCGTGAAGCCCATCAGCTCGAAAAGCCCCTTCAGTCGCTCCGGCTCGGGGGACGTGAACTCCACGAACTCGAAACCGTCGGTGCCCAGCGGATTTTCGAAGAGGTCGCGGCCCTGCGCCTTCACATCGACGGTCATTGTGGAATCTCCTGTCTGGGCCGCGTTAGTATCATTTGAAACGAGTTTGCGGTAGCTGGAAGACAAGCTCATGTCGGCCTGCTAGCTGAACGCTGCAACCTCCCGCCAGGATCATCGATGCTACGTAAGACCTATGACTGGGTGATGGGCTTCGCCGCCTCGCCGCGCGCCACGCTGGCGCTGGGCGTCATCGCGTTCTGCGAGGGCCTGTTCTTCCCGATCCCCCCCGACGTGCTGCTGATGCCCGTGGTGCTGGGGGACCGCCAAAGGGCCCTTCGCTACGCTGCGCTCACCACCGTCTGCTCAATAGCCGGCGGATCGTGCGGCTATGCCGTCGGCGACTTCCTGCAGCCGGTCGGCGAATGGCTGCTGTCGCTCACCGGCGGCAGCTTCGAGTCCTTCCAGACCTGGTACGCCAAGTGGGGCGCGCTGCTGATCGCGATCCCGATCCCTTACAAGATCACAGCCATCGCCTCGGGGATGGCGCGACTGAACTTCGGCCTGTTCATCGGCGTCTCGATCCTGGTTCGAGGCCTGCGGTTCTCGATGGAGGCCTTGCTCCTGAAGATCTACGGCGAACCGATCCGCGCCTTTGTGGAGCGCCGCCTGGCGCTCCTGGCGAGCGCGGCCGCCGTGGCGATCGTAGGCCTGGTCATGGCGTTACGGTTCGCTCACTAGGCCGGGCGGCGAGAGCCGGGCTATAGAGGCGCCGATGCAGACGCTCCTGCGACCCTTCCTCGACCGCTGGCGCATGGTGGCGCTGCTGGTGTCAGCCGCCATGCTGGGCATTGCGCATGCGTTTCAAAGGTTCGGCGGCCTGGCGCCTTGCGAACTCTGCCTGAAGCAGCGGACGGTCTACTGGGTGGCCATGGGCTTTGCGGCTGCGGCCATGGTGGTGGTCCGCATGCCGGGCGGACCCCGCTGGCGCGAAGCGACGTGCTGGGTCCTGGCGCTGATCTTCCTCGTGGGCGCCGGCGTCGCCGGCTACCACGCGGGCGTCGAGTGGAAATTCTGGCCAGGCCCGGAAAGCTGCTCAGGAGCTGGCGGGGTGACAGCAGCGGCGTTGAAGGACCTGCTGAACGGCGCAGGCGTGCGGATGCCGGCGTGCGATCAGCCGGCTTGGAAATTCGCTGGCCTCTCCATGGCCGGCTGGAACACAGTGGCCTCGGCGATCCTGGTCGCGCTGAGCGCAGCAGCGGCGTTTCGCGAAAGGGGCAAGGCATGAGCGACAAGCCGATCCCGCCGCGTCCGGGCCGCGGCGCGCTTGCCGCGCGGATGGCGGAGATTCTCAGAGTCGATCAGGCCGGCGAAGTGGCCGCCGTCGCGATTTACCGGGGTCAGCGAGCGGTGCTGGGCGAAGCCCGGGGCCATGAACGGATCGCCGGTCAGCTCGCCGAGATGGAGGCGCACGAGGCGGTTCACTTGGCGCGGTTCGATCAATTGCTTACCGAGCACGGGGTACGGCCAACGGCGATGGCGCCCATCTGGCGCGCTGCCGCCTTCGCGCTCGGAGCCGGCACTGCGCTGATGGGCGACAAGGCCGCACACGCCTGCACCGAGGCCGTGGAGAACGTCATTGAAGAGCACTATGCGAGCCAAGTCGCCGAGATCGCCGAGCGCAACCCCGACCTGGCCGTCGAGCTGGCGCAGTTCCGCGAGGAGGAGCTCGCCCACCGCGACCTCGCCGCGCGCGAGGGCGCCCACGAGGCGCCCGGCTACGCCCTGCTGTCGGCGGTGATCCGAACCGGCTGCCGCGCGGCCATCAAGATCAGCGAGAAGATCTAGCTTCAAGGTCGCCGATCGGTTGCGAAGCGCACGAAGCACAGCCTCCGGGGACTCGCGCAACACCCTAAGTTCTGCTTTTGTTCGCACGGCGAAGCTGGACGGAGGCGAACATGGCGGACCCCTATCGGGCGATGGCGACGTGGCCTTCATGGCCCAGGCTGAACCAGGCGCTGGCGCCGCGGTCCACACTTTGGGCGATTTGCCGGTGCGGGCGCGAGGCGGTGATCGATTCCAAGCCGTGGGTCGGCCAGGGGCTCGGCCGCCAGTCGATCGCCCAGCTTGAGACGCGACTCAGATGCCTGTGCGGCGCGCGCAGGGCCAGACTGGAAATCCGCGGCCTCGCGGAAGCCCCGCCCCGCGGCGCGGGTGGAATTTACGTCTTCCGTTAGGCGGCAGGCGCAGGCTCTGTGAACATTGGCGTCGAGCGGAAGATCGCCTGCTCTTCCTCGGTCATGTCGGCCGGCACGTCGGCGAAGAGCGGCGTGGAGAGGTAGCGCTCGCCGGTGTCGGGCAGCATCGCCAGGATGTTGGCGCCCTTCGGGGCTTCAGCGGCGATCTTAAGGGCGCCGGCGAAGGTCGCTCCGGAGGTGATGCCGACGAAGACGCCTTCCTTCTGCGCCAGGTCCAGGCTGCACTTGATGGCTTCCGGCCCCGGGATGGCCATCAGCCGGTCGGCCAGGCCCAGGTCGACGGCGTCGCCCGTGAGCTTGGGAATGAAATCCGGCGTCCAGCCCTGCATCGGATGCGGCTTCCAGGCCGGGTGACCCGCGGCCGGCGTGTGATCGGCGTTGTAGGCCTGCGGCTGGCCGCTGGAGATCAAGGCGGCGTCGGAAGGCTCGCACACCAGGATCTTGGTCTTGGGGCTCTTCTCGCGCAGCACGCGACCAACGCCCTTCAGGGTGCCGCCGGTGCCATAGCCGGTGACCCACCAGTCGAGCTCTTCACCTGCGAAATCCCGCAGGATCTCAGGGGCGGTGGTGCGCGAGTGCATGTCGGCGTTGGCTTCGTTCTCGAACTGGCGGGTCATGAACCAGCCATGCGTCTTGGCCAGTTCGATGGTCTTGGCCACCATGCCGGTGGCGCGCAGCGCCGCGGGGGTCAGGATCACCTTGGCGCCCAGGAACCGCATCAGCCGCCGGCGCTCGATCGAGAAGCTCTCGGCCATGGTGACGACCAGCGGATAGCCCTTGGCCGCGCAGACCATGGCCAGGCCGATGCCGGTGTTGCCGCTGGTCGCCTCGACCACGGTCTGGCCGGGCTTGAGTTCGCCGGACTTCTCGGCGGCCTCGATGACGCCCAGCGCCAGGCGGTCCTTCACCGAACCGAGCGGATTGAAGGCCTCGACCTTCACGTAGAGGTTCACCCCCGCCGGAGCGAGATGGTTGATCCGCACGACCGGGGTGTTTCCGACCGTCCCAAGGATGCTGTCGTATCTGGCCATGCCGCACCTCCGCTTATCGGAGCGAGACTGAAAGCTCGGCCCCGACCCAAGTCAATCGAACAGCGGTCTTGGGCTGCGCGGGAAGGTAGGGCAAGTTGGCCGCCAGCCAAATGAGGGGGGTGATTGTGACGCTATCGGTGATCGGAGCCGGCTTCGGCCGTACAGGGACCATGTCGCTGAAGCTGGCGCTCGAACAGCTGGGCCTTGGTCCTTGCTACCACATGGCCGAGGTGTTCAAGAACCCGGCCGCGCCGGACTGGTGGTACGAGGCGGCGCAGGACCCCGCCAAAGCCGACTGGGGCAAGATCTTCGAGGGTTACAACTCGACGGTCGATTGGCCGAACGCCACCTATTGGGAAGAACTGGCCGAGGTCTACCCGGACGCCAAAGTGATTCTGACTGAGCGCGATCCCAACATCTGGTTCGACTCCACCCAGGCGACGATCTTCGGCGATCGCTTGCTCGTTGACTCCGACGCCGCCTTTCCACGGATGGTCCGCAAGGTGGTCTTCGACCTGTTCGATGGGCGCATCCACGATAGGGATCACGCGATCGCGGTTTTCGAGGCTCACAACGCCCGTGTCCGCGCGACCATTCCGGCAAAGCGGCTCTTGGTCTACGAGGTCGCACAAGGGTGGGAACCCCTCTGCGACTTCCTGCGCGTGGCTGTCCCCGACGGCCCGATGCCGAAGGTCAACTCGCGCGAGGAATTCGCCGCCAGGGCCGCCGCCGGCCCACCGCCGGGCGTCTAGCGCCCGCCCCCGCCGGTGATTTCCTTGATCAGACCCTGAACCGGGGCTTTGCCGCCGGCTCCCCAGACGACCTTCAGAAAGGCGAGGGTGCGGCCGGCGGCGTCCTCGAACTTCCACTCGCAGTCCTCGATGCGGCAGCCAGCGAAGGCTGGCGGCTCGCCGCCGGAATAGACAAGCCGGCAGTCGCGGAATTCGCAGGACGTGAAGGTCTCCCCGTCGAGGTAGACGGTCTCATGGTTGTAGATCGCGCCGTCGGCCATCTGATTTAGGCCTGGTCGTCGTCAGAGGGCTCGGCTGGCGGCGCGCCGCCAGCTTCGGTGCGGGCGCGTTCGCGTTGTTCGGCCTTGGCCCTGGCCTTCTCAGCGACCTTGGCGGCCTTCTGGCGTTCGCGCTCCATGCGCTCGAAGGGGTAGTTGGGCTTGCGCGCCATGGAATGTGTCTCCAGCGGGGGAAAGGCGGGGCGCGAGCCGAGCCGGCGAATTGGCGTCTTACACTGAAACGTCGCCGCGGCGCATCAGCCTCGTGCCGGCTCTAAGAAAGACGGCTCCCCCGCGGGGACGGGGGAGCCGTTGGAGGCCCGCGAGCCTGGGGGGTGTAACCCGCGGAGCCATTCTCGTGTGTGCGAGGCCGGCTGGGGGGGAGGAGAACCGCCTCGTCGCACACCCGGGAGATTGCCGGCCGTCCGGGGCGTGAGTAGGGCGGGTTCGTGTCGCTGACATATCCAAAACAGGTGCAAGTCGAGGCAAGTGGAAATGTAAGCTGCGGGTTTGACCACTCAGGAGGCGATCGTCGCCATCCAGTGGGCCGCCCTGGCCAGCATGTCGGCCAGGACGTCGGCGTCCTTGCGGCCGGTCCTGGCCGGCACGTGGAATGAATGGTCGGCGTCTTCGACCAGCTCCAGCGTGGCGAGGTCCCCCAGCCCGGCGACGACACCGCGCAGCAGGCTCAGCTCGGCGAGGGCGTCGTTGGTCCCCTGCAGGAAAAGCAAGGGGATCGCCACGGCCTTCAGGTGATCGGCGCGCTCGGTCGACGGCTTGCCCGCGGGGTGCAGCGGAAACGCGAAGAAGACCAGGCCTTCGACATCGTCGAGCGGTTCGAGCGCCTGAGCCTGCGAGGTCATGCGTCCGCCAAACGAGCGGCCCCCGGCGAACAGCCTCAGCCCATGAGCGCGCCGACGCGCCTTGGCGACCGCCGCGCGCACCGCAGCGTGCGCCACCGCCGGCGGATCGACGCGCCTGCCGCCCTTTTCCATGTAAGGGAACTGGTAGCGCAGGGTCGCGACGCCGAGGCTCTCGAGACCGTCGGCGGTGGCGCCCATCGCCTTGTGGGCCATGCCGGCGCCCGCCCCGTGAGCCAGGACCAGGCAGGCCTTGGCGTCCGTGGGCGCCTGCCAGAGGCCAGAGACGGCCTCTCCGTTGGGCAGCGGGATGGTGATCAAGTCGGCGGCCATGGCCGCGACCATAGACGATTGCGGCCCAGGTCTGCATGCTCGCTCCGACATGGCCTCAGGCATCGACACCTATCGCGCCAAACGACGCTTCAGCGAGACGCCGGAGCCCGCCGGAAGCATCGGCGCTTCGGACGCGCCGATGTTCGTCATCCAGAAACACAGGGCGCGCCGGCTGCACTACGACCTGCGGCTTGAAATGGGCGGCACGCTGAAGAGCTGGGCGGTGCCGGAGGGGCCGTGCCTGGACCCCAAGGTCCGGCGCTTCGCCAAGCTCGTGGAGGACCACCCCATCGAGTATGGATCCTTCGAGGGTCGCATCCCGGCGGGTAACTATGGCGCCGGTACGGTGATCATCTGGGATCACGGCACCTATGTGACCCTGGCCGACCCGGAAGCGGCGCTGGCGGCGGGCGAGATCAAGTTCCGGCTGGTCGGCGACAAGCTCTCCGGCGGCTGGACGCTGGTGCGCCTGAAGGACGATCCCACCAACTGGCTCCTGATCAAAGAACGCGATCCCTCGGCCCGGCCGCTCGCCGACTACGACGTGCTGATCGAGGAGCCCGACAGCGTCGTGACCGGCAAGCCGGTGGACGAGCCCGCTGCGGAGCCTCGCAGGATCGTTCGCCGCAAGGCCGCGGGGAAAATTGCCGGCGCCGTCGCCGCATCCCTGCCGACCAAGTGGAAACCGCAGCTGGCGACGCCGGTGGAATTCGCTCCGAAGGGCAAGGGCTGGATCCACGAGATCAAGTACGACGGCTATCGCACCTTGGCGTTCATCGAAAACGGCAAGGCCCGGCTAATCACCCGTAACGGGCATGACTGGACCAACCGCTACAGGGCGCTCGCGAAGGCTTTGGAGAAACTGCCGTGCAAAACGGCCCTCCTCGATGGCGAGGTGGTTGTGCAGGATCCGCGCGGGATCACCTCTTTGAACCTCTTGGAGCAATCGCTCTCGGAGGGCGCTTCGCACGCCATGACCTATTTCGCCTTCGATCTCTGCCACCTGGACGGCCATGACCTCAGCGCCGTGCGCCTGATCGATCGCAAGCAGGCGCTGGAGGGACTGGTCGGGCCGCTGGTCGACGAGCGCTCGGCGATCCAGCTCAGCGATCACATCGACGGCGAGGGCGACGCCCTCTTCGCCCAGGCCTGCCGGATGGGGCTCGAAGGCATCGTCTCGAAGAAGGCGGACGCGCGCTACGTGCAGGGGCGCACCCAGACCTGGCAGAAGGTCAAGCGTGTCGATGTGGGAACCTTCGTGATCGTCGGCTTCCTTTCGAACATGCCGCGCAACGTGTCCTCGCTGCTGCTTGCCGAGGAGCGGGATGGCGAGCTTGTCTACGCCTGCCGCGTGGGGTCCGGTATCAGCGAAGAAAAGGCGCGAGAGCTCTACGCCGCACTTTCGAAGGCGGTTCGCCAAACGCCGTTCGTACCCGTCCCGAAGACACCCGGCGCCAAGTGGGTCGAGCCCCTCCTGACGGCCGAGATCGGCTACCGAAGCCGCTCGGTGAACGATGCCCCGCGCGCGCCCGTGCTATTCTCCGTCGCGCCCCGCAAAACCGGCCCGGTTGCGAAGGCGACCAAGCCCAGGCTGGTCGGTGACCGCGACCTGGCGGCGATCCACCTGACCAATCCTCAGCGCGAGATGTTCGCCGGCAGCGGGGTCACCAAGCTGGACCTTGCCCTCTACTACGCCCGGGTCGGCGACTGGCTGCTGCCGGAACTGCTGCGCCGGCCGCTGACGGTGATCCGCTGCCCGACCGGCGACATCAGGGACCTGTTCTACCAGCGCCACGCCTTCACCGGCCTGCCCGCGGGCATCGAGACGATCGAGCTGTCGGACGAGGAAGGCCGTGGTGCGTTTATCAGCGTCACCGAGCCGAAAGGCTACTTAAGCCTGCCTCAATTCGGTGCGGTTGAGTTCCACTTGTGGGGTTGCCGCATCGACGATCCGGAGCACCCCGACAGGCTGGTCATGGACCTGGACCCTGACGAGGCCCTGCCCTGGGCGCGCGTCTGCGATGGTGCGGAGATCCTTCGCGACCGACTTCAGGCGATGGGCCTGCGGCCCTTCCTGCGCACCACGGGCGGCAAGGGCGTGCATCTGGTCACGGCGCTTGGGCCGGGTCACGACTGGCCGACCGTGAAGGGCTTCGCCGAGGCGTTGTCGCGGGCCATGGCGAGCGATGCGCCCACCCTCTTCACGGCCATCTCCTCGAAGGAGCGGCGCAAGGGGCGGATATACCTCGACTATTTGCGAAACGCCCGCGGCGCGAGCGCGGTCGCCTCCTATTCCCTGCGCGCGAAACCGGGGTTCCCGGTCGCGACCCCGATCGCGTGGGAGGAACTGCGCAAGCTGTCGGGCGGCGGCGCCTTCAATCGTCTTACAGTGGTGAAGCGGCTGGAGAGTCTGGCCGTGGACCCCTGGGATGAGCTATTATCGAGTAGTTCAAAGATTACGCCCAAGATGCGGCGCGACCTGGGGATGAAGACTTAAGGGGTGACGGAATGGCCGGGCGTGCGAGTTGGAAGGGTTACCTGAAGCTGTCGCTGGTCTCTTGCCCGGTGAAGCTCTATCCGGCCACGTCTTCGACGGCGGGGAAGATTTCGTTCAACCTTCTGCACAAGGACACGCTGAACCGCGTGCAGCAGAAGTACCATGATCCCGAGCTCGGGGAGATCGACCGCACCGATCTGGTGAAGGGCTACCAGTTCGAAAAGGACAAGTACGTCGTCGTCACCGCCGAGGAGCTCGATGAGATCGAGATCGACTCCTCGAAGACCGTGGACATCGACGGCTTCGTCGACGCCGCCGACATCGACCCGATCTACTACGACTCCATGTACTATCTGGCGCCCGACGGCCCGATCGCCGAGGAGACCTTCGGGGTCATCCTGGAGGCCATGCGCAAGGTGAACAAGATCGCCGTCGCCCGCATCGTTCTCTCCGGCCGCGAACGCCTGGTGACGATCCAGCCGATCGAGGACGGCTTCCGGCTCGCCACCCTGCGCTCCGCCAAGGAAATCCGCGAGCCGGCCAGCGCCCTCGACAAGCTCAATGTCAAATATTCCGACGACATGCTCGCCATGGCCGGCCAGATCATTTCGCAAAAGCAGATGAGCTTCGCGCCGGATGCGTTCGAGGACCGCTACGAGGAGGCCTTGCTGGCCTTGGTGCGCTCGAAGATCGCCGGCGGCCAGCCGGTCATCACCAAGGCCCCGGAACGCGGCAACGTGGTCAACCTGATGGACGCCTTGAAGCGCAGCATCGAGGAAGAACGCCGTCCGCCGGCGCCCAGCCTGGGCAAGGGTGTCACCAAGAAGGGCGAGGCCAGGGTCGTGGAGGCCAAGGTTGCGCCCGCCCGAAAGAAGGGCTCCGGCGCCGCCTGACACCATGGATGTGCGTGAGCGTGCGATAGCCCTCTACGGCAGGTTCTCGCATGGCGTGCGCGATCGATTGGCTCGCGAAATCCAGGCCGCCGGCGGCCTGGTGGCGCGCGACCTTACCCGCCGCAGCGATGTATTCGTCGTTGGCGCGCTGGCGACGGTGCTGATCGACAATGGGGCTCTAGCCGCCCGCCTGGCCGCGGCGCGGGCGCGGCGCCTTCCGGTCCTGAGCGAGCGCGCCTTCGCAGCGGCGATGTCGGGGAAAGCGGCCCCGAGGGCCGCGACGTTGCCGCTGGCCACCGCCCTGGCCGACACCCGCCTCACCCCGGCCCACGCCGAGGTGCTGGCGGCCTTCGACCTCATCGCTCTGGCCGACGGCAAGGTCCGTTTCGGGGACGCTGCGGTGATCCGGACCGCAGCCGAGCTGGCCGGCCGTGGGCGTTCCTTCGCCGAGGCCGTGCGGATCCTGGCTCGGGCCCGCGACCTCTCCCCGCGAGGCCGCCACAAGATCGTTCTGACAGCCTCCGGCCAGGCGGCCCTGCAGTGGGCGGATGGGCTTACGACGCTGGAAGGCCAAGGGGTGCTCGCCTTCGACGACACCCATGCTGGGCTCGAGGATCTCTTCGAAGCCGCCGAGCTTGCGGAGGCGAACGGCGATCTTGGCGAAGCGGCCCGCCTCTACGACCTGTGCGCGCGCGCCGACCGCAAGGACCCGATCGCCCCGTACAACAACGGCAACATTCGACTTGCCGAGGGGGACTTCGACCAGGCGGCGCTCGCCTACCAGCAGGCGCTGGCGCGCGACAGCCAGTTCGTCGAGGCCCGCTACAACCTGGCTCAGGCGCTGGAGGCCTCGGGCAAGGCCGAGGCCGCGGCGGCCGAGCTTGGCCGGGTCCTGGCGATCGACGCCTCGCATCCCGACGCGGTGTTCAACCTCGCACAGCTGCGGATGAAAGCTGGTGCGATCGCTGAGGCGAAGGCGCTCTATGAAAGCTACCTGGCCCTCGACCCGCCCGAGGACTGGGCCCGAACGGCGCGCAAGGCGATCCAGTACTGCGCGGCGCAACTGTCCGCCGGGCAGACCTAGGCTGGCGGCGGCCGCACGCCAGTCGGCGAGGTCAACTTCGGGTGAGGTCCGGGACCTAGCCTGACCGCTGGCGGACGCGCTAGGAAGCCGCGGGCGGCCGCATCCGGCGGCGACCTCCGAGGCGAAGCCATGTCGAAAAGCCGGTTCACGGCAATGCTGGCGGCGATGTTCGGCCTTGTCCTGGCGGCGCCGAGCCCGGCGCCGGCCGCGCCGCTGAGCGTCGGCTTCTACCTGCCATGGGACGATGCTTCGGAGGCGTCCCTGACCGCCCACGCAGGCGCGCTGCAAGTGCTCTCGCCCATGACCGCGGCGATCACTACGCCCCAGGGCAACATCCGCTGGCAGCCCGACCCGGCGCTGGCCGCCGTGCGCGGCAAGTCCGGCAGGACGAAGCCCGAGGTCTTCCCCATCGTCTCCAACGCACACGACGACGTCTGGGACGTTGCCGCCGCCGAGGCCGCCATGACCGACCCGGCCGCCTTTCAGGCGATGGCGGACGAACTCCTCACCAAGGCCGCCGCCGAGGGCTACGGCGGCTATGTTCTCGATTTCGAGAACCTCACGCCCAAGGGCTTGGCCGCCTATGCGCCGTTCCTGGCCCGCCTGCATGCGGTGCTGAAACCGGCGGGCCGAGAGCTCTGGGTCACCGCCACGATGGGGCAGGACCCGGCCCTCATCGGCGGCCTCGCGAAGTCGACCGACGCCGTAGTCCTGATGGCCTACGACCAGTGCTGGGCGACGTCTACGCCTGGCCCCATTGCCGGCCTCGACTGGCTGGGCCAGACGCTGGACTCGCGCCTCTCCGTCCTCGACCCCGCCCATGTGATCGTGGCCTTGGGGGCCTATGGCTACAACTGGCCCCAAAGCGGCGTGGCCAAGGTCGTCTCCGCAGGCGAGGCCCAGGCGCTGGCCACGCTCAACCACGCCGTCGTCGTCCGCGGCGCCGCCGATGGAAACCCTCACTTCTCCTATAGCGGCGGTGACGGACGGTTGCACCAGGTCTGGTGGCTGGACGCCGCCACCTACCGCGCCCAGCGCGCCGCGGCGCTATTGCGCCATGTCCGCGGCGTCGCGATCTGGCGTCTGGGCTTGGAGGACCCAGCCCTCTGGGCCAGGGGCGGGCCAGCGCCAACCCCCACGCCGGGCCCGACGCCGGGCGCCTGCACAATGGTCCCGCACTGACGGCCTCTCCACCACCCATGGCGGCGGTTCCCCACCTCTGGCATTGATGTGCAACCATTCCGGCAGTTCGCGGGGCGCGCACACGCCATGGAACCTCAGCCGGCGGAGCTGAAACTCGGAGCCCTGCTTCTCAGGCTGCTCATCGGCTCGCTTTTCATCAGAAAGCTCGTCGCGAACGCCGGCGACTCGATGCCGGGACTGCAGGAGTCGGCGACTCCGTATCTTCGAGACCACCGCGGCTCAAGGTGTCTGCAGAGAGCTTCGCTGTCGCGATGCTTCATATTCTAGTTTCCGCATTTTTTTGCGGACTTCTAATTATAAATAACTCCAGGAAAATCAACGAACTAGGCGCCCTACGCCTCCAGTTCGATGTCCCAGTAGAGGTAGTCGAGCCAGCTTTCGTGCAGGTGGTGCGGCGGGAATTTGCGGCCGTGCTGCTGCAGTTCGAAGGCCGAGGGCCGGTGTGGGGGGTGCAAGGGGTGCATGCTCGCCTCTCGCGGCGTGCGCCCGCCCTTGTGCAGGTTACACCGGGCGCAGGCGGTGACGATGTTTTCCCAGGTCGTGCGCCCACCTCGCGAGCGCGGGATCACATGGTCGAAGGTCAGGTCCTCGGACGCGCGGCAATACTGGCAGGTGAAGGCGTCGCGCAGGAAAAGGTTGAAGCGGGTGAAGGCCGGTGGGCGATCCTGGGTCACATACTGCTTGAGTGACACCACGCTTGGCACCTGCATCTCGAAGGACGGCGAGTGCACCACCTGGTCGTAGGTCGACACCACGTCGACGCGGTCGAGGAAGACCGCCTTGATGACGTCCTGCCAGGGCCAGAGAGAGAGGGGATAGTAGCTTAAGGGCCGGAAGTCGGCGTTCAGCACGAGGGCGGGCCAACCGGACGGCGGGCGGCTAAGCACCTGCATGGCCGGCCTCCCCAGGTTCGGAGACTGGGCGGCGGCGCGGTGCGCCTATGTCGAACGCTGGTGAACTGAAGACAGGACCCCTGTTCGCGAACGCGTGAGATGCGGCGACGGGCCTGCTCAGGAAGCTCAGGCTATCCCGCTAAGGGACGCACTATAGGAAAGATTCGGAGACATCTCCATGACATAGAGGCCGGGCCTCGCCGCACTGCCGAACGAGAGTGGGCGAGGCTTATCGGCATCGCATCTTTTCTTACGCGCCCACGACCGCGGTTGCGCCGGCGAGCGTCAGGCCCAGGGCCACGACTGCGTAGGAGACGAGGACGTCGAGAATGCGGTTCATATGGATCGACATGACTTGGTTCCTTTTTGAGTGGGGAGGCCGTTTCCGGTCGCCCTGTCCGATGTGGACGATGCTTAGATAGCACCAATCTGAACGATGCCTAGATGCTGTTTTGTGTGGTATGGCTATGCATTTTCGTATGCCCATCGGAGGGCTGCGCGAGGGCCGCAACGAAAAAGGGCCCCGTTGGGGGGCCCTTCTCCGGTGTCGGAGCCTTGGGGGAGGATCAGGCGCCGACGACGGCGAAGGCTGCTGCGATCGAGGAACCCATTGCCAAAATCAGCGCCGGAGCGATCCTGTCGAAGAACCTTTCGAAGCTTGCGAGAGACATGACACACACCTTTGAGTTTGAACCCCGGGGGAGCGGGATGCGTTTCTTATTTGAACAACGCTAAGATAACGTTCATCTGAACGGCGTCAAGATATCTTTACGGCGTCCAGATTGAGATTTAGGGTGGGAGCGATGAGAGAATCTCAAACCGCCGAGGCTCGGCCGTATCACCATGGCGATCTGCGCCGCGCGCTCATAGACGCCGCCAGTCGGCTCCTCGAAGCCGAGGGGCCGAGCGCCCTTTCGCTGCGCGCCGTGGCCCGCGAGGCCGGCGTAAGCCCGGCGGCGCCCTACCACCACTTCAAGGATAAGGGCGAGCTTCTGGACGCGGTCGCCCACGAGGGCTGGGACCTGCTGGACGCAGCGTTGGCCAAGGCGAAAAAAGAAGCCCCCTCGCCAGAGGCGGCGATGAACAATCTGGGCGTGGCCTACGTGTGCTTCGCCCGCGAGAACCCGGCGCTTTATCGGGTCATGTACGACACCGCCCGCGACCGCGAGGACCTGCCCGACCAGATGCAAGGCGACAAGGACAGCGCCTATTGCAAGGTTCGCGACACCCTGATCGAGGCCGGCGCCGACGCTGACGACACCTTGGACCTCGAGCTCGCCACCACCGCCGCCTGGTGCTCGGCCCACGGCCTGGCCGAGATGGCGGGCTTCAAACAGTTCGATCACCTGAAAGAAGCCTGCGGCGGCGAGATCGCATTCTTCCGGTCGATCTTCCGGCACATGGGTCTGGTTCCACACCACCACGCGGACTAGATCCGCCGAGTGATCGGCAGGCCCTCCCCCTTCCTCACCCGGTTTGCGCCTTCGCCCACCGGTTACCTGCACCGAGGCCATGGCTTTTCAGCGCTGACTGCATTCGAGGCCGCCCGGGCCTCAGGCGGCGACTTGATCCTGCGCATCGAGGATATCGACCGCACCCGCTGCCGCGCCGAATACGAGGCGGCGGCTTACGAGGACCTGGCCTGGCTTGGACTTGAGTGGGTGCGCCCGGTCCGCCGCCAGTCCGAGCACATGGCCGACTATGGCGCGGCGCTCCGAGAACTCTCCGAGCGGGGCCTGACGTACCGCTGCTTCCGCACGCGCCGCGAAGTCGCCAGCGCCATCGAGAGCGCGCCGCACGGGGCCATGGAGACCTTCCGCGGCGAGGCCCTGTCGCCTGAAGAGGAAGCCCGGCGGCTGAAGGCCGGCGATGCGTACGCCTGGCGGCTGTCGCTCGCGGCGGCCGAGCGCGCGTTAGGCGGGTTCGATGGCCTGAGCTTCGTGGAAGAGGGCGCGGGACCTGGCGGGGAGCACGGCCTGATCGCAGTGCGGCCTCAAGTGGGCGGCGACGTGGTTCTGGCGCGCAAGGATGTCGGCGTAGCTTATCATCTGGCGGTCACGGTCGACGACGCCCTGCAGGGCGTCACCCACGTGATCCGTGGCCATGACCTCTTCGAAGCAACCCACGTGCAGCGGCTCCTGCAGGCCCTGCTCGCCTTGCCTGCCCCGACCTATCGCCATCACCGGTTGCTGACCGGGCCCGACGGAAAGCGCTTCGCCAAGCGCGACAATTCGCAGACGCTGCGCGAGTTGCGCGCCTCGGGTATCACAGCCGCCGAACTGCGACGGGAGATGGGTCTTGACTGAGGCCGCCGTGGCCACGCCTGCGACCGACGCGCCGCGCTGGCAGGCGCTGGCGGTGCTGGTGTTCGGGGCCTGCGTCATAGGTCTGTCGCCGATCCTGGTGCGGTTGACGCAAACCGGCCCGGCGGCCGCGGGCTTCTGGCGGCTGGCCTTCGCCATGCCGCTCTTGGGGATCATGACGCGGCGCACCACCGGAACGCTCGGTCGCCCCTCGAAGATCGGCCTTGTCGCCGGGGTGATGTTCGCGCTGGACCTGGGCTTCTGGCACTACGGGATAAAGTTCACCTCGGTGACCAACGCCACCGTGCTTTCCAACCTGACGCCCGTGGTGGTGACGGCGTTCGCCTGGATCTTCCTGAGACAACGGCCGCGGGCGCTGTTCCTGCTGGCGGTGGCGGTCGCCGTGGGTGGGGCCTGGATGATGGCGGCCGGGAAGTCTTCCGGGGGCGAACTCCTCAATCCGCCGCTCGGAAACGCGCTCTCCGCGCTCACCGCGCTTTGGTACGCGCTGTACTTCCTGGCCATTAGCGAGGGACGCAAGACAGAGGGCGCGAGCCGGCTGATGTTCTGGTCGAGCATCGTCGGCATGCCCCTGATGCTGATCGCGGCTCTGCTGCTGGGAGAGCAGATCACGCCGTTGGCGCTCGGCGGCTGGCTCGCCTGCCTGGGCCTGGGCCTGATGCACGTGGCGGGGCAGGGTTCGATCGCCTGGGCGATGGGCCGGCTGCCGACCGCGACGGCGTCCGTCGTGGTGCTGGTCCAACCGGTGGTGGCCGGCTGGCTGGGCTGGGTCCTGTTCGGCGAAGCGTTGGGGCCGCTGCAGGCGGCCGGCGCGGCGACGGCGCTCGCCGGCGTCGTCCTGGCGCAATGGGCCTCGCGGCCGAGGCCTCAGCCCGCGGGCGCGGCGCCCGCGTAGGCCTCCTGCGTCTCGAACCCCCAGGCGCGGCGAGCGACCTCAATGGAGACGAGTTTGGCCTCGAAGGCCGACCAGTCGTCCGCCTCGGCGATCCGCGCCCAAAGCGCCTCGATTTCTCCCACGAGCAACTCTTCCGGCTCCGGCCGGGCGAAATAGGGGTCAGCCAGGCGCGCCGGCCGCTCCGGTTCGAAGGCCGCAAGCCGTTGCCGGAACTCGACGAAGCCAGGCTGGGCGTAAAGGTCGCTGCGCGGACCAGCCAGGGCGCGCTCTGCTCCCCCGCAGAACCAGTCGAAAAAGAAGGGCTCCCAGCGCAGCCGCTCACCGCCCTCCGCAATGGCCCGGAACATGGCCTGGACGAGCGGCGCATCCGCTTCGGCGCTCAGCCGCCGCACGCCAAGCCTCGCCAGCATGGCGGCGGTAAGTTCCTCCCGATAGGCGGTCCCGAAGGCGTTCAAGGCCTCGACGAGAGGCTCGACGGCCGTGGCCAGGCTGAGCGCGCCGGCCAGCTGCTGCAGATTCCAGAACACCGCCTCAGGCTGGCGGCCGAAGCTATAGAGGCCCGCGTGATCGAAATAGGCGGCCGTGAAGTTCGGGTCGTTGTAGGGCAGGAAGCGGTAGGGCCCATAATCGAAGCTCTCGCCGGTGATGTTCATGTTGTCGGTGTTGAGCACCCCGTGCACGAAGCCGGCCGCCATCCAACGGGCAGCGAGACGCGCTGAGCGGCCGACCACCGCGTGCAGCAAGGCTGCGGGCCGGTCGTTCGCCCCCGCAAGCTCCGGATAATAGTTGGCGATGACATGGTCGACGAGCGCGCCGATACGATCGGGCTGCTCGAAAAAGGCATGGCGCTGGAAGCTGCCGAACCGAATGTGGCTCCAGCTCAGCCGGACCAGCACCGAAGAGCGTGTGGGGCTGGGCTCATCGCCCCGCTCGAGGTCTTCGCCGGTCTCGATCAGCGAAAATGACCGCGAGGTCGGCACGCCCAGCGCTTCAAGCATGGCGGTCGCCAGCACCTCACGGATACCGCCCTTGAGGGTCAAGCGCCCGTCTGCCGTCCGCGACCAGGGCGTGCGACCCGAGCCCTTCGTGCCCAGGTCGAGCAAGCGGCTCGTCCCGGCCTCGCGCATCTGGGCGAAGGTGAAGCCCCGGCCGTCGCCAAGGTCGGGGTTGTAAACCCTGAATTGGTGGCCGTGATAGCGTTGGGCGAGCGGCGGATCGAGGTTGCGCGCCAAAGGCTCAAAGCGGCCGAAATGCGCGATCCATTCCTCGTCGGTGAGCGTGTCGAGGCCGACGGTGGCGGCTGCCCGCTCGTTGCGAAAGCGAAGGATGGTCTTCGGAAACGCCTCGGCCTGAACCGGATCCCAGAACTCCGACCCCAGTTCCTGGAAGTGCGGATCGGGGCGATAGGCGGGTGAGACCGGCATGGATGCGAGATGGACGCTTTGGTCCCTCTGGGCAAGCCACCCGCGGCCCAGGCCATGAAGCTTAAGCCTATCCGATCCGGATGCCCATCCCGCCGTCGACCGGCAGGATGGCGCCGGAGATGAACTTGGCTTCGTCCGAGGCCAGGAACAGGGCGGCGTAGGCGGTGTCCCAGCCGCCGCCCATCTTGCCCCCCAGCGGCACGCGCGCGTCGCGCTCGGCCCGGACCTCGGAGGTCGGCCGACCGGTGGCCGAAGCGATGCCGCTGACCGCCATGGGGGTATCCATGTAGCCCATCATGATGGCGTTGCAGCGCACGCCGTAGCGGGCGTTGGACTGCGCGACACTGGTGGTCAGGCGGTTCACGCCAGCCTTGGAGACCTCGTAGGCGAGCTGAATGCCCCCGGCCCGGGCCGCCAGCGAGGAGATATTGACGATCGCCCCGCCACCCTGTTCGCGCATCACGGGCAGCGCCGCCTTGATGGTCAGCCACATGCCCTTGAGATTGACCGACAGGATGCGATCGAACGCGGCCTCCTCCAGCCGGTGAGCGGGTGCGTCGCCACCGCCGATGCCGACGTTGTTGATCAGGATGTCGAGCCGACCCAGCCGCGCCGTCGACTCCTCGATGATCCTTGCACAATCGATCGCCTTGACGATGTCGGCGGCGAGCGAGGTCGCTTCCCCGCCCTCCTCCTTGATCATCGCCGCCGTCTCCTCGGCGCGCTCGCCCACCCGATCGACGCAGACCACGCGTGCGCCCTCGCGGGCGAACAGCATGGCCATGGCGCGACCATTGCCGATGGTCTCGCCCGGTGTCTGACCGGCGCCGACCACCACCGCAGCCTTGCCCTCGAGCCTGCCCGCCACAATCAGAACCCCTTGAGGTCGGGGTCGAGCGTCTGGCCGGCGTCGAGCTGCACCCCGAAGGTGTTCAGCATCATCGAGACCTGGGTGTACTGACCGGCGGTGAACACGACGTCCATGCGCTGCTTGTCGCTGAAGTGCTTGCCAAGATCGACCCAGGCGCCGTCAGAGATGAACTGGTCGGCGTGCAACTCGTCGGCGGCGCGGATCAGCGCTGCGTCCGCCGCGCTCCATCCTGCCGCGTCGGCTCCGGTCTTCAGCCGCGCGATCTCGTCCTCGCTCAGGCCCTCACGCAGGCCGATCCGCACGTGCTGGGTCCACTCGTAGCCGGATTTACAGAGGAAGCCTGTGCGCAGGATGACAATCTCGCGCTCTCGCGCGGGCAGGTCATTGCGGCGCGACAGCACGTAGCCTCCCCACTGGTTGAAGCGCGACAGCGCTTTCGGCGCGTGGGCGAGCGTGCGGAAGATGTTGAGCACCGGCCCCGGCCGCATCGGCTCCAGCGCCTCGGCCTGTTCTGGGGTCAGTTCCGCATCGCTCAGCGGGGCGAACCGAGGCTTGGTCAGTCGCATCTCATTCCTCCGTAGCCGCCTGTCGGCGCTCGCATCCGGTTACCTTAGCGGCGCAGGCGGGGTCATGCTAACCGATGCCATGGCCAAGCGGATCACCCTTGATTTCCTGAAGACCGAGAGCGCCTCGGGCGTGGTCCTGGCCGCCGCCGCGATCGCCGCCATCGCCCTCGCCAATTCGCCTTGGGCGCACGTCTATTTCGGCTTCATCGAGCAGCCGTTCACGATCCAGTTCGGCGCCTTCAGCGAGACCCTGCCGGAAGCCGACTGGGTCAAGGATGGGCTGATGGCGATCTTCTTCTTCGTCGTCGGCCTGGAAATAAAATACGAAATCCTGCGCGGCGAACTGGCCAATCCGCGAAGGCTGGCCTTGCCGGTGGTCGCAGCCCTGGGCGGCATGATCGGCCCGGCGCTGATCTACCTGGCGATCAATTGGGGCGCGGGCGGATCACCGCAGGGCTGGCCTGTGCCGGTCGCAACCGACATCGCCTTCGCGATCGCCGCCTTGGCTGTCGCCGGGCCGAAGCTGGCGCCGAATCTGCGGGTCTTCCTGCTGACGCTCGCCATTGTCGACGACCTGGGCGCTGTCGGCCTGATCGGCCTCTTATTCACCACCCACTTGCGGGTGATGGAGCTCCTGGGAGCCCTTGTGGCGCTGGCGCTGATGGCCCTGCTCGGTCGCTGGCGGCGCGCCCCCTATCTCCTCTACGCGGTCGGCTTCGTCGTGGTCTGGGGGTTCATCCTGAAGTCGGGGATCTCGACGTCGCTGGCCGGCGTCGCGGCGGCGGCGACCATCCCGCTGGAGGCGCGCAAGCCTGGGCGGCCCGGGGTGCTGGAAGACTTCATGGAGGGCCTGCACCCTTACGTGGCCTTCCTGATCCTTCCGTTATTCGCCTTCTCGGCGGCAGGTTTCACCTTCCGCGGGTTGGGCCTGTCGGACCTGTTCGGACCGATCGCGCTGGGCATCACCGCCGGATTGTTCGTCGGTAAGCAGCTGGGCGTGTTCCTAGCGGGACTCCTGGTGATCGGGCTGAAGTTCGCCCGGCGACCGACGGGCGCCACGTGGGTAGAACTCTACGGGCTGTCGCTCATCTGCGGCATCGGCTTCACGATGAGCCTTTTCATCGGCCAACTCGCCTTTCCCTTGAGCGACGCCGCGGCCCAGGCCCAGGTGAGGATCGGGGTCGTGGCCGGCTCGCTGCTCTCGGTGGTGGCCGGAATGTCGCTGCTCGCCTGGGCGCAGGCGAAGCGTGGGCAGGAGGAACCCTAGGCGAGCGCCGCCTTCAGCGCCGCAGCGGCCTCCTCCCCTGCCGCGGCTACGGCCGGCGAGACGTCGGCCATGATGTAGAAGTCATGCACCAGGCTCGGATATTCGACGTGCTTCGTCGGGACGCCGGCCGCACTCAGCCGTTCGGCGTATTCGCGGCCCTCGTCCTTCAGGGGATCGAAGCCGGCGGTGACGACGAAGGCGGGCGGGGCGTTCTCCACGTCGCGCTTGGCCAGCAAAGCCCGATGGGCGTGCGGGTGCCCGGTGGCGGCCAGCATCTTGTCGAACCACTCGAGCGCGGCGCGGGTCAGGACCGGGCCGTCGAGATCCTTGCGCGACTGAGTCTCCTCATCCGGCCAGATCCCGGGATAGAGCAACAGCTGGAAGGCGAGCTTGCGCTGCGGATCATCTCGCAGGTCGAGGGCGACCGAGGCCGCCAGGTTGCCGCCGGCGCTGTCGCCACCGACGGCGATACGCCGCGGGTCGGCGCCCAGGTCAGCAGCATGGTCGAAGGCCCACTTGGTCGCGGCCAGCGCGTCGTCATGCCCGGCAGGGAACGGGTGTTCGGGCGCGAGCCGGTAGTCCACCGCCAGGACCCGGCAGCCGGAGCCGGCGGCCAGCCGGCGGCAATGGCCGTCGTGGGTTTCCAGGTCGCCGATCACGAAGCCGCCGCCGTGAAAATAGACCAGGAGCCCCGACGGGTCGCCGACGCCTGCCGGCCGATAGAGTCGTGCCGGAACCTCGCCGGCACCGCCGGCCACCTTGAGGTCGCGCGCCTCGACGTCCTTCGGCGCGTTCTGGTCCTGCGCCTGGCGCTGCATTCGATAGCCGGCGCGCACCATGTCCGGCGGGATGGCGTCGAGCGGCGGCGCCGGCTGGACCCTCGCCGCCGCCTCCTGCTGTTCGATCATGGCGGCGAAATCAGCGTCGATGCCGGACATTGGATAAATACTCCCTGTCCCTCCTCTTAACGGGAGGGTGGACGAGGCGAAGCCTCGGGCGGCCTGTCGACCAGCTCTTGAAGTCCGAGCGCGGAGAAGGCTCCTCACCTCGGCCGCTGCGCGGCCCATCCCTCCCCGAGTGGGGAGGGATGGTCGCATCTGCTATTCCGCGGCTTCCTTCGGCGCGTAGCCGAGGACAGCCTTGGTTTCGAGGAACTCGTGGAAGGCATAGTCGCCCCACTCACGCCCGTTGCCGCTCATCTTGTAGCCGCCGAACGGGGCGGTCATGTCGCCGCCGCCGCCATTGATCGAGACCTGGCCGGCGCGCAGCCGCGAGGCCACCTTGCGGGCCTTTTCGATGTCGGCCGCCTGGACGTAGGCGGCCAGGCCGTATTCGGTGTCGTTTCCGATATCGATGGCCTGATCGAGCGTCTCGTAGCCGAGGATCGACAGCACCGGGCCGAAGATCTCTTCGCGAGCGATGGTCATGTCGTTGGTGACGTTGGCGAAGACCGTGGGCTTCACAAAGTAGCCCTTGTCGAGGCCATCGGGACGGCCCGTGCCGCCGATCACCAGGGTCGCACCCTCGTCGATACCCTTCTGGATCAGCTTCTGGATCTTCTCGAACTGCACCTTGGAGACCACGGGGCCCAGTTGGCTGTTGCCGTTCGGGTCGCCGACGGTGACGCCGGCGGCGGTTTCCTTGGCCACCGCGATCGCTTCGTCCATCCGCTTGGTGGGGACGAGCATGCGGGTCGGGGCGTTACAGGACTGGCCGGAGTTGACCATCATGCTGGCGACGCCGCGGCCGACGCCCTTCGCAAAGGCATCGTCGTCGAGGACGATATTCGGGCTTTTGCCGCCGAGTTCCTGCGCCACGCGCTTCACCGTCGGGGCGGCGTTCTTGGCCACCTCGATACCGGCGCGGGTCGAGCCGGTGAACGAGACCATGTCCACGTCCGGGTGGCTGGAGAGCGGCACGCCCACGCCCAGGCCGTCGCCATGGACCATGTTGAACACGCCTGCCGGCACGCCGGCGGCGTGCATGATCTCAGCGAAGATCTGGCCGGAGAACGGGGCGACTTCCGACGGCTTCAGCACCATGGTGCAGCCCGTCGCGATAGCCGGCGCCACTTTGCAGACGATCTGGTTGAGCGGCCAGTTCCAAGGCGTGATGAAGCTGCAGACCCCGATCGGCTCCTTGACGATCATCGTGGCGCCGCGGTCTTCCTCGAACTTGAAGTTCTTCAGCACCTCGACGGCGGTGGCCAGGTGGCCCATGCCGACCGGCACCTGAGCGCGCTGGGCGAGCGAGGCTGGGGCGCCCATTTCCTCGGTGACGGCGGTCGCCAGGTCGCCGAAGCGCTTCTGGTACTCCGCCAGGATACGACCCAGCACTTCGATCCGCTCTTCACGGCTGGTCTGCGACCAGGTGGCGAACGCCTTGCGGGCGGCCTTCACGGCCTTGTCGACGTCGGCCGCATTGCCAAGCGCGATCTTGCCGACGACCTCTTCGGTGGCCGGATTCTCGACGTCGAGCGTCTTCAGGTCGGTGGGCTCGACCCACTTTCCGTCGATGTAGAACTTGAGGTATTCGCGCATGGCGTTCTCCCGGATCGTCGTTTTAGGGGGCGGCCGGGCTACCCGCCCGTCCAGCTTCGGGGCGCTATCTTAGTGATCGGCGTTAAGGGGGGAAGACAGATTCCCTAATCTCGACCGATGACCCAGCGTCAGCCCGTCGAGGTCCGAAACCCTCACCCCGTAGTTCGGCAAATCATGAGAGCGACGGCAAGGGCCTCGACAAGTGCGCTTGCGGCTGAGCCGGGGCGTCGATAAAGCCGGACAACAGACCTCCCCGGAGCCGCGCATGACCGCCATCTACATCATCGCCATCTTCATTGCCGTGATCGCGGTCCTCAACCGCGTCGAGTTCGGCCGGTTCGACTGAACTTGAATCGGGCTCGCTCGGATGGGTGAGCGGGGGGCGGCCCTGATCACCGGCGGCGCACGGCGGATCGGCCGGGCGCTGGTCTGCGCCGCCGCCGATGCCGGCTACGACGTGGCGATCCATGTCCGGGCCGTCGATGACGAAGCCGAGGCTGCAGCGGCCGAGGTTCGCGCGAAGGGCCGCAAGGCCGCAATACTGCCCTGCGATCTTCGCCGGGAGGCGACCACGGTGGCCCTGGTCGGCGAGGCGGAGAGCGAGCTCGGACCGGTCACCCTGCTGGTCAATTCAGCGAGCGTCTTCGAGGAGGACGCCTTCGCTGACATGAACCGCGCCTCGTGGGACGCGCACATGGAGACCAACCTGCGCAGTCCGCTGGTGCTGGCCCAGGTGTTCGCCAGGCGCCTTCCTCCCGATCGCGAGGGCCTGATCGTCAACCTGCTGGACCAGCGGGTGTTGAAGACCTCGCCTGAATTCTTCTCCTATTCGCTCAGCAAGGCCGCGCTCTGGGAGGCCACCAGGATGCTGGCTCAGGCGCTCGCGCCGCGTATCCGGGTCAACGGCATCGGGCCCGGCCCGACGCTCCCGTCCGTCCATCAGGACCAGGCGGCCTTCGACGCCGAGGCGCGCGCCACGTTGATGGGCCGCGCGGTCACCCCCGCCGAGATCGCCCAGGCCCTGCGCTACCTGGTCGACGCCACCGCCGTGACCGGCCAGATGATCGTCGTGGACGCGGGCCAGCACCTGGCGTGGAGATCGCGATGAACCCGCGCACGGCGATGACCAAGGTCTTCGTGACCGGCCTGAAGGTGCAGGCCGAGATCGGTGTCTATCGCCACGAGATCGGCCGCGTGCAGCCGCTTGTGGTCGACGTGGAACTCGACGTGCCGAGCGCCGGTTCGGAGCGGCTGTCGGAAACCCTGAACTACGAGACCATACTGGACGCCGCACGCGGCATCGCCGCCCAGGGCCACATCGAGCTCGTGGAGACCTTCGCCGAGCGACTGGCGAGAGCCTGCCTGGCCGATGCGCGGGTGACGCGGGCTCGCGTGCGCGTTGAGAAGCCCCTGGCGCTCGCGCCGGACGCCGTCGCCGCGGGCGTGGAGATCACCCTGGTCCGCGACTGAGCAGGCTTGCTCTGGCGTTCCGACGGGAATGGCGCATCATCAGCGGGGGGAGGATCGAGGATGACCGACCACCTGGACTACGGCGCAACGGAGGATCGGACCCTCCCGGCCGTCACGTATGCGCTCTACCTGCTGGCCTTCGCCACCGGGTTCACCGCCATCATCGGGGTTATCGTCGCTTACGCGAACCAGGGCGCGGCGGGCCCGCAAATGCGTAGCCACTATACCTTCCTGATCCGCACCTTCTGGATTGGCCTGGTGTGGTGCCTGATCGCCGGGATGACCCTGGGCGTCGGCATCCCCTTGAGCTTCATCCTGATCGGCATACCGCTCCTAATCCTGGCCAAGGTCATGTTTGGCTTGGGCGCCGTCTGGTACGGCCTGCGCTGCATCGTCGGCGTGATCTATCTGGCGCAGGAAGAGCCCTATCCGCGGCCTCACTCCCTGATCATCTGAGGCCTGTGGGGACATGGGCGCCGGCGCGAAGCTGATCCCCAAGCTCCTGGTCCAGCTCGCTGTCCTGTTGCCTGTCATCGCCCTTTTCCTGTTTGGCGGGGCCGGGACGTGGCGCTGGCCTTCCGCCTGGGCCTACATGACCCTCTTCGCCGCCCTCAGCATCGCGGTCAGCCTGTGGCTGGCCGTCATCGACCCGGCGCTGCTCGCCGAGCGGATGAAGTCACCTGTCCAGCCTGACCAGGAGGTCTGGGACCGATATTTCCTTGGCGGCGTCATGGTGGTCTATTTCGGCTGGCTGGCGCTCATGGCCGTGGATGCGCGACGAATGGCTTGGTCGCACGTCCCTTTATGGGCGCAGGTTGCGGGAGCCCTCTTGATCGTGGCGAGCTACGCCGGGATCGCATGGGTGTTCCGGACCAACAGCTTCGCCGCCCCGGTGATCAAGATCCAGGCCGAGCGCCACCAGAGCGTAGTCAGCAACGGTCCCTACGCGTTCGTCCGCCACCCGATGTACGCCTTCGGAATCTGGCAGTTCGTGGGCGGGCCGCTGATGCTTGGGTCTTGGTGGGGCCTGGCGCTTACTCCACTGATTATAGGCGCCTTGTCATTCCGCACGCTTGGCGAAGAGCGGATGCTACGGACTGAACTGGCGGGCTACGAGGACTATGCCCGCCGTGTCCGCTGGCGATACGCGCCGGGTATCTGGTGAACGGTCCGGCTGGCCGGCGGCTCGCGGCTGGATCGCGCGGCCCTGGTCGCCCATTGCCGCGCGCAGATGTCGCCGCAGAAGACACCGGCCCACTGGATCGAGGTCACCGAATGGCCGCCGACCGGTTCGGGCAAGATCCAGAAATTCGTGCTGCGCGACCGCTATGTCGCGCGTCTGCGAACTGGCGCCTGAGCCGCCCGCCGCTCAGGCCGCTACCAACTCGCGGCGCACCATGCGGGCATAATCGTCCATCAGGCTGAGGGAGATGTTCCCCGGCCGGAAGGTGTACTCGCCGATCTCCGCCACCGGCGTGACCTCAGCGGCGCTGCCGGTCACGAAGCACTCCGAGAAGCCGGCCAGTTCCTCCGGCTGGATGTGGCGCTCGATCACCTCAAAGCCCTTCTTCCGCGCCAGGCGGATAACCGACTGGCGGGTGATACCGTTCAGGAAGCAATCGGGCGTCGGCGTGTGGATCACCCCGTCCTGCACGAAGAACACGTTCGAGCCGGTCGATTCGGCGATGTAGCCGCGGTAATCGAGCATCATCGCATCGGTATAGCCGGCCTTCTCCGCGGCGTGCTTGGAGATGGTGCAGATCATGTAGAGGCCTGTGGCCTTGGCGTGCACCGGCTCGGTCTCCGGCGACTGACGCTTGTACTTCGCCCAGCACATACGGATGCCCTTGGCTCTCTCTTCGGGCTTGAAGTAGCTCGGCCAGTCCCAGACAGCGACCGCCACGTGGATCTTCGTATTCTGAGCCGAAACCCCGATCATCTCCGAGCCGCGCCAGGCGATCGGTCGGATATAGGCGTCGGTCAGGCCGTTCTTGGCGCAGGTGTCCTTGCAGGCCTGGTCGATCTGAGCCACCGTGAACGGGATCTGGAAGTCGAGGATCTCGGCGGACTTGAAGAGACGCTCAGTGTGCGCCGTCAGCTCGTAGATCTCCCCCCCGTACATCCGCTCCCCCTCGAAGACGGCCGAGGCGTAGTGGAGGCCGTGCGTCAGTACGTGCACCTTCGCTTCGCGCCAGGGCGCAAACTGGCCGTCCAGCCAGATCCATCCATCGCGGTCGTCGAAGGGAACGAGAGACATGAGAGGGTGACCTCCTTTCGTAAGCTTCCTCTAGAACCTGCCGAAGACGGCTGCGTCAAACAAAATGGGCGCCGGCGATGAGCGGGCAAGGCCGCGCTCGGCATCTGCTTATCGTCGACGACGACGATCGAATTCGCGAGCTCCTGAAGGAATATCTGGCTCGTGCAGGCTTTCGCGTGACGGCCGCCGCAGGCGGCGCTTCGGCGCGCAAGCTGATCTCGACGTTGGATTTCGACCTGGCGGTCTTCGACGTCATGATGCCTGGTGAGGACGGGTTTTCGCTGACACGCTGGCTTCGTGAACAACGGGCGCCGGCCGGGCGCACGCCGGTCCTGATGCTGACCGCCATGGGCGAGGCCAGCGACCGCATCGAGGGCCTGAAGCTGGGCGCCGACGACTACCTGGCCAAGCCGTTCGAACCGGAGGAGCTCCTGCTTCGCGTCGAGGCGATCCTGCGGCGCGCCCAGAATCGGCCGGCGAAGGGGGGGCCGCTGTCGCTTGGCCGCTGCCAGTTCGATCCGGACCGCGGCGAGCTGACCTGCGAGGGCGAGCCGGTGAAGCTGACCGAGGCGGAGGTGGCCCTGCTGCGCCAACTCGCCCGCACGCCGGACGAGCCGGTTGAGAGGCTCGAACTCGCGCGTGGGACGGTCGATCCCTCGGGCCGCGCCGTGGACGTGCAGGTGACAAGGCTTCGGCGTAAGATCGAAGCCGACCCCAAGGCGCCGCGCTACCTCCAGACTGTTCGCGGCGTCGGCTATCGATTGGCGCCGGACTAGATGGCCCGCTCCCTCCGCGTGATCGGCCGTTGGATCAAACGGCAGATGCCGAAGACTCTCTTCGGTCGTTCCCTGCTGATCATTGTCCTGCCGGTGGCGATCATGCAGATCGCCGTCACCTACGTGTTCTTCGATGCTCACTGGGAAACGGTGACCAGCCGGCTCTCGGAGGGCCTGGCGGGCGACATCGCATGGGCCGTGGAGAGCTACCTGGACGACCCGTCTCCCGCCGCTTTCGCCAAGCTGTCGAAGCGCGCCGAAGATTCCATGAGCCTCTCGATCGCGCTCCAGCCTGGCCGCAAGCTGCCCGCGGCGCGACGAGACGAGCCGGTGCTTTTCCAGCCGTTCCTGGCCCCCATTGACCGTTCCCTCGAACGCGCGCTTTCGGAGCGGCTGGACCAGCCGTTCTGGTTCGACACCACCCGCTATCCGGCTTACGTCGACATCCGCGTGGCGGTGCCGGGCGGGATCATGCGCGTGCTTGCGCCCAGGGACAGGGCGTTCGCCACCCAGGGCCATATCTTCGTGCTCTGGATGACGGTGGCGACGATCCTGCTGACCTCCATCGCGATCCTTTTCATCCGCAACCAGGTGCGCGCTATCGAGCGGCTCGCAAACGCTGCGGAAGCCTTCGGGCGCGGCGGCGACGTACCGGCCTTCAAGCCCCATGGGGCCAAGGAAGTGCGCCGCGCGGCCACCGCATTTCTCGACATGCGCGCCCGCATCCAGCGCCATATCGACCAGCGAACAACGCTGCTGGCCTCGGTGAGCCACGACCTGCGCACGCCCCTCACCCGATTGAAACTGGCGCTGGCGCTGGCTGAGCCCTCCAAGCGCAACGAGGCCATGAAGAGCGACCTGGCCGAAATGGAGCACATGATCGACGAGTACCTGGCCTTTGCGCGCGGCGAGGGCGGCGAGGCCTTGGAGACCGTGCACCTGCGCAACCTGCTTGAACAGGTCAGCGAAGGCGCGGTGCGGGCCGGGGCCGAAGTGAAGGTGGCCGCCGACCCGGATCTTACGGCCGAGGTCCGACCGAACGCGTTGAAGCGGGCGCTCTCCAATCTGATCATGAACGCCGCCGTGCATGGCGAGCACGTCGAACTGGGAGCGAGAGTGCGCGCCCAAGGCGGCATCGAGATCGTCGTGGACGACGACGGGCCGGGAATTCCCGAGGAGCGATACGAAGAAGCCTTCAAAGCATTCGGAAGGCTCGACGAGGCCCGCAATCAGAACACCAAGGGCGTGGGGCTCGGCCTCGCCATCGCTCGAGATGTGGCCCGCGGCCACGGCGGCGACATCACCCTTTCTCGGTCGCCGATGGGTGGCCTGCGGGCCGTCGTGCGGCTGCCGGGATAACCCTCATCCGGTGCGGGCCGGATGCATGACAGCAATTTCATGTTCCGCCACGCATCCGCTCGCTCGGTCGGCGGACACTATTGAGCGTGGCGGATCAGGGAATAACGCCAATGCAGCAGACAGAGAGACCCCACGGCGCATTCGGCGTCGTGATGGGATGGCTCATGGAAGGCCTGAACGCGCCGCAGAACCGGGCGACGGTCGATGCGCTCGACCCGCCGCCGGGCGGCGCGGTGCTTGAGGTCGGGTTTGG
This sequence comes from Phenylobacterium sp., assembly GCF_036495085.1. GTDB lineage: Bacteria > Pseudomonadota > Alphaproteobacteria > Caulobacterales > Caulobacteraceae > Phenylobacterium. The sequence continues at coordinate 18,504 of NZ_DASXNL010000051.1, read as the reverse complement.
TCCCGGCCATGCGCTGGAGATGCTGGCAAGGAGCCGGCCCCTTGGATTGGTCGCAGGCGTCGACCACTCCGAACTGATGGTGAATGCGGCGCGGCGACGGCTGGACCGCAGCCGCGGCGCGGCTGCGCTCGATCTGCGGGTCGGCGAGGCCGGTGAGCTGCCGTTTCCGGATGAGCGGTTCGACGCGGTCTACGCGGTCAACTCCTATCACCAGTGGCCGGACAAGGAGGACGCCCTCGCCGAGATGACCGGCGTGCTCAAGCCGGGCGGCGACCTCCTGCTGTCGATCCGCGACGTCCGTGTCGAAGGCCGCTTTGAGCCGGCGGGCAACGGCGCCCAGACCGCCAAATCCGCAGCCGAGTTGCTGCGCGAGTTCGGCCTTCAGGTGCGCACGCGCGAGGTCACCCACTCTGCGAAGCGCGCAACCTTCCTGGTGCGCGGACGCAAATCCGGGCGGCTCTAGGCTCCCAGCTCCTTCGATCGGCGGATGGCGGCGCCGACGGCCTCGCGAAGTAAGGACGGCAGGCCACGCTCCCCGAGGAGTACGTTCAGGGCCGCCTCGGTGGTGCCGCCCGGTGAGGTGACCTGGCGGCGGAGATCCGACGGCTCGGCCTTGCCTTGCGCCAACAGGGCCGCAGCGCCGATGACGGTCGAGCGCGCCAGGCGGCTTGCCTCGTCCGGCCGCAATCCCGCCCCGGCGGCGGCGGCTTCCAGGGCCTCGATGAAGGCATAAAGATAGGCGGGACCTGAGCCGGAGACCGCGGTGGCCGCATGCATCTGGGCCTCGTCAGCCAGGTCCACCACCGCGCCCAGCGGCTCGAAGAGCATGCGCGCGCGGGCCCGCGCAGAGGGGTCGCTCGCGTAGAGACTGGCAGTTCCCTGCCCAATCGCTGCGGCGGTGGTCGGCATCACGCGGGCGACGGCCCGGCCGCCAAACGCCGCAGCGATGGCGCCTGAGGTGACCCCCGCGGCGATGGAAACGACCACCGCGTCGGCGGCGAGCAAGGGCGCATAGCGAGCGGCCGCCTCCTGCCAGGTCTGCGGCTTGACGCAGAGCATCACGGTGCCGGCGGCGGCCAGGTCGGCATCCGAAGGATTGAGCGCAGCACCCGCGGCCTGCATCGCCAGGGCCGCTTCGGAGGGCTGCGGGTCGACGATAATCAATTCGGCGGGCGCAAATGCATCAGCCCGCGCCCACCCGTCGAGGATCGCGCCGCCCATGCGCCCGGCGCCCAGCATCAGGATCGGTGTGGCCATTGCGCGAACCTAGCGAGCGCCGCGCCCAACGCAATCGCCGGAGCGCAGCCTTATGCCTCGCCGACGGTCTCGAACATGCACGCGGCGATGGCCTCGGAGGGCGACTTGGAGCCCTGCACAAGGAAATCGAAGGCCGGGTAGAACCGGTCGGCGCCTTCGACGGCCACGTCGATCATCGCTGCAGCCTGAGCAAGGCTCGGCTGTTCGCCGGTCATCAACGCCATGCCATGGCGGAAGATCACTTCACCGTCTTCCCAAAGCTCGAAGTGGCCGAGCCAGACGCGAGGGTTTACCTGCGCGATGAGGTCCTGCGCCGCGGCCCGCTGCGCGGCGGGTACGGTGAGATCCATGGAGAGGCAAAGCTGAAGGCAATCGCCCTCCGGGCGCCAGGCAAACCACAGTTCATAGTCCTTCCAGTCGCCGGCCAGGGAAAAGGCCAGGTCGCCATCCTCGGTGCGGTCAAAGGGAAGGTTCTCCGCCGCGAGCACGTGCTCAACGACATCGAGCGGATCGGCGCCAAGCTGGACGCTGTCGTCAGACGGGCTGGTGTCCATGAGACCCATGATCCTTTCGCAGCGGGCGGGGAGCAGACGGCCGCCCCCGAATCGCCTGCGATACTGAAATTAGTCTGCTTTGCAGGGAGCGCGTCATCCGGTTCTTGCGGAAGGCGACCCACATTCGCGTGTGCTGTTGCGTTTTCAGGCCGCGCCGCCTGACTTTGGGGCGCGTGCCTTGGGCTTGGCCTTAGGCGCGGCGCCGGACCGCAGCGCTTCGACTTCAGCGCGCAACTGCGCCACCTCGGCCTTCAGCGCCTCGTAGTCGTCGCGGCGGATGAGGTCGAGTTCGGCGACCATGCGGTCGGCCTGGGCCCTGAACGCGGCCCTTGCCTCTTCGCCGGCAGCCTGCGCGAGACCCATGGCCGCGGTCGAGAGCTTGGCCATCTCGTCGAGGAAGGGATTCTGTGTCTGCATCTCGTACTCTGGACGGCGGGCAACAGGTCCGCCGTAAGGCTTATATGACCCCGAAAGGGGTGAAAGCGAAGGGGTTCTCCTCTAAAGCGTGTGTTCCAGGAACGCCGGAGCCGCCCAGTCGTGACATTCCCGAACATCGATCCGGTGCTGATCCAGATCGGGCCCTTCGCCATCCGTTGGTACGCCCTGGCCTATGTGGCGACCATTCTGTTGGGCTGGCGCTATACCGTAGGCAACATCCGCAATCCCCGCCTCTGGACGCACCGTCCGCCGCCTGCGACGGCCGACCAGATCGACGACCTTATCCTTTGGCTGACGCTGGGCGTCATCGTCGGCGGACGGCTGGGCCACGTGCTTTTCTATACGCCGACGCTGATCTGGACCGACCCCCTCGAAATCCTCAAGACCTGGCATGGGGGCATGAGCTTCCATGGCGGCGCACTGGGCGTTTTGGTCGCAGGCTTGGCCTTCGCGCGCGCCAAGAAAATCGACGCCCTGCGGCTCGGCGACGTGATCGTGGCGGCAGAGCCGATCGGCGGCTTCCTCGTGCGGATCGCCAACTTCATCAACGGCGAGCTCTGGGGGCGGCCGACCAAAGCGCCCTGGGGAATGGTATTTCCGGATGGCGGCCCCCTGCCGCGCCATCCGAGCCAGCTCTATGAAGCGGCGCTGGAGGGGGTTGTGCTTTTCCTGGTGCTGCGCTGGGCGACCCACCGCATGAAGTGGCTGAACCGGCGCGGCGTGGTTATGGGCCTCTTCCTCACCGCTTACGGCCTCATTCGGATCGCCCTCGAAAACGTCCGCGAGCCCGACAGCTACATGCCCCACTTCCCGCTCGGCCTGACCATGGGAATGATGCTGTCCACGCCGATGGTGCTGATCGGCGTGTTTCTGATCTGGCGGGGTCTGCGCGAGCCGTTGCCGCCGGCGATCGCCGTCGTGGAAGCTGACCACGGCCCGACGGCTGCAGGCCTCGATGAGCCTGCGTGATCGGCTGGCGGCGCAAATCGCCGCCACCGGCCCGATCAGCGTCGCCCAGTACATGGCCGTTTGCCTGCACGATCCGGACTTCGGCTACTACGCCACCCGCCCGGCTCTCGGCGAAGGCGGTGACTTCATCACCGCGCCCCTGATCAGCCAGATGTTCGGCGAGATGATCGGCGTCTGGGCCGCTTCGGCCTGGGAGCTGATGGGCCGGCCGCAGGCTCTGCGCCTGGTGGAAATGGGCCCGGGCGACGGGACGCTGATGAGCGACATCCTGCGTACGGGGCGCCATGCGCCCGGCTTCCTTGAGGCTTCCGACGTTTGGCTGGTTGAAACCTCGGAGCCGTTACGCGACCTGCAGCGCGAGCGGTTGCCCGAGGACGTCCGGTGGGCGAAGAGCCTCGATGAGGTTCCCGGCGGCGCGCCGTTGCTGCTGGTCGCCAACGAACTCCTCGATTGCCTGCCGGCCCGACAATTCGTGCGCACGCCGATCGGCTGGGCGGAACAGGTGGTGGGATTGGACGCCCACGGCGCTCTGGCGTTCGGGCTTTCGCCGACGCCAGCGGCGGGTTTGCTGCCCGACGCCGCTCCCGGCCAGGTCTACGAGCAGTCCGCGGCCCAGGCCGCTTTGGGGGCAGACCTCGGGCGGCGGGTCGCGGCCGATGGCGGGGCTGCGCTGCTGATCGATTACGGCCGCGCTGAGCCCGGTTTCGGCGACACCTTGCAGGCCCTTCGCCGCCACGAGAAGGTCGACCCGCTGGCCGCCCCCGGCGAGGCGGACCTGACCGTTCACGCCGATTTTCCGGCGGTCAGCGCAGCGGCGATGGCGCAAGGCGCCGAAGCGGCGATCCTCACCCAGACGGCGTTTCTGGCCCGGATGGGGATCGGCGAGCGCGCCGAGGCCCTGGTCCGCGCCGCGCCGGAGCGCTCCGCCCGGATCGGCCGCCAGCTCACTCGCCTGATCGGCGCCGATGAGATGGGCGAGCTTTTCAAGGTCTGTGCGATCCATTCCCCTGACTGGACACCCCCTGCCTTCGAGGAGACCGCATGAGTTGGCCGCCCGTCCTGACCTCGCGCTTGCTGGAGGCGCAGGGCGTACGCCACGCCTTCTTCACCCGCGCCGGCGGGGTGTCCGACGGCATCTACCGGAGCCTGAACGTCGGACTGGGCTCCAAGGACGACCCGAGGAACGTACGCGAAAACCGCCGGCGCTGCGCAGCCCACTTCGGCGCGGAAAACCTGGTCAGCGTCTATCAGGTCCACTCCGCCACGGCGCTGGCGGCCGACGGCCCCTGGCCGGGGGACCCGCCGCAGGCCGACGGGGTGGTCAGCGCGACCCCGGGCGTGGTCTGCGCCGCGCTCGCCGCCGACTGCGCGCCGATCCTGCTGGCCGATCCGCAGGCGCGCGTCGTCGCCGCCGCCCACGCGGGCTGGAAAGGCGCGCTTGGAGGCATCGTCGAGGCGACCGTCGCTCAGATGGTGGCGCTCGGAGCCAGCCGCGCTCGCCTGCGCGCGGCCGTCGGACCCTGCATCGGCCCGGGCTCTTACGAGGTCGGCCTCGAGTTCCTTGAGCGTTTCGTCGAGGCCAACCGGGCTTACGAGGGGTTTTTCGCGCCTGGCGTCTCGCGGGACAAGCGGATGTTCGATCTGCCGGCCTTCGTGCTCGGCCGCTTGGCCGTGGCCGGCGTCGGCGTCAGCGAATGGCTCGGCCGCGACACCTGCGCGGAGTCGGAGGACTTCTATTCCAACCGCCGCGCGCTGCTGCGCAACGAGCCGGACTTTGGCCGCCTGGTATCGGCGATCACGCTGACCTAGTCGCCCTCAGGGTAGACTCACGCCTTTCCCCTGCTACACAAGCCCGCGAAATAGCTGCACTTGTGGGGCCCCGATGAAGCTGCTGGCCGGCAACTCGAATCATACGCTGGCGGAGGCGGTAGCCGCACACCTCGACCTGCCGCTGACCAAGGCGCAGGTGAAGCGCTTCGCCGACAACGAGGTCTGGGTGACCATCGATGAGAACGTCCGCGGCGAGGACGTCTTCGTGATCCAGTCGACCAGCTACCCGGCCAACGACAACCTCATGGAACTGCTGATCTGCATCGATGCGCTCAAGCGCGCATCGGCCAAGCGGATCACTGCGGTGATGCCCTACTTCGGCTATGCCCGACAGGACCGGAAGACCGGCGGGCGTACGCCCATCTCCGCCAAGCTGGTGGCCAATCTGATCACCCGGGCCGGCGCCGACCGTGTCCTCACGATGGATCTGCACTCAGGCCAGATCCAGGGGTTCTTCGATATCCCCACCGACAATCTGTTGTCCGCCCCGATCCTGGCGGCCGACATCAAGGACAATCACAAGAAGACCTCCGAGCTGATGATCGTCTCCCCGGACGTGGGCGGGGTGGTGCGCGCCCTCGCCGTCGCGACCCGCCTTAACGCCGAGCTTTCCATCGTCGACAAGCGCCGCTCGGGTCCGGGCAAGAGTGAGGTGGCCAACATCATCGGCGACGTGTCCGGGCGCCGGTGCATCCTCTTCGACGACATGATCGACGGCGGCGGCACGCTCACCAACGCCGCCCAGGCGCTGGTGGACAACGGGGCGGCGGAAGTCTCGGCATACGTCACCCACGGCGTCCTGTCCGGCGCGGCGGTCGAGCGGGTGAACGCCTCCATCCTGAAAGAGCTGGTGATGACCGATTCGATCTCCCCGCCGGACCGGGCGATGGACGGCGGCAAGATCCGCTACGTCAGCTGCGACAAGCTGATCGGCGAGGCGATCCGCCGCATCGCCAACGAAGAGTCGGTGTCGAAACTTTTCGACTAAGGCCCTACGGCTTTTTCCGTCCAGTCAAGCTTGCTTAGCCCCGGCTTGCCGTGCGAGTCCAAGCGTGTCGGGGGACGAATGCTAGAACGACGCTACGCGTCCGTGGGGAAGGCCCTCCTATGACCTCCGCTGTTTCCGTCCCTCGTCCGCCCACGCGGATCGTCGCCACCGTGGCGACCCTGGCGCTCACGGTCCTGCTGGCCGCCTGCGCTGCGCCCGCTCCTCCTGCGCCGCCGCCGCCGCCAGCGCCGGTCGCTGTAGTCCCGCCGATCAGCCTTTCGCCCCGCGTCATCGAGCATGCGGCCGCCTATCGGGCCTACATCACCCGCGCCGGCCAGATTTCGCCGAACTTCTCCGGCGCCAGCGAAGTCGCCGCACGCCTGAAGACCGGTGAGGCTTACGAGCCGGGACACATGTTGCGCGGCGCCATCGCCTATGGCGCCGTCGTGGCCCTACAGGATCCGGCCTTCGTCGCCGGCGTGCGAAAATTCGCCAACGACCCCGAACAGCGCCGCACCGTCGCCTACGAGATCATGAAGGACCCCGCCTACGTGGTCGGCCTCAGCGGCTCTGCGAGCGCCGCGGGCCTCGTAATAAACGTGCTTGGCCAAGACGGCCGCAAGCTGATCGAGACGGGCCGATCGGTAAAGCAGGCGGCCTATGAAGTGCAGCGCCAAGCCTGGTCCAAGGGTGACGTGGCGGGCCGCCCTGAGCGCCTGGCCCTCGCCAAGCAGTTGTCGACCACCCCCGCCCAGGGCGAGGTGGATGAAACCGCGCGCCTGCAGACCGCGGTGACCGGGGGCCAGCTGGGTCTCACGGGCGACGCCGCCAGCCCGCCCTACACGCCGCTGGTGATCCACAGTCTGGCCGTGGCCGCTCTGGCTGGTCTTGGCTATGGGGACGATGCGAGCCTGGCGCAGCTGATGCCGATCCTGGCCGAGCCGAATTCGTCGAACTGCCTCAGCATGTCGAAGCTCAACCTCTACCAGTGCCTGGCCGTCGCCAAGCCGCAATACGAGGACGTCTTCTGCCTCGGCCAGCACGCCCTGCTCGACACCGGCCACTGCCTGATGAAGGGCGTGGGCGTCGCGGAGCCTGTCGACCCGCGCGAGCAGGCGGCCGCCGACGCCGCGGCGGCCTCGGCCAAGGCGCCGGCCAAAAAGGCCACGACCAAGCACACGAAGAAGCACTGAGTTTTAAAGCCTCCGCCCGTTGCGCGGGCGGAGGCTTTTGTGTATCTACGCGCACCTTTCGGCCCCGAGTGGCCGCAATCCCCTGTGTCGCCGCGCACGCTCCGCGCGGCGGTTTCGTTTTGAGGCAAGGCCATGGCCGAGATCGTATTGAACGTTGAAGTGCGCGAGCGGACCGGCACGGGCGGCGCGCGCGTCACCCGCCGCGAAGGCATGGTTCCCGGCGTCCTCTACGGCGGCGACAAGGATCCCGTATCCATCGCCGTGAAGGCCAACGAATTCCGCAAGGCGCTCTACACCGGCAAGCTGCTTGGCCACCTGGTGACCCTGAAGTACGGCAAAGAGACGCAGCCTGTGATCGCCAAGGCCGTGGATATGCATCCGGTCACCGACCAGCCCGTGCACTTCGACCTCTACCGTGTCGATGTCCACCAGCAGATCAAGATCAACGTGCCGGTGCACTTCAACCACCAGGACGAGGCGCCCGGCATCAAGCGTGGCGGTACGCTCAACGTCGTGCTGCATGACGTCCCGGTTTCCTGCACGGCCGACCATATTCCTGAGGACCTGGTCGTCGACCTGACCGGCCTCGACATCGGCGCAACCATTCGCGTCGCCGACCTTAAGCTGCCGGCCAACGTCGAGTTCGCCATCGACGGCGAGACGGTGGTCGCCACCATCGCCGGGGCGATGACCGAGGTTGTCGAAGAGCCTGCCGAAGGTGAAGCCGCCGCTGAAGCCGGCGTTGAGCCCGCGGAAGAAACCTCGTCCGAAGGCGGCGAGGAGTAGTCCCGCCGCTCCGGTCCTGATCGGAGCGTCCGAATGCTGCTCATCGCGGGCCTGGGCAATCCTGGCGCGACCTACGCGAAGAACCGCCACAACATCGGCTTCATGGCGGTGGACGAGATCGCGCGCCGGTGGAACTTTGCCGCGCCCCGCTCGCGTTTCCAGAGTTTTGTCGCTGAAGGCGCCATCGATACGCCGAGTGGCGCGGTGCGCACGTTGATCCTCAAGCCGCAGACCTTCTACAACGAGGCTGGACGCGCTGTGGGCGAGGCCTTGAAGTTCTTCAAGATGGATCCCGCCGACCTGGTGGTGTTCTACGACGAGATCGACCTAGCCCCGGGGCGCTTCCGGATGAAGGCCGGCGGCGGGGCGGCCGGCAACAATGGGGTGCGCTCGATCACCTCGCAGGTCGGCCCCTACTTCCGCCGCGCCCGGCTGGGCACCGGCCATCCCGGCGACAAGGACCTGGTCCACGGCCACGTTCTGTCGGACTTCCACAAGGCCGACTTGAAGTGGGTCGAGCCGCTGATCCAGGCTTTAGCCGACGCCGCGCCGTTGCTGGCGGCCGGCGAGGACGAGAAGTACCAGACCGAGGTCATGCGGCTCGCCCCGGCCGAGAAGGCCGATCCCCGCAAGCTCGCCCGCGGGGCGGACTGACGCAGGGCCCGCCTATATCCTTGAACGCGCGCCCGAAAATTCTCAACTGAGCGGCCGATGCCGAGCATGCCTACACTCTTCGTACTCTCCCTGCTGACGGCCATCGCGCTGTGCGTTCACGCTGTTCGCACCGGGCGCGAGACCTACTGGCTGTGGATCATCCTGATGTTCCAGCCACTGGGCGGGCTGGTCTATTTCCTCACCCAGGTCGTGCCCGGCCTGACGGGCGGTACGACCGCTCGCCGCATCGGCCGCGTGGCGCGCGAGACGCTCGATCCGCATCGGGAATACCGGGAGGCGAAGGTCGCCCACGACGAGACGCCTACGGTACGCAACCAATCGCGTCTGGGCGCCGCTGCGGCGCGCCTGGGCAGGCCCGCCGAGGCCGAGGCGCTCTATCGCGCTGCGGCCCAGGGCGTGCACGCCGACGATCCGGTGCTGCTGTTGGGTCTCGCCAACGCCCTGCTCGACCTGCGCCGACCAGCCGAGGCGCTTGCGGTGCTCGAGCGGCTGGGGAACGACGAGGCGTACGGCCGCACGCCGGCGGCCGCGCTTGCGCTTGGCCGCGCCTACGAGGAGCTCGGCCGCATTCCCGAGGCTGACACCGCCCTGCAATGGGCCTCCCAGCACCTGCCCGGCTTCGAAGGCCTGGCGCGCTACGCCGCCTTCATGGCCCGCAACGGCCGCCGCGAGGAAGCCCGTGAGGCCGTCGCGGACATGGATCAGCGCCTCCACAAGCTGAAGCCGCAGTTCCGCAAGGAGGGCCGCGCCTGGCGCGACCTCGCCGCCCAGGCGCTCGGCGGGTAGCCTAAGGCCCCACCCCGGCTGCTCTGGCTCAGCCCACAAACGCTTGCCGACTGCGAAAGCCGAACACTAGGGTTCCGGCGGGGATCAGGGCGGGCCATTCTGCAGCATGTCGGACGTTTTCATCTCCTACGCCCGTTCCACGGAGGCGCAGGCGCGCCAGGTGGCCGAGGCCCTGCGGGCGTCGGGCTACGGCGTCTGGCGCGACGATGAACTGCCGGCCCATCGGGCCTATGCCGACGTCATCGCCGAACGGCTGCGCGCCGCCAAGGCCGTGGTGGTCGTCTGGTCGGCCGAGGCGGCCCGGTCTGAATGGGTTCGCTCGGAAGCCGAGAACGCGCGCGGCGAGCACAAGCTGGTCCAGCTCACCGTCGACGGCGCCAAGCTGCCGATGCCCTTCGATCAAATCCAGTGCGCGGACCTGACGGGCTGGTCAGGCGACGCGCAAGCGCCCGGGTGGCGCAAGGTGCTGGACAGCATCGCCGACCTGACGAAACAGACGGCGCAAAAGCCGGAAGTGCCGACCGCGGCGCCGGCCCGCCCGCTGTCGGTCTGCGTCCTGCCATTCGCCAACATGAGCGGCGACCCCGAACAGGAGTACTTCAGCGACGGCGTCAGCGAAGACATCATCACCGACCTTTCCAAGGTCTCGGCGCTCTCGGTCGTGTCCCGTAACAGCGCCTTTCAATTCAAGGGCAGGCATGTCGACCTGCGCCAGGTCGCCCGGCAACTCGGAGTGAGCCACGTGCTGGAAGGCAGCGTGCGCAAGGCGGGAAACCGGGTGCGGATCACCGCCCAGCTGATCGAGGCGACCCACGACAGCCACATCTGGGCCGAGCGCTACGACCGCGACCTCACCGACATCTTCGCCCTGCAGGACGAGATCTCCCAGGCGATCGTCGCCGCGCTACGCCTCAAGCTGCTCCCCGCCGAGAAATCGGCCATCGCGCGCCGGGGCACCTCGAACCCCGACGCCTATAACCTCTACCTGAAGGCGCGGAACCTCTGGGTCAGCGGCAACAGCGATCGTCGCGGGCTTGAAGAGATCGTGCGCCTGTGCCTGCGCGTCACCCAGATCGATGGAGCCTACGCCTACGCCTGGGTCCTGATGGCGTTGGCCCAGATGACACTGCACCTCCGACATGGGGCCGCGCAGGAGACTGGCCAGGCTGCCGCCGACCACGCCCTTCGGCTCGACGCAAATCTGGCCGAAGCCCATGCCGTGAAGGCCATCTACTTCACCGCCAACGAGCGGTTCGCCGAAGCCAACCCCGAGATCGAGCTCGCGCTGCGCCTCGACCCGGAATCCTACGACGTCAATCTGAGCGCCGGCTACGTGAACTTCCGGCAGAAGCGGCTGGATGACGCGGCCCGCTACTTCGAAGCCGCCGCCGCGCTCATGGACACCTCCTTCAGCGCGCCGGCGATGCTGACCACCTGCCTCGTCGCGCTAGGCGACGATCGCGGCGCGGAACACGCGGCGCGGATGACGCTGGAGCGCGCCGAGCGAGCGGTGGCGCAGGACCAGAGCAACGGACAGGCGATGGGCTTCGTGGCCGGCGCGCTGGCGACGCTTGGCGACGAGGCGGGGACCCGGGAATGGATCGCCCGCGCCCTGCTGATCGATCCGGAAAACCGGAGCATGCGCTACAACCTGGCCTGTGCGCTTGCACTGAATATGGGAGACTCCGAGGGCGCGATCGATCTGTTGACGCCCTATTTCCCGACGGTGACCCGAAGCGAGCTCAAGCACATGGCGGTCGACCCGGACATGGAGCGGCTTCGCGACCACCCGCGCTTCAAGGCCATGGTGGCCGAGGCGCAGGCCCGGCTGGCGTCGGCCGGGCCCTCATGATCGCGGGCTCGCGCTAGCTCCCCGGCCAGTTCGCCGCCGCCAGGGCGCGGATCTCCGGCGCGTCGGCCTTCAGGATGAAGCCGCCTTTCACCGCACTCGCGAGCGAGGCTTCGAAGCGCTTCAGGTAGTCGGCCTTGCCGCCCGGATAGAGTTTGGCCAGCGTTGTTGCGTCGAAGGGCTCGGTCGCGCCCACCAGGAAGCCGAACGGCCCGCCGGCATTGCCGAAGCCGGAGAGCCTGGCGGTCGGCGCGTCGACCCAGGGCGTGCGGATGCAGCCCTTGGAGTTGCCAAGGGCGTCGGCGACCAGCTTTGGCGCCTCGCCGGCCTTGGCCGCCTGTTCGAGCTCGAGGCGCGGCGCCTTGGGCGGAGCCTTACCCGTGCGCACCCAGCTCTCCAGCGCCGACATCGCCGCCATGGCCACATAGTGGTGCTGCGGCGCGGAATTGATCGGCTTGGCCATCTTGGCGCTGAACAGGGCGTCCGTCGGCTTGCAGAGCGGGGCGATCTTTTCCATCGGCGCGCTGCCGGAATCGAAGCCGCCTACGAAGAACATGTAGTTGTCCACGTGCGCCGTGCCCGGCATCTCCCAGATGCGCAGCTTGTCGTTGTCGGGCTGCTGCGCAGTCCAGAAGCCGCTCAGGTTGCTGCCGATCAGGTCGGTCTCCGAGATCAGCGTCATGACCGGCACGCGCAGGTCGGCGCGCATCTTCACGCCCTGCGCGCCGCGGGCGTCAGGCCCGGCCCGCATAGAGGCGGTCTCCGGCGGCGGGGCCCCACCGAACCGCGAGTGGATGTAGAAGCCGTCATACACCCGGGCCAGTGGGTCGATGGCGTCCACATAGCTCGTCATGAACACTGCCGACTGGGACTCCCCGGTGGCCAGCACCCGCTGGGCCTTCAGCGGGCCCAGGACCTTGCCGCTCTTCACCGCCGCGCCGGCCTGGGAGAAGATGTCGAAGGCATAGTTGTCGCCGGGGCGGACCAGGGTCCCGTAGCGCGCCGGATTTGCCTTCTTCAGCGGCATCCCCGCGCCGCCCAGGCTCTGGCCGCCCTCGACGCCCACCTTCTGGGCCGACACACCCACATAGGCGTACCCGCTGCGCAGCATCTCGCGGTGGCTGTAGGTCCAGTCGGGTCCCGCATCGAGGCCGCCGGTGACGTTCAGCCACTCGACCACAACTGTCCCATTGAATTTCTTCGGGTCCTTCGGGCGCACGACCACGATCCGCGTGGCGTAGGGCGCAGTCCCGGCGGGCTGGGCCGTCCAGGCGCCGTCCGGCGTCGGCTCGCCCGTCAGCTTGAACGAGGTCGCAGGCCCGGAGATGAAATATTCCTCGACCACATAGCCCTGCGCGCCAAGGTCGAAGGCGCCGAGCCCAAGGAACGGCGAACCCGCCGCCGGCGCAGGCGCGATGGCGGGCTGGGCTACTGCCGCGTTGGCTTGCCCGGCAGGCCCCAGGCCCATCCCCATCATCGCCACGGCCACGGCCACTGCGGCTGACCGGACTTTACTGCCCAATCCCATGATGTCCCCCTGGTCGCTTCGCCCTGGTCCGCCTCAGCCTCGGCTGCGTTTCACGAAGCCTAGACCGAAGCCGCGCCGCTGATCAGCCCTTCATCCGCTTTAGGGCGCGGCCTAGGCCCGCCCCGCCGTCCGTGCTAGGTCGCCCGACCGTCCGCTCTCACGATCCCCGAAAGACCCAATGGCTCTGAAAGTCGCCATCGTCGGCCTGCCCAACGTCGGCAAATCGACCCTGTTCAACGCGCTCACCCAGACCGCGGCCGCCCAGGCTGCGAACTATCCGTTCTGCACCATCGAACCCAACGTCGGCGACGTGGCGGTCCCCGAGCCGCGCCTCGATGCGCTGGCCGCAATCATCCCGTCGAAGGAGATCATTCCGGCGCGGATCAACTTCGTCGACGTGGCCGGGCTGGTCCGCGGCGCATCGAAGGGTGAGGGCCTCGGAAACCAGTTCCTCGCCAACATCCGCGACACCGATGCGGTGGCTTTCGTCACACGCTGCTTCATCGACGACGACGTGACCCACGTCGAGGGTAAGGTCGATCCGCTGGCCGATCTCGAGACCATCGAGACCGAGCTGATGCTGGCCGACCTGGAAAGCCTGGAAAAGCGGGTCGCCAACCTCGAGAAGCGGGCGAAGACCGGCGACAAGGACAGCGCCCAGACGTTGCGGCTGGTCCAACTCGCGCTCACCGAGCTCAACGCCGGCCACCCGGCGCGCAGGGCCAGCATTGCGGCCGAGGACGACAAGGCCTGGCGCATGTTACAGCTCCTGACCTCCAAGCCCGCCCTTTACGTCTCGAACGTGGACGAAGCCTCCGCCGCCAACGGCAATGAGCTTTCGGAGAAGGTCGCCGAGCGGGCCAAGCGCGACGGCGCTGACCACGTGGTGATCTCCGCCAAGATCGAGAGCGAGATCGCCCTCCTGGACGCAGGCGAGCGCGGGGAGTTCCTGGAGACCCTGGACCTCACCGAGCCTGGCCTGAACAAACTGATCCGGGAGGCCTATCATCTCCTGGGTCTTCAGACCTATTTCACCGTCGGCCCAAAGGAGGCCCGCGCCTGGACGATCCACAAGGGCGACACCGCCCCTCAGGCTGCCGGCGTGATCCATACGGACTTCGAGAAGGGCTTCATCCGCGCAGAGACCATCGCCTACGATGACTACGTCCGCCTGAAGGGCGAGGCCGGGGCGCGAGACGCCGGCAAGCTCCGCCAGGAGGGCAAGGAGTATGTCGTCAAAGACGGCGACGTGATGAACTTCCGCTTCAACGTCTAAGGGGGAACGAACCATGGCCGAGACAATCAAGCTTGCGGGCGCTGACGGCTTCGAGTTCGCCGCCTACCACGAGCCCGCCTTCACACCGCGCAAGGGCGGGGTGATCGTGATCCAGGAGATTTTCGGCATCGACCAGCACGTGCGCGCCGATGTCGAGCGATGGGCGAAGATGGGCTACGAGGCGATCGCGCCCTCGCTCTACGATCGCCGCGAGCCGGGGTTCACCGCCGGCCACGATCCCGAGGGCCTGAAGGCCGGCGTCGCGCACGCCATGGGCACCCCCCTCGACCAAGCGCTCGGCGATATCGCAGCCTGCCGCGACTTTCTGAAGGCTCACGGGCAAAAGGTTTGCGTCGTGGGATACTGCTACGGCGGTTCCCTGGCCTGGCTGGCGGCCGGCAAGGTCGAGGGTATCTCCGCCGCGTCGAGCTACTACGGCAGCCTCGTGAAAGCGAATGCCGCCCTGGAACCCGCCTGTCCGGTGATCGTCCACCTGGGCCGCACCGATCCAGGAATCCCCGCCGACGAGGTCGCCGCCGAGGTGGGCAAGCATCATCCGGACGTGCCGGTCTACATCTACGAGGGCGCCGGCCACGGCTTCAACAATGAGAGCCCGGAGCGGTACAACGCAGAGGCCTCCGACCTCGCGCGCCACCGCACCCTCGAACTCTTCGACAAGGCCTAGGGCGGTGGGTGAGACCGTCGGCCTGGCGAGCGGCAGTGACGGTTTCCAGTTCGACGCCTATCACGCCGGGGTCAGCGACGCGCGGCGCGGCGGCCTGGTCATCCTCCATGCCATCTGGGGGGTCACGCCGCATTTGCGAGAGCTTGCCGACGAATACGCCGAGCTTGGCTACGAGACCCTCGTGCCGAGCATGTTCGACCGGTTCCAGAAGGGCTTTGCCGAACGAAACAGCGACCCGGCGTTGATGGCCCAGCAGATGGGGTTCGGCGAAAGGGCGCGCTGGGGCGCAGACGTACTGGACGCCGTGCAGGCGGCGATCGACGCCCTGGAGCCGCCGGTGTTTGCGATGGGCTTCTGCTTCGGTGGCACCACGGCTTGGCTTGCCGCTGCGCGCTGCTCGGGCCTGGCTGCGGTAGCGTCGTTCTATGGCGGCCAGATTGTCCACTACCTGCGCGAGACGCCCCGGGCTCCGACGATCCTGCACCTTGGCAAGCACGATGAACTGATCCCGCCCGCCGACGCCGCGGCGATCCGCGAGGCTCATCCCGATTTGCAGGTCTTCATGTACGACGCCGGCCATGCCTTCGTGGCGCCGAACGGCTACCATGAGGACTCCGCGCGGCTTTCCAAACTAAGGACGCTCGCCCATTTCTCGCGCAACAGCGGGGTCCGCGGCGAGGTCTAGATATCGGCGCCGGGCTTCTCCTCGATCCGCTTGCGTATGTCCGGCACCGCCTCAAGCGCGCGAACCAGGATCGCCTGGGCGGCCAGTATGCCTATGCCTGCGGCGTAGGCGGAGAAGACGTTGGCCCCGACCTGACCGGCGCGCGAAGCGCGGCCAACCTCCTCCCAGATGAACAGGCCTGCCCCAAGCAGCAGCGCCATTCCGATCACCACCGAGCCCGGCGACTGGCCGAACCCCGCCTGGAAGCTCATCCAGACATATTTGGCCAGGCCACGCTTCAGGGGCGCTACGAGCAGCGGGATGGCGAGAGAGAATCCCAGGTAAGCGGCCGGCCAGAGCACCGTCCAGCGCAGGACCATCGCCGGTCCTCCGGGAAGTCGGCCGAGCGCGTCGATCACGGCGGCGGCGTAGATCAGGCAGGCGGCCGCGACCGTCAGATCCTGCATACGCTTGAAGTTCCGCCAGGCGGGCGTGAAGGTCATCGAGACGATTGTAGGATGGCTTTGGGCGGTCGTAAGGCGCCGTCGCCGTACCTGACAAGCTTGGCTATGTTGGCAGGGTGATCCGCCCGTGAGTCGCTCCGCCTTCCCCCTTTCCGTGCTTCTGACGCTGGCCGCGACTCCGGCCTGGGCCGGCGCGGCCGCCTGCTGGTTCGAACACGGCGTCGTGGTTGTGGGCGCCGAGGTGATGGGCGTGCCCGGCGACTACATCTTAGACACCGCAACCCCGCACACCTTCCTCGCGGAAACCCAGGCTCAGACGGCAGGTTACGTCGAGACGGCTCTGACGGGCGACGTGCGGGTGGCGGGCATGAAGTTGCGCGGCCAGAAGGTCGCGGTCGCGGACCTCGATATGCGCACCGGCGCTCTGCCCACGCCCATCGCCGGCGTAATCGGGGCCGATGTCCTCAAGGCCTTCGTGCTGGACTTAAGCTTCGCGCCCTGTCGCGTGACCCTGTCGCGCGCCGGACATGCGCCGCGATTCCCGTCACGGACTGCGCTGCCGATCCATTGGGTCGCCGAGCGGCCGGTGGTGAGGGCCGCCGTCTCGGACGGGCTGCAGGCCCTGGCGGGCGCGTTCGCGCCTGCCACCGGGGGCGACACCGCCGTACGTCTCAGCGACGCCCTGGCCGGCGCCCCGGGCGCGGCCAAACCGAACGAACTCTATCCCTATGGAGTGCTGCGGCCGCGCCTGCGAGCGCTGTCGATCTCCGGCGCGCTCATCGAGAACCTGCCTGCGGGCCTGATAAAGGCCGAGGATCCCGGGCTGGCCGGTGAGATCGGCGCGCCTTTACTCTCGCGCTATCGGCTGCGCTTCGATTTTCCGGCGCGCAAACTGCTGCTGGCTCCCGCGCATTAGGCTGCCGAGGTCCGCAAAAACGCGGGCAGCGAGCAACTTAGGGCGTCCTGATGCGGAAAGGGCCCCGGCGATCAGCCGGGGCCCTCACCCGTCTCTTGAAAGGCGTCGACCCTAGTGGGCCACGTTCTTCCAGATCTTGCGGTAGCTTGCGTAGAGCAGGCCGGAGAAGATCAGCAGATAGATCATAGCGCCCAGGCCGAAGGCTTTGCGCTCTTCCATCCTGGGGTCCGAGGCCCACGCGAGGAAGGCGGCCACGTCCTGGGCTTCCTCCCTGACAGTCGAGGGCTTGCCGTCGTCGAAGGTCACCTTACCGTCAGCTAGCGGCGGTGGCATGGCGATGAAGCCGCCCACCGGGATGTGATCCTTCGGGCCTGCCCAGTTACCGCTCATGTCGCCCGGCATGTAGGGGTCGTAGTACTTGCCCGCCGGCACCGTCATCCCTTTCGGCGCCTGCTTGAAGCCGGTCAGGATCGAATAGATGTAGGCTGGACCGCCTTCGCGCGCCTTGGTGATCACCGACAGGTCGGGCGGCAGAGCGCCGCCGTTGGAGGCCCGCGCGGCGAACTCGTTGGCGAACGGAGCCGGGAACCGGTCGGCCGGCGTGGCGGGACGCGAGATCACATCGCCCGTGTCGGTGTCGATGTCCTTGACCTGGATATCGTGCGCCAGGGACTTCACATAAGGGTTGTCATTCGGGTTCTGGTACTTCGGGTCGAAGAACGGCCCACCCTTCTGACCGAGATTCCGGAAGTACATCAGGTTCATCGAGTGGCAGGCCGAGCAGACCTCCCGATAGACCTTGTAGCCCCGCTGGACCTGTTCCTTGTCGAACTTGCCGAACGGCCCCTCGAACGACCAGTGGATGTCGCGGGGCTCCTCCTGCGTTGTCGCCGCCAGCGTCGGGCCGGCGACGAAAGCCAGCCCGAGCGCCGCGAGCGCAAAACCTCTACGCAGCATCAGGCTCAACCCCTCTTTTCAGGCGACGCCACGGCGCCTGAAGGCGCGGCGGCGGGATGCGACAGGACGGGCGTGGAGATCGACTCCGGCACCGGCAGCGGGGTCTCGAAAAGGCCCAGCAGCGGTGTGATCACCCAGAAATAGACGAAGTAGTAGAGGGACGTGATCCGCGAGAGCCAAACGAAGCTGTTGAGGTTCGCGTCGAGCAGCTGCGGCCCCGAAAGCGCCGGGATCACCGGGTCATCCGGCGAATGGGCGCCGCAGAAACCCAGCACGATGCAGGTCACGAAGAAGATCACGTAGTAGAGCCGCGCCGTGGGGCGGTAGCGCATGGAGCGCACCTTTGAGGTGTCGAGCCACGGCAGGACGAACAGCGTCGCGATGGCGCCGAACATCAGGAGCACGCCCATGAGCTTGTTCGGAACGGCCCTAAGGATTGCGTAGAACGGCAACAGGTACCATTCGGGCACGATGTGCTGCGGTGTCACCAGCGGGTTGGCCGGCACGTAGTTGACCGCATCGCCCAGCGCATCGGGCATATAGAAGACGAACACCGCGTACATGATCAGGAAGACCGAAATCGCGAACCCGTCCTTCACCGTGTAGTACGGGTGGAAGGGGACGGTGTCCTCCTTCGACGTCACGTTCACGCCGGTCGGGTTGTTGTTCCCCGGCACGTGCAGCGCCCA
>NZ_DASXNL010000050.1:0-5409 GCF_036495085.1 Phenylobacterium sp. | reverse complement strand
GGCCAACTTCGGGCTCGCACGGGTTAACCTGTCAGCACGGGTGGTGAAGCTGCGATTTCAGTGGCGGGTCAGACCTGCAGCCGATCATCGGGCTGCGCCACCAGGGCATAGAGCGCCGGCATCAGGAAGACGCTGATCAGGAGGCGCGTGAAGAGCCCGCTGACGATCACCAGGGCGAAGGGGCGCTGTGAATCCGTGCCGACCCCCGTGGCCAGCGCCGCCGGCAGCAGGCCTAACGCGGCGACAAGGGCGGTCATCGTGATAGGCCGAAGCCGCAGGATGGCGCCTTCGCGGATCGCTTCGTCCAGGGGGACCCCATCGCGCCGGAGTTCGTTGACGTACGAAATGTAGACCACGGCGGTCTGCACCGAGACCCCGATCAGGGCGAGGAAGCCGACCCCGGACGACACCGAGAAGGGCGTGCCCGTGAGCCAAAGCGCCAGGATCCCGCCTACCGGCGCCGACAGCACGACGCCGGCCAGCGTGATGAAGGGGAACTTGAAGTTCCCGTAGAGGGCGAAGAGCAGCAGGAAGATCAGGAACACCGTCAGCGGCAGGATGACCTTCAGCTGATCGCGCGAGGCGGTGTACTCGGTGTAGTCGCCGCCCCAATCCATGCGGTATCCGCTCGGCAGGGCGACGTGGCCCTTCACCTGCCGCATGGCGTCCTGCACGGCGCCGGCCAGGTCACGGCCCTCCACCGAGAACTGTACGCCGATGTAGCGGGAGTTGTTCTCGCGGTAGATGAACGAGGCCCCGTTCTGCACCCGGATGTCCGCGAACTCCTTCAACGGCAGTTGCTGGCCGCCCGGGGTGGCCACCAGGATGTCGCCGATCTCCTGCGGGTTGTCGCGAAACTGACGGTCGAGACGCACGACCAGGTCGAACTGCTTCTCCTGCTGCACCACCTGGGTGGCCACGCCGCCGCCGATGGCGGTGGTGATCAAGCCGTTGATGTCGTCGGCGTTGATCCCGTAGCGGGCGATCTTGTCGCGATCGATCTTCACGACCAGGCTGGGCTGGCCGAGCTCGTGGACCAGGGTCACGTTGGTGATCCCGCGCACGTGCTGGAGGATGGCCTTCACGGCCTTGCCCTTCTGCTCCAGCGTGTTGAGGTCGCCCCCGAACACCTTCACCGCCAGCGCGCTCTTCAGGCCGGTCTCCGCCTCGTCGACCGCGTCCTCGGCCGGCTGGGTGTAGTTGAAGATCACCCCTGGG
Source organism: Phenylobacterium sp. (assembly GCF_036495085.1). Classification (GTDB taxonomy): domain Bacteria; phylum Pseudomonadota; class Alphaproteobacteria; order Caulobacterales; family Caulobacteraceae; genus Phenylobacterium. Next base: position 4,191 of record NZ_DASXNL010000050.1, on the reverse strand, counting down.
AAGCCCGCGAGCTTCTTGTTGATGGCGGCGATCAGCTGCGGCTTGGTGTGATAGGCGCCGGTCCACTCCGAATAGGGCTTCAGACCCACGTAGAACTCGACGTTGAAGAATCCTGTCGGGTCGGTGCCGTCGTCCGGCCGGCCGAGTTCTGAGCCGACGGTGGTCACTTCCGGGAACGAACGCAGGATGTCGCGGACCTTGGGCGTCAGCTTGGCCGATTCGTCGAACGAGATGGTCGAAGGCATGGTGGCGCGCACCCACAGCGCGCCCTCGTCGAGCTGCGGCATGAATTCCGCCCCGACCAGCGGAATGACCAGAAGCGAAAGCGCGAACAGGGCGGCGCAGGCCGCTGTGACGCCCCAGCGATGCTCGAGGCAGAAATCGAGGCCCGTGACGTAGCGCGCCTTCACCCACTCGAATATGGGATTGCGCCGCTCGCGCACGCCGTCGCGCATGAGCCAGGCGCAGAGCACGGGCAGCAGGGTGAGGGTGGCGAAGAGCGAGCCCACCAGGGCGAAGATCATCGTGTCGGCCATCGGCCGGAACAGAGTCCCCGACGGGCCGGACAGCACATAGATCGGCAAGAAGCTGACCACGATCACCACCACGGCGTAGAACAGCGGCCGGTCCACCTCGGAAGCGGCGTCGCGGATGATCTCGCCGACCGTCGCCCGCGTGCCGTTCCTGAGCGCGATCTGGCGGAAGATGTTCTCGACCATCACCACCGCGGCATCGACCAATATGCCGAAGTCGACGGCGCCGATGGAGAGCAGGTTGGCGCTGGCCTTCTGTAGATTCAGACAGGTGAAGGCGAACAGCAGCGAGAGCGGGATCGTCGTGGCGACGATGAGGCCGGCCCGGAAGTCGTAGAGGAAGAAGATCAGCACGATCACCACCAGGGCCATGCCGCGCAGCAGGTTGCCCTCGACGATGTGGGTGGTCAGCGCAATCAGGTCGGTGCGGTCGTAGAACGGGACGATCTTCACGTCCTTGGGCAGGATCTGCGTGTTGAGCTCGCGGGTCTTGGCCTCGACACGCTTCAGCACGTCCTGGGTCTTCTCGCCGGTCCGCAGGAGGATGACCCCTTCGACGGCGTCGTCCTGCTTTTCGAAGCCGAATTCGCCGAGGCGGGGCGCGATACCGATCTGAGCTCGGCCGACGTCCTTCAACAGGACCGGCACGCCGTTGTGGACCGACAGCACGACATTGCCGATGTCCTCCAGCGTGTTGATCCGGCCCAGGCCCCGCACGTAGTAGAACTGGCCACCCTGCGAATAGAAGCCGCCGCCGGCGTTGGAATTGTTGGCGCCCAGCGCGGTTTCCACCTGCTGGATCGACAGGCCCGCGCCGGCCAGCTTCGCCGGGTCGAACAGCGCCTGGTACTGCATGGTGCCGCCGCCGAATCCGGAGTCGTCGGCCACGCCCGGAACCGCCTTGAAGGCGGGTTCGATGACCCAGTCCTCCAGGGTCTTCAGCTCCATCGGCGAGCGGTCGGGGCTTTGCAGGACATAGCGGTAAATCAGGCCCGAAGGCGACGACAGCGGCGACACAGAGGGGGCCACGCCGCTCGGCAGGCCCAGGCCCTGGAGGTTGTTGTAGACCTGCTGGCGGGCGAAATAGGGGTCCGTCCCGTCCGCGAAGGTCAGCTTGATTGCGGAGAGGCCGTAGAGCGAGATCGACCGCGAATTGACGGTCTTGGGGATGCCGGTCAGGCCGAGCTCCGTCGGCACGGTGATCAGCCGCTCGACCTCTTCGGCGGCGTGGCCCGGCCACTGGGTGACGACGTCGACCATGGGGGGCGACAGGTCGGGGTAGGCGTCCACCGGCAGACGCTGCAGCGACCAGACGCCGACGACCACCAGGATCGCCGTCATCAGCAGGACCAGGAACGGCTGGCGCAGCGCCACCGCCACGATGCGGTTCATCACCGACGCAGAGGGGGGCTCGGCCTGCGGAGGCTCGGCCTGCGGGGGAGGAAGCGCCTCGCTCACTGGTTCTGCATGAACTGGACGAAGACCGCGCCGTCGACGACGACCTTGTCGCCGACGCGGAGGCCTTGCGGAATCTCGAACTGGTCGCCGGTGGCGTAGCCCAGGGTCACCTGCCGGCGCGCGAAGCCCCCGCCGGGCTGGGCCACATAGACGAACGGCAGGTTCTCATCGTCGCGCAGGATGGCCGAGGCGGGGACCAGGAGACCGTTGCTCGCCTGGCGCGACTGGATCTTCACGCGCACGTACATCTGCTTCTTCAGCACGCCGCCGGGGTTTGCGACAACGACGCGGGCCAACACCGCACGGGTGTCGGAATTCACCAGGGCCGAGATGTTGTCGACGGTTCCGGTGACGCCGTGGCCGACGACGGTCTCGATGCTGGCCGGATCGCCGACGGCGACCGACCCCAGGTCCGAGGCCGCGATCTGGGCCATCACCCAGACCTTGGAGAGGTTGGCGACGGTGAAGGCCGGCGTCGTGCCCGCCTGCAACAGCTGGCCGGGCGTGACCAGCTTCTCGACGACGGTGCCGGCGATAGGCGCGCGGATCTTGCCTTGGATGCGCGGCGCCAGGCGCCCGGCCTGCACGTCTCGGATCGCCTGGGGGTCGATGTTGAGCCCGACGAGGGCCTGCAGGGCCGCATCGCGGTCGGCCTCGGCGTTGGCCGCGTCGGTCTGGGCCTGCTGGGCCTCGCGCTGAGAGATGCCGCTGTGTGCGGCGATGTCCTTGTCCGCGTCGGCGAGTTGGCGCGCCGTGCGCGCCGTGGCCAGGGCCTTCGCGTAGGCGCTGAGTGCGGCGGCGTAGTCCGGAGAGTCCACCAGCGCCAGGGTGTCGCCCGCCTTGACCGCCTGGCCGGGCTCGACGAGCAGGCGCGAAACCGGGCCGGAGATCGGCGACAGCACGGCGGTGGACTGGTCGTTGTCGAAGTCGACAACGCCGCTCGCCTCTACGGACCTGTGGAAGGCGGCCTGAGCCACCGTGTAGAGGCGGATGTGCTGCAGTTGCGCGGCGCTCAGCGTCACCAGCGCCGGGGTCGCCGACGCGGACTCGGTAGCAGAATTCGGCTTGGAAGAGCACCCGGACAGGGCGGCGAGCACGAGCGCGAGGGCGGCGCCAGCCAGGGCGGCCTTCGGCTGGGGCGGACTAGTTTGCATCGGTGTCCTTGGCGAGGTCGGCACGGCGCCACCAGCCGCCGCCGAGCGACTGATAGAGGGCCACGGTGTCGGAGAAGCGGGCGGCCTGCGCCTGCACGAGGGCGACCCGCGCCTGCTGGTAGGCCTGCTGGGCGTTAAGCAGCGCCAGGCCGCTGGCGTAGCCGTCCTGCAGACGGCGCCGGGTGAGGTCGAGGGTCACCTTGGCGGCGTCCGCGGCGGCGGCGGCGGTCCTCAGACCCTCGGCGTCCTGCTGGATCGCGGTCAGGCTGTCGGCGACATTCTGGAAGGCGCCCAGCACGGTGCTGCGGTATTGCTCGGTGGCCTGGCGGTAGTTCGCCTCGGCCGCCCGCTGCTGATGCAGCAGGGTTCCGCCCTGGAAGATCGGGGCTGTGAGCGCGCCGCCCACAGTCCAGAAATTCGTGCCCGGCGTGAAGCCCTGACCAAAGGCGGTGGAGGTGCTGCCGGCGACCACGGTCAGCAGGATGTTGGGAAAGCGGTTGGCTTCGGCGACGCCCACCTGGGCGCTGGCGACGTGCAGGTTCGCCTCGGCCTGGCGAACGTCCGGACGCTGCTCGACCAGCTTCGAAGGCAGGCTCACCGGCAGGTCCGCCGGCAGCTGCAGGCTGGCCAGGTCGATCCTGGCGATCGCGGCTTCGCTGGGGAACCGACCGGTCAGGCTCGCCAGCAGATCGTGTTGCTGAGCGGCCTGCTTCAGGAGCGGGGGCAGGGTCGCGGCGACCTGGGCGAGCTGGGACTCCTGGGCCGCGACGTCGATCCCGCTTGCGTATCCCCGGGCCGCCTGGAACTTCAGGATTTCGACGCTCTTCGTCTCGATCTCGATCAGCTGGCGGGTGGCGTCGATCTCGGCCTGCAGGGCCGCGTCCTGGATCGCGGCGAGCGCCACGTTGCTGGTCAGCGTCAGATGCGCCGCCACCAGCTGGAAATGGACCGACTGTTCCTGCGCCCTGGCCGACTCCGCCGTGCGCCGGTTCAGACCGAAGACGTCGAGGGCGTAGGCGACGCTCACCTGCGGCGTGAAGAGGTTG
>NZ_DASXNL010000049.1:0-12032 GCF_036495085.1 Phenylobacterium sp. | reverse complement strand
GCCTATACCTCGCAGACCTGTTCGGACTGCGGAGCCATCGACAGGGAGAGCCGCGAAAGCCAAGCGCGCTTCACCTGCCGGCATTGTGGCTTCCGCGCCCACGCCGACATCAACGCTGCGATCAACATCCGTGACGCCGGGACCGGCGTCCGGCGGTGGAACACACCGTCGCTGCGCGTGGAGGGCGGCCGTCAGGCGCCCGATGAAGCGCGAACTCCTCAGTGGATTTCCTCCCTGGGAAATCCCCCGGCTTCAGCCGGGGGAAGACGTTAAACCCGCATCCCGAGAAGCTGCCGATGACCTCCGTTCGCCGTATTGTCCTGCTGGCCGCCGTGGCCGTGGCCGCCCTGAGCGCCGCCCCTGCGTTCAGCGCGCCGAAGACTGAGAAGGCCACGGCGCCGCCAGCGGAAGCGCCGGTGCCGGCCGCTGACCTTGCGTCGCCAAAGTACGGAACCTGGGGTTTTGACCTCTCGGGGATGGACACCTCCGTGAGGCCCGGCGACGACTTCTTCGCCTATGCCAACGGCAAGTGGGCGCAGCGGACGGAAATCCCCGCCGATCGGACTCGTTTCGGAAACTTCGACAAACTCGCGGTGCTCTCGGAGAACCGCGCGCACGCCATAGACATGGACGCCGCCGCCGGCCGGTTGACCGATCCCGACGGCGCAAAGATCGGCGCCGCCTACGCCTCGTTCATGAACGAAGCCCTGGCGGACAAGTTGGGCCTCAAGCCCCTGCAGCCGGAACTCGCGCAGCTTCGGGCGGCGAAGACCAAGGACGACCTCACGACCCTGATGGGAAAGGCCAACATTTCCGGATTTGCGACAATCTTCCCGGTCGGCATCTCGCTCGATGCCAAGAGCCCGCAGAAGTACGCCGTGCTGGCCGCGACGGGCGGCCTGGGCCTGCCTGACCGTGACTACTACCTGCAGCCCTCGTTCGCGGAGAAAAAGGCGAAGTATCAAGCCTACGTGCAGCAGATGCTGACCTTGGCGGGCTGGGAAAAGCCGGCGGAGAACGCCAAGGCGATCGTCGACTTCGAGACCCAGCTGGCCGAGGCCTCCTGGACCCGTGTCCAGCGGCGCGACCGCGACAAGACCTATAATCCCGCGACTCCGGCCGAGCTCAATGCGATGACGCCGGGGATCGACTGGAATCGCTATCTCGCCGCCCAGGAGCTTGCAGGCGTGCAGCGAGTGGTGGTGACCACCAACACCGCCTTTCCGAAGTTCGCCAAGATCTATGCCGAGACGCCCCTTGAGACCCTGAAGGCCTGGCAGGCGTTCCACCTCGCCGACGGAGCTGCGCCATACCTCTCCAAGCCGTTCGTCGAGGCGCACTTCCAGTTCCGCAACAAGGAGCTGGCCGGCCAGCCTGAGCAGCAGCCACGCTGGAAGCGGGCGGTCGCTTTCACCAACGGCGTGATCGGCGAGTCGGTGGGCCGGGTCTACGTCGCCCGTTATTTCCCGCCCGAGGCCAAGGCCAAGATGGACGCATTGGTCGGCGATATCCACACCGCGCTCCAGGCGCGCATCGAAAAGCTTGACTGGATGGGTGATGCGACCAAGGCCAAGGCCCTGGAGAAACTGTCGAAGTTCACGGTGAAGATCGGCTACACAGCCAAGTGGCGGGACTATTCCAAGCTCGCCCTGAGGTCCGACGATCTCTACGGCAACGCCAACCGCAGCGGAGCTTTCGAGTGGCGTCGTGAGGTCGCGCGGCTGAACGGTCCCGCCGACAAATCCGAGTGGGGGATGACACCCCAGACGGTCAACGCATACTACAATCCGGTGAACAACGAGGTGGTGTTCCCCGCTGCGATCCTGGCCCCGCCGTTCTTCGATCCGAACGGGGATCCGGCGATCAACTACGGCGGCATCGGCGGAGTCATCGGCCACGAGATCAGCCACGGCTTCGACGACCAAGGGCGCAAATCCGACGGCGACGGCGTGCTGACAGACTGGTGGACAGCCGACGACGCAGCCAAGTTCAAAGCCCAGACCGACCGGCTCGACGCCCAGTACTCCGCCTTCTCACCCTTGCCGGGCGCTCATGTGATCGGTCAGCTGACCATGGGCGAGAACATCGGCGACATGGGCGGCCTGTCGCTCGCGCTGGACGCCTATCATGCCTCGCTGCATGGGAAGCCGGCGCCGGTGATCAACGGCCTGACCGGCGACCAGCGGGTATTCCTGGGCTGGGCGCAGGTGTGGCGCGAGAAGATCCGCGACGAGACTCTGCGTCAGCGTCTGGTCACCGATCCGCACTCGCCGGCCGTCTATCGGGTGAACGGGACGATCCGCAATATCGCCGGCTGGTATTCCGCCTTCGACGTCCAGCCGGGCGACAGGCTCTATGTCGCACCCGAGCAACGGGTCCACATCTGGGTGAAGTAACGTCGGGCGTCTTCCCTCCCCTTCCGGGAGGGACGACCTAGATTCCTTCGGCCATGCCCTGGAAGCCGGATGCCGTATCCTTGTGGCGGTTGCTCACCATGCGTTGGTGGAGGGCAACGATCCGGCGGCTGCCGCTCTTCTGAAAGGCGAATGGGAAGAGGCCGTGCAGCAGGCAGGCCGCGGCGCCCGCGAGCATCACGAAGGCGAAGCCCCAGGCCGAGCCCAGATGTTCGAGATAGGTCTCGCCAACCGTCTCGGGATGGTCCGTGAATGCGCGAAGCATAGCCGTCAGTTCCCTCGTAGCCGCCGGAGCCCATGATGGCTGAGGCTCGAGGAAAATCATTGTCGCATCCGGGCCAAGCCCGTGGGTTCCGTAGAATTATGTTCCGGATCTATGGAGCGGCGGAGAACTTGATTCTCCGAGCGGGAGTCTTGGGCTATCGGGCGATCCTCAAGAGCCCTTCGGCAAGGATCGGCCGCTGGCCCTTGTGGATCTTCCAGAGCGCGGTCGCGGGATCGAAATAGTCCGCACGGTCCACCTCGGGAAATATGGCGCGTCGGCCTGAGCGCGGCGGCCACTCGATCTCGAATGTGTTGCTGCAGAATCCCGTCAGATCGAGGTCGGCCTGCACCAGCCAGGCCCGGACCAGCTTTCCGCCCGGCGTCGGGCACGGCGTCAGGGGCTCCGGTTCGCCCACGATCGCAATGCCGAGCTCCTCGGCGAACTCGCGCTGCGCTGCGGCCCAAGTCTCCTCGCCTTCCTCCACCAGTCCCTTGGGAATCGACCAGGCGGCTTCATCCTTGCCTGCCCAGAAGGGACCGCCGGGGTGGGCCAACAGGAACTCAGGACCGTTGGCTCGCCTGCGATAAGCCAGGACGCCTGCGCTGGTCACGCGGGCCACAGGCTTCAAGGACCTGCCGGCGTGGCGGCGAGAACCACGGCGCGCGGGCCCTCGGCCGCCGGACCCGGCGGACGTGGTTTCAGGCCGATCATCTGGCGACGCGGGTCATAGAGCACGGAATAGGCATAGTAAGGCGCGACGCCGGCGTAGATGACCACCCCCAGCACCCGGGAATCCTGGCGAAAGCTCAGCCGCGTCCCTTGATCACGAACACCCGTCGTGAGCGCCGCGCGCGCTGCGACCCCTCCATTGGTGTCGAACAGCTCCAGCGCAGCCTCAGTCCCGTCCGGCCAGGTGTCCCGCTCCAGACGGCCGTTGGCGACCGCGAGCCCCGGCCCGCCGGTGTCCAGCAGCACCACGCCGCAGGCCCTGGCGTGGGTCGAGCCGTTGGAGAGGCAGCCCGGCACCGCGTCGTGCAGCCCACCGCCACGCTGGTGAGCGTAGGGGGCGGCCAGTGGGACCATGACAAAGCCCTCGGTCTCCGCCTCGGTAGGATTGAGGATCAGGCGGCCATCGCCCTCCCCCGGCCGGGGCAGCTCGACGATCCAGCGCCTTACGCCCATCGACCTGAGTGGGTTGCCCACGCGACCGGGAGCCATGTCGATCCCGATGATCGCCTTGAAGCCTTCGCACGGCAGGCCGTCGCCAGCGATGCCATAGTTGGCGAGCGTAGTGCGCGAGGCCGGACATCGGGGCAGGTAGGCATAGCAGCCGATGGACCTGATCAGATGTACAGACGGTCGGCCCTCGACCCCGCCCAGGGCGACCCGCGCCTCGCCTGCGACGCCTTCGTAGCGCGAGCCTGAGGCGTAGCCGTAGCTCTCCGGCTCTGCGCCGGCCTGGGCGTCCGTCGGCCCAAGGACCCCGGGCAGGATGCGCAGGCCGGTTGAGCCGGTATCGAGGCTGGCCAGCATGGCCACGGAGCCCACCTGAATGGGTATGGCGTAGCGGCGCGCGCCATTGGTGAGCCGGGACTGCACGATCGCAACCTCCGAGCGCGGCGTAGGTCCTGGGTCGGCCCGCGCCGACAGGGCGGCGGCCAGCAGGCCCAACGACATCGCAAGCAGGCGACCAGCCATCGGAGGCGGCTCCCAAGGAGGTGGGAGCTTGCAACCGGCGAAATCCGGCGGTCAAGGCGGGGGCCGTTACGCCTACGCCAGGAGTGGCCTTCCAGACCGACCTCGGCCCATACTGGGTCGAGGCCAAATCGGGTCTCACCCACCAGATGTCCCGGACTTTCGTCCAATGGAACCTCAACAAGGACGCCCACGCCCTGACCGAAAAGATCAGCATCAGGATCAACCGGTGAGCCGCAAGGGCGGCCTCGACCTGATTTGCTACGTCTATTCCGGATGGAGCCCACGCATCCGCGCGGCGCCGCAGCGCCGGGCATGGATGGACGGAACGCCGGAATCCTTCGCCTATCGCTGCCTGCCGCTGAACATCGCCAACGCGCACGGTTGGGAACTGCTCAGCCCCTGCGGGTTCGAGGCTGAATGGAATGGCGGGCCGGAAGTGCACGATGTGGTGGTCCGCACCGATCCGGGAACAATCGGGCAAGCGCCGGTGGCGCTCTTCGGCCAGGGCGTCCTGACCTTCCATGTCGACGGGCTCTTCCGCACGCCGGAAGGCTACAACCTCTGGGCGGGCGGCCCCCCCAACGCCGGCAAGGACGGGATCGCGCCCTTGAGCGGCGTAATCGAGACCGACTGGTCGCCCTACAGCTTCACCATGAACTGGCGTTTCACGCGGCCCGGCCACGTCATCAGGTTCGAGGAGAACGAGCCGTTCTGCTTCATCTTCCCCCTGGAGCGGGGCCTTCTCGAGGCGGTGCGGCCGCGGATTGCGCCGATCGAGGAGGAGGGCGAGCTCAAACGGCAGTTCGAGCAATGGAGCGCTTCGCGGGACCGCTTCAGGGCCGAGGTTGAAGCGCACCCGCCGGCGACGCCCGCGGAGAAATGGCAGAAACTCTACTACCGCGGAGTCGACGCAGACGGAAAACCTGGGGCGGCGGACCACCATGCCAAGCTACGCGTGGCGGAGTTCAAGGGCGCGGAAGGCTTCCATCGCCAGGCGCGCCCGGCGCCGGCCTGCCCAGTCAGCCCTGGCGCGGGTCCAGCTCCAGGAGTCGATACCGACACCGCATCGGCTGCGAAGCTTGAGTGGCTGCTGAGTTCCTTCGAACGGCTGCGGGCGATCTCGCCGGGCAGCGCCATAGCGCGCAAACGGCAAGTGGGCGCTGAGGAATTCCGCGATGCGCACTACGCCGCCAACTGGCCGGTCCTGCTGGCGGGGGCGCTGGAGGGCTGGCCCGCTCTGGCGCGCTGGACCCCTGCCTACCTGAAGGCGACGGTGGGATCGCGTCCGGTGCAGATACAGGCCGACCGAGCATCGGATGCCGACTTCGAGCGCAACATGGCCGCCCACGCCACGACCCTGCCGTTTGACGTCTTCATCGACCGGATCAGCCAGCCCGGCGCGGGCAACGATACCTACCTGACCGCGTACAATTCGGCCGCCAACGCCGAGGCCATGTCGGTGCTACACGGCGACCTGGGCTTCCTGGACGCCTACCTGACCCGCGAAGACGCCAACCCGCACGGCATGATGTGGATCGGCCCGGCGGGCACCTTCACGCCCCTTCACCACGACCTGACCAACAACCTCCTATTGCAGATCGTCGGACGAAAGGTCTTGTTGCTGGCCGCGCCGGGAGAGGCGCCGAAACTCTATAACGACCACCATGTCTACAGCCGTGTCCGCGACTTGACGGAGCCTGACATCGTGGCGCGATTCCCCAGGCTCGACGGGATCCGTGTCCATCGGGTGGTGCTCAACCCGGGCGATACTCTCTTTATCCCCCTGGGCTGGTGGCACCAGGTCACCGCGCTCGATTTCAGCGTGACCATCACCCACACCAACTTCCGTTGGCCAAACGACTTCCACGCGACCTATCCGACGTGAAGCCCCCCGCAAGGCCAGGCCGCGCCGTTGACGGGGCGCTGGTAACGCGTCGTGATCGCCGACTGTCCGCTAGCAGGAATTCCATGGCCGAGGGATCGACACGCGTCGTTCTTGCCGCCCTCGCCGGCAACGGCGCCATCGCGCTCGCGAAGTTCGCCGCAGCGGGCCTGTCCGGCTCCACGGCCATGCTCACCGAGGCCGTCCACTCGCTGGTCGACACGGGTGATCAGATCCTGCTGCTGGTCGGCCAGAAGCGCGGAGCCAGGACCGCTGATGCGACCCATCCACTGGGCTACGGCATGGAGACCTATTTCTGGTCGTTCGTCGTCGCCCTGATGGTCTTCCTGCTGGGCGGGGTGCTGTCGCTCTACGAGGGCGTGCGCCACATCCTGCACCCAGAACCGGTGATCTCACCGTGGATCAGCCTGGGGGTCCTGGCCATCGCCGCGGTCTTCGAAGGGGCTTCATTCCGCGTCGGCTACCGCGAATACCGCCGGGTCGTGCGCGGGCGGCCCGTCCGGCTGTGGCAGTTCATCCGGGCGTCCAAGGACGTGAGCCTGGTCTCGGTCCTTCTGGAGGACTCCGCCGCTCTGGTCGGCCTGGTCTTGGCGGCGGCCGGCGTCATCGGGGCCACTTTCCTGAAAATCCCGTGGGCTGATGGGGCCGCGTCCGTGGCGATAGGCTTGCTATTGGCGTTCGTCGCCTTCGTCCTGGCCAATGAAACGCGAAGCCTGATCGCGGGCGAGGCGGTGGCTCCGATCGTCATGGAGCGGCTTACGGCGACCCTAGCCAAGATCAACTGCATCACCGAGTTGGAGGAGATCGCGACCCTGCACCTAGGGCCCGGCGCGATCCTTGTGGCCCTGACGCTGGCTTTCCGGCCGAAATCCACCACCGAGGCGGTGAACACCGCGATCTTTGAGATCACCCGCTGCCTGCAGGAGACCGACGGGCGCATCGCCTATGTCTATGTTCGGCCAGGCCAACACGCGGCCTGACGGCATGCCCCTGACAACCCTCGCCGCGTTGTCAGACAAAGGGGGCGCGTGTATTGGTGTGATTGTCAGAAATAGCCAGCGCGACCTTGGGAGAATGGCATGCCGTACGCTACCGGACGGGTGTTCCACGACGCCGACAGCCACGTGATGGAGCCGGCGGATTGGCTGGCGGCCCATGCCGACGAGGCGCTGAAGGCCCGCTTGGGCCAGCGGCAGACGGCCGAGCGGATTGAGCAGGGCGTGGCCACGGCGCGCGCCCGCAAAGGCGACGCGGAGGCCTCTCGGACGGCCGCCGAGAACCTCATTTCCGGTCCGAAAGGCTGGGTCGCCTATGGAGCCTTCGATGCCGAGGAGCGCACGCGCGCCCTGGACGAACTGGGCTTCAGCCGCCAGCTGGTGTTTGCAACATCCTCGCTTGGACCGTTCCGCACTTCCAGCAATCCGGACGTCCTCTATGGCGGCGCGCGGGCACACAACCGGGCCATGGCCGCCTTCTGCGCCGATGAGCGCCTGATCGGCGTGGCCTTTGTCCCGCTGGATGACCCGAAGCGTGCGCTGGAAGAAGCCGAGGAAGCCATCCGTTTAGGGTGCGGCGCGATCTGGGTGCCCTCGACGCCGGCCGGCGAGCGCTCGCCCGGCCACCCTGACCTCGACCCCTTCTGGCAGCTGCTGGCCGACAAGCGCATCCCCTTCATGCTGCACATCGGCCCCGGCTCGCGGGTCCTGCCGGCCGAGTACACCAACAACGGCAAGCCGCGTTCGCCCGACCTGCACGGCGGCGGCGAGAACCTGCGGTTCAAGGACTTCGTGGTGCTGCCGTTCTCGGCCCAGATGTTCCTGGCGGCGCTGATCTACGACGGTCTCTTCGATCGCGTGCCCGACCTGCGCGGCGGGGTGATCGAATTCGGCGCGGCCTGGGTGCCGGGCTTCCTGCGCCAGCTGGACCTTGGCTACCGCAGCTTCGGAAAGACCGATCCGCTCATCAAGGCGTTCTCGATGAAGCCGTCGGACTATATCCGGAAGCACATAAAGTTCACGCCGTTCCCGGGCGAAGACGCCGGCTACCTGATCCGCGACGCGGGCGCTGATCTGTTCCTGTTCTCCAGCGACTACCCGCACCCGGAGGGGACGAACGATCCCATCGGCCGCTTCGAGCGCACCTTCGAGGGGTTAAGTGAGGACGACCGCGAGCGGTTCTACAGCAAGAACTTCGAGGAGATGATGGGAGCCTTCTGAGGCGCCCGGCGGTCCGTCAGCGACGCTTGCCGGGGCCGGTCGGGGATCGAGCCCGATGGCTTGCGGCTGAACTCAGGTCAATGCGAACTCGCCAGACCGTTGAGGCAGCCGCGCCATCGTCCTGAGCGCGGCGCCTGCCGCTGCCCCTGGACCCGCTCCGCCGAGAAGGCGGCGCTAGCAAGGTCCTCATATTGACTTTCTACGAGCGGCCGGAGCCACGCCTACGAGGTTCCGCCCGCCAAGCCCCCGGAGTTGGATGGCCATGACTCGGCGAACATTCGTAAAGCCAGACGTGGCGACGAGCGCACTTGCCGCCGAGGCCCCGCCTCACGGCAGCAGCGCCCAGGGCGGCGACGACTTCAGCCGGCCGTTCCTCGACGTCGATGAGTGGCGAGACCATCCGGTGCGGCACCGCTACGTCCACGGCGGCTTTCGCGGCACGGATCTGCTGTTCTCAATCTACTTCCCGCCGAAAGACCAGTACCAGGGCCGTTTCTTCCAGCCGCTGGCGGCGATCAGCGGCAGCGAGAACAGCGCCCCCATGGCCATGTTCCAGGCAAGCGGCGTGGGCTTCGCCGCGGCCAGCGGCGGCTACCTGGTGGAGTCCAACCAGGGCAGCCGCGACATGTTCGGCGGGACATACCAAGCCAACGCAGCCGTCGCGCAATACTCGCGCACGTTGGCCGCCGACATGTACGGTCCGCACAGGCCGTACGGCTATGTCTACGGCGGCAGCGGCGGGGCCTTCAAGACACTGGGCTGCGTGGAAAACACCACGGGCGTCTGGGACGGCAGCATCCCCTTCGTCCACGGATCGCCGGTGGCCATCCCAAACTGCTTCACCATCCAGGCCCATGCCCTGCGCCTTCTCTGGAACAGGTTCCCGCAGATCGTCGACGCCCTCGATCCGGGCGGCAGCGGCGACATGTACGCCGGCCTAAACGAGGAGGAACGCGCGGCCCTGCTGGAGACCACCCGCATGGGCTTTCCGCCGCGCGCATGGTTCAACCGCGACCGGATCGCCTTCGGCTACACCGGCGTCTTCACCTCACTGGTCGACATGATCGTCGATGGCGATCCGGGTTACTTTGAGGACTTCTGGACCAAGCCTGGATATCTGGGCGCGAACCCGCCTGCCTCGCTGCGAGCCGCCCGCATCCAGCATCCTACGAAGATCGCAGCCTTGATTATGCCGGACGAGGCCAAGCGTCTGGGCCTGTCCCTCACCATGTCCGCCGGCCAGGCCGCCAGCGGGGTCATTTTCCCCGCCGCGCTGAAGCTGGAGAGTGTGCCGCAGGGCGACCTGCAGGGCGCCTCGATCCTGGTCAGAAGCGGCGGGGCGCAGGGCGCGGTGCTCTACATCGCCGGTGTCCGGGGCGACGTCGCGCTGATCGGCTTTGGAGCCAAGTATTTCCGCGCGCTTGCGGCGCTCGCCCCAGGCGATGAGGTGCAGCTGGACAACTCGGTCTACCTTGCGGCCCAGACCTATCATCGCCACCAAGTCCAGGCCCCGGAATACTACGTCTGGGACCAGTTCAGGGGGCCGGACGGAAAGGCGGTTTATCCTCAACGGCCAAAGATCGTGAACCAGGGCCAGTCGGGCGGATCGACCATGAACGGCCGCTTCGACGGCAAGATGATCGTCATCTCCGCGATGATGGACGAGGCCGCCTATCCCTGGCAGGCCGACTGGTTCCGCAACCGGGTTCATCAGGCGCAAGGGGCGAATTTCGACGATAAGTACCGGCTGTGGTTCGTCGACAACGCCACCCACACCACCCAGGCGGCAGGCTCGACGGACAAGCGGCCCGTCGCGACCACGCGGGTGATCAGCTACCAGGGCGTGCTGCAGCAGGCGCTCCGCGACCTTGCCGCCTGGGTGGAGAAGGGCGTCGCGCCGCCCCCCGGCACCGACTACGTCGTCCGCGAAGGGCAGATCATCGTTCCACCTTCAGCCGCCAAGCGCAAAGGGCTGCAGCCCGTGGTGTCGCTGACCGCCGACGGCGGCCCCTGCGCCACGGTGAAGGTCGGGCAGGCCGTCGCCTTCGAAGGGGTCGTCGAGGCGCCGCCGGGCGCCGGCAAGGTCGTGGCCGCCGAATGGGACTTCGAGGGTGATGGCGCCTTTCCCATCACCTCTCCAGTGACCGAGCCGGCCACGCGCGTGTCGGTCAGCCAAGCGTACATCTTCACCGCCCCCGGGATCTATTTCCCAGCGCTCAGGGCATCGATCGAACGGAACGGCGATGCCGCCTCCCGGTATGCGCGGCCTCAGAACCTTGGCCGTGTCCGGGTGGTTGTCCACTGACGGCCGTCGCGCGGACGCGAGGCCCGGACTCATCGACAAGCTTCCCGTGTTCGCGATCGAAGAGCATCCCCGACCGGGCGAACTCGATCTGCAGCGGAGTGGGCGGTCCCCGCATGCTCCGCGCAGATGCGCGCTCATCCCAGGGCGGCCAGCCCGGCCTGGGCCACGACCATGTCCTGCTCGTAGTGTCCGCCGCTGACGCCGATACCGCCGACGATCGCGTCGCCGACCTTCAGCGGATAGCCGCCGCCGAACACGACCAGACGCGGGGTCTTGACGATCCCATGCAGCAGGGGCGGGTCGTTCTTGATGAACTCGAACCAGCTGTCGGTGGAGATGCCGAACGAGACCGCCGTATAGGCCTTGTCCTGAGCAATATCGACGCTGAGCAGCGCCGCGCCGTCCATGCGCGAGAAAGCCTTCAGCACCCCGGACTCGTCAACGACCGCAATCACCATGGGCACGCCGATCTCGACCGCCTTGGCCTCGGCTGCGCGCAGGATGTCCGCGGCGGCTTCGGCCGTGATGGAGGATTTCGTGATCGTCTTTGCGCCCATGTGTCCGGCCTTCTGAAAAAAAAGCGAACCGCCACCTTAGCGACGTTGCCGCGGGGTTATTCAACGCGAACTACTATGCCGATCCCAGGACCTACGGGGTCGAACAGGAGGTCAAGCTCCAATAGATTGTGGCGGCGCCTCCCGGCGACCGCGAGAGAAGGAGCGGAACGACATGAGTGCGAGCGCGAAAGACCAGGGATTTCGCTACAGCGGCGTGAACCACGTTGCGCTGGTTTGCAAGGACATGGCCGAGACCGTCGACTTCTACGAGAATGTGCTGGAGATGCCGCTGGTCCGATCCATGGGGATCGGCGGCAAACACCAGCACTTCTTTTTCGACTGCGGTGGCGGGGCGCTGATCGCGTTCTTCTGGTTCGCTGATCCGCCGCCGTTCTCGCCCGGGATCGCCTCCCAGCCGCTTGATGTGGCCAAGGACGGCATGATGTCGGCGATCGCCTCGATGAACCACCTGGCGATCAACATCCCGATCGAGGCCTTCGACGCTTCTGTCGCACGCCTGCGCGCCAAGGGTATCGACTGCCACGTGATCAATCACTCCGACGGTCCGGACAGCCACCCCGCCGAACCGACCAAGGACACCTGGATTCGGTCCGTCTATTTCACTGATCCCAACGGCATCAAGCTGGAGCTGGCGGCGCTGGTTCGTCCCTTCG
>NZ_DASXNL010000048.1:0-24017 GCF_036495085.1 Phenylobacterium sp. | reverse complement strand
TTGCTGGTCAGCGTCAGATGCGCCGCCACCAGCTGGAAATGGACCGACTGTTCCTGCGCCCTGGCCGACTCCGCCGTGCGCCGGTTCAGACCGAAGACGTCGAGGGCGTAGGCGACGCTCACCTGCGGCGTGAAGAGGTTGAACTGGGTGGAGTTGTCGGCCGGGATCGGCGCGAGCGCTCCGGACGTCCGCTGGCGGGTGGCGGAATAGCTGGCGGTGACCTGCGGGTAGAACGAGCCCCGCTGCGCCAGGGTGATTTCATGGGCCGCGGCCAGTGCCGCCTGCGCCGCCTTGAGGTCGTGGTTGGCGCTCAGCGCCTGCTGAACCAGGGCCGTGATCTCCGGCGAGTGGAACACCGTCCACCAGTCCCCCGCGATGTCGGAGCCATAGGCGAAGGCTTGGGCCTGGCCGCCAGCCACCCCCGGCGCCGACGCCGTCGCCGCCGGTGGCTCGGGCGTATAGTCGCGGACGCCGGGCGGCGCCGGGCTGTTGAAGTTGGGGCCGACGGCGCAGGCGGAGACCAGCAGGGCGGCGGCCGTCGAGGCGACGATCGGCGCGATGCGCCAACGTCGCGCGATCCGCCAAGGCGTGGTTGCGGCCGGCGCGCGTGGCGCCAAGGGATGTTCCGCAGTGATCATTCCAGGACGTGCTTGCTCGGCCGGCTCTCAGGAGGTGGTCCACTCGGGCTCGGCGAACCGACGCCCGACATCTGTTATAACATTACGTTCGAATGTCACGCTTGGAGCAGTTGTCGCCCTGCGGCCATCCGTCCCGCGACGCAGGCGAAGCGTCGCCGAGACCTTGGCCGGGCGCTTTTCCGGGGAGATCGTGGCCTCAATCGGACCGCTTTGCGTCAGGCTGAAACGTGGTCGTGGCCCGCGCCAGGCTGGAACCGTGGCGCCGATCGCGCTCGGGCCGTGACGGCGTCGCCTGGGCGCCGCATGACCACGATCCCGCGACGGCGCTGCCAGGCACACGCCTGTTCGTCTCCAATTGGCCGCATTGAATCCAACCCGCGCCTGGCTCGGGCGTTGAGCCGACATCGGCTCCTGGCCCACACGCGAGCGATGTCGGACGGCCGAAGGGGCGTTCCCGCGCGACCTATTTCTTCAAACGCACTCCGGTGCCGCCCACCTCGTCAGCTGAAAGGAAAATGACTCCAGCGTCGTCCAACGCCTTTCGGACGGCTTCGACATTTTCGGCCGACCGTCTACCCGGTCCGGACGGGCCTTCCATCCGCCGGATGCTCATCATGGATAGCCCCGAAGCTTCAGCCAGTTGAGGCTGGGTCCACTCCAGAAGTGCTCTGGCGGCCCGAATCTGAGAGGCGGTCAGAAGCATGCGGGGAACACTTTCTGTTCCGATTTGCACATTTTATGTTGTTTCGGTGTTTGGCGTCGTGGTATGTGATGTTCTTACGTGAACAGAAAGGTTCAGGCCATGGGCTCGCGCCGCAAGGCGGGGGGTGCGGTCGCGCACCTGCTGGAGCTGTCGAGACGGGCCGTGCTCGTTGGCGCCTCCGCTACACCGGTGTTCGCAGGTGTCGAAGCCGGTCCCGTTGCAGATCCCAATATTGCAATCTGCCGCCGTTGGCTCGCCCTTAAGGCGGAGCGAAACCGCCTTCTGGCGGATTGGAGCAACCACGAAGCCTGGCTGATCAAACAACGTGGGTGGGCTCGTCTGTCGGCCGGCGAACGGGCAGCCCTATCCGATGGCAAAAGGCTCGGCGAGATCGATGCCCGGTTGGATGTGTTGGCCGAGGAAGGCAATATCCTTCTCAAGTCGATGCCGCTGGCTCCCGGGGGCAGCGTCGACAGTGTCATCGCCAGTCTGTCGGTGGCGCGCGGCCTGCTCTGCGACGAAGATCACCCGGAAGCCCACGGACTGATCACCCGGGCGGCTCGCGACCTCACAATCTTATCCGCCGTCGCTATAACCGGCTAACCGCGGCGGTAGCGACCAAGGCCGCCTCAGCTCAGTGAGTGAGGAGCCCGCCTGGGCTTAGGCTAGGCCAGAATCCGGACCTTGGGCTCCCTTGCCCACTGCCGCGTGCGCGCCGGCGACAGGAACCCCTCGGCGCCGGCGCGCAGATCAACGACGCCCTCGTCCAGCGCGACACCCGCCTTGTCCAGCAGGGGCTGAGCCTCCGGCGTGAAGCCGATAGCCTTCAGGTGGACGAAGGCGTTGTGCACGAAATCGACGGCCGCGCTTTCGCCCAGCAACCGGGCGCAGCCGTCTTGCGACATGACCAGCGCCACGGCGTCGAAGATCACCGAGGGCGTTCCCGCGAGCTGGCCATCCGCCTTGAGTTGCTTGCCGGACTTCAGGGCGACGCCGCCGACCTTCGGCGCCACGATCTTAACGGTCGCGCCTTCCGCCTCGGCGGCCTCGCGGACGGCCTCGACCACTGCGCCGTCGGCGCCGTCGGTGACCAGGATGCCGAGCGCGCGGCCCATCAGGGTCTCAGGGTACTTCCCGACGATGCGAAGCGCCGGCGAGAGCTTCATGTCCATCGGCTCGACGGCCGCGGCGCTCCTTGCGGGCAAAGGAATGTTCAGGCCGTCGGCGACCCGCTGGGCGAGGCCGGCGTCGACGTTCTGCAGATTGGCCAACACTCGCTCGCGGACGTGGTCGAGGGTGCATTTCGAGAGCTCGAAGACCAGGGCGCCGGCCAGGTGCGCCTGCTCGATCTCGGTCTGCGATCGGTAGAACAGCCGCGCCTGGCTGTAGTGGTCGGCGAAGCTCTCCGGGCGCAGGCGCACCTTGGTCCCGTCTTGCAGGACGGGCGCCGTGCGGAAGCCGCCCTTGGGGTCCTCGCGCGGTCCGCCGATCTCACCGGCCTGGGCCAGGCTGTTGGGCTCGTAATTGGCCCGCCCCATTGGGACCTGCGTCTGCATGTGGCCGTCGCGCTGCATGTTCTGGAAGGGACAGCCCTTCGCCTGGTTGATGGGGATCTGGTGGAAGTTCACGGTCCCCAGCCGGGAGAGCTGGGTGTCCTGGTACGAAAACAGCCGGCCTTGCAGCAGCGGGTCTTCCGAAACGTCGATCCCTGGCGGCAGGTTCGTCGGCAGAAAGGCCGCCTGCTCGGTCTCGGCGAAGAAGTTGTCCGGGTTGCGATCCAGCACCATGCGGCCGACCATCTGGATCGGATGCAGTTCCTCCGGGATCAGCTTGGTGGCGTCGAGAATGTCGAAGGGCAGGGCGTCCGCCTCTGCTTGGCTTAGCGCCTGGACCCCAAACTCCCATTCCGGGAAGGCGCCGGCCGCGATCGCATCGTGCAGATCGCGACGGTGGAAGTCCGGATCGGCGCCAGCGATCTTCACCGCCTCGTCCCAGCCCGTCGACTGGGCGCCCAGCTTCGGCCGCCAGTGGAACTTGACGAAGGTCGGCTCGTCCTTGTCGTTGAGCAGGCGGAAGGTGTTGACGCCGAAGCCTTCCATCATCCGCAGGCTGCGCGGAATGGCGCGATCGGACATGACCCACATGATCATGTGGGTGGATTCCGGCATCAGCCCGATGAAATCCCAGAAGGTGTCGTGCGCGCTGGCCGCCTGGGGATAGCCGCGGTCGGCCTCCATCTTCACAGCGTGGATCAGGTCAGGGAACTTGATGGCGTCCTGGATAAAGAAGACCGGAATGTTGTTGCCGACCAGGTCCCAGTTACCCTCGCGCGTGTAGAGCTTGACGGCGAAACCACGGACATCACGCGGGGTGTCGACCGAGCCGGCGCCCCCCGCGACGGTGGAGAACCGGGTGAAGACCTCCGTGCGCTTGCCGACCTCGGTCAGCACCTTGGCGCGGGTGTAACGGGCCAGCGATTGGGTCAGCTCGAAATACCCGTGCGCCGCCGAGCCGCGGGCATGGACGATCCGCTCAGGAATCCGCTCGTGGTCGAAGTGCTGGATCTTCTCGCGCAGAACGAAGTCTTCCAGCAACGCCGGTCCGCGTGCGCCGGCCTTGAGGGAGTTCTGGTCGTCGCTGACCGGCACGCCGTGGTTGGTGGTGATCCGGTCGTCGGACGCCGATGCGGTCTGGTGGGTTTCGCCACCGGTCCCGAGGCTGGCCGCAGCGGAGACCTTGGCGGACGCGGACGTGGACGCGCGCGTGGGCGCCCCGTTGGTTTTGGCCATGTCGGTATCCCGTGATTGGAGGAGATCTGGACTAGGCAACGCGGGCCAACACGTTTCGTGCAACGGTCGTCCGGGTTTATTTGAGGGGGCCGCCTGTGCCGGGAACTTCTCGGGTTCTCGGCCGCCGCACCCCGGCGACCCCAATCGGACCGCGGCCATAGGAACCATAGCGATGCCCGGGCGCTGTCGTGGCTCGTCTCAAAGGAATTCCTATGAAAATCTATGCCTTCCCACTTACCGCCGCGCTGAGCGTGGCGCTGCTGGGCGCTTGTACCAGGCCTGCATCCCAGGTTGCGGCCGACACCACCACCTCGGCAGCCACCGCCGGGCAGAAGGCGGGGGACACGGCCGCCAACGCCACCAATCTTGCGTCCGATAGTGCGGCCAAAGCCACCGATCCAGGCGGTGCGGTTTCGCCCCCCGCATCCAATGGCGCCCTGAACACCGACGCCAACAAAACTGCGCCTAACGTGGCCGCCGCTTCAAACTCGTTCACAGAGAGCCAGGCCAAGGGCCACATCAGGAACGCAGGCTACAGCGACGTCACCAACCTGACGAAGACACCGGACGGTCTTTGGACCGCCACGGCTAAGAAGGACGGCAAGCCGGTCGAGGTCGCAGTCGACTTCAAGGGCGCCGTCACCGCGAAATAGTCGTCCGCCTCGCAATTCCACATCCAAGGAGACCACAATGGCTCAAGCCATCACTCGACTTTTTGACGACTATCAGGACGCCAGCGCCGCCGTCGGCAAGCTGGAGCGGGCGGGTATTCCGCCTGCTGACATCAGCCTGATCGCGAACAACGCCGAAGGCCGTCACCTCACAGACGGCCGCCGCGATACGGCCGGGGGCCCGAATGGCAATGACGCGGCCGAAGGCGCGGCCAAGGGCGTCGCGACAGGCAGCGTGCTCGGCGGCGGGGCGGGCCTGCTCGCTGGCCTCGGGATGCTCGCCATACCCGGGCTTGGCCCGGTGGTGGCCGTCGGCTGGCTGGCGTCGACCGCGGTCGGGGCCCTTGTCGGCGCAGCGGCCGGGGGCGCCGCAGGTGGCCTCCTGGGCGCGCTGAAGGATGCAGGGCACAGCGACGAAGAGGCCCACGTCTTTGCCGAAGGCGTCCGGCGCGGCGGCACACTGGTCAGCGTGCGGCCACGGAATGAAGCCGACGCCGAGACCGTGCGGCAGGTTCTGACCGGGGTTCCGGCCGTGGACGCCGCGACCCGCGGCGCCGACTACCGGGCCGGCGGCTGGCAGAGCTTCGATCCCGCGGCCGAACCATACGGGGCCGACCAGGTCGCGACTGAGCGTCAGCGGTATCTGGAGGGTCGTTCCTTTGGGGCCGATCGGGGCGAGCGCTCCGAGGATCCCAGGCAAGGCGTTCGTCCTGACCTCAGCCCGTCCGACACCGACCGGGGCCTGGGTCGCGGCGTCTGACGTCAACCTGACGAATGCACGTTTGGGCGCCAGAGGGATCCTCTGGCGCCCTTGCGTTGCGGCTCGATTCCGGGGTTTTTAAGGTCTTGTTGAAGGGACCCTCACCGCGCCTACCTGCCGCCGTCCACGACATTCCTGGGTGCGCCCACGCCTCTTACGCAGCTTGGTCGTCCACCTCCTTCTTGACGAAGAAGTACTCCCCACCAGGGGGAGGATTGTCTCCGAATTGAGCGGGCTTGTTGGCCGTCGGCCATTCATATATTATCGTCGATAACTTAGCGTCGAACCTATCGGAATTGAATGGTTTGCAGCGGCGGCGTAGTTCGCGCGAGACTGCGGGTTGGAGGAAACATGCGTGACACCGAGACTCTCGGCTCTGCGGAGACCAGCCGCCCAGAGCCTGCGCACTTCGACGTGCTGATCGTCGGCGCGGGCATCTCCGGCATCGGCGCGGCCTATCACCTGACCAAGCAGACGCCCGCCAAGAGCTTTGTGGTTCTGGACGCGCAGCAGAGTTTCGGCGGCACCTGGCACACCCACAAGTACCCTGGCATTCGCTCCGACAGCGACCTTTACACCTTCGGCTACCGCTTCAAGCCCTGGGTCGGCCCGCCCATCGCCGCCGGCGCGGAGATCCTCAAGTACATGGGCGAGGTGATCGAGGAGAACGGCCTTGGCCGTCATATCCGCTACGGCCACAAGATCACCAAGGCGGACTGGTCGAGCGCCGAGAACCTCTGGACGGTCGAAGCGACCCGCGCCGACAGCGGCGAGCGGCTGCGGTTCACCTGCAACTTCCTCTGGATGTGCCAGGGCTACTATCGCCACGAGGAAGGCTACACGCCCGACTGGGAGGGCCTCGCCGACTTCAAGGGCCGCATCGTCCACCCGCAGACCTGGCCGCACGACCTCGACCTGAAGGGCAAGCGAGTCGTGGTGATCGGCTCCGGCGCCACCGCCGCCACGCTGATCCCGTCGATTGCCGACGAGACCGCCCACGTCACCATGCTGCAGCGCTCGCCGACCTACTTCGTGCCGGGCCGCAACGTCGACGACATGGCCGACCAGCTGCGCGACCTGGAGATCCCGGAAGAGTGGATCCACGAGATCGTCCGCCGCCAGCGGCTGAAGATGGGCCAGCTCTTCACCAACATGGCGCTGCAGCATCCGGACGGCGCCAAGCAGCAGCTGCTCTCCGCGGTTTCCGACATCATCGGCCCCGAGCTGACCGAAAAGCACTTCACGCCCAGCTACCGGCCCTGGCGCCAGCGCATCGCCTTCGTGCCTGACGGCGACATCTTCCAGAAGATCAAGGAAGGCAAGGCGAGCGTCGTCACCGACGAGATCGAACGCTTCACCGAAAAGGGTATCCTGCTGAAGTCGGGTCAGGAGTTCGAAGCCGACATCGTCATCACGGCGACCGGCTTCCATCTCTCGGTGCTGGGCGACATCCCGTTCGTGGTGGACGGCCAGCCCGTCGACTTCGCCAACACGGTCACCTACCGCGGCATGATGTTCACGGGCGTTCCCAACATGGTCTGGGTGTTCGGCTACTTCCGCGCCAGCTGGACGCTGCGCGCCGACATCGTCGCCGACTTCGTCTGCCGGCTGGTGAGGCACATGGACGAACGCCAGGCGAAGAAGGTCGAGGTGGCGCTACGCCCCGAGGACGCCGGCATGGCGCTAGAGAGCTGGATGGACCCGGAGAACTTCAACCCCGGCTACCTGATGCGCTCGATGCACCTGATGCCCCAGCGCGGCGCCAAGCCCGAATGGCAGCACACTCAGGACTACTGGCGCGAAAAGGACGAGCTGCCGGCCATAGACCTGGAGGGGACCGAGTTCGTCTACGACGACGGCCAGCGGACCGCCGCGCGACATCGGCTCGCGGAGCCTGCCTAGCCAAAGCGTTGCGCCTGCCGTGCGGGGTGAACCGCCTACACGTTGACGCCGACTTGGCGACGGCGCGTTGATTTGGGCTGCCGATGCCCCGGCTGGCCGCGCGACGCATTTCTGCCCTCTCGGGAAGGATTCGCCCGCCGCTCAGGGACCACGCCTGGTCCGGCGCAGGCAGCGGCGTTCGAGCCTCTGCGGCGCAGGCCACGCCGCGTATCGGCGGTTCCCTCGCGGTGCAGGTCGGGTAACATGACGGCTCCGACCCGCGAACCTGGGCTTGCGAGGATGTCTGGTGGCTGGAGAGCCGATACGGATTGCCGTAATCGGGGGCGGATGCGCCTCGATGGCGGCGGTCTGGGAGCTCTCGCGGCCTGAGCACGCCGGCCGGTATGCGATCACCGTCTACCAGGAGGGCTGGCGGCTCGGCGGCAAGGGCGCCTCGGGGCGCGGCGCGGCGGGCCGGATCGAAGAGCACGGCCTGCACGTCTGGCTCGGCTTCTACGACAACGCATTCAGGATGATGCGCGAATGCCATGCCGAGCTGGAGGCGCAAGGCGACGGCGGTCTCTTCGGCGACTGGCGCGATGCCTGGACGCCGGAGAACGATGTGGCGCTGTTCTCGGTCGCCGAACGGGGCGGCTTCCAGCGGTGGGACGCCCACATGCCGCCGCGCCCCGGCCTGCCGGGCGACCCGCTCCCGCCGGGCGCCGTGTTCTCCCTGCCGTACTACATGGCCAAGGCTTTCGATCTCTTCCGCGCCCTGTTGCTCGACACCACGGTGGACGGTCGCGGACTTGGACCTCAGCCTGCGGCGGACGGCGCAAGCGAACTGGCGGACGCGGTCGCCTACCTTACGAAGCTGGGGACCTTCGCAAGCATCGCGGCGCTGGCCGAGGGGCTGGGCGTGATCGCTATGCTCCTGGGCTCGGCGGCGGTCCCACTGAACAGCAGCCTGCTGGCCTCGGCCGAGGCGGCCTGTGCGAGGCTGCGCCTGTGGCTGGAGGACCGCTGGCTGGCCGACGACGATCATCGCTTCCTGTGGGAGGTCGCGGACCTGACGCTCGCCAGCATGGTGGGCCTCATTCGCGGCGGCGTCATGTTCGACCCCAGAGGCCTGGACGCCATCGACGACTACGAATGCCGCGAGTGGCTCAGCGCGAACGGCGCCTCGGTGCGTGCGCTCCAGTCACCGTTCCTGCGCGGGCTCTACGACCTTTCGATGGGCTATGAGGAGGGCGATGAGAACCGGCCCGCTCTGTCGGCTGGCCAAGGCTTGCGGGGCACGCTTCGCACCTTCTTCGGCTATCGCGGCGCCTTCATGTGGCGCATGCGGGCCGGCATGGGCGACGTGGTCTTCGCACCGCTTTACGAGGCCCTGAGGCGGCGCGGCGTGCGGTTCGAGTTCTTCCACCGGCTGACCAACGTGGGCCTGCCAGCTCAGCCACCGCCGGAGGGCCAGCGCGACTACGTCCGCACCCTGACATTCGATGTGCAGGCCAGGACGCGCGAGCCCTATTCGCCCCTGGTCCCCGTGGCCGACAGGCCGTGCTGGCCGTCGAGCCCGGACTTCACCCAGCTGAAAGGCGGCGCCCGCCTGGCCGCCGAAGGCTGGAACTTCGAGTCCCACTGGGACCGTCGCCGGGCCGGCGAGCTGACCCTTACCATCGGACGCGATTTCGACTTCGTCCTGCTAGGTGTCGGGCTGGGCGTGGTGCCTCATGTCTGCGGCGAGATCCTGGCCCGTGACGCGCGCTGGCGAAGCATGACCGAGAAGGTCAAGACCGTGGCCTCGCAGGCCTTCCAGGTCTGGCTCAACGAGGACCTCACCAACCTCGGATGGGAGGGCCCGGCCTACATCACCGGCGCATTCGCCAAGCCCTTCGACACCTGGTGCGACATGCCCCACGTGGTGCCGGAGGAGGCCTGGCCGAACCACCCCAGGACCTCGGTCTATTTCTGCGCCGTCCTTCCTGACCCGCCTCAGCCACCCGCGGACGGCGATGCGGGCTACCCCGCGCGCCGCGCCGCCGAGGTGCGCGACCGCGCCCAGGCCTTTCTGCGGGGGCCGATCCGCGAGGTCTGGCCCGGAGCCTTCGGCGTCGACGGTGACTTCCGCTGGGAGCTTCTCGCCGACCCCGCCGGAGACGAAAGCAGGTCCTCAGTCGACGGACCTGATCGGTTCTCGAGCCAATACTGGCGCGCCAATGTCAATCCATCGGACCGATACGTCCTGCATGCGCCAGGAAGCTTTCGCCACCGCATCTCGCCATTGGACATGACCTATGACAATTTGACGATCGCTGGTGATTGGACGGACAGTGGTTTCCACTCCGGGTGCGTCGAGGGCGCGGTCATGTCGGGCCTCTTGGCGGCCCACGCGTTGTGCGGCTCGCCGAAGCTCGAGGACATCATCGCCTATGACCATCCGTAAGGGAAAGGTTGGCAAGGCGGAGGCCCATCGGAGCCGTCCTGAGCCGGACCGCAGCGGGCCTGATCGCGCCAGCGGGACCGCAGCGTCCAAATATGCGCCATCGTCCGCGGCCACCAACGCCGCCTCTGGCCGGGCGCACGATCCCACCGTCAGCGAGTCGGTCGCCCACGTCGTGAAGGTCGGCTACGACGTCATCGCCGAGAACATCAAGCAGGGCCGCGAGGCCGCCCAGCGCTTCCGGCAGGGCCAGTACAGTGTGCGCGAGGCGCCGGGGGATCTTGAAGTCGCTGCGACGCGCCTTCTGCGGCTTGCCCGCGAGCTGAGCACGACGACCCTCGACGTCTGCGAACGGCTCCTGAAGGAGGCGAGCGCCAAGGCCCCGCCGGCGGACCGCGCCTCTGGCGTTCCGGCCTTCCGGGCGGCGAAAGCGGCAGGCCGGGCGCCGGCCAAGGCGGCGACGGGCGCCGACGCGGAGGCCGAGCCGCGGTGGATGAAGGTGACTGTCCGCTTCCCCGAAGACGCCAAGGCCCGGGCGCACACCGCCGCGCTGCTGCGGCCAAAGCACCCCACCGCGGCTACGGACATTTCGGCTCAGCCGCTCGCCCGGCGGACCCCCGGCGCCAAGCCGATCACCGGCGTGGTCTTCGAAACCGACGTTTCGGTGGAGGGCGTCGTTGCTGTCGTGACCCTGCCGGACGGTCAGGCGCCCGGCGTCTATTCCGGCGTCGTCCACGCAAAGCACGAGGATGTCCCGCTGGGCGTCCTCACCATCGAGATCGCCAAGTGACCGCCGCGGCGACGGTGGCCCGGCCGGTCGTCGCCGCGCCGTCCGACGCCATGGCCACGATCATGGCGACCTACGGCCGGGCGACCAGGCTGGAACTGGAGCGCTATCTCGGCGCCCAGACGCCGGCGCCCTACCTGGACGAACTGCTCGCCGACTACCCCTCGCGGGGCGGCAAGATGCTGCGGCCGGCGATCTGCATCGCCAATGCCCGGGCCTTCGGCGGCAGCCCGGAGGCAGCCGTGCGATGCGCGGCCGCCATCGAAATCCTGCACAACGGCCTGCTGATCCACGATGACATTCAGGACGGCAGCGAACTGCGACGGGGCCGTCCCACCCTTCACGCCCTGCACGGCACTCCGCTGGCGATCAACGCCGGCGATGCGATGATGTTCACCGCGCTCCGCCCCCTGATCGATGCGCTGCGGCCCCTGGGAAGTGAGGTGGCGGCCCAGGTCCTCGATGTCTCCCTCACCATGGCGCGCGAGACCGCCGAGGGTCAGGCGTTGGAGCTCGGTTGGCGCGATGGCAACGTCACCGCGCTCACTGAAGCCGACTACCTGCGTATGGCGCTGAAGAAGACCGCCTGGATGGGCATGATCTGGCCGGCGCAGCTTGGGCTGGTGCTGGGCTCTGACGGTCGCAGGGACCCTGAGAGCGTCGTGCGGTTCGGCTACTTCCTGGGCGTCGCGTTCCAGATCGAAGACGACCTGCGCAACCTCTCCGTCGACCCCGGCTACGGCAAGGAGATGAACGGCGACCTCTACGAGGCAAAGCGCACCCTGATGCTGATCCATGTGCGCCAGGCCTGTGCGGACGTCGATAGGGTCCGGCTCGACGCCTTTCTCGGCCAGCCGCGCGAAGAGCGGTCGGCGGACGACGTGCTATGGCTCGCCGAGCTGATGTCCCGGCTGGGGTCGATCGATCACGCCCGGGCGGTTGCCGCGGCCATGGCGGGGGCGGCCAGTCACGAGTTCACCCTGGCCTATGGCGGCCTGGCCGCGTCGGAGGACCTCGACTTCATTGCGGGATTGGTCCCCTGGATCTTTGCACGGCCATGAGTACGCGCGCGCTCCTCTATGGCGCCACGGGCTACACCGGCCGCCTTGTCGCTCGGCGGCTGGCCGAGGCCGGCGTCGACGTCGTGCTGGCCGGCCGAAACGCCGAGGGTGTTCGGAGGGTCGCTGAGCCGCTGGGCCTGGCCTGGATGGCCTTCGACCTGACGTCCGCCGGGCCCATCGAGCAGGCGCTCGCCAGCATCGACGTGGTGCTCCACGCCGCCGGCCCTTACGACAGGACAGCGGGCCCGATGATCGCTGCCTGCCTCAATACGGCGACCCACTATCTCGACCTCAGCGGCGAATGGCCCAGTTTCGTCGACGCCATGGCGTCCGACGCCGAAGCGCGCGAGGCCGGCGTCATGATAATGCCGGGGGTCGGCCTGACCATCGTGGCGACGGACTGCCTGCTGGCGCTGGCCACGCAGGCGCGGCCCGACGCGACGAAGCTGCGGGTAGGCATCTCCAAGGCCCAGGTGATAACCCGCGGCAGCGTGGTGACCGCCACGACCCTGCTCAGTCCCGACGTCGTCATCCGGCGCAATGGCGCGTTGGCGAGCGTTCCGGCCGGAAGCCTGGTCCACGCATTCGACTTCGGCGAGGGGCTGAGCGA
Source organism: Phenylobacterium sp. (assembly GCF_036495085.1). Classification (GTDB taxonomy): domain Bacteria; phylum Pseudomonadota; class Alphaproteobacteria; order Caulobacterales; family Caulobacteraceae; genus Phenylobacterium. The sequence continues at coordinate 11,674 of NZ_DASXNL010000048.1, read as the reverse complement.
AGCCGTCGCCATGAGCTGGGCGGACGTCGTCACCGGCGGGCTCACGACCGGCGTCGGCGACATCGAGGTCTATTCGGAAATGGACTGGTCGCAGCGCGCCGCCTACCGCGCGTCCAGCATGGCGATGGCGATCACCGGCGCACGGCCCTGGCGAGCGCTAGGCGGCGCGCTGGCCGCGGCATGGCCCGAGGCGCCCAGCGAGGAACGCCGCAAGCAGGCTGGGTTCGTCTTGGTCGCCGAGGCGGTGGACCCGTGGCGCCGGGTGAGCCGCATCCGCATGCGCACGCGCGATGGCTATACGGTGAGCGAGCTCACTGCGGCCGCCGCCGTCGGTCGCGTGCTGGCGGGCGAGGCCAAACCCGGCTTCCAGACGCCCGCGCGGGTCTTCGGCGCCGACTTCATCTTGGGCCTGGAGTGCGCGTGGCTTGATCCCGCATCGGCGCAGGCGGAGGGCGCGGCAGCATGATCCCCTATGTGCAGTCCGTGGCGAGCCAGGAAGTGCCGCCGCCCTACCACTTCCCGGGCGTGACCGTGAACGCCTTCGTCTGGGAAGCGCACCTTCCGCGCGTCCAGGCCTATTGCGACCGGTTCTTCAATCTGGGGGACGCGAGGGATCGCGGCTTCACCTACGGGCCCGCGCCCATGTGGCCCTACGCGATCCTGCTGTTCATCGACTATCCGGTGATGATCAGCGCGAGCCGAACGCCTGAAAACATCGGCCAGGAAATTCCCTATTCCGATCGCGGGATAGTCAGCCAGAGGGAGGTCTTCATCTCCTTCCCCGTAGTCCGTCTGGGGACGACGCCGGGCGGGCTGATCGCGAACTCTGCGGTGGAGTGGGCGCTGCCCTTCATTGTCGTCGGCGAGCCGATGTCAGCTGTCTGCGGCCGAGAGATGCTGGGCCTGGAGAAGCTCAGGGCCAACATCCAGATCGGCGAGAGCGAGTTCCCGGGCAGCTTCCGCGGACAGGTGAGCCTGCCAGGCTGGGCTACGCTTACGTCCGACGCCATGCAGGGGATGCTGCCGTTTCTCGACGTGGCGACCGGCCCCGCCGTGCCGACCTTCCGCGGCTCGCCCGAAGAGCATTCGTTGTGGACGCTGTTCCGCAGCCGGGTGGCCCAAAACGCCATCGGCGCCATCTCGACCGCCAGCGACGCCGTGGAGACCATATCGGCCGGCACCTTCCCGACGTCGATGCAGACGGTCTCGCTCAAGCAGTTCCGTGACGCGGCTGAGCCGGGCAGGGCTCTCTATCAGGCCCTGGTCAGCTGCCGCTCGAAGTATGCCGTCATCGAGAACTTCCAGTTCTACAAGGAAGAGGACGTGAGGATCTCCTTCCATCTGGAAGGCAGCTTCGGCGAAACGCTCCGCTTCATCGAACTTCCGCCGGGCAATCCATCGGACAACGACAAAGACGCCTCCAACAGCTTTAGGCCCAAGGCGGCCTATCGGTTCAACGCGAACATCGACTTCGACAATATGCGGACCCTGCACACCTTCCCGGTCGACCGCGGGCCGGGTCTGCCGCCGGTCGCGCCGACGAGCGATCTGACGGCTCCGTGGCTCCGGCCGTGGCGGGGCTTCTTCGGGCCGGGGCGGCCATGACCGAGTTCATCGAGTCCTTCGCCACCCAGCAGCTGTTGCCGCCCTGGACTGCGCGCGGCGCGCTGACCTGGGGCTTCGCCGTTCGGCTGAGCAGATGCCGGATCCGGGACTACCTGGCCAGGTATTTCAACGGCGGCTATCCGGACGAGGCGCCGTTCTACTACGCACCCCTGCCAGGACCCCAGTTCGGCCTGCTGAGCGTCGCCTATTTCCCGAACGTCGCCAGCGGGAACCTGCAGACCGCGAGCCGGCTGGGCCCGGGCGAGACGAGCTGGGACCACCTCACCCATACCGAGGCCTATCTCTCCTTTCCGGTGCTCCGCTATGCGCTCAGCAAGGACAATCTGGTGACCGATCCGGTCCTGGTGTGGGTCGAGCCCTTTGTCTTCAGCGACAACGATTCCGTGGTTTTCAGCAGCCGCGAGATCTGGGGCAGCGACATGTACCTCGCTTCGATGGTGCGCGAGCTGGGACTTCCGGCGCACCAGCTCCATTTCGACATGGGCATGATCGGGATCAAGAACTTCAGCCCGAGGTCGATGTCTGAGCTGCTGGCTGTCCTCCACATCAGGACGGGGGGCGACAGTCCGGCGAGCCTTGCGGAGATCCTCAAGGCGAATCCCGACCTGGACGCCTTCGTGAAGATCCTCGGCGGCAGCGGCGCGTTCGCCGGGAAAAAGCCCGAAGGCGTTGATCCCAGCCCCTACGCGGGCGGCGTGGAACTGAACAATTTGAAGCAGTTCCGCGACTGCTACGACATGGGGGCCGCCATCTATCGGAGCATTGTGGCGTCGAAGGCGACCCACACCGAGGTCGACAACATCGTCGTCTTCGACCCTTCGCACGTCGAGATCGCCTTCATGTGGTCCGACAGCATCGCCGAGCTGCTGACGCAACTCTTTGATGCAGAGCAGCCAACGGACACTGGGCCGCCGCCGGAGCACTTCGCGGCGGCGCAACGAACACGCCGGCTCCGGGCCAAGTATCCGAACGGCGTTCCTCCGCCGCCGGACACCTTCCGCCTGCCATTGCCGACCGTGCCCAATGACATGGATTGGGATATGAACCGCGTCGTACTGAAGGCCGAGTTCGGCTTTTCGTTTAGCTCCAACGTCCACTTCGAGGTGCTTTCGACGATCCACACCTACGGGCTGACGGCGGCCTAGGCGGGGGTCACGCCGGCGACCCGCCGCCTGACCAGGGCCTTGAAGTCGTAAGGCGTCCACTCGATGCAATCCGGCCAGCGCTCGGACTGCGCCCAGTAGGCGCAGAGACCCAGGCGGTCGCAGAGGTCGATGAACCGAGGCGTCTTGTTGAGCGCGCTCCAGGGCCCCAGGATCGTGCCGGGGAAAGAGCCACTGGGCAGCGGGCCGTCCGGATCGAACACATGGGCGAACGAGGCCCTCCCGGCCAGGTCCAGGGCCTGCTCCGTGAGGCCTAGCATGCTGAGCCCGTCCAGGTAGTTCAGCGGCACGGTGCCGGACTTGGCGACCAGCGCGCCATATCGGCCTAGCAGCTCCTGGCGCGGTGCAGGATCGGTGGAGGCGAGGGCGTCGACGTACTTGACGGTCTCACGCAGGTAGGTCGCCTGCCATCCCGGGAAATGCTCGATCTCGATCTCACTCAGGACCTGGCGATAGACGTCCCAGTATCCGAGCGAGGCGGCGAAGTTCAGCAGCGAAATCAGGATCGCGAAATTGCGGGGCCAGCGCTGATAGATCTCGTGGTGCATCCGGATGGAGGCCTCGTAATCCCCCACATAGGTCAGCATCTGCGCGACCTGCAGGCGCGCCGCCGGCATCAGCGGATTGAGCTCGCAGGCCTGCTGCGCGAACCGCAAGGCCTCGCGGAAACGCCCGACGCTCCAGCAGAACAGGCTCATCTCGGTAAGCACGTCCGGCTCGTTGGGTGATTCCGACAGGGCCCGTCGCAGCAGCCGCTCTCGCGCCCCGTAGGCGCCCCACGGCTCCAGCAAAGCCAGGGCCTCATAGGCTCCGCCGCGTTTCGGATCCAGCCGCAGCGCCGTCTCGCCCGCCTCGACCACGCCGGCGCGGCCTTCCTCGTAGGGGGTCTTGCGCCGGCCGGACCGCAAGGTCAGGGCTCGCGATTTTGCAAGCAGTTCCCATGCGGCCGCCTGGTCTGGTGCGGCGGCCACTACCTGTTCCAGCAGCGGCAGGGCCACCGCCGCGGTGTCGTCGAAGACTCGGCCGCCCTCGCCGATGATCCCTCGCGCCTTGAGGAACAGTTCATAGATCGCCGGGTCGAGCGGCTGGGCCTGGGCGGGCGCGGCCAGGGTGACTTTCAGGGCCTGGGCCACCGCTTCGGCGATCTGTTCCTGCAGGGCGAAGACGTCACTCAGGTCGCCGTCGAACCGGTTCGCCCACAAGGTCACCTGGCCTGCGCATCGCACCAGCTGAGCGGAGATGCGGACGCGTCCGCCGCTGCGGCGGACGGAGCCGTCGAGCAGGTGGGTGACCTTGAGCTCGGCCGCCACCTTGCCGACCGCCTTGTCGGCGCCGCGGAACTGGAAGCTCGAGGACCGCGCCACGATCTTGAGGTGAGAGCCCTGGGCCACCGTCTGCTGAATCTCTTCCGAGACACCATCAGAGAAATAGGCCAGCTCCGGATCGCCTGAAAGGTTGTCGAAAGCGAGCACCGCCAGCAATGGCTCCGCCGGCTTCGTGGGCAGGGCGTCGTCTTTTTCCGGGGGAGACGGCCGGCCCACCAGTTCGGCGACGCCGGCAACGACCTTCCGCCAGACCGGCGCGTTCAGGTCGCCGGTCCACCCCTGCATCGCAGAGCACTGCATGCGATTGAATGGAAGCGGCGGAGCTGCGTCGTCGAGGCTGAGCTGCACGAGGGTTCCGGCCTCGTGGGCGATATCGGCCTCCGCGGGCACCCACCTCGATTTCACCGCGTCGGACGACCAGAGGACCACCACCGCCTTGGCGGACCGCAGGTGTTCCTCGATGACGCTGGAGTAGTCACGATGCGCCGGCAGGTCGTCGTCGATCCACACGCTGTAGCCGTCGGAACGCAAGGCGGCGGCGATCAATTTGGCCGGCTCGGAAGTCGAGCGTGCGTACGAGATGAAGACGTCAGCCACGCGTGTGCGTCCTCCCGTCGTGACGCTACCTCATCCGAGCGGATTCAGGATAGTTGTCGGCCCCGATGGGTCAAAGGCGCAATCGGCGTCGCCTACGCCCCGGCGCGCCGCCGAACCTCGGCCTTGAAGTCGTAGGGTGTCCACTCGACGCACGCCGGCCAGCGATCCGAGTGCACCCAGTAGGCGCAGAGACCCAGGCGGTCGCAGAGGTCGATGAACCGAGGCGTCTTGTTGAGCGCGCTCCAGGGCCCCAGGATCGTGCCGGGAAAAGAGCCACTGGGCAGCGGGCCGTCCGGATCGAACACATGGGCGAACGAGGCCCTCCCGGCCAGGTCCAGGGCCTGCTCCGTGAGGCCGAGCATGCTGAGCCCGTCCAGGTAGTTCAGCGGCACGGTGCCGGACTTGGCGACCAGCGCGGCATATCGGTTCGCCAGTTCCTGACGCGGCGCAGGATCGGTCGAGGCCAGCGCCGTCGCATATCGGACGGACTCGCGCAGATAGGTCGCCTGCCATCCGCTGAACTGTTCGGCCTCGCCAACGAACCGTCGGTAGACGTCCCAGAACCCGAGCGAGGCGGCGAAGTTCAGCAGCGAGATCAGTATCGGGAAATTGCGTGGCCAGCGCTGATAGATCTCCTGGTGCATCCGGATGGAGGCTTCGTAGTCCCCCACATAGGTCAGCATCTGCGCGACCTGCAGATGCGCCGCAGGCATCAGCGGGTTGAGCTCGCAGGCGTGCTCGGCGAGCGCCAGGGCTTCGTGGAACCGGCCCACGCTCCAGCAGAAGGTGCTCATGTCGGTCAGAACGCCGGGATCGTTGGGGGCGACCGACAAGGCCTGCTGCAACAGACTTTCCCGTGCCCCGTAGGCGCCCCACGGCTCCAGCAAAGCCAGGGCCTCGTAGGCTCCGCCGCGCCGCGGATCCAGGCGCAGCGCCGTTTCTGCGGCAGCCAGCACGCCGTCCCGCCCTTCGGCGTAGTCGGTGCCCCGCCGAACCGATCTCAGGACCAGCGCGCGGGCCTTGGCGAGCAGTTCCCAGGCCGGCGCGTAGTCCGGCGCGGCCGCCACGACCTGCTCCAGGAGGGGCGCGGCCGAGCCCGCCGTGTCGTCGTAGAGGTGGCCGCCCTCGCTGATGATGCCGCGCGCCTTGAGGAACAGCACATAGATGTCAGTCGCGACCTGCACGGGCGCAGGTGTTGGCGCCGACAGCGTCGCCCTCAGCGCCTGCGCCACCGATCGGGCGATCCGCTCCTGCAAGGCGAAGACGTCGTCGATTTCGCCGTCGAAACTGTCCGCCCACAGAATGATCTCGCCGTCGCATTGCACGAGCTGGGCGGAGATCCGGACCCTCGCGCCGCTATGGCGGACCGATCCGTCCAGCAGGTGTGTGGCCTGGAGTTGGGCCGCCACGTCGCGGACGGCCTTCTCGGGGCCGCGAAACTGAAAGCTCGATGAGCGCGCGATGACCTTGAGGTCCGAACCTTGGGCGACGGTCTGCTGGATCTCCTCGGAAACGCCGTCGGACAGATAGGCCATCTGCGGATCGCCCGAGAGGTTATCGAACGCCAGGACCGCCAGGACGGGCCGCGAGGCGGCTTCCACTGCTGCAGGCGCCGATGACAGCGCGCCGGGTTCGGGGGCTTTCGAGGGCTGGGCAAGGGCCCGGGTGAGGACGCCGCCGGGCGCAACGCCCAGTTCCTCGGAGAGCAGCCGCTTCATCGCCTGGAAACGGCGTTGCGCGGCGGCCGGCTGGCCGCTGGCGAGCTCGGCTCTGATCGCCGCGGCCGCGGCGGCCTCGTGCAGAGGATCGCGACGAAGATAGGCGTCCGCAAGGCCACGAGCCTTGTCCCATTGGCCTTGCGCTTCCAGCCGGCCGAGACAGGAAACAACGTCGGCAGCGATGCTCGCCTCCAGCGCTGCGCGAGACTGGTCGAGCCAGTCCTGAAAGAGTCCCGGGATCTCAAGGCCGTCGAGGAGGGGGCCGCGAGACAGCAGCGAAGAGAGCGGCGCGTAGTCCTCCTCGGCTGTCGCCGCCAGCGTTCGCCGGACCTGGGCGAGGTCGGAGTCCAGCCAATCGGCGCGGGCGATCAGCTGCTCGCGGCCGACCTCCAGCACCGTGTCGGCCAGGGCGCCGAGCGCCGCCTTGAGTTCGAAAAGGCACTGGCGAAGGCTGGCGCGCGCCTGGTCTTCCGGTCGATCGCTCCACAGGAGGCCGCACACGCGGTCGCGCGGGACGCCGGCGTCGCCTTCGAGATAGACGAGGGCCAGCAGACCCCGCGCCCGGCGGCTGGTGAGCCGGACCGGCGTTCCGCCGGAGTCGAAAAGCTGGAATCCGCCGAGAAGGCGAAGCCGCGCCCGAGCCTGTGTGGCAACGCCGACCGACATTCCCCTGAACGACTCCCGCTACCCGCAGACGCGATCATACAGGCCAAGGTCTCCGGGGCGCCAGCATTCCGGCGAACGTGAGTCAGGTCTTGTGAGCGCGAAAAAGGCGCCACAGGGGTTGGGCCCCTGTGGCGCCTTTCGCCCCCACTCACCCCCCGGCGATCGTCAGACCGGGGCGGCGAGTTCTAGCGGGTGCTGGCGAGCCGGGTTGCGGCCGCCGGCGTGTATTCCTCGCGCAGCGCGGCCGTGAGGTGCGGGTTGCTGAGCTTGGACACCGCGTGTTGCGTAACTTCCTGCACGCAGGGCTTGAACTTCTCCTGGCGGTCCAGCGGACGGCTGGGTTCGCCGCCGCAGACTTCGCCGGCGGCATTGCGGATCCGCCGCAGAACGATCGTGGCGCCCTCGTCAGAGTTGGTGTCGATTCCAGCGACGGAGACCTTCGCCGACTGGACATCGGAGACCTGCGCCTCGGCGGTCGACGCCGCGGCGAGGAGGAGTGAGGCCGCGAAGGCCGAGGTGATGATCTGCCTGAACATGATAGCGGTTCCCTGTTCCAATCTAGGCCGGCTGGCTGCTGAGTTGCGCCGTTCGGCCTGCAGGAAGGGTTTGACCTGTCGGCGTCAGGACAGACGTCAGGGTCCCGTCAAAGGATCGTCAAAAGCGCAGCTGGCTGACAACATCGCGTCGACTTCTCCCGCGATGCGCGACGTTGTCGCGCATCGCGGGGACCAACGTGCCGGCCGGCCGCGCCCGCCGTTCAGCTCACCGCGATCCGTCGTGGCCGCGCGGCCTGAGCCTTCGGCAAGGTCAGGGTCAAGACGCCGTCCTCGATCTTGGCGGCGATATTGTCCTGGTCGACCTTGTCCGAGAGCGAAAACGACCTTGCGTAGTGGCCCACGTTGTACTCCGTGTAGACCGGCTCCAGCCCTTCATATTTCGAGAAGTCGAGCCGCCCCTCGACAGTCAGCACACCGTCTTCGAGCGAGACATCGAGATTTTCGCGGACCACGCCGGGCATTTCCATCACCAGCGTGAGCCCGTCTTCGGTTTCGTAGGCGTCGGTGCTCGGCACGAAGAACCGGCCCGGAACCGTCTTCTCCTGGCCGGTCAGCTCCTTCTTCTCGCGGACCGCCAAATCTTGCGACGCCGCCACGGCGTCTTGTCTTGCGGCAGTATTGTTCATCGGTCTAGCTCACCTTGATGGCTTTGGGTTTGTCGTGGTCGGCGCGGGTCAGCAGCAGCGCCAACACGCCGTCGCGGCATTCGGCCTGCACCCGCTCGGCGTCGATTTCGAACGGCAGGCTGAGCGCGCGATCGAAGCTGCCGCTCAGTCGTTCGATGCGGTGGACGGCCGACCCGGCTGGGTAGTCAACGGACTTGCCGCCCGAGACACGGACGGTGCGGCCCTTCACCTGTACGTCGATGTCGGACTTCTTGACGCCGGGGACCTCGGCGATCAGCGCGAAGTCATCGCCTTTACGGAAGACGTTGATTGGCGGATAGGCCCCGCCGCCGCTCAGACCAGCTTCCAGCCAGGAACTGGCCCGAAGGCTGTCCAGCGCGTGCTGGAGGTTTTGCAGCGTGCCGAAGGAAGTTGGAAGTCGTGCCATCAGGCTCTCTCCTTTGCTTTGCAAAGGCGAAAGAGCGACGCGCCAAGGGGGCGGCGTTCGCCGCGGCGCTCGCTCGATCGCCGACTAGCTAAGGCGGATGTTTTGCGGGCGATCCACCTCTGAAGGCGGAAATGACGCAGCGGTCGCCTCCCGGAGGTCGAGCTTCAGGAGCGCCTCCCGAAGGTCCGCGAGCGGCACCGGCTCGGGGGTTCCGAGCAGCCATCTGAGGCTCGGCTCCTCGCGAACGCTGGACGCGTCAGATGCCCAGGACGCGAGCACCGCGCGTTTCTCGTCGACGTTCAGCGCCGGATCCTTGAGCACGTCGCGAGGATGGGAAAAACCGACGGCGGGTCGTAGCAATCGCTCGAGCGCCGCCCCAAGACCTTGCGTTTCAAAAACGCGTTCCGATGTCGCGAGACGCATGGCTTAGCCTCCAGAAAATGCCTGTCCTTTCTCCTGCCGCCTGGGTGCGGCCGCGAATGATTTAGGAACCGAAAGGCGCGCTTCAAGAGGTCTCTGAGCGGCTCCGACGCAAACCTTCCAGAGCGGCTCGAGGGGACGGGTTCCGACCGTGGCTGTCTCGCGCAACGCGCGCAAACTCGCGACGTGATTAGCCGCGTGGAACAAAACGCAACTGCGTGCTCGTGCCTTTGCCGGCGTCACTTCGGATGAGTTCCGCCCGGGCCTGCGCGGCCAGGGCGTCGATCAGCTTCAATCCCGATCCGTCGGTGCGCGCTTGGCCGAGACCGCGGCCGTTGTCGGCCACAATCAAGGTGGCGAAGCCCTGCCGCGATGGCGCATGCAGCTCCACGCGGATGGCCCCCCCATCCGGTCCGAAGGCGTGCTTGATGCTGTTGGTGATCAGCTCGTTGACGATGAGGCCAAGCGGAAGCGCCTGCTCGATCGTCACATTGACCTCGTCGCTCTTCACTTCGATCAGGATGCGCTCCATCGTGGCGACGAAAGCAGCGGTCAGCGCTTTCAGGTAAGCGCCGAGCTCAAGCATTTCCCCGCTGCGCGAGGGCGATAGCTGATCGTGTGCGAGCGACATCGCCATGATGCCGTTGGCGATCTGGTCCATGGCGTCGCGACCGGCCTGCACGGGCAATGATGGTTTGCGCAGCTGCACCATGCCGAGGATGACCTGAAAGTTGTTTTTCACCCGGTGCTGCATTTCGCGGAGCATGAGGTCGCGTTTCAGCAGCTCGCGCGTCCTGTCGGTGGCAAGGGTCTCTCCGGACGCCATGTCCTGCATGCGCCGGATCGCCATGCCGACAAGCGCCGCGACGGCGTGCATGAACTGCAGCGTATCCGCTGTGAAGCCCCGCAACACCGTGCTGTCGACCTCGATGACGCCCCAGACGGCCCCGTCTATGGAAACCGGCACGTTCAGAAGCGAAACAATACCGTGCGTGCGCAGGACTTCTGACGCGCGAAAATCCGGGGCGGTGCTGAAATCATCGATCTTCACCGGCTGACCGGTCTGGAAGGCCCGCCCCACCGGGGAGGCCATGTCGGTGGCGAATGCGGCTGATCCGACGACGCCGGGCGCCCAACCGATACCTGCCTCCAGGAGCAGGTCGTTGCGATCTGATCGGTAGCGAAGCACCTTGACGTGATCGATCTCGAGCGCCGCGGATACGTGGGTCACCACATAGTCCATGAAAGCTTTGAGATCGGACCCGCCAGACGCATACGTCGCGAGATCAATCAGCACTCGCAAGTGCTGTCGCAGAACCGACATTTCGCGCTCTCGCGCAGCTTTTGACCCTCTGGCCATCTGTCTTCCCGAACCTCAACTCCAATTTGGCCAGATAGTTCTGCAGGTGGCGAAGCTCAGCGGGCGCGGAAGGTGGGGAAGGATTTGTTCGCTCACCTCGGCAGTACGCCTAACTGGGTGGAGGACCGGATGGCGCAACCTGGTTCAATAGCGACGCGACCGCCGTGACGACCTGCGCTGGCGTGAAAGGTTTCTGAAGCATCAGGCTGTTCGGAACGCCCTGCGACGTCCACTGACCGGCGCTGTCGCCGCTCATGTAGACGACTGCGACGTTCGCGTTCGCTTCCCGCGCATGCCTGGCAACTTCCCAGCCGTCCGTACCGTCGCCCAGGCGAACGTCCACCACGATGGCTTGGACCTCGCTTGCGTTCGCGTCGAACTGGCGGATCGCCTCGTCGCCACCGGTTGCGGAGATCACGGCGAAGCCTCCGTCTGACAGCGCTTCCTCCACCAAGCTGCGGATGAGCGGCTCATCGTCCGCGACCAGCACCGGCACCTTGGCGGCCAAGTGTTCCGTGTCCGACATGAAGACCCCCAAAAGCGAGCCACCGAAGCCGCTCCGGCCGCACCGCCGAAGCTGCTCCGGCCGCACTGCTCGGTTCGCTGGAACGCCGAGGCGACGGCCTTGTTCCAGTGCTGTCATCTTGAACGGCCCATCGCCGCAAGGGTGAATTTGCGCTGACAGAGCCCATCGAGACCATCGCGAGCTACGCCGAACAAGGCCCGTCGCTTACCCTGGGCGGGGCGGCGTGATCCCGATTCACGATCGGGAGGATCGGCACGTCCTGGAAACGGCGTGGGCCGGTGGTTCAGCCATTTTGGTTACCGCCGGATTTTGGCGGGTTCCTCGCGGCGGACGCCGAGGTGCTGATCGAGGGCCGGCTTGCCAAGCTGCGGCGCGCGGATCATGTACTGTTTCCCGCCCACCAGTTCACGTTCGCCGGCCGCCCGGGTTAACCTGTCAGCACCCGGGACCCAGCTTCGCGGAGGGCATCATGGCCAGCGGCCCATGCGCCCTACCAACAGGCCGAAGACATGGCCGCACCGACCAGCCGTCACGAACCTCCCAGATCAACGTTCCCAACGGAAAACCGTCCAGACATTGCACTTAGCGCCCCATCGTGGCGAACATGCCTCCGGCGGCGGCAGCCATGGCGGCGGTGCTGACCCAGCCGACCGCCTTCAGGGG
>NZ_DASXNL010000047.1:0-8167 GCF_036495085.1 Phenylobacterium sp. | reverse complement strand
CAGAGGTAGAACGTCAGCTTCCCAAGCTGAATGTCGTGGGTTCGATTCCCACCGGCCGCTCCAATTTTTCAAACACTTGGCGGATAGCGGCTTTGGTCATTTTGGGTCGTTTTGGTGCCATTTTACCAAAGTAGCGTTCATGTTTTGTCTCAACTCTCAGCGCGGCCTTAGGGCGCAAACAAGTCTAAGCCCCGCTGGTGGATTGATGCTGACACGTAGGGGTCTGTTGAAAGTCCGGTTCCTGGCGCGACCTCAATTTCGGTTTACGACCCCTGAGCCGACCTCAGCCCGAGAGGATGTCGACCTGATCTTTCCGCACCCACCCGGACGCACAGTGGGGTGTGCGACGGACATCGAGGCCAGCCGGGGTGCCTCCTCTGCAGGGGCGGCCATGCCCCTTGTAGACCACGCCGAGCCACTCCCCGCTTTCGCTACAGACGAAGACCTGATCGCCCCGCCGTAGCTGACCTACCGTCTTATTGCCGCGCGTGGGGCCGTTCAGCACACCGACGACGTAGTGGCCTTTGATCTCGGCTGCGTTGCAGAGTTCACCCTTCACTGATCCTGAAGGAGGCAGTCGACCATCCCAGACGGCAACGGATGGTGCGGCCTGAGCTTGGGTCGAGAGGAGCGTCAGGGCGACGGAAAGGGCCAACTGCCTCATTTAGCCAGAGTAGTCCGGCTCCGTCCGCAATCCAGCCCTCAACCGACCTCGGGTTGTTGGCTGCCTGGCCCAAGGTACGGTTTCGGGCGAGACGCAAAAGCCCGCTCACGACCCCTTGCCGCCTTCAGGGACTGTTGATCGGGTCCGCGGAAATCACACGCCCTTGGCGGTCAAGCTGGACGACGAAGTAGCTCGGGATAGCTGGCGCGAACGAGCCGCGATAGCCTAGCTCATAGCTACAATCGTTACCGAAGCCGTAGGGCATTGCGTCGCCGCATCGACCACGCCAAGTCGGCTGTCCGAGGATGGCGCGCGCCTGAGCCTCGGAGATACCTGGCCGAACGTGGCTGGTGGCCTCTTCGAGCCTACGGTCTCTCCACACGCCGAATGCTACGGGCTTCGAAGGCGCCGTGCCGGAGGTGACGGGCCGGCCGAGCTACCATCCCGGCCTGCTGCTGAAGATCTACGTCTACGGCTACATCAATCAGATCGCCTCGAGCCGGAAGCTGGAGCGCGAGGCTGGGCGCAACGTCGAGATGATGTGGCTGACCGAGCGGCTGGCTCCGGACTTCAAGACCATCGCCGACTTTCGGAAGGACAATGGCCCGGCGATCCGCGCGGCTTGCCGCCAGTTCATCGCACTGTGCCGGAAGGTCCGTCCTTCACTAGCTGAGTGGCGCAATGTCCGACATGGGCGATCTGGTGCGATCAACACCTCAGCGTCAGCCGCAGCCCACCGCGGAGGTGCGCTCCGACATGGTGCGGGAGAACATAAGGTATTTCAAATAGTTAGTGCTCAAACCGTCGGCGGAGATGGCCGAAAAACTAATTCTTTTCAGATGATTGGGGAGTCGGCTAAGAGTCACTCCTTCGGAAATCCGACAATAAAATCAGTGTACTGGCGTTCTCAAGAACGTCAGCTTTTTTTACAAACCGACGTCCCCAACTGCGACACCTTTTGCAAACCGAACATGTAAGCCATTGAATTGTCATTGAAAATTCTCCAAGAACGCCAGCTTTCTAGGCTGTCGCTCTGATCTTTGTTCTTGGCGAGTCCGCGCTGCCGTTTTCGTTCGCGCCAACGCTCAAGCTCGCCCACCGATTGAGTCCTGACGTGTTGGTCGAGGCCGATCCCGCGATGATGATGCTGTGAACGACGTGGCCGCGTTGCTGCAGCACGGGGCGCTTGCCTCCAGAGCCTCACTGATCAGTTCCAATGCGAACCCATGGGGCCGGGACGGAAGGTCCGTGCTGGCCTCCGAAGGTCAGCAACGGATCGTTAGCCCGCGCTGCCTTGCCGCCTGAATCCTGACGTTCAGCCTTTCGGCCTGGGAGCGGACGTCCGCAAGTTCCGCAGAGGGTGTAGAACGCGGACAACGCGTCAGCCCAGCAGGCGCTCTGTGGCACCGTTATGAACGAGGAGGGCGGCCCCTGAACCCTACACGCCCTCTTCCGGCACACCCCGATGCATCACGGCGAACAGGGCGGCCAGTGCGCAGCCCGTGACGATGCCGGCCGTCAGGTCTTTGAGCAACGTCAGGCTGAATGTGGCGAGCAGCACCGCGGCGGTGCGCCAGTTCTTCAGCAGCCGGACGCACTCACCCTTCTCGGCCATGTTCCAGGAAACGACCACCAGCAGTCCGGCGAGGGCCGCAAGCGGCACGAAGCTGGCCAGCGGGGCGGCGACCAGCATGAAGAGCAGCAGGAAGGCTGAATGCAGCATGCCGGAGATCGGGCTCGCAGCGCCGGCCCGGATGTTGGTGGCCGTCCGGGCGATCGTGCCGGTCACGCTGATCCCGCCGAACAGGCATGAGGCGATGTTGGCGAAGCCTTGGGCGACTAGTTCCATGTTTGAGCGGTGCATGCGGCCGGTCATGCTGTCGGCGACCTTTGCCGAGAGCAGGCTCTCGATACCGCCCAGGAGCGTGAAGGAGAGCGCAGTCGGGAAGACCCGGCGCATCAGGTGGGGCGTGACCGGCGGCAATCGGGGCGCCGGCAGCCCGTGCGGCACGCCGCCGAAGCGGCTGCCGATGGTGACGACGTCAAGGTGGCCGAGCCAAGCGAGGATCGAGGCGGCGGCGACAGCGATCAGCATGCCGGGCCAGGACGGCTTCCATCGCCGCAGCGCGAAGATCAGCGCCGCGACCCCGGCGCCGAGCGCAAGCGCCGTGGGATTGAGCGTGGGCAGAGCGTGGCCAAGCGCGACGATTTTGGGGATTATCGGTCCGGGCTCGGCGCCCGCGACCGTCAGGCCGCCGAGGTCTTTCAGCTGGCTGGCCAAAATGGTGACGGCGATGCCCGCCGTGAAGCCGACGGTCACGGCATGCGGGATGTGGCGGATCAGCGAGCCCAGCCGAAGGGCGCCAACAATGGCCAGCATCAGGCCAGAGAGCAGCACAGCGAGCATCAGTCCGTCGACGCCGAAGCGGGCGACGGTGGCGGAGACCAGGACGATGAAGGCGCCCGCAGGCCCGCCGATCTGGAAGCGGCTGCCGCCGAGCGCCGAGACCATGAAGCCGCCGACGATCGCGGTGTAGAGCCCGCGATCCGGCGAAACGCCGGAAGCCACAGCGATGGCCATGGAGAGCGGCAGGGCGACGATGCCGACGGTCAGGCCGGCCATGAGGTCGTGCTGCAGCGAGGAGCGCCCATAACCCTCATTCAGGACGGTGACGAGCTTGGGCTTGTAGAGATGCGCGGTGCGGGCTCCGTTGGACATGGCTAGGCCACTGACGCTTTGTCCGGCGCGCGGCGCGGCGGCTCGCGCAAGGTGGGGCTGGTCGGATCGCGCAGCCGAACGCCTCGACCGCCCCCAGAGCTGACCGCATTTTCCTTGATCAACTCTACGCCTTCACGCTCGAGCGCCTCGACCACCTTGGTCAAGCTCTCGACGACGCCCCGCACATAGCCGCTGCCGGTCGCTTCCATGCGCTGGATAGTCGGCAGGGAGACGCCGGCGAGCTCGGCGAGGGTGCGTTGGTCAAAACCGAGGAGGGCGCGGGCGGCGCGAAGCTGGGCGGGAGTGAGCATCAGGGGTGATGTATCAAATATCACATTAGATGTTGAGTCGCGTTAGATAGTACCCGCTCGTCCGGGTGCGCCGGCGGAAAATGACCGCCGTGACGCCGTGCGCCAGCCTGAAGGCAGCGCCAGTGGTCGAAAGAGGCGCCGCGGCCGGATAGGCTCGCCGAGGTCCTTCGATGATCTGGAGTGTCCGATGCCCGAGCTTGCCGACCCATTCCGCCGCCGCATGCTGGGTGCGGCTGTGATGGCGGCCGCTGTCGCCGACGTTCCAGTCGCGTCAGCCCAGGCCGTGGCCGCGCCGCGAGCAGCCGTCGAGCTTCCGCCGCTCCGGCGCGTAAAAGCCGACGTGGTGGAGGTCGCCTACGCGGAGTTCGGGGCGCCGAACGGGCCGGTCGTGATCATGCTGCACGGGTGGCCCTACGACATCCACGCCTTCGCCGAGGCCGCGCCGCAGCTGGCGGCCAAGGGCTTCCGGGTAATCGTCCCGCACCTGCGGGGGTACGGCGAGACCCGCTTCCTGGCGGCCGAGACGATACGAAACGGCCAGCCGGCGGCGGTCGCGCGCGACACCGTGGCGATGATGGACGCGCTCGCCATCGACAAGGCGATCCTGGCCGGCTTCGACTGGGGCGCGCGCAGCGCCAACATCATCGCGGCGCTGCATCCGGAGCGCTGCAAGGCCCTCGTCTCGGTCAGCGGCTATCTGATCGGAAGTCAGGCTGCCGGCCGCAACCCGCTGCCGCCGGAGGCGGAATTCCAGTGGTGGTACCAGTTCTACTTCGCCACCGAGCGGGGCCGCCTCGGCTACGATAAGAACCGGCATGACTTCGCCAAGCTGATCTGGCGCCTGGCCTCGCCGATGTGGACCTTCGACGATGCCACCTTCGACCGTTCCGCCGCCGCGTTCAACAATCCCGACCACGTCGCGATCGTGATCCACAACTATCGCTGGCGGCTCGGGCTGGCCGAGGGCGAGGCGCGATACGACGCAGATGAGCAGCGCCTGGCCGCCGCCCCCACGATCGGGGTTCCGACCATTACGATGGAGGGGGACGCGAACGGGGCGCCGCATCCGGAGCCGGCGGCCTACCGCGCGAAGTTCACGGGCCCCTACGCCCACAGGACGATTAGCGGCGGCATCGGCCACAACCTGCCGCAGGAAGCGCCGGACGCCTTCGTCAAAGCCGTCTTCGACGTCGCTCATCTCTAAGCCCGGTTGAAGCGGGCGGCATCGAGGGTTCCTCAGCGGCGGCTATCCCATCCCCGAACATCGTTCGAAAGGTGGGGTCGCGAACCTGAGGCGCGCAATCTTTTCGGGCGCGCCGACGTCGAGGCGCCGGACCGTCCGCGACGGGCCGCAGGTCCCTCGCTTAGAACGTGACGGTGGCGCGGGGCGCTTTACTCCCAGTACGCGCGTCCTGATGGACTTATGCTCAACGGTCACGTTTGCTTGGCCGCATAACTCAGGAGAGCCTTGATGGCGCCCGGACTCACGCGTCGGCGTTTTTTGGAAGCTTCGGCGACAACGCCCGCAGGCGCCGCAATCCCGCAGCATGCCCCCTCGGCGGGCCGCCTGCAGCAGTCGGTGTGCCGCTGGACGCTGCCCGGTTCGCTGCCGGAGGTATGCCGCCGTGTGAAAGCGATTAGGCTGCAGGGCATCGACCTGCTTTACCCGGAGGAGTGGGAAGTCGCGCGGGCGGCGGGCCTCACCTGTTCGATGGGGTATCCAAGCCGGCGCAAGAACTTCATCGCCGACGGTTTCAACGATCCGAGCCTGCACCCGATTTTGATCGAGGAGATCAACACCGCGATTCCCCGCGCGGCCCAGGCGGGCGTGCCCAATCTCATCGCGATGTTCGGCAACCGGCGCGGCCGCAGCGACGCCGAGGGCGTCGCAAACTGTGTGGCGGGTCTGTCGAAGGTTGCGCCGGTCGCTGAGAAGTACGGCGTCACCGTGTGCGTGGAGCTTCTGAACAGCAAGGTCGACCACCCCGACTATCAGGGGGACCACACCGCATTCGGCGTCGCGGTGATGCGACAATTGAATTCGCCGCGAGTGAAGCTTCTCTACGACATCTACCACATGCAGATCATGGAGGGTGATGTCATCCGCACCGTGCGGGATCATCAACAGTGGATCGGGCACTTCCACACCGGCGGCGTACCCGGACGGCACGAGATCGACGACGCACAGGAAGTGAACTATCGCGGCGTGGCGCGCGCGATCGCGGATCTGAGCTTCTCGGGTTACGTGGCGCACGAATTCCTAGCGCTCGGAGAACCCTATACAGCGCTCGCCGCGGCGCACCGCACCTGTCTGGTGTGAGCGCGTTCGCGGCAGAAAGCCGAAATCCGCCGACGGGCGAAATTGGACTGCCCAAGGCTGTCTCAGGCGCGGCTCCGTGGCCTTCGGCTTGTCTTCCGGACGGCGTTGAACAGCGCAATGGCGGCAAGCGCACCCAGGGCCGCGAGGCCAGAGCCCACGATCACACCCGGTGCAGCGGGCCGATGCGGACGGACGGCGAAGCGATGGAAACGTATGCCATCGGAGGCCCACCACGCGCCGGAGGACCTATGGAAGCCGTGTCGGTCGAATGCCCCGGCGGCTTGGCGCGCGAGATCCGCGGCGTCCAGCGCCGTGCGGCGGGTGACCAGGAGCTCGGTGCGTGGCGCAACTGCCCTCGGGTCTTCGTTCAGTAACCAGCTCTCGCGCACGACCGCGAACACCCGCCCGAGCGACGGGCCTTCCTCGAGGATGGGGGCGTGAGCGAGAAAGCGATCGACGTCCTTTGGCATCACACCCTGAAATTGCTTCGAGGCCGAGACGATCCTCAAATCCTCGTGCTCGCCTCGGCGAGCTACGTCCAGCTATCTAAGCCGATGGGATCAGTGACGAGTACCCCCATTAGAGACTTCTTCGACCGACCTCTGAGTCAGACGCCTGGTCGGACTGCGAGACCTCCCGCGCCCAGCGACGACGACTAGAACCCGCGCTCGTCGAGCCAGGCGGTCACGGCCGTCACCGCCGCGGGAAGAAGGTCGGGTCGCTCCATGTAGTAGTGATCCGCGTCCTTGATCTCGATGAAGGTCTTGTCCTTCGACGCCAGGCCCCCAAACAGCCGGGCGGCGTGGCTCGGCGTACAGGCCAGGTCGGCAGAGTTGTTGATCGTCAGGGTGGGGCAGCTGACGCCTGCGCCATTCTTCTCGCCGTGGGCGCGGCTCTCGTCGTAGCTCCATTGAGACAACCAGGACCGCAGGGTCGTGAAGCGTCCCAGGCCAACCGGCCCGTCATTTGCGATACGCGGCTCGCCCAGGTAGCAGGTGTAGGGCTTGCGGTCGGAGGGGTCCTGCGTCGGATCGGTCCAGCGCACGTCGCACATGGTCCCATAGACCACGAACGGGCGCTCCATATCCGAATCGCCGGAAGCCTTGAGTCTGGCCAGGGTATCCTTCGCGCGCGCCGTGATCCGGCGGTTGCGCGCGATCTGCGCCTCCCGGAAGCGCGCGACGAAGGCGGCGTCGTAGGGCGCCTGGTTCGGACAATCCGCGGCATAGATGTTGAGATCGCGGTCGCGCTCGAAAGGCCCGTCCTCGTCGAGGATCGAAGGGTCGATCCATTCGGTCATCGTCACCGAACGGCTCACGTGCGCGGCCAGCAGCAGGATGGCGTCCGCCGGCTGCAGACCGGCCGCGACGAGATCGACGGGATCGCCCGCGGGCGTCTCGGTGATCGTCGGCCGCTCGGCCTGATCCTGGTAGAACAACGACAGCGAGCCCCCGCCCGACCATCCGCCCAGCACCACCTTCTCGTAGCCGAACCGGGTCTTCAGGTCGGCCACGCACGCGCCGAGGTCGAGGACACACTTCTCCAGGATCAACGCCGTGTCGTTCCCGCGGTATCGGGTGTTGCAGTAGATGACGTGTCGCCCGGCACGGGCCAACGCCGTGACCATCGGCAGGAACGAGCCACCGCCGATCGGGTGGCTGAACAGGATTACGGTCTTGGAGCCGCCCGTCTCCGGCCGGATACGCATGCATTCGACAAAGACGTGACCATCCGGACCGCCGTAGGTTTCCTTGAGCCGGGTCTTCTCGGCGTAGGAATAGCCATAAGGCTCTCGAACGACTTTCATGTCGGCTCCGTCCGGCGGGCCGGAATTGGCGCCGGCGGCCCGAGCCTGCGGCGCAAGGTGAGATGTCCGCCAGGTCGATCTTCCTCAGCAGGAGCCAGGAAGATCTGGAACGGCCGGCGTCAGTGCGCAGGCTCCAGCACCTTGC
Organism: Phenylobacterium sp.; assembly: GCF_036495085.1. GTDB lineage: Bacteria > Pseudomonadota > Alphaproteobacteria > Caulobacterales > Caulobacteraceae > Phenylobacterium. The sequence continues at coordinate 201 of NZ_DASXNL010000047.1, read as the reverse complement.
GCTTCAACGGAACCGGGCGACCGTTCGCGTCCATCGGATCGACCAGCAGGTCGCTCTCAGCGAAGGGACGAACCAGCGCCGCCAGCTCCAGCTTGATGCCGTTGGGATCAGTGAAATAGACGGACCGAATCCAGGTGTCCTTGGTCGGTTCGGCGGGGTGGCTGTCCGGACCGTCGGAGTGATTGATCACGTGGCAGTCGA
>NZ_DASXNL010000046.1:0-6452 GCF_036495085.1 Phenylobacterium sp. | reverse complement strand
AACCCGAGAGCGCCCGCCTCTGCGACCGGGCCCACCAGTTCGGCGACCCCGACACCAGTCATGCCGCCCATGACGAGGGGCGTCTCGACGCCGAACATGTCAGTGATACGTGTCTTGATCATCTCGGCCTTCCAATGGGTTGTCGATGCGCCGCCAGATTGGAGCGGTCGCGCCAGAAGCGTAGGCGTCAGGAGATGCACCCTACCAGTCCAGACTCGATATCTGGAAGGGGGCGCGCCCGATGGGCGGACGGGTTGAAGCCGCGACCTTCGTCCTCACCCGCCCGCGGACGGCTCACCTTAGTCCGCCCGGGCGCGATCTTCTGGATGACTTCGTTGCCGGCGCCGGGGTCGGCAGTCGCCCACGTCTCCCCCAGCGCGTGGCGGGCGTCGTTCTGGGTTCGACCTGATAGACGCCGCCGTTATCGGTGGCAGCCTCCTGGCTCTGATGTTCTCGATGCGTCCAGGCTGCCTTTGCGACGTTCTCGACTTTCGCGAGAATGTTCATAGGGTCGCGCGCGCCCTCGCTTCAGCGATCCTGTTGGGGAGCGCAATCGCATCGATCGCAGCCTCGGCGGCCATGTGCCGAGACGCCCATGGAGAGCCCGATCGCCACCGCTATCCAGTGAGGGGGATCGATGTATCTCACTACCAGGGGACCATCGATTGGCCCGTGGTGGCCCGCGACGATGTGGCCTTCGCGTATGTCAAAGCGACGGAAGGCGTTGAGGGCCGTGACGCCCGATTTGCACGTAACTGGCGAGGAGCCCAACGGGCCCGCATCAGGGTCGGAGCCTATCACTATTTCATCTTCTGCCGGTCGGGCCGGGATCAGGCGCACAATTTCCTGGCCGTGGCCCCGCACCCGACGAGTGCGCTTCCGCCCGCGGTTGATCTCGAAGTCGGACGTAGCTGCCCCGCCCGGCTCAGCGGCCCGGAGATGCGTCGGGAACTGGACGCCTTCCTGTCGGTGGTCGAAGCGCGCGAGCAAAGGCACGCCGTTCTCTACGTGACGCCACAGTTCTTCGCGACCTATCGCGCTTACCTCCCCAAGCGACCAATGTGGCGACGCTCGATCTTGTCGAAGCCCCCGCCCAAGTGGACGTTTTGGCAATACCGCAGTCGCGGACGAGTCGCTGGCATCCGAACTCTCGTTGATTTGAACGTATCCAGCGCCGGCGGTCGCACATTGGCGCTGTGATGGAGCCAGCCGGGCTCGGCAGAGAGCCGATGGCGCAGAGCCCGGGTAGCCAGCGCTCAACGATGGCGTTCGAGGAAGGCGAAGACGGCTTCGTTGAAAGCGTCGTTGCGGTCGCCCGCGACCATGTGATCAGCGCCGGCGATATCGGCGAACTCTGCGTGCGGGACGAGCTGGAGGAAGTCGTCGACCCCCTCCTGGGAGAGAACATCGGAGAGGCGGCCACGGACGAGCAGTGTCGGAACCTTCAGGCTGCGGGCGGCCTCGCGCAGCCCGTCGCCGTCGCGCAGCGCGCGACCCTCCTGAAACATGCGCGGGTCCCAGTGCCAGTAGTAACGGCCGTCGCGCAGGCGCAGATTCCGCATCAGGCCAGACGTGTCCTTGGGCCGTGGGCGGTGCGGCAGGTAGGCGGCCACGGCGTCGGCGGCCTCCTCGACGCTGGCGAACCCATCGGGCGCGCCGTGCATGAAGGCTAGGATCTTCTCCGTGCCGACGCGATTCACCGTGGGTGCGATGTCAACCATCACCAGGCCTGCCAGTGGGTGGCCCATGGCGGCGTAGCTCAGGCTGGCCATGCCGCCCAGCGAGGCGCCGACCAGGAATGGCGGCGCGGATAACGCGCCGGCGACGGCGCGGATGTCGGCCGCGTGGGCGGCCATGCTGTAGTCGATGGCGGGCGACCAGCCGCTCTCACCGTGGCCGCGCAGGTCGGCGCTGATCATCCGGAAGCCGCGCTGAGCGCCCTCGGCCAGGGCCCTGCCCCAGGCGCCGCGGGTCTGCCCGCCACCGTGTAGCAGGATCACCGGCGCGCCGTCGGGCGGGCCCGCCACGTCAGCGGTGATCTGGACATCGCCGCTCTGGAAGCGACGGATCTGAGCAGACTGGCCGGCGGCGTTCATGCGAGGAGAGATAGCGAGGTTTCCCTTAGGTCTGGGAAGCCTCGCTCGGAGACGGCGGCGAGCCTAGGCTCGCGCGACGGAGGCGGCGGCTTTCGGCGCGGCCCGCGCCAACAGCATGAAGGCCGCCACGTGCGTGACCGTCAGGATCGGCACGTAGATGATGGGGATCACATAGGTAGCGGCGAGCTGCCCGGAGAGGGCCGGCAGGCCAAGCCTCACGCCGTTGTAGTAGTCGATGAGGATGTCGAGCAGGCCCGTGACGTTGAAGGCCACCACCAGCGCCCAGAACAACGGCCGCACCCGCACGGCCATCATCGCCGCGATGGCCAATAGGCCGGCCGCGAAGTCTCCCCAGGCCGCCCAGACCGCGAAGGTCGGCGGCAGCGATGGGCCAACCACGCCCGGCAGGATGAACACCAGGCCGAAGAAGCGGAAGGCGTGCAGCGCCGCGATCGCGCGTTGGGCGTCGAGCGGGGCCATGGCGCGCAGCCGGGGCCAGCCGTAGGCGCTGAAGCAAAGCAGCCACGGGACGTAGCCCATGGCCAGCTGGAGGTTAAAGATCGCGGCGGGGGGCATGGGAGCACCTCGAGGGTTTGAGATCTGTGGGGCTCGAAGGCCGCTCCGGAGACGGCCTCAGCCCGGCGCGCCGGGTGATCCGTTCAGGAGCAGACCGAGCGGCGCGAGGGGGCCGATCGGGATCAGGTCGAACTCCATTAGCCCCTCGCGGTCTAGCGGCAGCGTCGCCAGCAGCTGCTGGGCTTCCTTCGGGTCGGCTGTGTTCAGGATGAAGACCACACCGGGGCGATCGTTGCGCGCATACCACTCGCTGATCCGGCCCTGCAGGTAGAGCTTGACGGTCTCACGCACCTCCTGGGGCAGGACGGTGCGCAGGGCCGCCGGCGTGAACTTGGGTGTGACGCGGCCGATGGCCAGGATCCGCGTGGTCGGCGCGCTGGGCGGTCCCGCCGGTTGCGCCAAGGCGGAGCCTGCGCCCAGGACCAGCGTCGCGCTGAGCGCGGCGGCTGCCCGCCGCAGCGTCTTCTTGAGCGAGACCATACGAAAACTCCCTGTCGATTCCGAGGCGCGGGTTGCCAAAGCGGGTGTCAATAAGCCGGCCCGCGGATGGGTCTGCCCCCGGTCTAAACCGGGTTACGTCGGCGGCCTATCCGATGTAATCGCTACAGGCTGTGAAGCAGAACTACACAGTCAGACGCGGAGCGCTGGAGGGCGTCGAGGCCTTCCTCGCCACTGCGCGACGGCGGAGTTTTCGACGCGCCGCCGCGGACCTCGGCGTCACGCCTTCGGCTGTGAGCCAGGCTGTGCGCGGGCTGGAGACCCGGATCGGTGCGGCCCTATTCATCCGCACGACGCGCAGCGTCGGCCTTACCGAGGCGGGCCAGCGGTTCTTCGACCGTGCGGGTCCCGCGTTCGAGGAACTGGCCGCCGCCGCCGAGGCCGCAGGTGACCTCGGCGGGAGCCCGACCGGCTTGCTGCGCCTGACCGTGCCACGGGCGGTCGTCCCGCTGATCCTCGAGCCGGTGTTCGCCTCGTTCTGCAAGGCCTATCCCAACATCCAGCTGGAGATCGTCGCCAGCGACGAGATGCTCGACCTGGCGGCCGGCGGCTTCGACGCCGGCGTCCGCCTGGGTGAGTTCATCGCTCCCGACATGGTCGCGGTGCGGCTGACCCCGCCGGTGCCCCTCGCCGTCCTTGGAAGCCCGGCTTATTTCGAAGAGCACGGCCGCCCAGAACGGCCCGAGGACCTGCGCCATCACGCGTGCCTGCGCCTGCGGCGTTCGAGCGGCGCCATCGCTCCCTGGGTCTTCGTCGACGGAAACAGCACCATCGAGGCGATCATTTCGGGTCCGATGATCGCCCACGACTATCCGACCCTCGTGGGCGCCGCCGAGCGCGGACTGGGCCTTGTCCAGGCCCCGCGCCCGCTCGCCGGCGCGGCGATCGCGGAGGGCCGGCTGGCGTCGGTGCTCGACGAGATCGCGGCTACGTCTCCGGGCGTCTTCCTCTACCACCCCGGGAGACATCAGGTCCTGCCGAAGCTGCGGGCCTTTATCGATCACATCCGAGCGACCCACCGGGCCGCCGGCGCCAGCACAGGCTAGGCCGCCTCGTTCCGGACCCTGGACTTCTCGGTCCAAAGCGCAATTCTGGGAGCATGCTGCTGGCGCGCGCCTTCGCCGGATTCACTTTCCTGTTCGTGGTCATCGCCAGCGTATTCTTCGGCTTGGCCGGGACCCTGCACGACGGGCGCGCGTGGGTGATGCTGGCGCTGTTCTTCGGATGCGCCGGGGTCATCACCGTATGGCTCTGGTTTCGCGACAAGGCACTTCTGGAACGGCGAGTGAAGGCGGGGCCGGGCTCGGAGCCCGATCCAGCGCAGAATATCGTCCAGGGGCTGGCGGGGCTTATCTTCCTGGGGACTTTCGCCTTGCCGGGGCTCGACAGACGCTTCGGCTGGTCGCACTTGCCCCTCGCAGTGTCACTCATCGGCGACGGGATGATCGCCATCGGCTTCCTGATTGTCTTCCTCACCTTTCGCGAGAACTCTTTCGCCGCCGGGACCATCGAGCTCGCTGAGGGCCAGCACGTGATCGACAGTGGTCCCTACGCCGTCGTTCGCCATCCCATGTACGCTGGCGCGCTCATCATGATCGCCGGAATACCCCCAGCGCTGGGCTCGTGGTGGGGGCTGATTCCGGCCGCATTGCTGGTCCCGGTCATCGTGTGGCGGCTGAAGCGCGAGGAGGAATTCCTGGCGGCCAACCTCGAGGGCTATGGCCGCTATCGGAGCCGCGTACGGCGCCGGCTGGCGCCGATGTTTTGGTAGTCGATGTCAAGGACGTGTCTCAGCCGACCTGGTATTGGACTACAGAAGCTGAACCACCGCTGCGCGTATCACGGCGTGATCTGGGCCTCGAACTCCTCATCGGTGATGACGTCGCGGGCAAGAAGGACGCTGCAGCCCACATAATCGACGATATAAGCGCCTGAGGCACCCGACCACCACCGCTCGATCAAGCTCTGCCGGCGATGGCCTACAACGACAAGGTCAGCTGCGAAACGCTTTGCAAACGCCCCAATGCTAAGAGCCGGCTCTCCAGTGACGACTTCTCCCAACGCCGACACCCCAAGCCGCTGGAGGCGCTGAAGCCCCATTTCAAGCAGCTGGGGCGCGGCATCGCTCTGCGGCAGAGGATAGATGCCGTCCGCGGTGCGCAAAGCTGGCGACTGCTGCTCGATGATGAGTAGGAACACCTTTGCTCCGAAGGACCGGGCGATGAGTGCGCCTTCTCGCAGAGCGACCAAACTCTCTCGCGAACCGTCGCTAGCCAACAGGACACGCTTGTACACTTCCCACCCCTTCGCCTGTGCGTGATAGGCAATCTATGGACCTTCGCTCGGCGCATCACTCTAATTCTGCCACCGGCGCCGGCCTCGCGCCCGCAGGCCCTACGATGGGGCTGCCGGGCCCCACTCATTGCTTTCGGATCGCGGTGACTTCGGGGAGCCCGGTTCCCTGCTTGGCGTCAAAGCTGATCTCCTGACCGACCTTGAGCCCATTCAGGAGGGAAGGCGGTGTCGCCTTGAAGCCCATCGTCATGGCTGGCCATCCGAGCGAAGCGATGGGTTCATGCTTAATGGTGAGTGTTCCGTCTTTCGCGTCGATCTCGGTGATCACCCCGGTTCCCTTGCCGGTTTTCGTGGCGGAGGCCGGCATGCCTGGCATGTCGGCCATCGGCTTTGCCACGGGCTGAGCCATCGCCGTTTCGGCTGTGGCGAGGGTCAGGATTGTGGCCAGGGCCAACAGTTGTGCTCTCACGGGAAACTCCTTTGGGTTTGAGGACCAGCACCAACAACGGCACCAGACCGAGAGCGTCCAGATCATGGCGGGGCGTCGTGCGCCGAGGATCGTCCCACAAGCTGGAGATCGACGCCGGCCGCTGCGAGCACGGCCAGGGTGCTACCAAGCTGAACCGTCGGCTTGCCCCGCTCGAGTTCGACGACGAAGCGTAGGCCAACCCCGGCGGCCGCTGCGAACTCATCCTGACGCAGGCCCATGGCTTGCGCGCGTGGCGCACCGTTTGGCCCATCTGTGAGGGGTGATCAGGGAAAAATGTCCCGTTCGGGATATTTCCCTATCCTGCCGTGAAGGAAGTCAAGAAAATTTCCCGAACGGGATAATTCATGAGGCTAAGTGCCGGGCACCTAAGATTTTTTCCGTTCGGGAGAGTTCTGGGCGCTCCGCCAGGCCCGACGAAGCGCCCAGTACTCGGTCAGTGGCCGCCGCCGCGGCGCGATGAGATGAGGCTGCAGCCGTCGTCCACGACGGCCTGGGAG
>NZ_DASXNL010000045.1:0-11578 GCF_036495085.1 Phenylobacterium sp. | reverse complement strand
CGCGGCGGTACGCCGGGCGCCTGTGCTCCCGCCTTCGCCTCTCCCTCCAGCAACGCCCGTTCGAGGGCTGAAGCCAGCAACGCTTCGCGGCTCTCGAAGTGTCCATAGAACCCACCGTGGGTCAGCCCGACGCTCTTCATGAGCGTCCCGACGCTGACCGACTCCAGTCCGTTCTGGCGGATCTGGCGCGCCGCCTCGGCGAGGATGCGCTCCCGACTCTTCGCCTTCTCGGCTTGCGAGTGACCCATCTTGCGATCCTCCCGGTTGACATCAAGATTATATCCATCATTCTCCTGAATGACAAACATCATGCTGATGATTGCTGCGAGGAGAACGCCGACGATGGAAACCTCGACCCCCGCTGGGCGGGTGCGCAGCGAACGTCATGGGCGCATCCTCAAGATCGTTATCGACAATGCGGCGAAAAAGAACGCGTTCGTACCGGCGATGATGGCTCAACTCGCCGCGGCGATGACCGAGCTGGACCGCGATCCCGAGCTCTGGGTCGGCGTGCTCTGCGCGGCGGGCGACGACTTCACCTCCGGCCTCGACATGCCGAAATTCTTCGGCCCCGGCGCCACGCCGACCCCGATCCCCGACGACCACATCGACCCGTTCGGGATGCGCAACCATTGCCGCAAGCCCGTCGTCACCGCCGTGCAGGGAATCTGCTTCACGGTCGGCATCGAGATCGCCCTGGCCGGCGACATCGTCGTGGCCGCTGAGGGAACCCGCTTCTGCCAGATGGAGGCCAAGCGCGGCATCGCGCCACTGGGCGGCGCGCACTTCCGCTTCATCACCCGCGCCGGCTGGGGCAACGCCATGTACCACCTGATGCTCTGTGACGAGTTCGGCGCCGACGAGGCGTGGCGCATCGGCTTAGTGCAGGAAGTCACGCCCGCGGGGCGCCAGATCGAGCGGGCGATGGAGATCGCCGGCCTGATCGCGGCGAACGCGCCGCTTGGCATCCAGGTCACGAAGGAAGCCGGCCGCAAATTCATTGAAGCCGGCGAGCGCGCCGCCATCGACGCCGTCCCCGCGATCCGCGGACGGGTGATGGGCACCGAGGATGCAGCCGAGGGCATCCGCTCGTTTGTGGAGCGCAGGGCGGCCGTTTTCCAGGGGCGCTAGCCCGCCGCCCACCCCCACCCGGGCCGGCCGCTCGCCGGCTCTTTGAATGTCCCGAGGAGCTACGATGACCCAGCCGATTGAGTTCTTCTACGACTTCCGCAGCCCCTACAGCTATCTCGCCTTCACCCAGCTTCGGCAGATGGACGTCGCCGTCGCCCTGAAGCCGATGAAGATTCTCGCGGTGATGGAGAAGGTCGGCAACGTGCCGACCACGATCACCTGCGCCGTGAAAGGGCGCTACGCCCGAGCCGACCTCGGCCGCTGGGCGCAGCGCTACGGCATCGCGTTCAACCCGTCGGACATGCGCGCCAACGACGGCGAGGCCTGTTCTCGCGCCGTGTTGTCGGCCGCCACGCCGCAAGAGGCCGAGGACATCACCATGGCGCTCTACCAAGCGATCTGGAGCGAAGGGAAGACGCTGGCGAATTCGGCCGACGTCGTCGCCGCTCTCTCGGCGCGCGGGATCGAGGCGAGCGGCATCGCCGCCCGGATCGACAGCCCCGAGGTCGTGGCCAAGCTCGAGGCCAACACCGACGAAGCAGCCGAGCGGGGCGTCTTCGGCTCGCCGACCATCTTCGTCGGCGAGGCGATGTTCTTCGGGAACGACCGCCTCGATTTCGTGCGCGAGGAACTCTCACGCCTGGAGGACGCGGCATGAACGCGACCAAACCGCTGGCGCTGGTCACCGGGGTCGGACCCGGCACGGGCGCGGCCGTGGCTCGCCGCTTCGCCGAAGGCGGCTATCGCGTCGCCATGCTGGCCCGCGACGCCGACCGGCTCGCGGCGCTGGCGCACGAGATCCCGGACTCGATCGCCGCCCCTTGCGACGTGGCCGACGCCTCGGCGCTGGAACGCGTCGTCGCCGACGTCGGCAATCCGCAAGTTGTCGTCCACAACGCGGTCGGCGGGGCGTTCGGCACGTTCTCCCAGATCGAAGCGGAGACGCTACGGCGCAACTTCGAGATCAACACCATGGCGCTGTTCAATCTCGCGCGGCTGACAACGCCGGCGATGGTGGCCGCCGGGGAAGGCGCCGTGATTGTCACCGGCAACACGTCGGCCACCCGGGGACGTGCGGCGTTCGCGGGCTTCGCGCCGACCAAGGCGGCCCAGCGCATTCTGGCCGAGTCCCTGGCGCGCGACCTCGGGCCGAAGGGCGTGCACGTCGCCTACCTCATTATCGACGCGGTGATCGACGTGCCCTGGCAGCGCCAACGCCTGCCAGACGCCAAGGATGACATCTTCACCTCTCCCGCGTCGATCGCCGCCGAGGTCTTCCATCTCGCGCACCAGCCCCGCGACGCTTGGTCGTTCCTCGCCGAGGTGCGCCCGTTCCACGAGCCGTGGTGAGCGGCATGGAGGAAGCCGCCGCAGGACCGTTGGACGGATTGGGGCAGCTCCAGGCCAAGCTGAGCGGCGGCCTGGGCGCGCCGATCGGCCAGACGCTGAACTTCGATCTCGTCGAGGTCGAACGCGGGCGCGCGGTGTTCGAAGGCCAGCCGGATCGGACCGTCTACAACCCCCTTGGCGCCGTGCACGGCGGTTACGCTGCAGCGCTGCTCGACAGCGCCTGCGGGATCGCCACTCAGTCCACCCTGGGGCCCGGCCGCAGCCACACGACGCTGGAACTCAAGGTGTCTTACTTGCGCCCGCTCAGCGAAGACAGCGGCTTGGTACGCGCCGTGGGCCGGGTAACCTCCGTCGGCAGGCGCGTGGCCTTCGCCGAGGCGACGCTTCATGACGAAGCCGGACGGCTCTGCGCCACCGCCAGTTCGACCCTGCTCGTCTTCGATCTGGAGCCGCGCACCGGCAGCGCGCGCGGTTGAGGGATCGGCCATGACGAAGACTTTCGCCACGGGTCGCGGTGCCGAGAGCCGGCTGCACAAGTCCCGGTGCTTCGTTGGTCGCGTTCACGGTTCCTGTAACCACGCCGGAAGGTCGCGGGCTGCGTTGAGGACTCGCCAGACATCGATCTGGTCATTGCCGTCGAGGTAGAAGATCAGGAACGGAAATTTCGGGGTCTGCCGGGCGCGGAGCCCTGGCAAGGCCAGTTCATGAGCATGCCTCGGCGAGCCTGCTGCCGGGTGAGCCCGGATCGCGCGGAACGTAGCTTCGACCGCGTCGATAAACCGGATGGCTACGGCTTCGCCCGCCTCGGCCAGGTAGAAGTCGACCCCCTCCTCGATGTCGCGTTGCGCCAGCTCCCGCAGAATGAGCGGCTTGGGCACTAGCTCGCGCGCTGACGGCGCACTCGGCCACGCAGACCTTCGAAATACGCTTCGTCGGCCGGACCGGCGGGCTTCGACCGAGCACCTTCCAGGAGAAGGGATCGCAGGCTTTGCCGGTCCTGGTCGCGGCGGATGAGTTCGCGCACGTATTCGCTGCTCGTGCCGTAACCACGACCACTGACCTGCTCATCCACAAAGGTCTTGAGCGACTCGGGCAGCGAAATGTTCATCGTGCTCATGGACCGCAACGTAGGTGTTTGGCAAAATTTGGCAAGACCTCTAACGCGTACAAAATCTGCGCACGCGTATTCGCGCAGATTTCACGTTTGTTCCCAGTTCTGTACGCCAGTTATGCTGGCTGCAAGGCAAAGGAATTGAGTTCCGGCGGTCTAAGGCAGGGACTGCGACCCTGACGGCCAGCCCACCCCTTGCGCTCGGTCGGCCATCACCGGGCGCGCTCCGGAGTGTGCGCTCCGCCTATTTTCCCTTGGCGACGCCGTCGATGGTCTTGCCTTCCAGGCGCCGCGCCGCTCCCAGGATGTTGGGTAAGCCATAGTTGCCCTCATGGCAGGTGTACTCGTACATCGGGCCCTTGGCCTTCAGGAACGGCATCTCGGCGCGCCAGGTCTGGGTGTAGAGGGTCGGGTCGGTGACCGCGAATTCGTAGAGTAGCTCCGTCGGACTAACCCGAGTGAACTTTTCGACGACGGTGGCCGCCGGCGAGAGCTTCAGTCGGTCATAGCGGGAGAGGCCCGCGGCGCAGAAATTTGTGTTCTCGATCACCAGGGTCTCGCCCTCCCAGCGGCCGATGGCGTCGCCCATCCAGGAGGTGACCGCCGGCGGGGCGTGACGCACGTCGCCCAGCCGCACGATGTGCGCATCGTGGTATTTCTCGATGAACATCGCCACGTGGTTGGGCGTCTGCACGATCTGCATGTAGTTGCCGTCGGGGCTCGGCAGGTTGGGCGGATAACCGCCCTCGGACGCCACGCAGCGTTCAGTGACGCCGCGTTCCTCTGGATTGTCGAGGCTCCTCGGCGGGCGGTCCTTCGTGTCCCTGTCGTAGTGGAAGCGCTTCTTGGTTTCCTCGTTAAACGGGAGTTGTCCGTCCGGCGGGTCGACGATCCAGGATGTGCGGATCTCGCCACGCACGCGCGCCAGGCCATTGCCGGTCTCCCAGGCTTCGGAGTCCTTCTGACCAAGGGGATCGACATCGTTCGGGTCAAACGTCCCGAGGCGGGCATAGATCGCTTCGGCCTCGCGGGCTTCTTCGGGCGAGATGACGAGGCTCTTGAACTGGGGCGGGCGTTCGATGTCGGTGTAGGAGGCATTGGTCCAGAGGCCCTGCAGGTCGGGCGCCCCAAAGCGTGTGCGCGGTGCGCGGTAGACGCGCGCCTGGCCGATTGTGGGAATGAGCAAGACTGCCGCGGCGGAGAATATGAACGACCGCCGGCTCGCCCAGCCTGATCCAGGTTTCTTCACGCCTTCGCCCCCCGCATGCGCCGAGGAGGGTAGTCATGTTCTTCGAACGGGGAAACGTCCGCTGTGCGATGCGCCGACCTTCCACTGCGATGCGGCTCTCCTTTGTCGCCTTTGGAAGCTGAGACGAGAGAGCCGCCTGATCAGCAGGTAAACTGTAAAGTTCATCTTTACAGTTTACCTGTATATATGCGATGCACGTGCCATGGCAGTTTCGTCAGATCCGTCGCTAACCGCACGCGCGTCGACCTTGGCGGCCGAACTCCGGGCCCTGGTTGGCAAGCTGAAGCGCCGGCTGCGCGAGCAGGCGGACGTCGGAGACCTGACGCCGTCCCAGGTCTCGGTGCTGCTTCGCCTCGAAAAGGAGGGTCCGGCGACCACGTCGAGCCTCGCGCGCGCGGAAGGCATGCGCCCCCAGTCCATGGCCACGGTCGTCGCGGCGCTCAATTCCGCGGGGCTGGTGATCGGCGCGCCGGATCCGAACGACGGGCGACGGATCCTGCTGTCGCTCACGGACGCCTGTCGCCAATGGGTCCAGGAGGGGCGCGCGGCACGGCAGGATTGGCTGTCGAGAAGTCTCCTGGCGCAGCTTTCCACCGACGAAATGGACGTCCTCGCCAAAGCCGCCGGACTGCTGAACCGGCTCGTCGAGGACTGAACGGCCCGAACTTGGTGAAATCACCTGTCTAAGGAGGACTTCCCATGGCGCTTACGACCCTCGACCCGAAGACCGCTCTGCTGGTCGTCGACCTCCAGAAGGGCATTGTGGGCTCGCCGCTGACCCATCCCATCGGCGAGGTGGTGAAACGGGCCCGCGCGCTGATCGACGCTTTCCGTGAGCACGTCCTGCCGGTGGTGCTGATCAACGTCGCCGGTGGCGCGCCCGGCCGCACAGAGCAGCCGCGGCGTTTCAGCGGCGCTTTTCCCGAGGGCTTCACCGACTTCATCCCCGATCTCGACCGACAGCCGCACGACATCGTCGTAACCAAACGGACCTGGGGCGCCTTCGCCAGCACCGACCTCGAAGAGCGTCTCAAGGCGGAAGGCGTGACCCAGGTCGTCGTTATCGGCGTCGCCACGGGGACGGGCGTCGAGTCGACGGCGCGCCAGGCCTATGAGCAGGGCTTCAACGTCACCCTGGCGATCGACGCCATGACCGACATGCGTCCCGAGGCCCACGACTACAGCATCAGGAACGTCTTCCCGCGGCTCGGGGAGACAGGAACCAGCCAGGAGATCATAGACCTCCTGCAGACGAGGAGCGCCTGACATGCCGTGGCTTCACCTCGTGGCCTATTTCTTCGGCGGCGCGTTCCTGGCCAACGCCGTTCCCCATCTCGTCAGCGGCATGATGGGGCGCCCGTTCCAGAGCCCGTTCGCCAAGCCGCCGGGGCAAGGTCTTTCCTCCTCGACCGTCAACGTGCTCTGGGGCTTCTTCAATCTCGTCGCCGGTTACCTCCTTGTCTGCCGGGTAGGGGACTTCGAGTTGCGTGACGTCCTGGATGTCGCGGCCTTGGGCCTTGGCCTGTTGCTCCTCGCCGTCTTCTCGGCGCGGCACTTCGGCCGCTTCCACGGCGGCAACGCGCCGCACCGGTCTTGAGGATATCGCGCTCGAGGACCCAGGGCGGCGGCGTCTTCCGTTCGCTGAGGAACCCTAACTATCGTCTCTGGACCGCGGGCGCGCTCGTCTCGAATGTCGGGACGTGGATGCAGCGCATGGCCCAGGACTGGCTCGTGCTCACCCAGCTGACCAACCACAGCGCCTCGGCCGTGGGCATGGTTATGGCGCTCCAGTTCGGGCCGCAGCTTCTCCTGCTGCCGTGGACCGGCTTCGCCGCCGACCATCTCAACCAGCGCAGGCTTCTGATCGCGACCCAGGCGGCGATGGGCGCCTTGGCCCTGATCCTGGGCGGCCTCACGGTCGCCGGCGTCGTTCAACTCTGGCAGGTCTATGTCCTCGCCTTTCTTCAGGGCTGCGCCGCCGCGTTCGATGCCCCCGTGCGACAGACCTTCGTGGCCGAGCTGGTCGGCGACGAGGACCTGCCGAACGCTGTCGCGCTCAACTCGACCTCGTTCAACGCCGCGCGGCTGGTCGGGCCGGCCGTCGCGGGCCTGACCATCGCTGCGATCGGCACGGGCTGGGCTTTCGTGATCAACGGGCTCTCGTTCGTCGCGGTGCTGATCTCGCTTGCCCTGCTGCGGGTCTCCGAGCTGCGCCCCAACGCGCGGGCGAGGCGGGCCAAGGGAAGCTTCCTGGAAGGCTTCCGCTATGTGTGGGGCCGCCCGGACCTCAGGACGATCCTGGTCATGCTTTTCCTGATCGGGACGTTCGGCCTGAACTTCCCGATCTTCATCTCGACCATGGCGGTTCGGGTCTTCCATGCGGACGCGCGCGGGTTCGGTCTCCTTTCGTCGATTATGGCCATCGGCTCGATGTCAGGCGCGTTGATCGCCGCCGGCCGCGACAAGATCGGGTTCGGCTCGCTCCTGCTCGGCGCGGGCGTCTTCGGCGTTGGCTGCGCGCTCGGCGCGTTTGCGCCGAACTATTGGCTCTTCGCCGGCGCGCTCGTGGTGATCGGCGCGGCCGCCTTGACCTTCGCCAACGCCACCAACAGCCTGATGCAGCTTACGACCGAGCCATCCATGCGCGGGCGCGTGATGGCGCTTCGCATCGGCGTCGCGCTGGGGGGCACGCCGGTCGGCGCGCCCATTGTCGGATGGGTCGCCGACACATTCGGTCCCCGCTGGGCGCTCGGCGTTGGGGCGGCGTCTGGTTTCGCCGCCGCCCTGGTGGCCGCCGGCTTCCTCCTTCGGCCCTCCAGTCACCCTGAAGCCGGCAGGGGCGATGGAGCGGTCCGAAGCAGCGAGCCCACATAGAGGCTGCAGAGAGTCAGGACCGCTCATCGCGACGGCCGATGTTCACTGCGGCTGGCGGCAGAAGGCGGGCGTCCCCACCGGCCGGCTTGCGTCATCCAGTCGCGCAAAGATCGCTCCGCCAGGGTCCCCGTGTCAGTGGGTTGGACGCGCGCCAGCAGGGCTGCGCGGATGGCCATCCGTCAGCCCACCCGGAACTCCGGCGGAAACCAGGCGCGGCGCATGCTGTACAATGTCAGCTTTCAACTTTGGTCAACGATGAGTTTTCGGCCGCCTTCACCTTGGGATATGAGAGCTGCGCGATCCACGCCAGCTACAGTTATGGATAGTAGGCCGTCTTCTCCTGTGGAGATCCAACCTTTTTCTTTCAGATACCAAATATGAAATTCAAGATGCTCATGCGGGCATCCTGATAAATACTCCAGCTCGGCGTTTCCAATTCCAGGCCGTCTGATGTTTCTTCGACGCTGGAAATATAGCATCGTAAGAAGATTATTTTGAATTGAGATGTCTTTATCAACTCCAATGTTGTCTATAAATTGTTCGTCTTCGTTAAATATATTCTCGTTCTCGCTGTCTTCTTCGGCGTCCGAACCGTCCAAATCTTCATCGAATGAATGAGATGGAGGCGGGAGATGATCCCTGTTTTCGTCATGATATTTGGCGCGCTTGAATTCATCTTTGAGTACTTCATAAGCGGCCAGGACTAAATCAAACTTGGAGCGATCTCCTGTGGTTTGATTATCGGGGTGATATCGACTGGCGAGGTATCGAAATTTGCGGGCTATTGTCCTTGGACTGGCGTTCGGGCCCAGCTCCAGGATCTGATAATAACTGATGAAGCTCTTTGCGTTCATTGACGCACCCCAATTGGCCCACGCCCGCATTATGGACGCCGCAAGCTAGACCGTTGCGGGGGCGGCCGCCATCGTCAACCCACGCTCGTTAGCGAGGAACAAGCGGAAGCGTTAGCGTACGCAGATAAAGGGGTCGCCAGACGCCTTGCGTTAGGGGTCGACGCCCAGCGATCGGCACGAGGACCCCGTGGGCCGCGCCGCACATCAAGGCGCCGGCGGGCGCGCGGGAGGTAATCGGCGCTGGGTCACGGGCATCATGAACGGGACTGCGCGCGTTTGGCTGAGCGAGCTGACCATTTCAGGGCCGGCGGCCGTTTTTCGCGCATCGCGATCGGCGTCTACGATCCCAGCAAGCGCCCATCCATACGGTGAGCGGTTCGGGGATACTGAGGGGCTACATCGCAGCTCGCCTGGGCGAATGCGCGAAAATCGCCTCCGGAGTGAACAGTGCTGGCAGCACGAATAACAAAGATATGCTAACCCATTATCAACTAACGACGTTCCTCGTCGAGATGACGGGCTCCGTCGTCGTGCTCTTCGGCGCCGGCGTCGTCTGGCTTCTGCGTCGGGCCTAGGCGATCCCGAAGCGAACAGGGCCGAGACGATCGCCGCGATCTTCCGCGGAGGCAGCTCCGAGGGTGCGCTTGGATTGTTCCAAGAGGATGATTGATGGGCCCCCGTAAGCATCCCGAAACCCGCGCGGGTTAGGACTCGAACCACATGTTTCTGAACCTGTTGACCCTCGGTGTCCTGTCCCTTCTCGAGGGGAGGTTTCCCGCGCGCCGGGACCCTGGGCAGCGGCCGCTCAACATGGCGATCTGGTTGGTGAACTTTGCATCCGCATCCGCGGCGCCGCTGGTGATGGGCGCAGTGGTAGCGTTCTCCCGCCGCACAGGCCTTCCCGCCTTCCCAGTCGACGCTTGGCCGCCGGTCCTGGCGGCCGCAGCCTACATCGTCGCGATGGACCTCGGGGAGTGCCTGTTCCACCGGGCGCAACATGCGATCCCGGTGCTTTGGCGGATGCACTCGCTGCACCACTCCGATCCCTGCATGAACGCCTCGACGACGGTCCGCCACTTCTGGGGCGATGTCCTGATCAAGGCCCTGACCATCTGGCCCGTCGCCGCAATCGCGTTTCGGCCGACACCTTCAACGTTGGCCGTCTATGTGTTGATCTCGTTGTACCACTACTTCTCGCACGCCAACCTGGCAGTTAACTACGGGCGCTGGAGCTGGGTGCTGAATTCGCCAGCCTATCACCGCATCCACCATTCACGCGAACCTCAGCATTATGGCGTCAACTTCGCAGGACTATTCCCAATTTTCGATGTGATCCTCGGGAGTTACCAGGTTCCCGACGTTACGCCGCAGACGGGGCTGGACGAGACGCCCCGCGGCCTGTTCCAGGCCCTCGCCTGGCCGGCCCGCTCGACACCAGGCCGAAGCGCTGCACAAGGCGTAGGAGCTGCTCTGAAGGCTCCTAGCTGAGTGCCAACGATTATCCGGCGAATGCACGTCGACCCTGCCCTGGTCGACGACAATGGCGTCGCGTTCGCAACCGCCCTCGTACGTAACGACCCCCTCCTGCCAACCGTCCGTTGGGCTGGCCGTGGGAGAGTTCGAATCCGAGCGCCCGAGGAACCCCCCAGCCAATCGCATTCGATTCAACCAACCCCGGAACCGCCATTATCCTCAGCTCGGCGAGGCCTCGCAGGCCTGGCGAGCGCCATAGGCGACGGGCGTCTCCCCCTTTAGAAACCAGACTGACACCGGGCCGGATGCGGCCACCGGCCGGTAATGGGACGCCAGATAGCGGTCGAGCAGGAATACCCTGCTGGACACGGAGCTGCCGTTGGGTTCGGAGGCGCCCTCGTCGGTCGCGTCTCGCACCACAAGCCGCACGTGCCGGCGCTCAAGCTCGCCGATCATGTCGGTCTGGATGTCGGATCGGGTCTGCATTCCCGGGTCGAACTGATGCCAATGAGTGGCGGGCGGCCGGGCGGCCGCGAAATACAGCCCTATGGGATTAATGAAGACCTTGTCGTGGCGGTTTAGGGCCACCAGGATTGGTTCTCCTGGCTGCGTGTGGCGCGCAATAAATGTCGCCACCCGTGGGTAATCTGATCCTAGCCGGGCAAGCCCTGAGGCGGGTCCTTGCTCGCAGGATCCGCCTGCGGCCGGCGACCCCTCGCCTGGGACGAGGAGCCAGCCCGCCACTGTTCGGGTGGGATCCTGCACATCCAGGCGGAGCTCGTGAGCCATAGACCTCGCAGCCGGCTCGGCGGCCAACAGCACCAACACGGCGGCGGCGATCTTCAGCGGAGCTCCGCGCCGTCCCCAGTCCTCGACCAGGATGGCCAAGACGATCAGTGAGGACACGATCGCAAGCGTCATGTGCACTGGGCTGACCCGCACCATGCCCTTGAGAAACAGCATGCCGGCCGTCGCTGTGAACGCGAGGAGATAGGGAACAGAGTCGTTGCTCAAGGACGCCGCAGTGGCGTGCGTTGAGCGCCCGCGGGGGC
This sequence comes from Phenylobacterium sp., assembly GCF_036495085.1. GTDB lineage: Bacteria > Pseudomonadota > Alphaproteobacteria > Caulobacterales > Caulobacteraceae > Phenylobacterium. Next base: position 484 of record NZ_DASXNL010000045.1, on the reverse strand, counting down.
GTAGCGCCAAGGCCGCCATGGCCAGCCCGACGGCGAGGACCGGAAGATAGACCGCCACGTCCCCAGCGTTCTTGCGCATGTCGCGCAGGCCCGGAAAAGGTAGGCCGCGCATAGCCCGGTAGTACTTCAGCGAGTAGTCAACGATGTCGTTGGCGAACGGCCTCACCGGCGAGACGATCAAGAAGGTCAGGGCGGCAGGCAGGAACACTGCGGCCGTGCCCGCCACATAGGCCACCAACGCCGCCAGAACGCGTCGACTTCGCGCCTCGGCGGTCGAACGCGCGACCAAGACCACAATGGTGGCGAGGTTGGCGATCAGCAGGAAAAAGCCCACGTCATAGCGGATGAGGGCGGTCACGCCGGCGCAGGCGCCGGCCGCGATCGCCTGCCAGGAGATTGACGGCCGCTCCGCCGCGCTGCTCGTCAGATGGGTCGCGACCAGCGCGAGCAGCAGGCACGGGAAGACGGGATAGAGGTAGTAGCC
>NZ_DASXNL010000044.1:0-28011 GCF_036495085.1 Phenylobacterium sp. | reverse complement strand
CCAGCACCACCGCCTTGGCGTCGGCCAGCCGGTAGAGCTCGTGGGCCTCCATGTCGGCGTCCACCAGCATGAAGTTGTCGACCCGCCGCGGCGCCTCGGCCACGCTCGCCGTCGCACTGGCCCCTTGCGCAAGCGCGTTGGACGCTATGTCCGTGGTGCAGCCGCAGGCGAGCAGGGCGCTTGCCGCAGCTCCCAGGACGCCTAGTCGCGCAGACATCATCGAAGCCCCCCGCAGATCACCCGGAGCGAGCCGCTGTCGCAAATGCGTTCAGCCGATCACCGATTCGGTGTCAACGAACGTCATTCGGCAAGTGAATTCTCTTTAACCCGCCGTACCTCAGCCGGCTGGTGACGAACCGGGCCAGCCGCGATAGTTCGGAAGGGAAGCTGCGGGACAAGCGGCGCGAGGATGGCGGCATCCAGCGGGACGGGGGGAATCGGCGTGGGTCGAGCGCTATTTGAGAGTGTCGGGCGGGCAACCCGGTCCGGCGGGTGCGAGCCGAGGTGAACCCAAGCTTCAAACACCCATCGCATGAGGTCTCGAGCGTCAGGGCCAAGGCCTTGGCTGCGGCGTCCGAAATCCTCGCCGCCAAGGGTGTCGAGGACCTCAATCTCAAGGCCATCGCCGAGGGGGCGGGCATCGGGATTTCATCTATGTACCACTACTTCGCGAACAAGGAGGCTCTGCTCCTGAGCCTTGCCGTGAAGGGGTTCGACGATCTGGCGGAGGAAATGGTCCGTCTGCGATCTAGCCAGGACCTTCCAACCCCGCTCGCCGCAGGGGTCCGGGGCTATTTTGGCTTCGCCCAGGCGCATCCGGCGCTGTTTTCGGTGATGTTCAGCGAGCGCCTGATGGCCCGTCACGAGATCCTGCGCGCCGCGGACCACAGGACATTCCTGGTATTTCAGTCGACGGTCGATGCCGATCCCCGGTTTCCGGCCGCGCATAAGGCCAACGCGGCCACGGCGCTCTGGGCCCTGGGGAGAGGGATCGCAGCGATGATCTCGTCGCAGCCCGAGGGCAAGTTGCCGTCAGAGCTTGCCGCGCGGCTTTGGGCGGGGGCTTCCTACCTCGTCAATCATCCGAAATAGAGGCAGCCTCTGGCTCAGGATGGGCCACGTAGTGGTCAAGGTCAGCCAAGACGCGCCGCCAGGCCACCGCCATCGCATCTGTCCAGTCAGGGCCGCAGGTTTCGCGCACGATCTCTTCGACGATGCCGAAGAAGGTGGCGAACACGTTGCGCGGCACGTCATAGCCTTCGTGCGTGACGACTTCGGTCTCAATCAGATGGTCGGCGTAGCGGCGCTCGCCGATGAAATCGAGGATGGCCTCGAACACCTTCGCCAGCATCTCGCCCTTGATGGCGTCCGTCGTGTCGCGCCAGAACAATGCCATCATCTGCGGCTGGCGCTCGAATAACCGCTCGTAGACGCGCGGGCTGAGGTCGCCGCCGCGCTCAGCCGCGATTTCCAAGCTGGCCTCGACGGCCGCCGCATGGGCGGCTTCAGTCCTCATCGGCTGGCCATGGAACCAGAAGGGTCTCGAATATCGCGGTGGCCCGATCGATGAACACCTCCCGCTCGCGTCCCTTGAGCGCCTCGTTGCGGATGAGGCGTTCTACGAGGAAGCCAATATAGGTCGCGGCCAGCACGCGGGCGCGAGCGGCGGCGTCTTCCCCGCCTAGCCAGTCGCGGATCGGGCCCAGGAAACGCTCCTGGACGGCGACATTCAACAGCGGCGCGGTCGTGGGCGACGTCGCCGTACGCAGCAGGAACTGGAAGCTGAGGGTGCGCTCCTCGCCCACGTGGGCGGCGTCGGCCAGCATGGCGGCAGCCTCGCGAGGGAAGGTCCGACGGTCCCATGCCCGCAGGCGATCGGGGTGGAACGACCCCTTCAGCGCCTCGATGAACAAAGCTTCCTTTCCGCCAAAGTAGCGCTTGACCAGGGCGACGTCGGATCGGGCGTCGGCGGCGATATCGCGCAGCGCCGCGCGATCGTAGCCGGATCGCGCGAAGTGCGCCTTGGCCGCCTCGAGGATCGCAGCCCGGGTGGCCCCGGCGTCACGCTTTCGCGGCCCGACCCGATCTCGGCCCAGGCTTGCAGCGTCACTCATCCCTGAATTCGGCCCACTGGATCCTGCGCTCAGGTGCGGGCCGGAATGATCACGGGCAGGCTCTCGAAGCCATGCACGAAGGCCGACCAGTTGAGCACGGGCTCGCCCACGACCTTGATCTCCGGGAAGCGCTTTAGGATCTCTTCCCAGATGATCGTCAGCTGCATCTCGGCCACCCGGTTGCCGACGCAGCGGTGGATGCCGAAGCCGAACGACATGTGCTGGCGAGGCCGCTCGCGGTCGATGATGAACTCGTTTGGCCGTTCGACCATATCTTCATCGCGGTTGCCCGAGATGTACCACATGGCGACCTTGTCGCCCTTCTTGATGGTCTTGCCGCCGAGCTCGACGTCCCGCGTGGCGGTGCGGGCCATGTGCGCTAGCGGCGTCTGCCAGCGGATCGTCTCGGACACCATCGGCAGTACGAGGTCTGGATTGGCGCGAAGCTTGGCGTACTGGTCCGGGTTCTTGTTGAGCGAATAAACGCTGCTGGAAATGGTGTTCCGCGTCGTGTCGTTGCCGCCGACGATCAGCAGGATGACGTTGCCCTGGTAGGTTTCCACGGACATGTTCCGGGTGGCCGGGTTGTGCGCCATCATCGAGATCAGGTCGTTGCCGGGCGGGGCGTTGACCCGCTGGTTCCAAAGCTCGGTGAACGCGCCGAAGCATTCGAACATCGCCGCTGCCTTCTGCTCCCAGCTCTCCACCGGCCCATGGCCCGGCATGTTCATCACCATGTCCGACCACCAGGGCAGCTTGCGGCGCTGTTCGAACGGGAAGTCGAACAGGGTGGCCAGCGTCATGGCCGTCAGTTCCTTCGAGACCAGGTCCACCCAGTCGAATTCCTTGCCGATCGGCAGGCTGTCCAGGATCTCGCCTGCCCGTTCGCGCACCATGGGCGCCATGATCTGCAGATTGGCCGGCGCCAGCGTCGGGCTCACCGCCTTGCGGGCCGGGCCATGGTCGGGCTCGTCCATGGTGATGAAGCCGGCGCCGCCGCGGCGGCGTTCGCCCATGACCTTTATCTGCTCGGCCATCGCCTCAAGGTTGACCAGGGTGATGCCGTCGGCCGACGAGAACGCTTCATGGTCGGTGTCCACCGCCATGATGTCATTCCACTTGGTGATCGACCAATAGGGACCGAACTCGCTCTCGGGTGTGAAATGGACCGGGTCTTCGCGACGCAAGCGCTCGAACACCGGCCAGATGGTGTCGTCGTAGAAGCGGCTCACCTTAGCCGGGTTCAGCTCCGCCAAGGGGGTGGCGGCAATCTCGGCGGCCGCCTCGGCGCCCTGGACTTTCACGGAGATGTTCATGGTTTCGCTCCCTGACGTGGTCGCTTCACGACGCTGACCCGGTGAACCCTGCAGTCTCAAAAGGATCGCTCGAACGCGCCTCACCCGACGCTCGCGCCAGCGGCCGCCCATGTCAATGCTTGTTGACTTGAGGCGGAGTCAGCTGCGGTCACGCGCGCCCTCGTGAGGCGCGCGCTTAAGCGATGCGACGCTTGAAACCGCTCAGTCGGCGCCGGATTTGCCTTTTGCCGGCGCCTGAGCGGGCGTGGGGGCCGGTTCGCTCTTGGCCGCGGCCGCGGCGGCTTCCTTCTCCTGGCGACGCGCGCCCGCAAGGATCGCGGGTAGCGCGTAATTCCCCTCGTGGCAGGCGTACTCGTAGACGATGCCCTTCAGCGGGGAGAAGTCGTATTCGCCGCCCCAAGGCTTGTCCCAGGTGTCGGGGTCTTCCAGCTGGAACTGGTAATTGATCCGGGTCGGCGAGACGCGGGTGAAGCGTTCAGTGACCTTCAGGTTCTTCCACGAGCCCATGAAGCCCTGACCCTGCGGCAGGTTGGTGGTTTCGACCACCAGGGTGTTCCCCTCGAAGTGGCCGATCGAGTCCCCCATCCACGGACGCACGCCATCGGTTCGATGTCCGCCCTTCAGCCGGATGATCCGGGCATCGTGAATCAGCTCCACCTGGATCACCACGGCGTCGGGCGACTGCTGGATGTAGTAGTTATTATTGTAGTAGCCGTTGGCCAGCATCGGTGGGCCGGCGTTGGCGCCGAAGCCCATGATGCAGCGCTCGCCCAGCGAGCGGTTCTCGTAACTGTCGTAGGACTCTCGCGGGAAACCGCCGCGCCCGCCCGGAGCGCCGGCCTTGCGGGCGGGCGGCATTCCGTTGGGGGTCGTGATGATGGACGAGCGGTACTCGCCGTTCACCTCCATCATGTGGTTGCCCGGATCGATCCAGAAGGTGTTGTAGCCGCCCACGTCTCCGCCGGCGGCGGCGAAGTCGGGCCGGATCTTTACAAGCTGCGCCTCGGGAGAGTTGGGATCGGTTACGGCGCCGGGCCCCTTTTTCTGGTCGGTGGGCGCGTCGGCGGCGGCCAGGGCCTCGGCGAAGACTTTCTCGAGCTGCGCGGCCTGGGCTTTCGGGACGACGAGCTTGTCCGTCAGCCTCGCGTTGCGGACAAGGGGTGTCATGGTGGCGTTGGACCAGTAGCCGGAGAAGTCCGGCTGGCCCATGGCGTTCTTTGGCGGAACCCAACCGGGCTGCGGGATCGTCGGGTCGTCGCCCGCAGCCCCCTTGGCCTCAGGGCTTTGGGCTGGTGCGCCGTGGGCGCCCAGCGCGAGGCTGGCCGTTGAAAGGGCGGTTCCCAACGCGAAAATAAGCGCGCGTCGCATGGCGTCAAACTCCCAGGGTCTATTCTGTTTTGATACTTGGTGGATCATAACATCGATTCAGCCTGACGCGCGGGCAAGCGCGTACCGCAGTTTCGATCCGGCTAGAGCGCCACGACAATGTCTCGCCGGTCCAGAATATATCCGAGCAGCCAACACGTCAGCATGTAGGTGACGGCGCCCAGCAAAGCGCCCAGAGGTCCAGGGGCCGTGGCCTGGAAAACGTTCACGCCCAGCCACTGGTAGACATCGACGCCCGGCGCGACCTGGACCTGCTGCAAGGTGACCACGAACAGCTCCGAGAACAGGTAGATGACCAGGGGGTTGCGGCCGAAGACCTGAAAGAAGCGGGTAGCCGGGTTCGGCGCGCGGCCCTCCAGGAGGGCGGCCAAAGCAGCCAACACCATCAGGTCCAGGCCGGTGGTCAGCAGGACAAAGCTGCCGGTCCAGAGCTTCTTGGAGATCGGAAAGGCAGGACTCCAGGCAACGGCGGCAAGTGACAAGGCGACGCCCGCCAAGGCCATCCGCGCCAGGGAGCGGCCCCGATCGGGGGCATGAGTGAAGTAGCGCGCGGCGAGGTAGCCCGCGATGACATTGACGGTTGCCGGCATGGCGCCCAGCAGCCCCTCGGGGTCGAAGCCGCCATCGCGGCGATAGAGGTGGCTCTGGCCCAGCACGAAAAGATCCAGGCGCGTGCCTGCGTTGCCGAGCTTGGAGAAGGGGTCGGACGGATCGACAGCCAGCAGGATCGCCCAGTAGCCGGCCAGCAGCGCTCCCGAAAGGATCACGAGATTGCGCGGCGACAGGTAGCGCACGGCGAAGGCGCCCAGCGCATAGCAGAGCGCGATCCTCTGCAGAACGCCCATCACCCGGGTGTCGCTGAACGGCGTCAGGGTCCAGGCGCCGTCGACCTGCCGGAAGAAGGGGTACCAGTACATCAGGAAGCCCAGGAGGAAGATGAGGGCGGCCCGGCGCAGCACCTTGCTCGCGAAGGCCCAGTCGGTGGTCGGTCGCAGGAACGCAAACGCCATCGAGCAGCCGACAGCGAAAAGGAAGGACGGAAAGACCCAATCGGCTGCCGTGAACCCAAACCACTTGGCGTGCACGAGCCAGGAATAGGGCTCCGCGCCGGGCGCCGGGGTGTTGACGATGATCATCAGGCAGACGGCCAGCCCACGGAAGACATCCAGCGACAGGAAGCGCTCACAAGGCTTTGCCATGGGCAAAGACCTTAAGGCCGCTCCAGGCGAGCGAGAAGCGCTTGCGTCGCGCCCACCGGATCGGCCGGACGCTGGCGGACGTAGGCGGTGTCGCGATCGACCCAGGCGTGCTCCCAGGCGGTTATCTCCGCGACCACGCCCGCCTCGTCGAAGGGACCGGTTCCGGCGGCGCGAAGCGCGCTGAGGAACTGCTGCCACCGCGGGAGGTAGAAGTCGCGGTAGAGGCCCTGCCAGGCCTTGGAGGCGTAGTCGGCGAGGTTGCCGTCACCGCCCCAGATGGTCACCTGGGCCTTGGCGTTCAGGACATAGGCGCGCGCGTCGCCGGCATTGTCGGCGTAGGCGCGCGCCTCGTCGATCCAGCTGGCCAGGCAGTCGGTCTGGACGCCCAGCAAGGCGTCAAGCGCCTGGGCCAGGTCCTCGATTTTGCGACGTACCTGATCGCCGCTCGCCAGGTCGCCGCGCCGGTAAGCCGCCACAGCCTGCTGGATAAGGACGTCGATGTCCTCGCTGACCATATGGCGGCTGGCGTCGACCAGATCGGCGACGAAGAGCGCCTGCTCGGCGAAGGCCGGCGCCAGCCGCGCAAGGTCGCCGACGGCGGCTGCCAGCTTGGCGCGGTCGCCGGGGTGGCCCGGAAACTCGACGACGGTGGCCGATGGCCGTTTGCAGAAGAGGTAGGCGCCGGCCTTGCCGTTCCACCAGCGCGGCGTCCAGTAGCGGGTGGAATAGACCGCCTCGACGAGGAGCTGAAGCGCGGCTTCAAGCTCGGGTGTGGTCCGCCCGTAGCGCGACTTGGCATAGGTCGAAAGCCAGGCCGGCAGGGAGGCGGCTCCAGCGTTCCAGGCCAAGTCATAGGCCGCTTCGTACACAATGGAATTGTTATGCAGGCCTTCAGGGAACATTCCGAAGCCCGCCAGCCGCCCGGCTTGCGGGTTCGCCGACATCGCCGCCAGGTCGCGGCGGTAGTAGTCGAGGTCGCCGTAGACAGGGTTGCTGGCGCCATAGTTGTGGACGTAGCCGTAGATCCACCGCTTGCCGCCGAAGGCATGGGCGGTGCGCCAGCTGTCCGGATAACGGTCATTGCCGATGTCGAGAATCATCAGCCTGTCATCAGGAACCTGGCTCAGGTAGGCGCCGATCGCCTCTGCGTCCCAGAATTTCTGGTCGGCCCCGAACAGCCAGCCCTGCATCACCCACACAGCGTCCGGTCGGCTCTGGCGGAACGCATCATGGATCGCCTTGCCGTAGGCCGCCAGCCGCCGGGCTTTCAGCGCCGGATCGACAGGCTTGGCGGGGACCGCGCTTGTGGTGGGGGCCGTCCCGTCGGCGAACGCGTTGGGGGCGTCGGATCCACCGACATCGATGGGCGGCGTCATCTCGTTGAAGGAGTCGGCGAGGTAGTAGGTCCCGCGACCGTAGGTTTCTGTGTAGAGCGCGAGGAACCGGCCGGCCAGTTTGGCGAACAGAGGATCGGCCGGGTCGAGCCAGTAGGTCTCATGAAAGCCGGCGCCGGCCCGCATCCGGTAGATGCGGGCCTTGGGATGCTTCAGCGCAAAGGCCTTGGGCACATAGCCACCGAAGGCCGGCAGTATGGGGCTCATGCCGAGCTCACCCATTCGGCCCAGGATCTGCCGCTGGAGATCTCGTTTCCTGTCGATCCAGGCGGCAGGCAACGGGGCGCGATAGCCCTCGATGTTGCCCATCCGCTGCCAGGGCGTGAAAGCCGGTCCGGAGAAATAGCCGGCAAGTTCGGTCTCGCTCAGGCCCCCCTCGCGCCACAGCGCCCGCCACACGAATTCCTGGCCCTCCATCGCCAGCGGCATGTCGATCCCATGGACTGCCATCCAGTCGATCTCGCGGCTCCAGCGCGGCCATCCCCACCAGGGCGTCGTGTACCCATAGGTGCAGGTGTTCAGGTATGCGCGATGCTGGAAGGGACTTTCCACACGACCGCTGGTGAACTCGGCCAAATCCTTGGGCCAGGCGACGCGGTCGCCCTCCCAACTGACATGCGCAACGCCGGCGTCGCGCAGCCCGGCGTAAACGCCGCGCGCGAGCGCCACTGGCGTATCGCCGCGGACCGAGATCTTGCCGTTTCGGTTTTCGACGGCGTACCAGGGTGGCGATCCCTCGTTGGGGGAGGGCTCCAGGGTCATCGCGATATCTCCGGCGGCGGCTCCGAAAAGCCGCGTCAGAACGTCGCGGGCCCCGCCCGGATCAGGTTTGTTGGGGGCCGAAAGCGCCGGCCGGCCCGCGGCGAATAGCCAAGCCCCCAGGGACTGCGACAGAGCCTGCCGACGGGAAATGGGCCAAGACCTGTTCATTCGTCCGGGAGGGGTCTCTGATTCAGTGAACTCGCCATGCTCGTAAAGCTGACGGCAGGAAGGTGACCTGATTGCGGGCGGCTGTCGAAATTCGCAATCCCGGCGTTGGGCACGGTCCGCCGCCAACGCAGAAGCACGGAAGTCCCGGCTTTCGCCGCCGACGGTTCGCGTGGCGGCGCTTTTCCCATATTGATCACCGCTGCGGGGTGGGCGGAAGGCAATTCATGAGTGCGCTGGCGTGGGTTTTGTTTTCCCTGACCGTGCTGCTCGACGTGTTCGGGCAGACGGCCTTCAAGCTGGGCCTTGACAGGATCGGCCACGCCGCGGGGCCGCTGTTCTGGCGTTCGGTGGCGACCAGCCCATGGATCCTTGCAGGTTTTCTCGGCTACTGCGTCGAGGCCGTCTCCTGGATGTATGTACTGGGGCATGCGCCGCTCTCCATCGTGGGTCCGATGGCGGCGCTTTCCTATGTTGGGGTGGTCCTGGCGGGGAGGCTTTTCCTGGGTGAGCGAGCGCGGGCGCGACGTTGGATCGCAGCGGGGCTCGTCACCCTGGGCGCAGGCCTAGTAGGCGCCAGCCTTGGTTGAGGTCGACCGCACAGCCCCGACATCCGCCCATCCACGCAGCCGACAAGCCGTCATCTGGGGGTGGCTCTTGTTCGTCGCCGTCGAGACCGCCACCCAGGTCACCTTCAAATACGCCGGCGCGACGCTCGACGATCGATCAGGGCTCGCCCACCTTGTTGGCCAGGCCCTGGCGACCCCGATCGTGCTGCTGGGATTTGCGCTCTATTTCTGCGGCTTCCTGATCTGGATGACCATTCTGAAGGACGCAGATCTCGGCCGCGCCTTTCCAATGACGGCGATCATCTACGTCAGCACGCTCGCAAGCGCGGTGATCCTCTTCCATGAGATGCTCAATCCGATGCGTATCGTGGGCGTCCTGGTGATCGCCTGTGGCGTGGCGCTGCTTGCCTCGGACCGGGGTCCGGAAAAGCCGGGCGAAGGCGGGCCTTCGCAGTGACGCCGCGCACGCCGAAGGCCTACCACATTGCGGCCGGAATCCCTGCGCCTGAATATGATCCGACCAAGTCAGAGGCGATCGCTTGACCAGCTCCTCCGTTCCTCATCGCGGTCTCTTCCGGGCCAGCCCGTGGGACGTCGTGCCCGCGACCCTGGCGCTGGTCCAGCTCGGGCTGGTGGCGGCGTTCTTCGTCGCGTGGCCGGCCCTTTCCTGGCCGAGCCGGATCTCACTGCTGCTGCTCTACGCCTTCAGCGTGGGCTGGAACCTGAACTCGGTCGCCCACAACTTCATCCATAACCCGTTCTTCAGGTCGGAGCGGCTGAACCGGTTGATGAGCCTGGTGATCACCCTGGCGCTGATCACGCCGCAGACCATGTACCGCTACGTCCACCTGAAGCATCACGCCGGCAATGCAGACCGTCCGAACGCCGACGGCGTCACCATCGACCCACTGTCGATCTACCAGTTCGGGCGCGACGGGAAAGCCGAGCCGATGCTTTCGTACGTGTTCCTGCAGTACTTTCGCGACGACGACCCGTTCGCGCTCGCCCGCAAGATTGGCGTCAAGCGGCCGCGTGAAGCCCGCCAGGCTCTCTTTGAGTTCTGGTCGGTCATCCTGGTTTTCGGGGCGTTGCTCGCGTTCGGCATTGTGAGCGAGCGATGGGCGTTCACGCCGCTGATGGTCGTGGCGAGCTACCTTGGCCAGTGCCTCTCCAACCTCAACGGGTACTACGAGCACCTGGGCGGCAACCCGGACAAACCGATCGCTTGGGGTGTGTCGACCTATGGCCGGATCTACAACTGGGTCTTCCTCTTTAACGGCTACCACGCCGAGCATCACTATCGTCCAAAGGTCCACTGGACAAAAATGACGGCGCTCCATCGCCAGATCGCCGAGGAGCAGCGGCGCGAGGGTGTTTCGGTGATCGGATGGGCGCACTTTCTCGGCTTCCTGGACCCGAAGACGCACCGCGTACCCACGGCCAGACGCAGAAGGGTCGTGCTCGCCGGTGATGATCCTTCGGTGGCGTCATGACGCTGATGGATCGACAACGGACGAAACCGCGGCCGCACGCCGGACTGTTCCGCTATTCGGCCTGGGACGTCCTCCCGGCGGCTTTGGCCTACGCCCATCTGGCGCTGTTGCTGGTTTTCTTCCTGGCGTGGCCTCAGATGACCTGGCTCGAGCGGAGCGCAGGCGCGGTGCTCTACGCGCTCGCGATCGGATGGAGTCTGGATTCGGTCTCCCACAACTTTATCCACAACCCCTTCTTCGCCTTCGAGCCGGCGAACCGAATCACCAGTCTCGTGCTGACCCTCGCGCTCGGCACGCCCCAGACCATGTACAAGTACGTGCACATGCGTCACCACGCCGGCAACTCAGACCGGATCGGGGCCGACGGAAGCACGGTCGATCCGATCTCGCTTTACCAATACGGCGGCGACGGCAAGGTTGAGCCTGCCTGGTCCTATGTCCTGCGCCAGTTCTGGCGCGACGATGGTCCCTTCACGGTGGCGCGCGCGATCCGCGCCAGGCGGCCGCGGGAGGCGCGCCAGGCGTTGCAGGAGTTTTGGGCCATCGTCGTGGTCTACGGGGCCCTGCTGGTCCTGAACTGGCGCTTTGTTCTGTTCCTCGCCCCATTCTACTACCTGGGCCACTGCCTATCGTTCCTGATCGCCTGGTACGAGCACGCCGGCGCCGACCCAGACCAGCCGATCGCGACCGGGGTTTCGACCTATGAGCCCATCTATAACTGGGCCTTCCTGAACAACGGCTATCACGCCGAGCATCACCACCAGCCCAAGGTCCACTGGACGAAGATGCCGGCGGTGCGCGAAGCATCGCGCGATGTGCAGCTGGCGGCCGGAGTGCGCACCCTGAGATACGCACATTTCCTCGGCTTTCTCGATCGCGCGGCGCCACGAGTCGCCACCGCGATGCCGGCTCGCCAGCGTGGCTGAGGCGCCTGGCTTGCCGCGCCGTCATTGAGACGGGAAGTGCAGCGTTTCAGGTCCGCGAACAACAAATGCGCATCTATTGCGATTTCGACGGGACCATCAGCCGGCGGGATTCGACCGATTTCATACTGGAGGCGCTAGCCGATCCCGACTGGCGCCGGCTTCAGGTGGAGTGGGAGGCAGGTCGGATATCGGCTGACGTATGCATGCGCGGCCAGGTGGCTTTGATCGGCGGCGCCGACGCTGACCTCGACGAACTGCTCGACACCGTCGAACTGGACCCCGGGTTCGCCGCCTTCGTGGAATGGGCCGAGAGGCGGGGGCTTCCGCTCGGCGTCGTGAGCGACGGCGTCGACTATTTCATCGCCAGGATCCTGTCGCGCCATGGCTTGCAGCGGCTGCCGGTCGTCGCCAATAACCTGGTCGGATCGCCTGGACGGCGGCGCCTGGAACACCCGCCAAAGCCGATCGACTGCGCGAGCGGATCGGGTGTCTGCAAGTGCCAGGCGACGTCGGGCGCCTCGGGAGCAGGCCCGCTGGTGTTCGTGGGCGACGGCCGTTCGGACTACTGCGTCGCCGCTCGCGCTGACGTCTTGTTTGCCAAGGGCGCCTTAGCCATACACAGTGCGGAGCGGGGGCAAGCCTATCATCCGTTCGACACGTTCCGTGACGTCTTGCGGACTCTCGAATGGCTGGCCGGCGACCACCTGCCATCCCGACTTAGTGCCGCCTGCGACTGACCCCTTCGGAGTTCTAGATGTACGACGCCCCAGCCGCCCCTTTGAGCGAAGCCGAGCTTCGCAGCCTGGATGCTCAATATTGCTCGTGGGGCGACACGGTCCACTATCTGGACAACCCGAAGTTCTTCGAAACCTGCAACGGTTCGTACATGTACGACGCCGAGGGCCGCGCGTTTCTGGATCTCCAGATGTGGTACTCGACGGTCAATTTCGGCTATCGCAATCCGCGACTTAACGCCGCCGCCCATCGTCAGCTGGACCACCTGCCGCAGGTCGCGTCGCAACATCTGCACCGCGAGAAGGTCGAGTTGGCGGCGTTGATCGCCTGCGACGCGGAAGCCAAGTTCGGCGCGAAAGGCCGCGTGCACTTCAACGTGGGTGGCGCGCAGGCCGTCGAGGACAGCCTGAAGCTGGTGCGCAACGCCTGCGGCGGCAAGAGCCTGATGTTCGCCTTCCAGGGCGGCTATCACGGCCGCACCCTGGGCGCGTCTGCGATCACTTCGTCTTACCGTTATCGCCGCCGGTTCGGACACTTCGGCGATCGCGCCCATTTCGTCGAGTTCCCCTACGCCTTCCGCGGCCCCAAGGGCATGAGCAAGGAAGAGTACGGCGCCCAGTGCGTGCGGAACTTCGAGCGGCTCTTCGAGAGCGAATTCCACGGGGTGTTCGACCCCAAGGCCGGCGAGGCGGAGTTCGCCGCCTTCTACGTCGAGCCAATCCAGGGGACGGGCGGCTACATCATCCCGCCGAAGAACTTCTTCATCGAATTGAAGAAGGTGCTCGACCGCCACGGCATCCTGCTGGTGGTCGACGAGGTGCAGATGGGCATCTACCGCACCGGCAAACTGTGGTCGATCGAGCACTTCGGCGTGCAGCCCGACGTCCTGGTGTTCGGCAAGGCCGTCACCAACGGACTGAACCCGCTCTCCGGCATCTGGGCCAGGGAAGAACTGATCAACCCCGGCGTATTTCCGCCCGGCTCGACCCACTCGACGTTCAATGCGAACCCGATGGGCACCGCCGTTGCGCTGGAAACCCTGCGCATGGCCGCCGAGGGCGACTATGAGCGGTCGGTCGCGGAGAAGGGGGCCTACTTCCTCGACGGCTTGAAGGATTTGCAGACCCGCTGGCCGCAGCTCGGCGACGTCGACGGACTGGGCCTGGCGTTGCGGGCGGAGCTTTGCGAGGCCGATGGCTTTACGCCGAACAAGGCGCTCTTGGACCGAATGGTCGCCGAGGGCCTCAAGGGTGACCTCGATGTGGCCGGCAAGAAGATGGGGCTGATCCTCAACGTCGGCGGCTACTACAAGAATGTCATCACGCTCGCGCCGTCTCTGGACATCACGACGCTGGAGATCGACCTGGCGCTGAAGCTGCTGGAGATGCTTCTGCGGCGCTGCGTGACCGCCTAGGGCGCAGGGGTTCATGCGCGCAGCGCTGTTACATCTGGACGACGCCCTGATCCGGCAGCAGGCCCTGGTCGCGCAGGTGACGGCTCTTGGCGGACGAGCCGTTGACCTGCGCGACCTGGGCCCGGCGTTGCGCCTGTGGAGCCGTGCGCCAGCGCTTGAGGACCTGCGCGCCCGGCTTGCCGAGGCCCTGCCGCCGAGCGGCGGACCGACCCTGGTCTTCTCGGGATCCGGGGACTTCCATCACGTCACGCCGCTCCTGCTTGAAAGGGCGATCGAAGCTGCGGGCCGCCCGGCCGTCACCGTCGTGCATTTCGACAACCACCCTGACTGGGTCCGTTTCGCCAACGGCGTTCATTGCGGGTCGTGGGTGGGTAGGGCCGCACGCATGGAGCAGGTGGCGCGCGTGATAACCGTGGGGGTCTGCAGCCAGGACATCCGGCGACCGAACCCACGGCGCGCGGACCTCGACCTGCTCGCCGAAGGGCGCCTCGAACTCTATCCCTATCGCGCCCCCGACGGCGCGGCTTGCGCGGAGCTTGGCGGACGGCAATGGCCGACGATCGAGGCGATGGGGGAGGCTGAGTTTGCGACGTTCCTGCCCGGCCGGATCCAGACGGAGGCGATCTACATCACGATCGACAAGGACGTCCTGCGCCCGAAGGACGCCGCCACCAACTGGGACCAGGGGCGCACCAGCCTGGCCTACCTGAGACGCTTGCTGGTCGGATTGCTGCGGAACCACCGGCTGATAGGCGCCGACGTCCTCGGCGACTGGTCGCCGGCTATCTACGGGGGCGGTGCGCTGAGCTGCGTGCTGAAGCAGGGTGAGGCCTTGCTCGATCAGCCGTGGAGCCGACCGCCGCAAGCGGCGCGGGCCGCCGGCGAAGCCGTCAATCTCAATCTGCTCGATCTCATCGCCGATGGAGCGAGCGGATGAAGGATCGCAGTTTCCGGGTTCGCGGCGACGGGCGAAGGGGTGTCATGCTGCTGCACGGCCTGACGGGCGCCCCGGGCGAGATGAAGGCCGTCGGGCGGGTGCTCAACCGCAGGGGGTTCGAGCTCTATGCGCCGCTGCTGGCGGGGCACGGCGGAACCGAGGCCGACCTCCTGAAAACCGGTTGGCGCGACTGGGTGGATTCGGCGCGCGAGGCTTATCTCAAGTTCGCCCGAGAGGTGGACGAGGTCTATGTGGCGGGTATCTGCGCCGGCGGGGCGATCGGCCTTGAGCTCTGCGCGCAGTTCCCTGAAATCCGCGGCGCTGCGGTCTATTCGATGCTGTTCGAGTACGACGGCTGGAACATGCCCAAGATCACCACCGGCGCACCGGTGATCCAGGCGGTCGCCAACCTTCCCCTCATCCGGCGCTTGAGCTTCGTCCAGCCGCATCCCTATGGCCTGAAGGATGAGCGGCTGAGGACCATGGCCGCCCACGCCCTGCAGTCCATGATCCCGGGCGCGCTGGAGCGGATGCCGCTGGGCTGCATGCACCAGCTTTATCGCCTGGCGCGCCATGTGGAACGCGTGGCGCCCCAGGTTCGCGCGCCGGTATTGATTGTCCACGCCCTCGAGGACGACATGGCCAACCTGCGCAACGCCTACCGTCTGCGCGACGCCCTGGGCGGGCGCACCGAGGTCTTCGTGTTGGAAGACAGCTACCACATGGTCCACGTCGACAAGGAGCATGCCCGCGTCGGCGAGTTGACCGCCGCCCTCTTCACCGCAGCCTCGGCCGTGACGGAGCAACGCCAGCGCGAGATGGTCGATGCTTAAGGCCCAGGTCGTGGACAGCCTGGCCGGCCAGGACCGGGCCAGCTGGGACGCACTCTTCCCGGACGTGCTGGAGGGTTACGACTACCTGACCGCCGTTGAGCGGGCCGCACTTCCAGGATTTCGCTGGCGTTACATCCTGGTCAGCGAGGGAGACCTGCTTGTGGCCGCCGCGCCGGCGTTTCATACCGACTACGGCCTGGAGACGACGCTTGTCGGCGCGCCTCGCAGGGTCATTGAGAGCGTGCGTCGCGCCGTTCCGAACGCGCTCACCCTGCGGTTGGCCTGCATCGGATCGCCCTGCACCGTGACAGCCAGCCTCGGCATCGCGGCCCGGGTGGCCGAGCCCGACCGGCCGCAGCTCCTGCGGGTCCTTCTGGAGGCGTTCGAACAGGACGCAATGCAGGCCCGCTGCGGTCTCTTCGCCTCGAAGGACGTCATCGCTGCCGACCGGCCCCTGTGGGACGCAGCCGCCGGTCCTTTGGGTTATCGACCGATCGCGAGCCTCCCGATCGCCGACCTGGACATCGATTTCGCCAGCCTCGAGGAATACCTGGGACGCCTGAGCGCCGGCACACGCAAGGACATGCGGCGAAAATTACGAGCTCTGCCGCGGGTTCGAATCGAGTTCCGGACCGAGATCGATGATGTGCTCGACCGCGTGATGGCGCTCTACGCCGAGACTCGGGCGCGGGCCGACATGTCGTTCGAGAATCTGACCGCCGATTACTTCCGCGGCGTCACCCGCCAGATGGGCGCAGGGGCTTTCTATGTGCTCTATTTCCAGGACGACGACCTCTTGGCCGCCAACCTGTTGCTGCAGGACGATGCGGTCCTCTTGGACAAGTACTTCCTGATGGACGCCGAGCGCGGCCGGTCCCTCAACCTCTATTTTCTGAGCTGGTTCACCAATGTGCGGCTGTGCCTGGAGCGCGGGCTGGAACGCTACGAGTCAGGCCAGGCGGCCTATCGGAACAAGCTCAGGCTCGGCAGCCGCCTGACGCGCACGTCGATCTATTTTCGGCATCGAAACGCCGTCGTAAACGGCGCCATGCAGCTCTTCGCGCCGCTCTTCGCCGCGGACCCCACAGTGGGGTTGGCCGCATGAGCGGGGCGTGGCGAGCGGCGGAACTTGCAATGGCCTATCCCGATTACTCTCCTCGCTTTGCCTACGGACCGGGTACGTTGAGGATCAATGGCTTTCGCGGCGTCCAGGGTCCAAGGACGCTGTGGGGGCGGACGGTCTTACTGAAAAGAAGGTGTGATGGCCCAGATTGTGCCCAGTGACGATGAGCTCTTCGACGTCATCGCAAAAGAAGCCCTTGTCGACCGGGCCGCGCTCAAGCGCGAGGCTGCTCTGGAAGACCTCGGCATCGCGTCGCTCGACGTGATCAGCGTGCTCTTCGAGGTCGAGGAACGCTTCGGCATCGTCGTCGAGGAGAGTGAGCTGACGGATTGCAAGACCCTGGGCCAGCTGATGGATAAGCTGAAAGCCCGGGCTCAAGCCCCGGCCTGAGACAGAGCCAAAAGTGAAACGGATAGCCGTGACGGGGCTGGGCGCGGTTTCCGCGCTGGGCGCTTCGACCGACGAGAACTGGCAGGCGGTGAGCGCAGGACGCGGCGGTATCGCGCGCTGCGTCATCGGCGATTCGCCCTATGGCCCCGGCGGGTTGGAATTGCCGATGGCCAGGGTCGCCGAGGGCTACGGCGCGGCGCTGGACGAGGCGCTCGGCCGACCGACGTCGGGTGGCCTCGATCCCTTCGCCGCCTTCGCGCTCGCGCCGGCGCTCGAAGCCCTGGAGCAATCTGGCCTTCGCGGCGACGCTGTCCTGAAGGAGCGGACGGCAATCATCTTCGGTCACGGCCAGGGCGGGCTGGCGACCCTTGAGGCGGGCTATGAGCGGTTTTTCGGGATGAAGCAGGCCCGCATGCATCCCTCCACGGTGCCAAAGGTCATGGTCAGCGCCGGCGTAAGCGCTGCAGCCATGGCGTTTGAGATCCGCGGCCCGGTGTTCTCCATCTCCAGCGCCTGCGCGTCCTCCGCCCACGCCATCGCCCAGGGCGCTGCGATGATCGCCATGGGCCAGGTCGACGCGGCGCTCGTCGGCGGCAGCGAAGCGGTGTCCACGGCGGGGAGCGTGCGCGCCTGGGAGGCCATCCGGGCGATGTCGCCGGTGACGTGCCGGCCGTTCTCCGCCGATCGTGACGGGATGGTGCTGGGCGAGGGCGGCGCCGTCTTGATGCTCGAAGCTTGGGATCACGCCCAGGCGCGTGGCGCGACGATCCTTGGCGAACTGGTCGGCTGGGGCATGTCGTCCGACGCTTTCCACATCACGCAACCTTCGCCGGAGGGCCAGGCGAGGGCCATTCGCCAGGCCGCCACCCAGGCCGGCGTCCTCGAACGCGATGACATCCTGATCTCGGCGCATGGCACCGGGACGCCGCTCAACGATGCCGCCGAGACCTCCTCGCTGGTGGAGGTCTTCGGCGATCGCGCGCGTGCGATGCCGGTGATCGCCACCAAGAGCGCTCACGGCCACCTGATCGGAGGCTCCGCGGCCCTTCAGTCGGTGCTGGGATTGCGGGCGCTCGCCGAGGGCCTGGCGCCGCCGATCCAGAACTTCACCCGCCGCGACCCGGCCTGTGACCTGGACCTCGTGGTCGGCGAAGCGCGGCCGATCACGGCGGGCCTGCTTCTTCAGAACGCCTTCGCGTTCGGCGGATTGAACGTGGCGCTGCTTTTTGCGGCTCCGTCGGGAGGCTCGTGAGGCAGGCACGTCCCGTCATGGCGCGCCGGCAGGCAGCTTCACGTACAACGGCATGCTGAAATCCAGCACGATCGAGTTGCCCTCGAACCGGTTCCTGACGTTGAACTCGTGAAAGCCCGTGCAGCCTGAGGGTCGCGGGGATCTTGTCCGCGATCTTGAAGTTCCAGGCCCTGGTCAGGCCGATGTGCCGGTTGGGCTGAGAGGGCCGCCGCGAGCGCGGCCCTGCAGGCAGGCCTGCGCCGCGCGCACTGCGCCACCGAGGGGGAATGGATCCCGCGAGGCCCATGAACTCATCCCCTGTGCCGATCCGCTGGCGACAGCGTGACAACGGGGGACGGTCCCTCCCATGGGGTGAATCCCGGAAAGCGGGGGCTTGGACCAATGACGCCCGGCGACCGTGTTCGACCGCGGCTTTGCCTTGGCGCGGCGTGTGGACTTGTTGAGTTCGGACATGTGACGCTCCGCGGTGAGTCCTGTCAGCCAGCCGTGATGGTGCGGAGACGGGATTGGACCTGACGCATGGCCGGGACCGCGGAGGACGAGACTGCAGCGCCTGCCGGGCCCTCGGGCCAACCGGCCCGCTGGTGGCGGATCATGGACCTGCGAATGGGGATCGTGCCGGTCCCGGTAGCCTGCGTGGGGCTCGCGATCGTGTCCGCCTTCGTCTGGCTGGGCGCGCCGCCTTCCGACATCCTGATGAATGTCGTGGTGCTCACGGTGGGCGGCTTTGCCTGCGCCGAGCTCGGCAAGCGAACGCCGGGCCTGAGGAGTCTTGGACTGGCGGCGATCCTGGCGACCTTCCTGCCATCTTACCTGGTCTATGCGCGGGTTCTGCCGGCGGCGCTGGTCACCTCGATCTCGACGTTCACCGACAACTCCAATTTCCTCTATCTGTTCGTCGCAGCCATCATCGTAGGCTCAATTCTCGGGATGGACCGCAGGGCTTTGATCGCAGGCTTTGCGAAGATCTTCGCCCCCCTGGTCATAGGTTCCATCGTCGCCGCGGGCGTGGGCTGCGCAGTGGGGACGGCGCTGGGGCTCGGCCTAAAACACACCTTCTTCAAGATCGTCGCCCCGATCATGGCGGGGGGCGTGGGCGAGGGAGCAATTCCGCTCACCGTGGGCTACGCCCAGGTGAGCCACCTGCCGCAGGGCGAGCTCTTCGCCGAGGTGCTGCCCCCCGTGATGTTGGGGAGCCTGACGGCGATCCTGTTGGCCGGGATGCTGAACGGCCTCGGCAAGCGCTGGCCGCACCTGACAGGCGAAGGCCGCCTGCAACCGGGCGAGCGCGACGTCCCGCTGACCGGGGGCGATGCCGTGAGGCCCCCGGTGACCCCCGCCGATGTCGGCGCCGCGCTGGTCATGGCAGTAACCCTTTACCTGGCCGGCGCTCTGGCCCAGAAGCTTTGGGGCTGGCCCGGGCCCGTCGTGATGCTGGCGCTGGCGGTGGCGGTTAAGCTCGCTCGGGTGGCTTCGCCCAGCCTCGAACGCGGCGCCTTCGCCAACTTCCAGTTCTTCTCGACCTGCGTGACCTATCCGCTGCTGTTCGCTATCGGCGTGGCCAAGACGCCGTGGGCCAAGCTCATGAACGCCTTCAACCTGCCGACCCTGGCGACCATTCTGGCGACAGTGGCGGCCCTTGTGGGGACGGGCTTCCTGGTCGGTCGGCTCGTGAAGCTCTATCCGATCGAGGCGGCGATCGTGAACGCCTGCCACTCGGGCCAGGGCGGCACCGGCGACGTGGCGATTCTGACAGCCGCCAATCGCATGCAGCTGATGCCTTTCGCCCAGATCGCCACCCGCATCGGCGGGGCGATCATGGTCACTCTGACGCTGATCCTCTTCGCCCGCGTCGGGACTTGAAACGACCGACGGCGACGTCGCCATGTTTGGTGGGCGGTTAACTCGAATCAGCGAACATTGATCCGACAAATATGGGGGGGATGGCTGTTGAGCGGTGTCGCCGACAGCGCACGGGTCGACAACCGGACGGCGACGCCGTCGGGGCTCAGCCTCTATGCCGCCTCGATGCGCAATCTGTTTCCGCGGCTGGTCAGCAGCACCGCGGTGGGCCTCGTGGCCGGCTGGTATGTCGGCTGGGGCTGGGCGCTGGCCTGGTCTTGCTTCGTCTGGGCCAACCTTTGGATGTCCAGCGCCCTGATGAACGCCGCGGCGCGGCAACGGGCGACGCCATGGGCCAGCCGCATCGCGCTTGCGGTCTCCGCCAACAGCTTCATCGGCACCGTGACCCAGGTAGGTATGGTCGTTGCGCTGTGGCGCCAGGGCGGGGAGGTTCCGCAGGCGTTCGCCTTCGTGACCCTCTTCATCGGCTCGGCCTACGTTCTCCTGCAATACTATGCCGACCTGAGGCTCTTCCGCCTGCTGCTGGCGCCCTACGTTGCAGTGCTGATCTACATCGCCTTCGATGTGGGCAGCTCGGCCAGCTGGGATTGGCGGGCCGTCGGCAGCGTGGGGGCCGCGGCGGTCAGCCTGGTGAATTTCTTCTACCTTTCGCGGCGTCTGCTCGACCGTTCGCGCTCAGCCCTGCGCCAGGCGCGCCAGCGCGCGCAGCAGGGGGAAGTCGCTGCGGAGTCGGCGAACGCCGCCAAGAGCACCTTCCTGGCGACCATGAGCCACGAGATCCGCACGCCATTGAACGGCGTCCTGGGAATGGCCCAGGCCATGGCCGGCGACGAGCTTACGGAGCGTCAGCGCGATCGCCTTTCGGTGATCCATCGCTCCGGCGAGGCTCTGCTGGCGATCCTCAACGACGTACTCGACCTCTCGAAGATCGAGGCCGGAAAGCTTGAACTCGAGCAGGTGGAGTTCGAGCTCGCAGACGTCGCCAGGGGCGCCTATTCGGCGTTCACCGCGCTAGCCAACAAGAAGGGCCTCTCCTTCGCCCTGGACATCGAAAGCGCTCGCGGCCGCTACCTTGGCGACCCAACCCGGCTGCGCCAGATACTCTACAACCTGATCTCCAACGCGCTGAAGTTCACCGAGCAGGGTGAGATCCGGGTGACGAGCGTCCGCGACGGCGAGATCCTGGTGGTCTCGGTCGCCGACACCGGCGTTGGGATTGCGCCTCAGAGCCTCCCGAAGCTGTTCGCCAAGTTCGACCAGCTGGATTCCTCGACCACGCGCCGCTTCGGAGGGACCGGCCTCGGCCTCGCTATCTGCCGGGAGCTCGCCCAGCTGATGGAAGGTGAGATCTCCGTCGAGAGCCGGCTCGGCATCGGATCGAAGTTCACCATCCGCGTACCGATGCTCTGGCTGGGCGAGGAGAAGGTCCTGGGCCCCGCGGCCGCAGCGGCGGTGGAGGCTCCAGAGATCGCGCTGCGCGTGCTGGCCGCCGAGGACAACGCCGTCAACCAGTTGGTGCTGAAGACGCTGCTGCATCAAATGGGGGTCGATCCGCACGTGGTCGACAACGGTCAGGCCGCCCTCGAGGCCTGGGAGGCCGATGAGTGGGACGTGATCCTCATGGACATTCAGATGCCTGTGATGGACGGCCTGACCGCGACCGCTACGATCCGCAGCGCCGAGCGCGCCAGCGGCCGGCCGCGCACGCCGATCATCGCGCTGACCGCCAACGCCATGTCGCATCAGGTCGACCAGTACGTCGCCGCGGGCATGGATGGCCACGTGGCAAAGCCGATCCAGGCGGCCGAGCTGTTCGGTGCTCTCACCCGCGCCGCGGCGCCCGATGAGGCAAAGCCGGGCGGCGGCGCGACGGCCGAGGTCGCGTAGGTCTCAGCGGCTCCAGACCGGCGCTTCATCGGCGTCGGCCACGGCCTCGGCGAGAAGATAGAAGAAGCGATTGAAGGCGCCTGCCGCGTCGAAATCCATCGGCTGGGTCACGTCGTCCTGCGGGCGGTGGTAGCGGATCTGGTACCATTCGCGGTAGCGACGCTCGGCGTCGGTTCCCGGCAGATAGCCGAAGATGAATCCGGTCGCCGGAATGCCAGCCTGCATGAAGGGCCAGTGGTCCGCGCGCTGCAGAAGGCCCCGCTCCGGTTCCGGGTCGGCCTGGATGCGGATGTTCATCGTGCCGGCGACCAGGCGTGCGGTGCGCCCCAGGCTGGTCTGGTCTTCAGCGAGCTGGGTTAGGATGGTCAGCGGGAAGAGCGGCCGAAGCTGATCAAGGTTGATGTCGGCGACCATCGAGGTCTTCGGCACGGTGGGGTGCTCCACGAACCAGTGAGCGCCGAGCAAGCCCTTCTCCTCGCCCGTGAAGGCAGCAAACACCACGCTGCGGCGCAGGGGTTTGCCTCTGTGTTTGTCGGCGAAGCGGATCAGCGTTCCGACATAGGCCGCATCGTCGAGCGTGCCGTTATAAAGCCCGTCCCCATTGACCGGCTCACCATACCCGTAGCCATCGAGGTGGGCCGAAAGCACCAGGTTCTGACCGGCGAGCTTGGGGTCGCGCCCCGGCATCCGGGCCAGGAGGTTCTCCGCGGTGAAGTCACGCTTCGTGAGATGGAACTGCGCCTTGAGGCGACCTGGCAGATCGAAGCTGGGCAAAGGCTGCTTCGCGCCGCCGAGCTTCAGGATCGCCTGGGTGTCGCGGCCCGAGCCGGCGACCATCGTCCTGAACGCATCGGCGCTGAGGGTCATCACCGGCATGGCGGCCGCGGCCGGCGCGGGCGAGCCCGCGATGGCGACCGAGCGGGCGTAGGCAGCAGGCCAGCGCGGCGGCTCGATCGTGAAATAGGGATCGTCGACCTGGACGATGCCGGCCGCGCCGGCGGCCTGCGCCGCCTGCACCCGCTGAGCGCCGCTGGGCAGGCCGGCACGCTTGGTGTTGAAGCAGATGACCACCTTGCCGGCAGCCTCGGCGAGGTCCGACGGCGCGCAATAGCCCCGGAAGGTCATCGGCGCGTCCAGCGAGGCCGGCAGTGTGTCGGTCGGCCTGACCGTAATGTCGTGGAGGAACCGAAGCGGCGTCGCCGACCGGTCGTCGCGCCACACGTTGAAGCTCGTGCCGGCCGTTTCCACCCGGCTCTCATGGACCGGGAATTTCTGGAACCAGGTTCCGTTGTCGCCGGCCGGCTTGAGGCCCGCCGCCTTGAAGCGAGCCGCAACGACCAGGGCGGCGCGATGGTGGCCGGGAGAGCCGATGTCGCGGCCCTCCATGGCGTCGGACGACAGTGTCTCGGCGATTTCCCACCAGGCCCTGGTGTCGGGGTCGTTGATCCCGGCTGAACGAGGCTGAGCGGCCTGGGCCCCCCAGGCGATCAGGCCAGCGAGAGACAGGACAGCCAGGGCGGGGGGCGACTTCATTTGTAGCGATCGAACCAGGCGAGGATGGCCTGGGACTTGGCCGCCGCTTGCGACGGCCGCTCGGCAAGGCCGCCGTGCGATGCCCCGGGCACGCGGATCAGCGCCGTCGGCACGTCACGAAGCTGCAGGGCGTCGAAGAACTGCTCGGCCTCGGACGGCGGCGTGCGGTGGTCCTCCTCGCCGACGATGACCAGGGTCGGTGTCTTCACATTGCCCACCAGCGACAGGGGCGAGCGCGCCCAATAACCCTGTGGGTCCTCCCACGGCATCTTTCCGAACCAGGAGAGCGCCATGAAATTGTAGCCGTCGGTGGTCAGCACCTCGCTGGCCCAGTTGATAACCGGCTTCTGCGCTGCGGCGGCCTTGAAGCGATTGGTCTTGCCGACGATCCAGGCGGTCAGCGCCCCGCCCCCGGAGCCGCCGGTGACATAGAGACGATTGGGATCGACCGAGCCCCTGGCGATGGCGGCGTCCACCGCGCTCATAAGGTCGTCGTAGTCGTGGCTGGGGTAGTTCTTGTCGATCTCGTTGGCGAACGCATCGCCGTAGGAGGTCGAGCCGCGCGGGTTGGCATAGACCACCATGTAGCCGGCGGCGGCATAGAGCTGATCGTCGGTGGAGAACACCGGACCGTAGGCCGCAAACGGCCCGCCGTGGATCTCCAGGATCAACGGATATTTCCTCGACGGGTCGAAGTTGGGCGGTGTGACCAACCAGGCGTCGATCGGCTTCTTGTCGAAGGAGGAGGTGACGGCCAGGGGCTCGACCTTGGCCAGTGTCTTGGCTGTGAAAAGGTCCTCGTTGAGGTTCGTCAGGCGCTGCGCCTTGCCGGCGCGCGCTATGCCAACGTCGGGCGGCGATTGCGCATCACCCATGGTGAAAGCGACAAGCCCATTCTTGCCGACCGAGAATTGGCCGCCCGTGTAGGGACGGTCGAGCTCCGCGCCGTCGGTGAGCCCGCTGGCCACGGTCTCCATCTTTCCGTCGAGGCTGACACGGCCGATCTTGGTGACGCCGTGGTCGGCATAGCTGACGTAGATGCTCTTGCCGTCGGCGGCCCAGGCTGGCGAACTGACGCTGCGGTCGAAGCCGCCGGTGAGCACCCGGCTATTCTTGCCATCGCGGTCCATGACATAGAGCCGGACGTCATCGTAGCCGCGGTGGCCTTTGTCGTCGAAGCCGATGTAGGCGATCTTCGAGCCGTCGGGAGAGGGCGTGGGCGCCTCGTCCGGGCCGACGCGGTTCGTCAGACGGGTCAGCGTCCCATCGGCGATCGACACCTGGTAGATGTCGCTTTCCTGAGCTTCGCGTTCCCAGTTCGCCGAGCGGTTGGTGGCGAAGAGCAGGCTTTTAGCGTCCGCCGTGAAGGCGATCTGACCGCCCTCGTCATACTTTCCAAACGTCAGCTGGCGCGGCTGGCCACCGTCTGCGGAGACCACGAACAGGTGCCGATAGCCAGGCTTCAGATAGCCCGCGCCGTCGCGCCGATAGGTGACCCGATCGATGAGCTTCAGCGGCTCAGCCCACTTGGCGCCGGGCGGCGCGACCAGCGGCGCGCCCAGCGGCCGGGGTGCATTCAGGGTCAGCATGACGAAGGCCAATGTTTTGCCGTCAGGCGACCAGATGACATCGCTGGGGGCTTGTTCGAGGGTCGCGACCTTGGCCGAGCGTCCCGAAGCCACCCACCGGACATAAAGCTGCGCACCCGAGGGGCCGGCGACCACGTAGGCCAGGCGCGATCCGTCCGGCGACCAGCGCGGCGCGAAATTCTGCCCCTCGTCGACCACCAGCGGGGTCTGGGCGCCGCTTTGGGGATCGACCAGCCAGATCGACCGGTGGCCGCTGTCAGTCATGATGTCCTGGGTCGTCCGCACATACGCGATCGCCCCGCCGTCAGGTCGAACCTGCAGATCTCCGGCCGCACGAAGTGCGAAAATATCGGCGCCTTGGAACGTCCGTTTCGGCCCGTCGGCGATCTGCGCCAGGGCGGGACTGAAAGAAGCTGCCGCGCAAGAGATCGCGAGCGCGGAAACGAACAAGGCAAGACGCATAAATATACCCCGGAACTTGAAGGCGCCTAGAAAGGCCATGCCTCGGGGGTTTGTCCAGCGCGCCAGGGGCGCTACATGCATCCCATGGCCGAAGCCTTCAACGACAAGATCCTCCCCGCCGCCAAGGCCGAGCGCTATGCGACGGTCGCCCAAGAGATCGCCGCGGTGCTGGACGGCGAGGCGAACATTACGGCGCGGATGGCGACCATCGCCTCGATGCTGGCTGCCAGCTTCGACCATTACTTCTGGACCGGCTTCTATGTGGTCGATCCGGACAAGCGCGAAGAACTGGTGGTGGGACCCTACCAGGGGACGCTCGGATGCCTGCGCATAGCCTTCGGCCAAGGGGTTTGCGGGACCGCCGCGCGCAGCCGCCAGACCCAGCTCGTCGATGATGTCCGCGCCTTTCCGGGTCACATCGCCTGCGACAGCCGCTCGATGAGTGAGATCGTCGTGCCGGTGGTCGACGCCCAGGGCCATCTGATCGCCGTTTTCGACGTGGATTCCGAGAGCCCTGCAGCTTTCGACCGCCTCGACGTCGAATGGCTCGAGCGCATCCTGCAGACCAGTTTCGCGCACTAGATGGGACGCCTCGCCATTGTCTTACCCAGCGGCGCCTTCATACAGTTGTTTTGACGCGCCATCGGGCGCAGCGAATTCTTCCAAGGGAGTACGGCCATGGCCGAAGCCTATATTGTAGCAGCGACGCGCACCGCCGGCGGGCGCAAGGGTGGACGTCTCCGCGAGTGGCATCCGGCCGACCTGGGCGCAGTCGTGCTGAACGAGCTCGTGGACCGCACGGGCGTGGACCCGTCGGTCATTGAGGACGTGGTCATGGGCTGCGTCATGCAGGTCGGCGAACAGGCGACGAATATCGCGCGCGGCGCGGTCCTCGCCTCCAAGCTCCCGGAGAGCGTGCCGGCCACCAGCGTCGACCGCCAGTGCGGCTCCTCGCAGCAAGCCCTGCACTTCGCCGCTCAGGCCATCATGAGCGGCACCATGGACGTCGTCATCGCCTCAGGCGTCGAGAGCATGACCCGCGTCCCCATGGGCCTCTCGGTCGCCCTGCCGGCCAAGGAAGGCTTCGGCAATCCGATGAGCCCGAACCAACAGAAGCGCTATCCGAACATCCAGTTCAGCCAGTTCATGGGCGCCGAAATGATGGCCCAGAAGTATGGCCTGTCGAAGGATCAGCTGGACGAATACGCCTACGGCTCGCACCAACGCGCCATCGCAGCCACGCAAGCCGGCGCGTTCAAGGATGAGATCGTCGCGGTCACCGGCAAGGACGGCAAGGAGGCCGAGGGCAACCCGGTCAACCACGATAGCGACGAGGGCATCCGCTATGATTCCAGCCTCGAGGCCATCAAGGGCGTGAAGCTCCTGCGTGAAGGCGGTGCGATCACCGCCGCTACCTCCAGCCAAATCTGCGACGGCGCGTCGGGCGTGATGATCGTCTCCGAAAAGGCGCTGAAGGAATACGGACTGACCCCGCTCGCGCGTATCCACAACCTGACGCTTATCGGCCACGATCCGGTGATCATGCTGGAAGCTCCGCTACCCGCCACCGAGCGCGCGCTGAAGAAGGCGGGCATGTCGATCGACGACATCGACCTCTTCGAAGTGAACGAGGCCTTCGCCTCTGTTCCGGTGGCCTGGCTGCAGACCACCAAAGCCGACCCCGCCAAGTTGAACGTCAACGGCGGGGCGATTGCGCTCGGCCACCCGCTGGGCGCCTCGGGCACCAAGCTGATGACGACGCTCCTTCATGCGCTGAAGGCCCGCAACAAGAAGTGGGGCCTGCAGACCATGTGCGAAGGTGGCGGTCTGGCCAACGTCACCATCGTCGAACGCCTCTAGGCGTTACGTGGCATGACCGCACGCGTCATCGCCATAACCGGCGCGTTCGGCGTCCTGGGCTCCGCGGTCGCCAAGGCGGCCGCGGAGCAGGGGGCACGGCTGGCGCTGATCGATTTCGCCGAGGCGGCGCCGCCGGGGACCCCGAGCGGCGACGACGTCTTGGTGCTGGGCGGCGTCGACCTCACCGAGGCCAACAGCGCCTCGGCCGCAGTCGACGCAGCAGCGGACCGGTTCGGTGGACTGGATGTCCTGCTGAACATCGCCGGCGGCTTCTCCTGGGAGAAGCTAGAGGGCGGCGATTGGAATACCTGGCATCGGCTGTTCCTGATGAACGTGCAGACCGCGTCCAACACCTGCCGCGCAGCGATCCCGCACCTACGCCGCTCGGTGGACGGACGGATCGTCAATGTCGGCGCCAACGGCGCCTTGAAGGCGTCGCTCGGAATGGGCGCCTATGCCGCGTCGAAAGCCGGCGTCCACAGCTTGACCCAGGCTCTCTCCGAAGAACTGAAGGCCGATGGGGTCACCGTCAACGCCGTCCTGCCTTCGATCATCGACACGCCGGCCAACCGCAAGGATATGCCCAAGGCCGACTTCGCCACCTGGGTCGCGCCGCGTGACCTCGCCGCAGTGATGCTGTTCCTCGCCAGCGAGGACGCCCGAGCGGTGACTGGAGCGCTGATCCCGGTGACGGGCAGGGTCTAGGACTTGAGCTCGGCGCGGTCCGAGCGGGCGATCCCGAAGACCTGCCCGCCGGGGACTGCGAAGTAGAAGGTGGTCGTCGCCGGGTAGCTCACTTGCGGCAGGCC
>NZ_DASXNL010000043.1:0-17722 GCF_036495085.1 Phenylobacterium sp. | reverse complement strand
GACGCCGCCCTCAGCGCCTGTTCCATCTGCACCCGGATCGCGCCCTTGCGGGTGAGCGGGTGCTGCGGGCTCTCTTCGGTGAGGTTCGGGAAGGCGTCGGGGCCGTAGTTGTAGACCGTGCCCGGGAACACCAGCTTCGCGCCCGCCGCCTTGGCCGCCGCGATGGCTGAGTTCAGCATCGGCATCTGCAGGCCGGCCCAGTTCCGGTAGCCGGCCGGGTTGGCGCCATGCACCACGAGGCTCGCACCTTTGGCGGCGGCGACCACATCGGCCTCGATCATGGCGTCGCCCTTCACCCATTCGAGCCCCGGACGGCCGAAATTGCGCCGCGCGGTCTCGGGGTCGCGGTTGAGGGCGCGCACGCGCCAGCCGCCGGCCAGCAGGCGCTCGGCGACCGCGCCGCCGATCCCGCCGGTTGCGCCGATCACCAGCGCCAGCTTCTCGTTGTTGTTCGAGATCATCGGTCTCTCCTGCTCTTGTCGCCAAGAGAGATGCGCCCCATGTCTCTCCAACAGAATTGCGCAAACTTCTGGGGCAGGTATTCAGCCGCGTATGCCTGGGCCGAACGACTGGGACCTTTTCCAAAGCCTGCACGCGGTGCTGGAGGCCGGCACCTTGTCGGCCGCAGCGAAGCTTCGCGGCCTCACCCAGCCGACGCTCGGCCGGCACATCGAGACCCTTGAGCAACGGCTAGGGTCCCCGCTTTTCCTGCGCAGCCCGAGGGGCTTGCAGCCGACGGACCTGGCGCTCGGGCTTAAGCCGCATCTGCACGACATGTCGGCGGCGGCATCGGCTGCAGTCCGCGACGCCTCCGGCGCGGCCGACTCGCTGCTGGGCTCGATCCGCATCACGGCCAGCGAGATCGTCGGCGCCGAAGTCCTGCCGCCCATGCTGGCGAGCTTCCGCAACCAGCACCCCGGCGTGGTCATCGAAATGATGCTCTCCAACATCAACGACGACCTGTCGCGGCGCGAGGCCGACATCGCTGTGCGCATGACGCCGCCGAGCCAGAGCTCCCTGGTCGCCAAGAAGGTCGGCGAGGTGTCACTCGGCTTCTACGCGACGCAGGAATACCTGGAGCGTTACGGCGTCCCCCAGATCCTGGAGGACTTCGACGACCATGCCATGATCGGCTTCGACAGCCCCGCGCGCGGCATTCGCGATGTGCCGGGACTGAACATGCCGGTCAGCCGCGAGACCTTCAGCTTCCGCTCCGACAGCGATCTGGCCCAACTTGCCGCCACCCGCGCAGGCTTTGGGATCGGGGTCGTGCAGGACGCAATAGCGCGGCGGTACGGCCTGGTTCACGTGCTTCCCGACTTCACGCTCTTCACCCTGGGCTGCTGGATTGTCATGCACGAGAATCTGCGCGGAAACCGGCGGATGCGGCTGATGTTCGACCACCTGGTCGATGGCATGACAGCCTATGTGAGGGAGCGCCGCAGCTGAGCGCGCCCTACGAAGGCGGCTGCCTCTGCGGACAGGTCCGCTGGAAGGCTATCGGCGAGCCGGCCAACGTACGCATCTGCCACTGTCGGAACTGCCAACGCGCCACCGGGGGCCCATTCTTCGCCCGCGCCATGTTCCTGGCGGGCGACATCGAACGCAGCGGGAAGACCACGCTCTGGCCGACTTCGCCGCGTGTCGACCGCCTCTCCTGTGCGCGATGCGGGACCCCGGTTTTCGCCGCGCCCAAGGATCCGCCGGCGCGCCTGGCTGTATCGCTGAGCGCTCTGGACGATCCGGCCGCCCTGCGACCCGAAATGCACATTTGGGTGAGCGAGAAGCTGGACTGGCTCGTGATCGACGACGGCTTGCCGGAATTCGCTCAGGGTCCAGGGTGAAGACACGAAAACGGCGGCCGCATCGCTGCGGCCGCCGTTCGAAATTCGCCGAAGTCGGAGCCCTTAGGCCTCGGAAGGCTCTTCGCGGGCCTGCATCTGGCGCTCGGCGATCCGGGCCGACTTCCCGCGCCGGTCGCGCAGGTAATAGAGTTTGGCGCGGCGAACGACACCGCGGCGCTTCACTTCGATGGACTCGATCATCGGGCTCATCACCGGGAACAGCCGTTCGACGCCCTCGCCGAAGCTGATCTTCCGCACGGTGAAGCTTTCGTTGATGCCTTGGCCGCCACGGGCGATGCAGACGCCTTCATAGGCCTGCACGCGTTCGCGCTCGCCTTCCTTGATCTTCACATTGACGCGCACCGTGTCGCCCGGCTGGAACTCGGGGATCTTGCGGGTGGCGAGAAGGCGGTCAGCCTCTTCCTTCTCGAGGGTCTCGATAATGTTCATGGTCTTCGTCCTTAATGGGCTTAATCGCCCTTTGCCTGTTGATTGGCGGTTCGTTGCGACCACAAGTCCGGCCGCTGTTCCCGCGTCGTCCGCTCCCGCTCGGCCTGCCGCCACTTCCGAACCTCGGCATGATGGCCGCCCAGCAGGACTTCGGGGATATCGAGCCCTTCGAACGTCCGCGGCCTCGTGTACTGCGGATGCTCGAGGAGCCCGTCCTCGAAGCTTTCTTCACTCAAGCTATCGGCCTGTCCCAACACACCCGGGACCAGCCGTACGCACGCCTCAATCGCCACCAGCGCGGCTGCCTCGCCACCGGCCAGGACCGCATCGCCAACGGCGACCTCCTCGAACCCGCGAGCCTCGATGACCCGTTGATCCACCCCCTCGAACCGACCGCAAAGCACGATCAATCCTGGCCCTTGGGCCCACTCACGCGCGCGCGCCTGGGTTAGGGGCGTGCCCCGGGCGCTCATGTACAAAAGCGGGCGCCCACGTCGCTCCACGCTATCCAGCGCAGAGGCGATCACGTCCGCCCGCATCACCTGTCCAGGACCGCCACCCGCAGGGGTGTCGTCAAGGAAGCCGCGCTTATCTTTGGAAAACGCCCGAATGTCCACTGTTTCCAGGGCCCAAAGCCCCTGCTCGCGCCACGCGGTCCCGATCAGGGAGACGCCGAGCGGACCCGGAAAGGCCTCGGGGAACATGGTCAGGACGGTCGCGTCGAACGGCATGGCGCTTCAAAGCGCCGCGACCAGACGCCGCGTCAAGTCTTGCTGCTCCGGCGGCCTCAGCGTAAGCGGCGCGGCATGAGCGATATCCCCGAGACCCAGGGCCAGGACGAGACTCTTGTCGAGACGCTGCAGCTTGAGCGGATCGAGGAGAACCTGTTCCGCGGCACGACACCAGACAGCCGTCCCGGCCGCATCTTCGGCGGCCAGGTGATCGCCCAGTCGCTGCTGGCGGCCTACGAGACCATCGAGACGCGCGTTTGCCACTCGCTGCACTGCTACTTCATCCGGCCCGGCGACCCGACCGTCCCCATCGTCTTCGAGGTCGACCGCAGCCGCGACGGGGGCAGCTTCACCACCCGGCGGGTGGTGGCGATCCAGCACGGCAAGCAGATCTTCAACCTGGCCGCCTCATTCAAGGATCCGGAACAAGGCTTCGAGCACCAGACGACGATGCCGCCAGGCCCGCACTGGTCGGAGTTGCCTGACCAGATGCAGGTCATGCGCGAGGTCATGAAGGATGCGCCGGAGGAGGCGAAGCGCTGGATGTCGCGGCCCCAGCCGATTGAGATGCGCTCGCAGGACGCGCGCAGCTATTGGCGCGACGGGGCCAAGGAACCCGTGGCCCAGAACTGGTTCCGCTGCGCCACACCGATTGGCGACGACGCCCACATGCACCAGGTGATCTTGGCTTACGCCTCCGACATGAACCTGCTGTCGACGGCGATGCGGCCTTACGGCGTGCATTGGCAGACGCCCGGGTTCCAGTCGGCCAGCCTCGACCACGTCATGTGGTTCCACCGCCCGACCGACTTCAACCAATGGCACCTCTATGCGCACGACAGCCCCTCGGCCTCAGACGGCCGTGGTTTGATCCGCGGCGCGATCTACGCCGAGGACGGGACCTTGGTGGCTTCAGTGGCGCAGGAAGGGTTGATGCGTCTGCGCAAGTAGCATCCGGGTTGTCGGCGCCTCCTGTGCGGCGTATCCCCTGCGCCCTTCGCAGTTGCAGCATCGCGGACGACCGATGAACACCACCCAGACCCTCGTCGAGACACTGGGGCTCGAGCGGCTGGAGGTGAACCTCTTCCGTGGCGCGACGCCCGACGCTGACCAGCGCCAACGCATCTATGGCGGCCAGGTCATCGCCCAATCGCTGCTGGCGGCCTACGAGACGGTCGATGAGCGCATCTGCCACTCCCTGCACTGCTATTTCATCCGCCCAGGAGATCCCGCGATCCCGATCGTCTTTGAGGTGGACCGCAGTCGCGACGGCGGCAGCTTCACGACGCGCAGGGTGATCGCGGTCCAGCACGGCCAGCAGATCTTCAACCTGGCCGCCTCGTTCCAGACCGTTGAACAGGGCTTCGAGCACCAGTCCGACATGCCCGACGCGCCGGCCCCGGATGAGGTCGAGAGCGACGCCGAGCGGCGCCTCAAATTGTCGGCTACAACGCCGCCAGAGGCCGAGGATTGGATCGACCAGCACCAGCCGATCGAAATGCGTACGGTCGGTGGTCGCTTGGACGTGGCCGCGCCCGAGCCGCGCAGTCCTATCCAGCAGGTGTGGTTTCGCGCCAAGGACCCGATCGGCGACGACCCGCACATGCATCAGGTGATCCTGGCCTATGCGTCGGACATGAGCCTTCTGGGCACCTCCATTCGCCCTCATGGCGTGAGCTGGCGCACGCCGGGCTTCCAGACAGCGAGCCTGGACCACGCCATGTGGTTCCACCGCCCGACGAACTTCAACGAGTGGCATCTGTACCAGCAGGAGAGCCCCTCGGCGTCGGGCGGCCGCGGCTTCAACCTGGGCTACATCTATCGGGCGTCGGACGGCGTCCTGGTCGCCAGTTGCGCCCAGGAAGGCCTGATGCGGATGCGCAAGCCGAAGGCTTAGGGCGCCATCCTCCCTTTAAGGGGGATCGCTTATTCGACCTCGTCCGGGCGCACCGCCACGATGCGGCCGGCGTCCATCTGGACCTCCGGAACGGCGTCCTTGGTGAAGGGCAGCCACCAGCTTTCGCCGGCGGCAGGGGCGACCTCCAACAGGTCGCCAGCGCCGAAGTCGCGGACGGAGCGGACGCGGCCCAGCAACTCGCCTTCCAGGCTCACCACGTCCATGCCGATCAGGTCGGCGATATAGAATTCGTCCTCATCGTCGGGCTCGGGCAGGACGGCGCGTGGAATATAGAGCTTTAGGCCGCGGGCGGCCTCGGCCTCCTCGCGGGTTTCGATCTCCTGCGTGCGGACGACCACGCCACCCTTGGCGACGCGCCCACTTGACACCGTGAGGGCGGGCGAGCCGTCCTCTCGCAGCAGGGTCTTGTAGTCCACCAGCCCCAGGGGTTCGGCGGTAAAGGTCGTGATCCGGACCTCACCCTTCACGCCGAAAGCGCCGGCTACGCGTCCGACCAGAATCAAGTCGTCGCTCATCGCATCCTTCTCTTGCGGGAGAAGCCCTCGGGCGATGGCCCGACGGATGACGGCGCGCGCAATGTCATCAGATGCGAAAGTCCCATCGACCGCACGGTAGAGCCAAAGACCCTGTCATCCGACCAGCGCAGGCCACCTTCTCCCGCGAGGGGAGAAGGGGCTTTGCGCATACGGTTTAGCCTTCGGCTTTTTCGTCGGCCGCAGCTTCGGCGGCCGGCGCTTCGGCGGCGGCCTCGGCCGGCGCTTCCGGCGCAGGTGCAGCTTCGGCCGCGGCAGCTTCGGCGACCGGAGCTTCAGCAGCTGCGGGCGCTTCTTCAGCGGCCGGAGCAGGTTCCTCGGCCGGGGCGGCCTCGGCGGCGGGGGCCTCTTCGACGACCGGCTCGGGCTCGGGCGCCGGCGGCGGGTTGTTCTTGGCTTCTTCCAGGGCGGCGGCGCGGTCGGCCTCGCGCTGGGCCTTCTCCTCGGCGCGTTCTTTTGCCTTGGTCCCCGGCTGGCCCTTATTCGGGTTGTTGCCGGCTTCCCACTTCACCAGATTCTGCTTGGAGAGTTCGCGCGCCACGCGGTCGGTGGGCTGGGCGCCCTTGCTCATCCACTCCTGGATACGCTCGACCTTCAGCACGACGCGGTTCGGGTCGTCCTTCTTCAGCAGCGGGTTATAGGAGCCCACCTTCTCGATGAAGCGGCCGTCGCGCGGCGAGTGGCTGTCGGCGACGACGATGGAATAGTAGGGGCGCTTCTTGGCGCCGCCCCGGGCGAGACGGATCTTCAGCATTGCGGTGGTCCTTTGGTCTTTCGTCTATTTCTTGAAGGGGTTGAAGCCGGGCGGCAGTCCGCCCAGTCCGGGTAGTTTGAAGCCGCCTTCTCCCCCAAGCTTGGCGGCCATTTCTTCGATCTCTTTCTCGGACGGCATCGGCATCTTGCCGCCGCCCAGGCTCTTCAGTCGGTCCATGCCGCCAGCGCCGCCGCCGCCGCCCAGCATCTGAGCCATCTGGGCGAAGCCGCGGCCGCCACCCTTGCTCATCATCTTGAAGGCGTCGGCCATCTGGCGGTGCTGTTTGAGGAGCCGATTGACCTCGGCCACGTCGACGCCGGCGCCGGCGGCGATCCGGCGTTTGCGGGATGCCGCCAGGACGTCCGGCTTCTTGCGCTCCAGCTTGGTCATGGACGAAATGATCGCGGCCTGACGGTCGACCATCTTGTCGGAGATGTTGGCCTCGGCGATCTGTTTCTTGATCTTCTGGACGCCAGGAAGCATGCCCATCAGGCCTTCCATGCCGCCCATGCGCTTCATCTGCTGGAGCTGCTCGGCCATCATGTCCAGGTCGAACTGGCCCTTGGCGAGCCGCTTGGCCATCGCCTCGGCCTTGGCGACGTCGAGCTCCTCGGTGGCCTTCTCGACCAGGGCCACGATGTCGCCCTGGCCCAGGATACGGCCGGCGACACGAGCGGCGTCGAAGGCCTCCAGGCCGTCGATCTTTTCCGAGACGCCAAGGAATTTGATCGGCAGGCCCGTGACCGCGCGCATCGACAGAGCAGCGCCGCCCCGACCGTCACCGTCGGCGCGGGTGAGGACCAAGCCGGTCAGCGGCAGGCGCTCGTGGAAGGCCTTGGCGGTGCGCACCGCGTCCTGGCCGGTTAGCGCGTCGGCGACGAGCAGGGTCTCCGACGGGTTGGCGATCCGCGCGATCTCGGCGGCCTCGCTCATCATCGCCTCGTCGAGCGTGGTGCGCCCGGCGGTGTCGAGGATGACGACGTCGAAGCCCTGCAACTTGGCCGACTGCAGCGCGCGCCGCGCGATGTCCGGCGCGGTCTGACCGGCGACGATCGGGAGGCTGTCGACCTGGGCCAGCGTCGCGAGCGTCGCGAGTTGTTCCATGGCCGCGGGGCGCCGCGTATCGAGCGAGGCCAGCAGCACGCGCTTGCGGTCCTTGCCCAGGCGCAGCGCCAGCTTGGCGGCGGTCGTTGTCTTACCGGAACCCTGCAAGCCGGCCATCAGGATCACGGTCGGAGGGTTCAGCGAGAGGTTCAGCCCTTCGGGCTCGCCCTCTCCGCCCAGCATCTCGACCAGGCCGTCGTAGGTGATCTTCACCACCTGGTCGGCGGGTCGCACCGAGCGGATCACCGCCTCGCCGGTCGCGCGTTCCTTGGCCTTGGCGATGAAGTCGCGCACCACCGGCAGGGCGACGTCCGCCTCGAGCAGGGCCACGCGCACCTCGCGCATCGCCTCGTCGACATCCTTCTCCGACAGCACGCCGCGCCCGCTGAGGCGGTCGAAGACGCTCGAGAGCCGATCTGTCAGTGCGTCAAACAAGCCAAACTCCTAAAGCCCAAACGCAGTCGTCCCCCGTGGACGATTGCGTCGACGGGGGGCCTCGCCGCCCTCGTCCTACATAGGTGCAGGGGTCGTGGCGGTGGAGGGCGCTGACCGAGGTTGGCGCCGGAAGGGCGCGCTTATGCGCCCAAGAGGGCCAAGAGGTCAAGGAAAGGGCTCCTTTGGCACTGACTCACTTTGAAACTGGGTCTCGCCCAACCTACGGCTGACCTCGGGAACGGCGGCTTTCCAGCGGCGGCGCCAAACGTCTTTTTAGGGGCGGGATGGTGACGACCACTTTCGACCCCCTAAGCGGGCGTGCAAGCGGTTGCCCCGGCCGCACAGCTCGTCGGTAGCATAGCCTTTAGCGGACGGGGGCCGCCTCACCGAGTCCAGCGCCGATGTGAGGCGGCGCGCCGTCGGCGTCAGGTCTTCGGGGCAGGCGTCGCCGGCGGGGCGTCCCCGCCGATGCTCCAGACGATCTTCCAGGAACCATCCGATTGCTGCTTGTAGCCCGCGAGCCGGTTGCCGGTCTCGGTCACCGGCTTCTTCGTCTTCGGATCGGTGGCGGTAATTGTGTAGGACGCCCGAAAACGGCCATCTCGCCCGAGGCCGCCACATCCACGATCTCGTTGTGCAGGGTCATCTTGAGCGCGGGGTCGGTCACCATTTGCTTGGTCAGAGCCAGGTCGACAACGGGACCGATGTTCGGCCCGCCGTGAAGCATAATGACGCTGTCCGGCGCGTTATGGGCGACCGTCTTGACGGCGTCACGGGCGTTGAGATCGGCCACCAGGCTGTCGGCATCGGCCTTGACGGCGTCGGCGATCTTAGCGGTGTCCACGGGCCGCTTTGCGGGCAGGTGGCACCCCGACAGCGACATCGCGGCGGCGCCAAGGACGCCGCCCAAAAGCATCTTGTGGTTCAAGGAATGGCCCTCCCTCGCTGGCTGCGGTGGACTGTTCGTCCGTGGGCCAGTCATGGTCAAGCTCGACTAGGCCCGGCACCTTTCCACCCCCATCCAAGACCTTGCGAAGGTCCCCTTGCGGGGGCTGAGGGTCAAAATTGGCTAGCCTCATGGGACGAGGCCAAGAAAGTTGCGCAGGCCGAAGGGCTAAAGTACGCCAGCGTCCCCGCCGATTGGCAATGGATTGAGGACTTCGGATCGCTTTACTTCAACCAAACCCTTCATCGCTCGGCGCATTGCCTTGAGCGGTTCACCGTTCGCGTGCAGGTCCAGAGACGCCATGTCGGTGAACTTTTCAATGATGACAAGCTCATCGCCCGACTCATGCAGCGCATACAATTCGCATCCGGCTTCCGCATGGAATTTCGGTATCGCGTCCCGTAGAGCTTTGATCACCGCGTCTCGACCCTCCGCACTCGGAAGCAACACAGCAAGACCAATAACCGCCATGTATTAGTTCCTTTGATAGGGCGTCCTTTATGGTTCTTCAGCTCGCATCCCGCTTCAAGGATGGGATATTTCGCCCGAGCCGGCGTCACGGGTCTTCGTGCGAGGCAGCACCGGGCCGCCACAGGCGAGAAACCCGCCATCGACAAACAGAACCTGCCCCGTCACCCAATCTGCTTCCGGCTGCAGGAAAAATCGAACGGCGACGGCGATGTCCCGCGGGTCGCCAAATCGCTTGATCGGCGTTCGAGCGAGCTCTGCGGCGACGAACTCGTCGTCCACGAGCGTGCCGTTTGCCCCGGTATCGATAGATCCGGGCCCCACCGCATTGACCGTGATGTTGTAGCGGGCGAGCTCGTTCGCCGCGCTGCGCGTAAACTGCGCCACCGCGCCTTTCGAACTGTCATAGGCCGCCATGCGCCACCAGCTCTGCACGCAGTTCGTGGAGGCGATATTGACGATCCTTCCGCCCCCGGCATCGCGCATACGGCGGCCCGCCTCCTGAACGCAAAGGAAGACGCCCCTGACGTTCACCGCAAACACCTTGTCGAACAGTTCGACGGGATAATTCAGAAGCGACCCGATCGGAAAGATCCCTGCGCAGCAGACAAGTCCCCAAGGCGCGCGGCCATACCTGGCGTCGATCTCGCTGAAGGCGCGAGCGAGGTCGACCGGACTGGAGACGTCGGCTTGGTGGTGGGTAAACTTGTCTCCGAGCAGCTCGCGGGTTTCCGATCCGTCATGCCAGTCGATGCCAGCCACATCGGCTCCCGCCTCGGCCAGGAGCTTGGCGATGCCCTGCCCTATTCCGCTCGACGAGCCGGTGACCACAACAAGTTTGCCGTCCACTGCAATGCTCCCATTGGCCAAGTCCTCAACATCAGCGCCCCAGGCCCTTACTGGCGATCGAGCGCGCGTCGCGAGGCGGCTACGCCGCCCGCGCGGCGAAGAGCTCGTACGGATCGAGGCCCTTCGCGCGATAGCGGGCGTGCGCGCGCCGATACTGGATGGGCTCTGCGATCCCGAGGCGCTTGCGAGCGAGATCGAGCGGCTCGGCGAGCAAGGCGCGGACGTCCTGCCGATACAGGGCCGCCGCCGCTCTTCCGTGCTTGCGGGCTTCGGCGACAGCCGCCAGCACCGGCGCGTCGGACCTGACCTTCGCGACGAGCTCCAGCGCGCCGGCCCAGGCGATGAACCACTCCGTCCAGTCGTGATATTGGGCGCTGGTAAAGCCCAGCACGCACTGCTCGCCCAGCGCATCGCGCCCGTAACCGGTCAGGACGTGTGCCAGATCATGAGTGTCGCGCAGGCGATCCGCGAGCCATTGCAGCTTGTCGGCGTAGGACGAAACGCCCGGGAGCTGACTGGCTTCCACAAGGCCGGCGGCGGACAGCCCCTCCTTGCGCATGAACGCCACATAGGCGTGCGCCACGCTGTCGTCCGGCAGCGAACGGAGCGTGTCGTGGTCATCCAGGATCGCGGGCAGGCAGGCTTGCGCATCCATCAGCGACCGGCCCAGCTCGCTTTCGCAGAACGTCTCCGCCGCCGCCCTGAAGCGGCGGCTCGGCAAGCACTCGCCCATGTAGAATACCTGGGCGGTGTCCTCCTTGTCGGCGATGAGCTTCCGGAAGTGCCCGAACGCCTTGAACGGCCTGAAGGCGGCCGGCGGGCGTTCGCTGGCCGAAAACGGCAGGGTGGAGATCATTCGCGAGCTCCTTCTCAGGTCCGGGTGTCGCGCCTTCGAACGCCCTTCCGCGCCTCGCCGCGATGTAGAATGGATGTAATCACTTCCAATTAGACGAGTCAAACGCCACCCGTCGTCGGTCCATCCGGCCTCCCCGAGCCACCCCTAGTCGGCGGCTCGCTGCGGCTTCGGGTCCGGGATGTAGTTTTCCAGCAGGCTGGTGATCATCAGCTTGAGTTCGCGCACCAGTTGGGCGGCTTCCCCGCGCGGGCTTTGCAGGGCGATGTCGAGCATCCGGTTCGAGGATTCCATGATCGTCCTGCACAGCGCGCCCATTCGCCCCGGATCGAGAACGACGCCCAGGCTCGTCAGTCCCGCGGCGAGGTCCTGCGCCAACGCCCTGTTCTCCAGGCTGTCCGATTCCCGAAGCTCGGGGATCGCGAAAGCCGCCGCCCGCAGCGCCGCATATCCAGGGTGTCGGGACGCGGCTTCGAAATGCCCGTCGATCGCGTTCGCGACCGCCTCGCGCCAGTCACCGCCGGACGCAGGCTCCCTCAGATTGCCGATCCATGCCCGTTCTGTCGCCCGCAGGTCCTGCGCCATGGCCACGAGGATCGCGAACTTGTTCGGGAAGTAGCGATAGATCGCCCGCGTCCCCAGGCCCGCGCGTTCGGCGAGCAGATTGGTGTTGAAGCCATCTATACCCACGTCCTCGAGCAGCTCCGCGCTCACCTTGAGGATGCGCTGCATCGTCGCTCGGCTCCGGGCCTGCTGAGGCGTCGCCCTCGGACCTAGTTCGATCGACGTCATTCCACCCCTTAGAGGTCGCCCGCTCGGCCCGCCTGCATCCGCACTTAGGCGGGCTGACGGGCGGCCCGTTCGCCTTCGGTCGATTTCGCCCTCCGTCAGCGCCACCTCGCGCCAGGATTTAGATGGCATCAGCTAAGGTCCGCAACCCCCGCCCAACGGCTGTTGGCGATATCAGCTTCCCGGCTCTGAGGAGTGATCACCGGCGAATGGCGACTCGCCGGAGGGAAGGTCAGGCCAGCTGGCGACCGAGGGCGTGTGCAAACGCGCCGGACAAGATGTCTGATGGTTTGAGCGTCTTCGTTCCATTGCGGCGGGCGATCGGATGAGACGTCTCCCGGTGATGAGGTAGTTGGCGAGGGTCTCGCTGGGGATGATCGGAATTTCTAAATGAGTCAGTGCCGCTCCTTTTGCGCTCTCCATGCGAGGAGAGGAGAGCGCATCGATGTCCGAAAGCCGCCAGCTGATCTCCGCAAACAGCCCTATATTGGCGTCATGACCCAATACACCCTCTTCGACACCGAGATCGGCTGGGCGGGGTTAGCCTGGAACGCGGTCGGGCTGGTCGGCGCGCATCTGCCGGAGCGCGAGCCCGACAATGTGCGGCGCGGCTTCCAGCGGCGCTTCCCCGGGATCACTGAGGCTCCGCCACCTGAGAGCCTGTCTGCGACCATCGCCGGCATCCAGGCGCTGATGCGCGGCGAGAAGGCCGACCTTACCGGCGCCACCCTCGACATCGCTCGGGTCCCGGAGTTCAACGCCCGCGTCTACGAGATCGCGCGCGCGATCCCGCCCGGCGAAACCCTGACCTATGGCGAGGTCGCCGCGCGCCTGGGCGACAAGCTCCTGGCCCGCGACGTCGGCGGGGCCCTGGGCCAGAACCCCTGGCCTATCGTCGTGCCCTGCCACCGCGTGACGGCGGCGAACGGCAAGCCCGGCGGCTTTTCGGCGCGCGGTGGGGTCGACACCAAGCTGAAGCTCTTGACCATCGAGGGCGCTGCCTTCGTTCAGCCTGCGCCGCCGAGGGTGAAGCCCAAGCCCGCGCCCGCCCAAC
Organism: Phenylobacterium sp.; assembly: GCF_036495085.1. GTDB lineage: Bacteria > Pseudomonadota > Alphaproteobacteria > Caulobacterales > Caulobacteraceae > Phenylobacterium. The sequence continues at coordinate 4,994 of NZ_DASXNL010000043.1, read as the reverse complement.
AGGCCGACCTCTTCGGCTAGGCCCTGAGGACCTGTCCGAAATATTGGAAAGCGTAAAAGGCGCTCAGCCCGATGAGGCACAAGGTGTGCCATGCGCGATTGCGGATCACCACGAGCGAAAGCGCCGCCGGCAGGATCACCAAGTACGGCGCAAGCGTCTGAAACTGGCTTCCACCGGTCTGCGTCGCTGCCCGAGAATTGACCAACGCGGTCAACAGGCCCTGGATCAAAAACAGAATCCAGAGCCGCCGCGACACGGCCGTGTAGTGCGCGCGAAGGTCGATCGGCCCGGTCGGGACCTCATCAGGCAGGGTGGCGGCTGAGATCAGGTAGAGGACCACCGTCGCCGCCACCACGCCGAGAAACATCTCGAAAGTGAGCTGATTGGCGATGCGCTCGAGGCGGAACCACCGCCACCAGTGGTTGACGATTTTCAGCAGGACCATGATCGCCGCCAGCGGAGACAAGAAGTCCCACTTCACGCGGTCGCCGGCCAAAAGCAGCCGGTGCAGGCTCCGCGTCAAATCCCCGAGCGCCAGGGCAAGAATGATGGATTCCAGCCCCAGGAGGTATTCCAACGGCCGCAATGGGGTCCCCCCTTTTCCGCGGACTGACACTTAGCACATGGCCGAAGTCGTCCTCAGGCCGGGAAACCCTTGGAGCGCAGGTAGGCCTTCACGTCCGGATCACGGCCGCGGAAGGCGCGGTACTGGATCGCTGGATCGACGGTGTTGCCGACCTTCATGATGTTGTCGTGCAGTCGCCTGGCGACGGCCTTGTCGTAAGGCCCGCCGGCCTCGGTGAAGGCCTCGAAGGCATCGTGGTCCAGCACCTCTGACCAGAGGTAGGAGTAGTAACCGGCGGAATAGCCGTCGGAGGCGAAGATGTGCTGGAACTGCGGTGTGCGGTGGCGCATTGGAAGCTCGGCCGGCATCCCCAGCTTGGCGAGCTCGTCCTTCTCGAAGGCGCGCGGATCGATGTCGGCGTCGCCGGCCAGGTGCAGCTTCATATCGATGAGCGCCGAGGACAGGTACTCGGTGACGTCGAAGCCCTGGCGGAATGTCGAGGCCTTGTTGATCTTGGCGACCAGCTCCGGCGGGATCGGCTTGCCGGTCTGATAGTGCACAGCGTAGCGGTTCAGCACCTCCGGCGTTCGCAGCCAGTTCTCGTTCAGCTGCGAAGGGAACTCCACATAATCGCGGGCCACCCGAGTGCCGCTCAGCGATGGATAGGTCACCTCGGAGTTCAGGCCGTGCAGGGCATGGCCGAATTCGTGGAACATGGTGATCCCGTCGTCCCAGGAAACCAGCACCGGCCGGCCGGGGGCGCCCTTCACGAAATTGGCGTTGTTGGAGACGATGGTGGTGACCTGGCCGTCGAAGGTCTCCTGGGCGCGGTAGGCGTTCATCCAGGCCCCTGAGCGCTTGCCGGTCCGCGCATAGGGGTCGAAGTACCAGAGGCCAACCAGCCGGCCGCCGCGCGTCACCTTCCAGACCCGCACGTCGGGGTGCTGGACCGGTGCGTCGGTCACCGGGGTGAATTCGAAGCCGTAAAGCTGGCCCGCCGCCCAGTGCATGCCTTCTCGCAGCTTCTCAAGCTGCAGGTACGGCTTCACGTCGTTCATATCGAGGGCGTAGCGCTCGGCCCGCACCTTTTCGGCGTAGTAGCGATAGTCCCAGGGCGCGATCTTGATGCGGGCGCCTTCCTTGTCGGCCACCGCCTGCATCTCCGCCACTTCCTCGTGGACGCGGCCGACGGCCGACGGCCAGACCCGCATCATCAGGTCCATGGCATGCTCGGGCGTCTTGGCCATCGCGTCATCGAGGCGCCAGTGGGCGTGGGTCGGATAGCCGCGCAGCTTGGCCCGTTCGGCCCGCAGCTTCAGGATTTTCTTGATGCCCTCGTTGTTGTCCTTTGCATCGCCGTTGTCGCCGCGGGCGTAGAAGGTCCGCCAGACCTTCTCTCGCAGGTCCCGCCGGTCCGAATAGGTCAGGAAGGGGTCCATCGAGGAGCGCGTGTTGAGGATCGCGTACTGGCCCGGCTTGCCGTGCTCCTTAGCGGCCTGGGCCGCGGCCTCGCGCACGTCGTGCGGCAGGCCCGTGAGATCCTTCTCGTCGAGATAGAGAACGTAGTCGGTTTCGTCGGCGAGCAGGTTCTGGTTGAACGTGGTGAACAGCCCGGCCAAGTCCTTGTTGATCTCGGCGACCCGCGCCTTGGCCCCAGGGGTAAGCTTGGCGCCGGCGCGCACGAAGTTGTTCCAGCGCCACCAGGCCAGACGCTTCTGCTCGGGCGTCAGGTTGGCGGTATCGCGGGCGTCGTAGACGGCCTCGATGCGCCTGAAGAGCTTTTCGTTTTGCAGGATCTTGTCGTTGTACGCCGCCAGTTCCGGCTCGATCTCCTTCTCGATCGCGCGCACTTCCGGCTTCGAAAGCGTGCCAGTCCAGATGTCGTAAATCGTGCCGATGCGATCGCCGGCCTTTCCGGTCCGCTCCAGGGCCGCGATGGTGTTGTCGAAGGTGGGGGGCGCGGGATTGTTGGCGATGGCGTCGACTTCGGCCAGCTCCGCGGCGATGGCGGCCTCGATCCCCGGCTTGAGGTCGGCGACCTTCACCACGTCGAACGGTGGGACGCCGCCGTAGGGTCCGGTCCAGGGCCGGGTCAGCAAGTTTACGGCGGTCGGGCCCGCGGCGGCCTGCGCTCCGGCGTCGACGGGGATCATGGAAGCTGCAGCCATAGCGGTTGAAGCTGCGAGAAATGTGCGCCGCTGCATAGAGGCTCCGGGAAGCGCAAGTCGAAGGGGCAAGCTTACGGATGAAGGTCGGCGGCGTCACGTGTCGGGCATCAGCCCGGCGTCATCCGCCCGTAGAGCTCAGCAAGCGTGCTCACTGCCCGTTCCGCCTCCGCACGATCGGTGACTTCAGAATCGTCACCGTATCCGAACATGTCGCCGCCCCACAAAGCCTGGACAACGATGCCGTCGCGTCGGGAAAGCATGCTGACGTTCTTGTAGAAGACGCCGTAGGTGACCTCCGGCTGGGGGATCAGCCAGGCGATCTGGCCGCGCACCGGGGTGATCGTTTCGTCTCGGCACAAGGCGCGCGCGCCATAGCCGGGGCAGTTGATCACCACCTTCTGTTTCAGGCTCGTCAGGTCGCCGAGGCTGTGGAACTCCCGCCGCTCCACCCGGCCGCCGGCAGCCAGGAAGTCGGCCATGAGGGTGTGCCCATAGTCGGCGACGTTGAACTGCATGCTTGAGCCGCGCCGGACCTCGGCCGTCGGAAAGGGCGTCGCGCCAGCCGGCAGCAGCTCCGGGTGCGGAGTGATGTCAAGGATGCGGTCTCGGAACTCAGCGAACTGCAGGGGTGCGAGGTGCTGCGGTGGCGAATATTCCGGGCCTTTGGCCGGTTCGGACAGGAAGTAGCGGTCCGTCCATTCCACCGGCGCGCCGGGCAGGCCCAGGTATCGCCGGAACCGCTTGAACGAGGTGCGCGCCATCTCCTCCCAAAGCGCGCCGAACTCGGGGCCGACGGCGGAGGTCAGCGCGATGCGGCTGTCGGGTGTCCAGCTTCCGGTGGCCCTCGCCGAGCGGGTATCGGGCAGCAGGTCCTTGGCGTAGACGGTCACCTTCGCTCCGGCCTCCTGGGCGAGGATCGCCGAGGTGAGCCCAATAGCGCCGCAGCCTACGACGGCGACATCGGCAGGATTGCCGGCCATCGCCTTGCGCACAGCCACCGACCCGGAGCCCCAGGAAAGAGACCAGCCCGAGCCGCCGTGGCCGTAGTTGTGCACCACCAGGGTGTCACCGACCCGCTCAGCGTCCAGCCTCGGCCCCTGGGCGCGGAAGGGGCGAAGACAAACGGTGATGTCGAACAATCGATCCATCCGCGCGTGCACGGGCGCGATCGGCGGCCCGCGCTCGGCGAAGGGCGTCCCGGGGGCGGTAGGCGGCGAGGCCGTCGCGCAGCCGCCGAGAGTGAACAGCCCTGCTCCGGCAGAGCCAAGCAGGAGGCCGCGGCGGTTCATCAGATCCGATCGGGTCACGGCATGCTCCACGTCTGCACGCGGAGGATCAGCCAAGCCGGGCCTTAGGGGAAGGCTCGTCGAAAGGCCGCCGTGACACGGCTTCGGCTCGCCGCTAACACCCTGCCATGGGCATCGGCGTTTTCGATTCCGGGGTGGGCGGGCTTTCGGTCCATCACAGGCTGGTGGACCAGTTCCCGGCCGCCGATTTCGTCTATCTCGCCGACCAGGCGAATACGCCCTACGGCGGGCGCCCAGGCGAGGAGATCGTCGAGCTGACGCGCAGCGGCTGCGAGCGGCTGTTCGCTGAAGGTTGCAACCTGGTGGTCCTGGCCTGCAATACCGCCTCCGGCATCGCGTTGCGCCGCCTGCAGCAGACCTGGCTGCCCGGCTACCGCCGCGAGCTCGGGCGGCCGGTGAATGTACTGGGCATCATCGTGCCGACCATCGAGGCGGCCACGGGCCTGCCCTGGGAGCACGAGGCCGAGCGGCGCGGCGACAAGGTCGAGAAGCTCGACATCCTGGCGGTGTTTTCCACGCCGGCCACGGCGGCCTCCCGCGTCTATGAGATCGAGATCGACAAGCGCCGCCAGGACGTGGCGGTGTTCTCGCAGCCCTGCCCGGACCTGGCCGGCCTGATCGAGCAGGGGGCAAGCCGCGAGGTCCTGGCCGCTGATATCGCGAGCCACGTGACGGCGGTCACCCGCCGCATCGGTCGCTCGCCCGACCGCGCGATCCTGGGCTGCAACACCGCTTCGGCCATTGCGCTTCGCCGCCTGCAGCAGACCTGGTTGCCGGGCTACCGACGCGAACTGGGCCGGGCGGTCAATGTGCTGGGCATCATCGTGCCGACCATCGAGGCGGCTACCGGCCTTCCCTGGAGCCACGAGGCCGCGCCGCGGGCGATCAATGATGGCCTGAAGGCCGAGCAGATCGATGTGCTGGGCGTCTTCTCCACCCGCGCCACCACCGGCA
>NZ_DASXNL010000042.1:0-22480 GCF_036495085.1 Phenylobacterium sp. | reverse complement strand
CCGAAGAAGGCGCTGTTCGGCCCCTGGGGCCACATCTACCCCGACCTCGGCCAACCCGGACCGGGTCTGGATTGGGCCACCGAGGAGGTGGCGTGGTGGCGCCACTGGCTGGGACAGGAAACCAGCTCTGTGATGGCGGGGCCGCTGTTCCGCTTCTTTGTCGGCTACGCGACGCCGGCGGAGACGGCGATGCGGGAGGTTCCGGGCCGCTGGGCGAGCGAGACGGACTGGCCGTCCCCGGCCATCTGTAACCTGTCGCTCCACCTCGCGCCCGGCCGTCTCGCGCCGGTTCCCGCGACCGGCCGTGTCCGCTACCGCGCCGAGAGGGTCGTGGGCCTGACAGCCCCGGAATGGATCCCCTACGCCGCAGCAGAACTGCCACGCGATCAGCGGCCCGATGACGCGCGATCCCTGACCTTCGACGTGGCCGTCACCGAGCCCATGGAGGTCGTTGGCGCGCCCCTCCTGCGCCTGCGCGTCAGCAGCGATAAGCCGCTGGCCTCTGTGGCGGCGCGCCTTTGCGAGGTGGCCGCCGACGGCCGGTCCTGGCTCGTGACCTCGGGGGTTCTCAACCTTTGCTTCCGCGACGGCTTCGAGGCGACGCCCAAGCGGCTTACGCCTGGGGAATCCTACGATATCGACCTGGCCCTCGATCCCATCGCCCACCGGTTCAAGCCTGGCTCCACGCTCCGCCTGGCGCTGTCTGAAGGCCTTTGGCCGCTTGTCTGGCCGGCGCCGGAAACCCCGACACTGGAATTCGACCTGCAGGGCTGCCGCCTTGGACTGCCGGTGCGGCCCATTCCGGACACCGAAGCGGCCATGCCGATCCCCTTGATCCACTCGGACTTCTCGCGCGGCGACCCACGTCTTGAAATCAGGGAGGAGCCGGGTGGCGCGGTGCGGGTGCAAGGCGCCTGGCCGGACGGGCCGCAGACGGTGGCGGCGACGTCGACGACGCTCTCCGGCGCGGGTCCCGATATGGAACTGCATTACGATCCGCGCGATCCAAACAGCTGCCGCTGGCGAGTGACCCAATCGAGCCGCTACCAGCGCGGCGACTGGGATTGTGAAACCAGGGTGGCCATCGAGATGACGTCGACGCCCACGCACTTTCTTATCGAGGAAAGGCTGCTGGCGTTGAAGAGCGGCGCCCCGATTTTCGACGTCACCCGGCGTGACGAGATCAGGCGGCGCTTCAGCTGACGGGAAGGTTAGCGCTGCGGCAACGTTAGCGAACGATGAACACTCTGGCACGCGGTCTGCATTGCCTCGCACAGTCGCCTAACGCGTTGTGCCAACGAGAGACACATGATCCCGACCAACGAAATCCTCGCCAGCTTCTCCACTTTGGGTGGCGATCTGATCGACGCCGGTCAGCGGGCCATTGATCTGGCGGCTGCCCATCCGCTCGCAGCCATGATGGCTGTGACGCTCATTTCCGTCACCGCGCTCGGGCGCGGTGGCCAAACGAATTGAGGAGCATGCAGATGTCCCTGAACGCTCTTACCCATCTTCCCCATCGGCTGGCCGCGCGGCGTGATGCGCGCACGGTGGCCGACCTTCTCGCCACGGCCGGCATCGACATTTCGACGCCGCTCGGCGCCGAACTGGCTGAGTTGCTGCAAGGCCAGATCATGGACTGGCGGGACTTCTTTGCGGCCCGCGGCGTTCGGATGCGGCGTGAGACCCTTATGGTGCTGACCGGCCGCACGATCGCCGATGACGGCGTCGCCGCCGCGCGCCTCGACAAGCTGGCGGGCGGGCACGGCGCGACGCTTCTGCGCACCTTCTCGATGCTCATCGAGCGCCTGTTTGACAGCCAGGTCTGGGCGCCGCGTGCTTCGGCTCCCAGGACCGTTGATCGCCAAGCTCCCAAATACGAGCCCAGCGCGGCGATCCCGTTCGAACCCCGGCGGCGCACTACGACCATCGAAACCTCGTTCATCGCCGTTGACCGCCTGGCGGCCTAGGCAAGCAAAGCGGGGGGCTATCGCCTCCGCCTTGAACTGCTGTCTCGGCCTGGGCCGTCGCGAGCGGCGGCCCGGTCGGTTCCGGGCCGGTTGATTCATCAATCTAATTGACAATCGTTGCCGAAAAGCTAGGCGTCTGCCTCCTGCGTGGAGGTGCAAGCCGTGGCAAACGGTCCGTTGGAAGGATTGATCGTCGTCGAGGCCGGCCAGCTCATCGCCGGGCCGTTCTGCGGCCAGCTTCTCGGCGACATGGGCGCAACCGTGATCAAGATCGAGCCGCCGGGCAAGGGCGATCCGATGCGCGCCTGGGGGCGCGGCGCGCCTGTCTGGTGGGAAGTGATCGCCCGCAACAAGCGCTCGGTCTCCATCGACCTGCGCAAGCCCGAGGGCCAGGACCTGGCGCGACGGCTGATCGACGGCGCTGACATCCTGATCGAGAATTTCCGGCCCGGCACCCTCGAAGGCTGGGGCCTAGCGCCAGGGCGGCTGCATGAGACCAACCCGGGCCTGATCGTGGTTCGGATGTCAGGCTATGGCCAGACCGGTCCCTATGCCGATCGCGCCGGCTTCGGCGGCATCGGCGAGGCCATGGGCGGATGGCGCAACATCGTGGGCGAGCCCGACCGACCGCCGGCCCGCATGGGGGTGTCCATCGGCGACACGCTGGCTGCGACCTACGGCTGCATCGGCGCCCTGGCGGCGTTGCGCCACCGCGACGCGACAGGCCAGGGCCAGGTGGTCGACTCCGCCCTCTACGAGGCCGTGCTGCAGGCGATGGAAAGCCTCGTGCCCGAGTACGTGGCCACCGGCCAGTCGCGCGAGCGGTCAGGGGCGATCCTGCCGGGCATCGCGCCTTCGAATGTCTACCCGTGTACGGACGGAGAGTTCCTGATCGGCGCGAACGGGGAGGGTGTGTTCCGCCGCCTGTGCCAAGCCATGGGGCAGCCCGACCTGGCCGACCACCCGCGCTATTGCGACCATGCCTCCCGGGGCCGGAACCAGACCGAACTCGACGAACTCATCGCCGGATGGACGCGCACTCTCTCGGTCGATGCGCTGGAGGCGCTGATGCTCGAGCACGGCGTGCCGGCCGGCCGGATCTACAAGCCCGGTGACATGCTGGCCGATCCGCATTTCGCTGCGCGCGAAGCCATCGTCGAACTGCCGGATCACCCGCGCTGGCCAGGCCTGAAAATGCAAGGCGTCTTCCCCAAGCTGTCGCTGACGCCGGGCGGCGTTCGCTCCATTGCCCCGCAATCCGTGGGCGAGGACAACCAGGACATCCTCGGCGAGCGCTTGGGACTCGACGAAGCAACCCTGAGCCGGCTGGCGGCGGCCGGCATCATCTGACGAGGCGGAACAATGCGATTGACCCAGACACTTCGTCGGGCCGTGCTCGTGAGACCAGACGAGACGGCCACCATCGACGGCGAGCGCGTGCGGACCTGGCGCGAGGTCCATGAACGCGTCGGCCGGCTCTCCGCCGGCTTGCGCAAACTAGGTGTCGCCGCTGGAGATCGCGTCGCGGTCCTGGCCAACAATTGCGATGCCTATTTCGAGGCCTATTTCGCGATCCTTTGGACAGGCGCGGTGATCGTGCCGCTGAACACCCGTCTCGCGCCCGCCGAAACCCGCTTCCAGCTGGAGGATGCCGGCGTCTCGGTCATGTTGTTCGGCGAGGAATTCGCAGGCGTCGCGGCGCTCCTTCGGCCGCAACTGCCTGGCATCGGCGCCTGGATCGGCATGGACGGTCCTGACGTCAGCGCCGATCACGCGCTGGAAGCGCTGGTCGTGGGCGAGCCGGCGCCCGAGACCATGCGCAATGCCGAGGACCTGGCGGGAATATTCTACACCGGCGGCACCACAGGCCTGCCCAAGGGGGTGATGCTGTCGCATCGGGCGCTATCGGCGATGGCGGTCAACCTGACCATGTCGCTCAAGGTCGACGAGTCGCTCGTCAACCTGCACTCCGCGCCCATGTTCCATCTGGCCGACATCGGCACCTTCATGGCGACCATGGTCGGCGGCGCCCACGTTTTCGTCCGCAAGCTCGACGAGACGGTGATGCTCGATCTCATCGGCCGCCGGGGCGTCACCCACATCTTCACAGTGCCGGCGATGATCGACCGGTTGGCGCGCCACCCTGCCGCGGCGACGACGGACATCTCGTCGCTGAAGGTGCTCGGATATGGCGGGGCGCCGATGCCGCTCGGAACCTACGATGTGGCCCGCGCCCGGTTCCCGGACGTCGACTTCGTGCAGGGCTTCGGCATGACGGAGATGGGCGCGCACACGTTCCTCGAAGCCAAGCACCATCGGCCGGGCGCCGATCCGGAGAAGATGAGGTCGGTCGGACAACCTGCCTACGGCTACGAGGCGATGATCGTCGACCCGGAGGGGCGGGAAGTTCCGCGGCGGACCCTGGGTGAGATCGTCGGCCGCGGCGACAACGTCATGAGCGGCTACTGGAACCGTCCTGAAGAGACGGCGCGCGCGCTCCGCGACGGCTGGATGTGGTCCGGTGACGCCGGGTTCATGGACGAGGAGGGCTTCGTCTACATCACCGACCGCTTCAAGGACATGATCGTAAGCGGCGGCGAGAACGTCTATTCGATCGAGGTCGAGAACGTTGTCTCGCGCCACCCGGCCGTGGCCGAATGCGCCATCATCGGCGTACCGGACGAGCGGTGGGGCGAGCGGGTGCACGTGGTGGTCGTGACGAAATCGCAAGCGAGCGTCACGCTGGATGAACTGGCGACGCACTGCCGCGCCGAGATCGCCGGCTACAAGGTTCCCAGGAGCCTTCAGATCCTTGAGACGCCGCTGCCCCGCAGCGCGGCCGGCAAGGTGCTGAAGACCGACCTGCGCGCGCCGTGGTGGGCGGGCCACGAGCGCCGCATCTAGTTCCTGCCGCGCTCGCTGTCGCCCCCCGGCTGGGCGAGGCGGTCAGGTGGTCTTGCGGCTCGGCCGGCTACCAGCGTGCGCGAGCGCCGCGCTGACATCCGCGCGGCGCCATCGACCAGGGAGTCTTGCTAGCGGCGCCTTCCGGTGTCGAGGAAGTCCGTGGCGCTGAAGCCCTCCGGCGCGGCGACCTCGACGATCGGCTCATCGCGGTCGTCGAACTCGAGCCTGAGCGCCTTGGTCATCACCGCGTGCATGTCATAGAGGCAGGTGATGTAGGTGAGCTCGAGGATCTCTTCGTCGGAGAGGAAGGCCTTCAGCGCGGCGACCACGGGCTCGGGCGTGCGCCCGGCCTGGAGCGACAGACAGTCGGCGTAGGCCAGCACCGCGCGCTCCTTGTCGTCGTAGCAGGTGGCCACCTGCCAGTGCGGGACCGCGGCGATCCGTTCCTCGGAGACCTTCAGCCCGCGCAGCGACTTGCAGTGCTGGGAGAACACGAACTGGCTGGCTTTGGTCCAGCCGACGCGGGTCTGCGCCAGCTCGCGCAGCACCGGATCAAGCTTGCGCGCCGGGTTGCGATAGAGGCCGAACCCCTTGACGGCATGGTCGAGGACATCGGGAACCAGGGCGAAGACCGTCCACCAGTCGCCCGGCGTGCCGGTTGCGGTGCCCGGTTCGGCGACGGGATCGCGGTCACCGAAGAGCCGCTTGTACATCGGAAGGCCGATCTCCTGATCGACCTCGGCGCGTGGGACCTGGCGAAGGCGCGGCATGGATCAGACCTCTACAGTGGCGCCGCGGGGCGCGTGGCGGATATCGTCGGCTCCAAAGGTCTTCGTCGAGGCCGCGAACTCCATCATGATCCCGTTGGGATCGGTGAAGTAGACCGATCGCACGAAGACGCCCTCATGCATCTCCGCGGCTACGCCGCGCTCGCTGTCGTCGTGGTTGACCACCATGGGGATGTGCTCGACGCCCGCGGCCTTCAGCCGGTGCAGGCAGGCCGACAGTTCCCCCTCGGCGACGTCGAAGGCCAGGTGGTTCATCGAACCCACCGCGGTTTTAGAGTCCTTCGGGAAGCTTCGCACGGAGGCCACGCCCGGCGCAGCCGCCGGGGTCTCCGGCCACCAGAAGAATGCGACGGCCGCGCCACCGCAATCGAAGAAGAAGTGCTGTCCGCCGTCCGGCAGCGCCACGGTCTTAACCAGCGGCATCTGAAGCACCTCGGTGTAGAATTTCACCGTCTCGGCCATATCGCGGCACACCAGAGCCACGTGATTGATGCCTGTCATTTTCATTGGGGACTCCCAGTGGGCGTGTCGTTCAGCGTAGACCGGCCGGAGACTTCGTCAACTAAACTGATGAAAATGTCGCTGCGGCCGTCAGCTTCCCGGCTTGTGGATATACCCCTACTGTAAGCGGCAACAGACTCGAAAAGCGACCTATGGACCGCGCTGAAACCTTCATTCTTCCGCTGCTCCAGGCGTTCTTCTGGTTCGACGACGGCTTGCAGAGCTATCTGCAGTCGAAGGGCTGGAGCCAGGTCACCCGACCGCAGTCCATGGTCATGGCGAACGTCGTCATCGGCGTTCAGAATCCCTCGGACATCGCCCGTAATCTCGGGATCAGTCGCCAGGCCGTCCACACCACGATCAACCAGATGGTCAAGATGGGCATCCTGGAGCTGCGCCAGGACGAAACCGATGGGCGCGCCAAGACCGTTGTGCTTTCCGATGTGGGCGCCGAGATGCGGACCGATGCGAACGCCGTGATGGTCGCGCTTGTCGACGAACTTCGCCAGCGCATCGGCGCCCGCAACGTCGACAATCTGGTCAAGGCGTTCAGCCAGGATTGGGGCGCGCCCGTGACAGTCTGGCCGCAACCCCCAGAAGGGTCTTGAAGCCGCCGTAGCGACCCGAAGCTGCGCCTTGCGTGTGGCATATATGTGTCAATTTGCCTGACGAAAGTGTAGCCCAGACTGTCATCTAGATTGACAATCATTGGGCTCGCGGCATGTTGCGCGCCGCCAGAGCGCTGCTCTGCTCAAGATTAAGAGAAACCCCGGGGGAAATTAATGCGCTGCACTGCGAGCGTCAGACTATTTGCATCCGTCGCGTCGGCCGCGGTGGTCGCCGGCCTGTCCGCGCCGGCCTGGGCGGCTGACACCGGAGCCACCCAGATCGAAGAGATCGTCGTCACGGCCCAGAAGCGCGAACAGAAGCTGCAGGACGTCCCGGTGGCGGTGTCTGCGTTCAATCAGAAGCAACTTGCAGTGCAGGCCGTGCAGAGCCTGACCGACCTGAACGCCAAGTCGCCGAACGTGGTGCTCGCCCCGGTCGGAGCCTATCCCTACGCCAGCGCCTTCTTCATCCGCGGCCTCGGGTTCGCCGATGTGGAGTCGACCTTCGAGCCTGCCGTCGGCGTTGAGATGAATGGCGTCTATCTGGCGCGCAACAGCGGCGCGCTGCAGGACTTCTTCGACGTCGATTCCGTGGAGATCCTGCGCGGCCCGCAGGGTACGCTCTATGGCCGGAACACGATCGGCGGCGTCGTCTCCGTGCGCACCAAATTCCCGACGGTCGGCCAACCTTATAGCGGCGATGTCCAAGCGACGGTCGGGGACCGCGGCCGGGCCGAGGGCCGCCTGGCGGTGAACCTCCCGGTCACCGACATTTTCGCCGCGCGCGTGTCGCTGCTCTACAAGGATTACGACGGCTACTTCCACAATGCCACGCTGAACAAGACGCAAGGCGACAACGAGACGCTTTCAGGTCGGGTGACGTTGGTGCTGAGCCCCAACGAGGTCTTCGATTCGACCCTGGTGGCCGACGCCGATCGTGAGCGTGGCTCGGGCAACCCGTTCCGCAACGCCTCGCTGCCCGGGAACGTCTATTACAACTTCAGCCCCGATACGGGCACCTCCACCCCGATCGTCCCGGCAGGGAATTCCAATCCGAAGGACCCCTACACGGTCTACGACAACACCCCGATCTACGCCCACATCGACACGTGGGGACTGGCCTGGACGAACAACATCCATGTGCCGATCGGGACGATCACGGCGGTCACCGGCTATCGGGAGTTCAACGACCACGTCCTGAGCGATTACGACGGCTCGGCCATCAACTTCTTCGCCGCCCTGCGTGACCAGAACCACCAGCAGTTCAGCCAGGAGATCCGGTTGGCGGGGAAGGCCGGCAGGCAGCTCGACTACGTGGTCGGCGCCTACTACCTCAACCAGCACTACGAAATCACCAACGCCCAGAGCGGACTGATCTACGGGACCGCTACGCCGGCGCAGATCGCCAACCAGCGCAATATCGCCTGGGCGCTGTTCGGCCAGGCCGACTACCACGTGACGGATGAGCTGACCCTGACGGCTGGCGGCCGCTACAGCGACGAGAAGAAGACGTTCAACAACCAACCGCTCTTCTTCCCGGTGTCCATGGCCTACAGCGACACATGGACCAATTTCTCGCCGAAGTTGGGCGCGAGCTATAAGTTCAATTCCGACCTCATGGCGTACGCGAGCTGGTCCAAGGGCTTCCGCGCCGGCGGCTACAATGGTCGCGCGGCTACCTTCACCTCGGCCGGGCCCTACGGCTCGGAGACCGTCTCGGCCTTCGAGGTCGGGGTTAAGACCGACCTGTTCGAGCGTCGTGTCCAGTTGAACGCTGCGGCCTTCACCAACGATTACTCCAACATGCAGACCGGCTCACAGGGCCTCACCAGCGCGGGTGTATACGAATCCATCATCGCCAACGCGGGCGAGGCGCGGATCAGCGGCGCCGAGGCCGAAGCGATCTGGTTGGTCGGCGGCGGCTGGCGTCTGAACGCCACGCTCTCCCACCTCGACGCCCACTACATCAAGAACTTCACCGACCTGACCAGCGACGGCATCAACAACCCGACCGACAACAGCGACCTTCCGCTGCCCTTCGCGCCGAAGTGGTCCGGAAGCGCCGGCTTCACCTACGAACACGAACTGTCGTTCGGGACGCTGAGCGTGAACGCCAACGCCGTCTACATGGACAACCTGTACACCACCAGCGGGGTGCTCGACCGCACCTCCGACGTCAATGTGCGGCCGGCCAACACCCTCTTCGACGGCGCCGTCACCCTGACCGCTCAGCAAGGCTGGCACGTCACGCTGTGGGGCAAGAACCTCACGGACAAGGCGGTGATCAACAACACCTTCGACCTGGGCGCGCTCGGCAACCTGCGGATCTACCAGCCGCCGCGGACCTGGGGCCTGGATCTCGGCTACAAGTTCTAGTCGCCGACCCACCTGGCCTGCCGCTTGCGGCGGGCCGGTGGGTCGTCTTCAGTCCCGGCTGATTTGAACCAGCGCAGGTCTTAGCCCCGCGCGTTTCGCAACTCGCGTCCGCCACGACGACGCGAAGATGCTGGGCCCCGGCGAAAAGCCGGCGTCCGAGATGTTCGCGCCGCGCCACAAGCCCGGACGCTGTCCGCCGGCCACGGATGGTGCGTTCCCAACGCCACAATTGCCCTGACCTATTCCATCTCCAGGATGTTTTCCGATCTGGACGGCAGCGGCGTGCATGGCCTGAATGAGCGCATCCGCATCAAGGTGCTCTTCGACGGCCGCGACTAGCTCTACCGACTCATGAAGATCTATGACGACCAGCCCGGTTGAGCCGAGCAGCGCGGCGGCTCCGGCCGGGGGCCGGCGCGTCGCGCCTCCAGACGGAAGTGATCGCAAAGCCCATGCCCCCAACCCGTTTCCACTCGCGCGCCGCCCTCCTTGGATCCCGGCCGAAGCGCCGGCTCGCGGCCCGGCTGGGGGGCGCCTTCGGAGCCCTGCTTCTTGGGACTGCAGACGCCCGCGCCGCCGCGCCGGAGCCCGTGGCCGGCGACGGCGGAATGGTGGTGAGCGCCCAGCACCTCGCCTCCGACGTGGGCGCAGATGTCCTTCGCCGCGGCGGCAACGCCGTCGATGCGGCGGTGGCGGTGGGCTACGCGCTGGCCGTGGTCTATCCGCAGGCCGGCAATATCGGTGGCGGCGGGTTCATGACCCTGCGGCTGGCCGATGGCCGCACCACCTTCCTCGATTTTCGCGAAAAGGCGCCGATGGCCGCGACCGCGACCATGTTCCAGGACGCGCGCGGCGAGGTGATCGCGGGCCTTTCCACCGACAGCTGGAAGGCCGTGGGCGTGCCCGGCACGGTCATGGGACTGGAAACCGCGCGGGTCCGCTATGGCACCATGTCGCGCGAGGCGCTGATGGCGCCGGCCATCAAGCTCGCCCGCGACGGCTTCGTGCTCGGCCAGGGCGATGCCGGCATCATGGCCGCCGAGGGCGAACGCCTGTCCGCAGATCCCGCCACGCGGCGCATCTTCCTGCCTGCGGGTAAGCCGCTCACCAAAGGCGAGCGCCTGGTGCAGAGCGACCTGGCGGAAACGCTGAGCGTCATCGCCGCCAAGGGCCCTGACGCCATCTATCGCGGGCCCATCGGCGCGGCGATTTCCGCGGCCAGTCGGGGCGGGGGCGGCCTGATCACGCCCGAGGACTTCGCGCGATACAGGGTGCGCGAGCTGAAGCCCATCGAATGCGACTACCGGGGCTATCACGTGGTTTCGGCGCCTCCGCCGAGCTCAGGCGGGGTGTCGATCTGCGAGGCTCTGAACATCCTTCAGGGCTACGACCTCTCGGCGATGGGCTTTCGATCCGCTGCGGAGGTTCATGTCCTCGTCGAGGCGCTGCGGCGCGTCTATTTCGACCGTAACAACAAGCTCGGCGACCCGGACTTCGTAACCAATCCGGTCGCCGCGTTGCTGGATCCGGCCTATGCCCAGCGCCTTCGGGCGCAGATCGACCCGGAGCGGGCCACGCCGTCTTCGGCGCTAGGCCTGGGCGCGCCTGCCCATGAGGGCCACAACACCACTCACTTCAGCGTCCTCGACGCGCGCGGGAACGCGGTCGCGGTGACGTACACGCTCAACGACTGGTTCGGCGCCCACCGCGTGGCCGGCGCCACCGGCATCGTGATGAACAACGAGATGGACGACTTCACCTCCAAGGTCGGCGCCCCCAACATGTTCGGCCTGGTGCAGGGCGCCAACAATGCGGTCGGGCCCGGCAAGACGCCGCTCAGTTCGATGAGCCCGACCATCCTGACGAAAGACGGCAAGGTCGCGTTGATCATCGGCAGCCCCGGCGGGTCGCGGATCATCACCATCACGCTCGAGGCCATCCTCAACATGGTCGACCACGGGATGAACGTGCAGGAGGCGATCGATGCGCCGCGCATCCATACGCAATGGCTGCCTGACGTCGTCTACCTGGAGCCGTTCGCGCTCTCGCCCGATACGCGCCGTCTTCTCGAGGCGCGCGGCTACACCTTCGAGGAAGAAACCCCGTGGGGCATCGCCGAAGGCATCGTCACCGGCAAGCCGACGCTTGATCGCACCTCACGCTCGGCCCCGGGCCGGGTGCTGTCGCTGGGAGACGCCGCGCGGTCGGGCGCGACGATGTTCGGAGGCCACGACGTGCGGCAGCCGGGCGGACTGGCGGCCCCCGTACGATAAGGTTCGGGGCGACAGCGCATAAGTGGAAGCTGCCGTGCGCGCTCTCGACGGCGCCATTTTGTCAGTTTAATTGATGGATTAGCGCCCGACGCACCGCTGGATCCGAGGAACTCCGTATGAATTTCGAATTGGTGGCCGAAGGCCTGGGGTTCCCGGAGGGACCGGTGTTGCTGTCGGACGGCTCGGTGCTGGTGGTGGAAATCCGCACCGGGCGCCTGACAAAAGTGATGCCGGACGGGGCGAAACAGATCGTGGCCGAACTCGGCGGGGGGCCGAACGGGGCCGCTGTCGGGCCAGATGGCGCCGTCTACGTCTGCAACAATGGCGGCCTTACATTCTTCGACGCCGCGCCGGACCTCGCCATCCCGGGGCATGCGCCGGAGGATTATCGCTGCGGCTCCATCCAGCGCGTCGACCTGCAATCAGGCGAAGTCGTCACCCTCTACGACAGTTGCGATGGCCGACCCCTCCGAGGACCGAATGATCTCGTCTTCGACGGCCAGGGCGGCTTCTGGTTCAGCGACTACGGCAAGGCCGACGACTGGACCGCTGACCGGGGTTGGGTGGTCTACGCGCGGATCGACGGGAGCCTGATCCGCCGCGTCCGCGGGGGGATGCTCGGCCCCAACGGCGTCGGCCTTTCGCCTGATGGAAAGACCCTCTATGTCGCCGAAACCCAGACCGGTCGGCTCTGGGCGATGGATGTCGTCGAACCGGGCGTGCTCGGGCCGCCGCCGCTGCCGTGGGCTCCTGGACGCCTGATTGCGACCTTGCCCGGCCATCAGATGATCGACAGCCTGGCCGTCGAGGCGGGCGGAAACGTATGTGTCGCTGGCGGGCCGGATGGTGGGGTGACCGTTTTCGACCCCGACGGGTCCCACGAGCACGTGCGCCTGCCGGGCGAGGTGATCGTCACCAACATCTGCTTCGGCGGTCCAGATATGTGTGACGCCTGGATCACGGCCTCCGGCAGCGGCCGGCTCTACCGCACCCGCTGGCCGCGACCGGGGTTGCGACTGGCGTACAACGGCTAGGGCAAGGCCGACGTCGGCCGCCTGCGCGGGGCTAGAGGGCTCTGATCAGCGGCCGCGTCTTCACCACGATGCCTCTTGCCAGAACACGCCCCCGGTGAACTCTCGAGAACCTCGAGACTTCACCGAAGCGCCGCCTGGAGAGGCTGATGTTGCAGCGGTTCAAGGCCTTTTGGGTGGCCGTCGTTCTGGGCGTTACGAGTGCGGGCCCCGCTCTCGCTCAGGCGCAGGTCGCTGATCCGGAGGGGACCGTGGTCAGCGAACTCGTCGTGCGGGCCATCGAGCGGGGACCGGCGTGGTGGCGGATCAGCGAGGCGGACTCCACCGTCTATATTCTGGGCGTCCCTGACGAGCCGGCCCCGCCGGGCGTGGCCTGGGACCGCTCGGCGCTCGAACGCAGGCTTCAGGGCGCCCGCGTGCTGATTGCCGAACCTGGCTTCGCGGCAGGCCTGCGCGACATTCCCGCCATCTTCCGGCTTCGCGCCCAGCTCCGCTCAAAGGTTCCCATGGAGACGACGCTTCCGGCGCCGCTCGCTGCTCGATACGCCGCCGTCGCCGGCGCGCGGTCGGGCAAGCGGGCGAACCGGTTTTCCGATTGGCAGCCGATGGCCGCCGGCGCCTTCCTGCTGCGCGAGAGCCGCGGTGGCTGGTCGACCATTGAGCCGCAAATCCGGCGTATCGCCCGCCAACATGGGGTGAAGGTCGAGCGCGCCGCCACCTACAAGGCTATGCCGCTCGCCCAGACGGCCATGAAGAACATGACCCCGCAGATCCAGCAGTCGTGCCTGGCTTGGGCGCTGGATGACGTCGAAGCGGGCGAGCCGCCGTCCCGGCGAGCCGCCGAGGGCTGGGCGCGTGGCGACGTGGCGACCGCGCTGACTGCGCCCCGTGGGTTCGACAAATGCCTCTTGGTCCTGGCCGGCGGCGCCGAGCTTTGGTCGCGGATGACCGAAGACCAGGCCAACGATATAGCCGCCGCGCTCAAAACCCCCGGCCACGCGGTGGCTGTCGTGGGCCTGCGCAGGCTCCTGGCTGGCGACGGCGTGATCGCCCGTCTGGAGGCGAGGGGGCTGAGCGTGAAAGGGCCGGGGGAGCCGTGAGTGTCCCCGAGGCTGAGACCGGGGGCTAGCGCAGGGCCGCTTCGACGCGCTGGATCAAGATCTCCCGCAGGGCGGGGCTGGGCGCCGGCCCGAGGATGGCGAAGACACGGGCGATGGGCAGGTAGGCCTCCACCGCCGTCGCCAGCGCCGCAGACGACATCCCGGCCAGCCTTGCGTACTCGGACTGCAGGGCCGTATTGACTGCGCGCGGCCGCTCCGGATCGTTGACGCGTTCAGGGGCGAGTTCGGTAAGGACGACATGGCCGCACCCAAGGTCGAGGGCGGCCGGCGCGCGGACCGCACCGGTCCAGTCGATGATCCTGGGACCCTGCGCCGTCATGATCACGTTGCCGCTGTTAAGGTCGCAATGGCACAGCCCGTCACCCGGCGACAGGCGCTCGATCAGGTTGAGGACGCCCGTCGAGATATGCTTCGGGATCGTCTCGGCGTGGATCCGCATCGATCCCGCCATCCAGTCATAGAGAGAGAGTACGTCGGGCGGCGGGGTTGTCTTGTGGACGGACATGTAAAGCGGCGCGAGGATCGCTCCGGTCTCCTCCGTCGACATGGCGCCGGTCCGGGAGAGGTGCAGCAGGGTCGGTCCCTCGAGATGCGGCAGCACGATGCCGAAACGCCCGTCCAGGGTCACCTCATCAAGCACCTCCAGCGCAGGGCCGCCGGCTGCGAAGACGGCGCGGGTCATTCGCGCCTCATGCCAGGCGATCCGCCGCGAGATGCCGGCCCTGAACAGCTTCAGGACCTGACCGGGCGCCCAGACGTGGACGTCGGCAAAGGCGCCTTCGCCGATTTTCTCGCCTAGGGATCCACCCATCTTCCCCCCCGCTGCCATTCTCTTTGGCCTCGGCCCTGCCAAAGGGAGCGGAGCCCGGCAGGGGCAGAGGCCCCAAAACGCCCCGTAACGGGGCCGCCTTTTGATAGTTTCCCGGTCACCTGAAGCAGTGGGCGCCTATTCCCGCGCCGCAGGGCGATGAAATCCTGCAGCGTCGGAGGGTGGCGCTGGGCGTCTTGGCGTCGCAGCCGATAGCGTTGTGAGGCAGTGTCTGCCTTCGGAAAACATCGATGGGGGTCGTGACGTGTGGCGCTTAGCGATCCTCGGCGCAGTGACGGTCGCCTTATTCTACGGCTCTTTCTGGTGGGCCGACGTGATCGCGCTGCCCTGACCGGCGCTCCTCCCGGCGCCGCAGACTTCGGCCCCGCTTGCTTCTGCTGGCGGGGCCCTTCTCCGTTCCAGGGCAGGATCTGATCACCAACGGCTGCATTCGTCCCGTGTCCCATTGCGAACGCCTCGGAACGCGCGGTTTCCGGACGGCCGTTCATCCTGCAAACCAGAAGGCGCGAATATCATCATCCAGGGCGTGTTCCATCCGCCGCTCAGCGTCGAGCAGCAACACGGGCCTGTTGGGGGTGGTGTAGGGCGTCCACGCCGGCTCCCCCGCTGCAAACGGCCGCCCGGTGCGAGCAAAATTGGCCCAGTAGGCTCGCATCGCAGGGCCAAGATCCGGTGGCGGATTCAGGCCGGCGAGCGTTGGGGTTCTGCTGACTTCGGTCCAGCCCCACATGAATGGAAGGTCCATCCCGTGGGTGGCCCGCAGCCCGGAACTCGGCAGGTCGTTTTCCCACGTGCACATCCACGACCAGCAAGCCGAACCTGCTTCTGCCGCAGCGTCCAAAATCCTGACGGTCGAGTTGCGAAACTGGGTATCGGTTAAGGCGTAGGCGAGTTTCTCCCCTGGGGTCGAGCCCGGCGCGAAGGCCTCGTAGATCTCCATGGCGCGTCGCCCGTCGAAGCCTTCCCCCTCGAAAAAATCGACGACCTCCTGTTCAGTGTAGTTCTGCGATCCGACGGTGTCGGCGAATAGCGTGCCTTCGTGCCGGCAGCCGCCGAGCAGCATCGGCACGTTGCCGCTACCGCGAGCCAGAACCGTGTCGGCGACAGGTCGGGGGATCAGAACGCCATCGATCGCAGGCGCGAACCCGTATGTCCGGGCGCCGTAGAGGCCCAGTCCAGGAGGGCGCGGACGGAGAGGGTCTGGGAGGCTGAGTGAAATCAACGCCTCAAGCGAGGCGGCGCGCAGGAACTCGAGGCCGCTCGATCGCCGATCGCCCCCCAGACGTTCGATGCACCGGTTGGTGAACGCGACGTGGCCCTCGCCCAACTCACTCAGATCGACATTCGGGCTGTGCACGGCTGCCTTGTGGAACAGTCCCTCCGCGGGCGGACAACCGACCAGCAAGGCCGCAGCGGTTCCGCCCGCAGACTCGCCGAAGATCATCACATTGCCCGGGTCGCCGCCGAACGCGGCTATGTTGTCCCTCGTCCATTCCAGGGCGCACATCTGGTCCAGGACGCCGGTGTTGACCGACTGGGCCAGGTCGGGGTCGAGATGACCCAGGTGCATGAATCCAAGGGCGCCTAGCCGATAGTTTATGGTGACCACAACCACATCATTTTCGCGGGCGAAGGCGCCGCCGTGATAGGGGCGAGCCGATCCGCCCACGTAGCCGCCGCCGTGAATCCAGAACAGAACCGGGCGCGGCGCAGCGGGGCGGGTGGGCGTGTAGATGTTCAGAAAGAGGCAGTCCTCGTCGAAAGGCTCATTGCGCCCGATCTGGCCGCCCAGTGTCGCCTGAGGCGCCGAGGCGCCGAAGCCACCGGCGTCATATTCGTCCGTCCACGGGGCTACCGGCACAGGAGGGCGAAAGCGAAGGTCTCCGACCGGGGGCCTTGCGTAGCGAATGCCTCGAAACGACGCGAAGCCTTCCCTCTGCCGGCCTCGGACCTGACCCAGCGGCGTTTCGATGACCGTCATCTTTCCGCACCTGTTCGAGCCGGGGTGTTCGATGCCGCATCCGGCCGCAGCGCAGACACCGCTGCCCGGAGCAGCGCGACGATCTCGGCGTCGCCGTCGCTGTCATGGGACTGACGCCACGCACTCTGGATGACGGCCACCACCTGTTCGGCCGGGTTGACGAAGATGCGCTGGCCATAGGCGCCAACCGCCGAAAAAGCGCCGCCGTTGACGTTGGCCGGCGAGCGCGGCACCGCCCACCAATGGTAGCCGTACCCCGCCGGCGAACTCGGCATCAGCCGACCGAAGGCGGTGGACGCGCTATCGGGCTGGCCCGCGAGATCTCGCCAACCGGGCGGCAGGACCCGTCGGCCGCTAAACGATTCACCGTCCTCCAGCACCAGTTGGCCGAAGCGGGCAAAGTCGCGGAGCCGGGCGTTGACGCCAAACCCGCCCATCTCCAGGCCGCCCCCGGACTCGAGAAGCCAGTAACCGTCGGCCTCCATGCCGGCCGGACCCCATATGGTCTCGGAGCAGTAGTGGGCCATCGGCCGGCCCGTGGCGGCCACGACCACTGCGCCGAGCAGGCAGCTCTCGACCGTCGAATAGTTGAAGACGACACCCTGCGGCTGAGCGCGCGGCAGGGCGCACGCGAGGTCCATGACGGCGCCTGGCCGCCGGCTCATCAGAGCCTTATTCAGGCGCCAGACGTCGGAGTCTTCCTCGGGCACGTTCTCCTCGGCCCAGGCCACTCCCGAGCACATCCGCAGGACATTGCGGACCGTCACGCCCTCATAGGCCGAGCCACGTAGCCGCGGCAGGTAGAGGTCGCAGCGATCGTCCAGGCTGCCGATCGCGCCATCGTGGAGCGCTGCGCCGACGAGCGTCGCGGTTATCGACTTGGCAGTCGAGAAGCTCACCCAACGGCTTTCGGGCCCGTTGCCCATGCCGTACAGCTCCAGCGCGATCTCGCCGTCTTTCAGGATCAGGAGCCCGGCCGTACGGCGGCGTTCCATGTAGTCGCTGAGGCTGAAACGGACTTCGCCCACCTCAAACGTCAGCTCCGCGAGCGAACGGGCGTGCGGTGCCAGTGGCCGCACTACAGCGCCGCGCCGAATGACGCGCGCCGGCCAGACCTCGTCCTGGTTGCGATAGGCCGCCGCCTGCCTGTCGTATTTCGTGTTCGTGACGTCCGGGCTCGCCCACCCGGGATCGGCGCCGTCGCGGCTCACGCCACCACCTCGCGAGGCTCGGGGCCGTCGACCAAGCGTGCGACGACGCAACCACACCTGCGCTCGATATCGACACACGTGCCGATCAGCGCTGCAATCTCGCTATCCAACAGTCTACGCCACGACATGGAGGCCCTCCAGATGAGACGTCGTGAGATCGCCCGGGATGGGGGCCCTTGCAAAGCAAGCTAAGTTGGTTTGTACTGACCTTATCGCGATGGCGCGCTCGCGCCGGCAACCTTCCTGAAAACCAGACCGCCGGGCGTTGGGCAACGTCAGCTGGTTGGAGCCTGAGAGCCGAAGCCGTGGTTCGGCGGATTCTCGGACGTGACCTGGCAATCCACGTGGCGCAGGTGCTCGTCTAGCCCGCGGGCCAAACTGACGCGGCCGTCGATCCCGCTCTCACCGCGCCGCTTTCGGATAGAGCGCGAGCGCTACTCGCAGCGTCAGAGGCGAAGCGGCTGCCCCGCGCAGGATGAACACGCCGCGCGTCAGGCTGAGCGCCGGCTCCAGCGAGAAGCACCCTGGCTCCGCCAGCCATGCCGGATCATATCCGAACGTGATCGTCTCGCCGCCACGCGCCGCGTGGGGTCGCAGCAGGCCGACCGCGCGCGGCGCCCCCGCGATATCGATGTAGACTTCGATGTCAGACATCAGGCTTTGCCGGGCGGCGCAAGCGGGCGCGGGCAGGGAGGTCGGCGGTGGCGAGTGACTGGCCTACGGTATCGCGCGAGACATCGGCGACCGCGGTCAGTTCGTCCAAGAGTCCCAGCGCCTGCAAGACAGCCGCATAGATTCCCATGCCCACGCCGGGATCACCCTCCTCGATGCGCTGGAGAGTGCTACGGGACGTGAAGGCGCGATCCGCTAGCACGCTCATGGGCAGTCGACGACGCTTGCGGG
Organism: Phenylobacterium sp.; assembly: GCF_036495085.1. Classification (GTDB taxonomy): domain Bacteria; phylum Pseudomonadota; class Alphaproteobacteria; order Caulobacterales; family Caulobacteraceae; genus Phenylobacterium. The sequence goes on along the minus strand of NZ_DASXNL010000042.1, from coordinate 3,984 downwards.
CGTCACGGACGTCCGCGCCCAGCTTGCGTAGAGCACGTCGGACACCGGCTGTCGGACGATGAGGTGTGGGCATTCTGTGAACTTCATGGGCCGCTAACCCCGTATTATGTAGCGCGAAGCTTACAAAACGAAAATCGTCCATACCTTCGAGAGTGAGCGACGGCCCGGCGCTGAGACGACGGGCGAGCGGGTGCTGTCCCACGTCCTCAACGGCAGCGCTCTGCCGCCGGTGTGGTCAGGAAACGAATGATCGATCGGTGGTCGCCGGCGTGCGCCGGAAGCAGTTTCGCGGTCTCTTCGACAGCGAATTCACCGAGTGAAGGGATCGTACGCCCGCGGAGGTCGAAGCCGCCCCACCCATCGACACCTTCGCGTAGTGGCGTACCCTGGTCGACGCGGAGCAGGGCAAAACGGGAAAGCATCGCGCTGAACGGGCGCGGAATATCAAGGAGTTACCCATGCGCAATCTGCCGGCCGCCATGGGTTTGCTAGCCCTAGCCACCCCGGCCTTCGCCGATACGCTGCAGGAGGTGACGACCCACGGCATGATCGTGAGCGTCGGGGACCGGCAGTTCGAGGTGGACTACACGCCCGATGGCAAGTTGACCGTTAACGGGAGCCAAGCGACGGGCTCTTGGCGTATCGACGGCGATAGACTGTGCACCAGCGTCAACGCCGGCCCGGAGAACTGCGTGGCCTATCCCAAGGACAAGAAGTCCGGCGACATTTTCGAGGTTCTTGGCGCGCAAGGGGGTTCTGCGACGGTGAAAATCAAGTAGGCCCATCGGCGAGCTATTGTGCCCTGGACGACCTTCGTCGCGCACCGCGCGCCCTAAGGAACCCGTCCCAAACGTCGGGGGCGGGGCGTCGTAAGCGGCGGCAATGGCGGAGAGGCGTCTCAATTGGCGCGGACGTGGGCCGGCCAGGGGCGAGGGGCGGCGCAGAGTCGCCGCATCACGGTGTCAGAGAGCGTGCGGAACCCACCCTCTTACTCGGTCCCGGCCTTCGCCGGCGTCTCAACGGAATACCGGCTGCGTCGGACGAAACAGCCCTGCCGCCAACCTGCGATCTGGGCGCAAAAGGCGTCCGCCTCGGCCCGCTCGGCGAAACCTCCCGTCAGCAAGCGGAACCAGACGTGGGACCTGGCGTCGACGGGCTCGACCCAGGCCAGGCGGCCCTTCAGAAGCGGCTTAAGGGCGGCCAGGTGCTCGACGGCGTCGGCTTCGGAGGGTTCGGCCGCGAGCTGGGCGATCCACGATGGCGAGGGGGGCGCCATAGACGCCTCAGCGGCGGCTGCAGGCGTCCCGCCCGTCGCGCTGGGCGCGCCAGGCGCCGCCGGAGCCGGCGCTCCCGCCACGGCTGCGACAGGCGATGCCGCCAGCGCGGCGTTTAGGGGCGGTGGAGCTGGCGGGCACGCCCGTCGGGCAGCCTGATCGTAGAGCGCGCCGGCGGCCAGGGGGCGCCAGCCGGCGTCGGCAGCCCGGATGACGGCGCTCGAACCGGCGAGGTTTCGGCGCGCATAGCCGATTGTGTCGCCGGCCCGCGCGAGCTTGCCGCTGCAGTCGATCTCGAGCGAAAGGCGCCACGAGAGCGCATGCGCGCGTTGGGCGGCTCCCGGTGTCAACGCTTCGGCGTGAAGGTCGAGGCGCTGCAGGCTTCCGGCCACGGGAGCGAACGGCGTCGCGAGCGAGGTTGCGGTGTCCGGGGTGAGCGCGACAAGATCCGGAATGCGGACGCCGAGCGCACCCTGGAGCCAGGCCTTGACCGGCTCTGGGTCAGTCGTCGCGGGGAAGTGGTCGGCGGCCCGCGCGCCGCCGGCCGCGGTCAGCGCCGCGGCCAACACCGCGGCGGCGCGGCCGGCGCGCGTCGATATCGGGTGTTCGACGCGCGCGCCGCAGCCCTTCGGCGTCCGTTCGGGCTGCCCGTGCGGCGAAGCGGCGGGACTGAGTTCGCCGATGAGAGCGCAGCGGTTCATGGAGTTCCTCTTAGGGCGGGGCCGCGAGAGCGGCGGGGCTCAGAAGGACCAGCCAATACCGACGCCGGCCGAGACGTCGCCGGTTACCGGCGCAGCGGCGATCGAGGCCTTGAGCGCTGTGGCGTAGCGGTCGTCGAAAACGCGGCTGTATGCGGCCGCTACGGCCGTGGTCTGGTCGACGCCGAGCGCCATCGAGAAGGTGCTGCGTCCCGGGATGACCGCTTGCGGCAGGGAGGCCAACGCTGCGTCCCGTGCGCCGAGCGCGTGTATCTCCTTGGAAAGTTGGCTCCCGACGACGTCGGTGTAGGCCTTCGCGTGAGCCAGCGTGGCGCCCTGGCTGGCGTAGAGCTGTGAGCCGTTCACCGCGTCCAATGAGCCGGGCGAGATCCGCCCTGGTGCGACATTGGTGAGCGCCTGGGGCGCGCCCGGCGAAACCGCAGCGGCGCCAGGCGCGGTCAGCGTCAGTTGATTGGAAGCCCCGGGGGTCCGCTGCACCGTGCCCACCGTGCCGTTGTCGACGCTGCCTGCCAGGGTCGAGACGGCCTTGTTGGTGGCGTAGAGTTGCGAGCCGTTCACCGCGTCGCTCGATGTGGCGCTGACGTCGCCCGCGGCGACATTCGTCAGGATCTGAGCCGCGCCGGGAGAAGCAGCCGTGCCGCCGTCGGCGACAAGCGTCACCTGGTTGAGCGCGCCTGTTCGCCGCACCGGCCCGGCGTTTCCCGAGGCCACCTCGTTGGAGAGGTTGGCGACCGTTGTGTTGGTGGCGCTAAGACCGCTGTCGAGGGCGCCGATTGCGCCGCCGATGTTGTCGTAGGTCGCGGACTGGACCGTATAGCTGGGCGCGCCGATCGAGCCCGTGGCCGGGTCGTAGGTCGCCCCGCCCCCCAGCACAGCGGAGATCGAAGCCCCGACTGCGGCCTGGCGAGTGTTGGTGGCGTAGAGCTGCGAGCCGTTCACCGCCTCGCTCGACGTGGCGCTGAGGTCGCCCGCCGCAACATTCGTCAGGACCTGAGCCGCGCCGGGAGAAGCCGCTGTGCCGCCATCGGCGACGAGCGCCACCTGGTTGGGGGCGCCTGTCCGCCGCACCGGCCCGGCGTTTCCTGCGGCCACCTCGCTGGAGAGGTTGGCGACCGTGGCGTTGGTGGCGCTAAGGCCGGCGTCGAGGGCGCCGATTGCGCCGCCGATGTTGTCGTAGGTCGCGGACTGCACCGTATAGCTGGGCGCGCCGATCGAGCCTGTGACGGGGTCATATATCGCACCGCCCCCAAGCGCGGCGGAGACCGAAGCTCCGATGGTGGCCTGGCGGGTATTGGTGGCGTAGAGTTGCGAGCCGTTGACCGCCTCGGTGGAGGTGGCGCTCAAGGCGCCCGTGGCGACATTGATTATCTTCCGCTCGGCGCCAGTGGCCCCGACGCTGACGACATCGACCTCACCGCCGTCGGTGCTGCCGGCGCCCAGCACGACGGAGCCCGCGCCGCTCGCGCGGGCGGCGGAGCCGAGCGCGACTGAACCTGGGCCTGAGGACAGCGCCGATTGACCCAGCGCGATCGATTGGTCGCCCGCCGAGTTGGAGAAGGCGCCGATCGCCACCGACCCGACGCCGACTGTCGCCGGGGCGAGAGAGACGCCGCCATCGGGATCGACTTCGCAGCCGGCGTTGGCGCACAAGCCGATCGCAACGGCCCTGGATGCCCCGGCGTTTGCGGCCGTCCCGAGCGCCGCACCGGAAGTCGCGGCGATGGCGCTGGCGCCGACAGCGACCCCTTGGCTTCCGCTGACGCCGGCGCCCTGGCCAACCACGGTGGCGCCCTCGATCAGGGTCCCATCCGGAGCTTCGAGGTGGGCGGCGGCGCCCAGGACGAGCGAGTCGGTGGCGTTAAGGGCTTCGGCAGCGGCGCCCACGACCGTGTTGGGGCCGCCGCCGATGACAACCCCAGTTGGCCCTAGGATGGCTTGCGATCCGGTGGAAACAGCGCCCGCGCCGATCACGACGTCGGGCATGTCGCCCA
>NZ_DASXNL010000041.1:0-8274 GCF_036495085.1 Phenylobacterium sp. | reverse complement strand
TGTCGAAGGTCAGCGTGCCGCCGCTGATGGTGAGGCCGCCCACGGCCACGGGCGCCGGTGGTGCGTTGACCCCGACGTTCAACGAGCTGATGTGGGTGACGCCGCTCGTCTGCGCCAGCGAGCCGCCGATGAGAAAGGCGTCGCCGTTGCTGATCGTCGCGCCACTGATATCGAGCACGCCGCTTCCGACCTTGGCGAACGTGCCCTGGTTCGCATCCGACGCGAGGCCCTGGTTGAGGATGGAGCCGCTGAAGACGGTGTTGGTGCCCTAGCCGCACCGGTCCCGACCAACCCCCGCCGCGACAGTTCGTCCATCGGCGTCGGATGACGTCAGATGCGAATCAGATGTCGCGATATGAAAAACCGCGTTCGCCGATTGGCGTAACGTCGTTTGCAGACGCGGAGACCTAATTCCGCACTCGGTTTTGAGCGACCCGCTACCCGTCGAAAGGACCCAAGCCATGCCTATGCCTCACGTGCAGCTCGTCAAGGCGCGACTTCTCGCGTCCCCGGCCAGCACGCCTCTAGCTTTTTTCTGGGCGGCCGCGGCGGCGATGACGCCAACTCTGATCCGGGCGTCGCTGGACGGGTTGGTCGCGGACACCACCTTTCCGACCTATTTCCCGTTTGTCCTTCTGGCCGCGATCTTTCTCGGCTGGCGCCCCGCGATGTTCACGGCGGCCCTCTCGGCGCTCGCCGCCAACTACCTGTTCATGGGCCCGCCGCACGAACTCTTCGCGACGGTGCAGGACACTGCGGGAACACTCGTTTTCCTGACTTCCGCCATCGCCATAATCTTCGCCACCGAGACGGTAAGAAGCGCCCACCTGGCAGCGAACCTGGACCGCAGGCTGCTGGGCCTCGCGCGATCCGCTGCCGGGCCCATGCCGAGAAGCTAAGGCTTCCTGATCGGCGCGGTTCTGTCACTCGGTTGCGGGCGGGTTGCGATCTGGGCCATCGCCCGGCTACTCGCCTGACGGCCCGCTCAACACCCACCGCGCCGTACTTTGGCGAGCCTTCTCCGACGTTCCGAAGGGTCAGCCGGCAGCCGTCAGGTCCGAATCCTAGGAAGCCCGAGGACGGCTCGACCGCGCCGGAGACGTCACGGGCCCATCAACGGAGCGCCCTTCCACCGGCTTTGGCCATCCGTTAACGGGCAGGCTGTTAGCTACCGGACTTGGGGATAGTGCGGGTGTGACGGGGGATTCGGTGAAGACGTGCAGGGCCTGGCCGCCGCTGGCGGCGATCACCGCTATGGCGAGCGGTTTCGGACATCCGGCCTCGGCGACTACGCGGACAACCTCGTTCAACGTCACCGCCACGGTGGCGGCGACCTGCAGGATTGCGCCGGCGCTCAAGGCGGGTTCGACGCCGTCGCCGTTGATTTGTCAGCCGCCCATTGGTGCGCCGCGGACCATCGTCGCTCCCCCGCCGCGGGTCATGGTGGCCCGAGACCCGAAGACCGGCGCGCTGGTCCAGACCATCGAGTTCTGACGGGCCGGGCCGCGGCGGCGACTCAGAAGAAAAGGGTCGCCGTGATCGTATCTTGGTAAGTACCGGGGGCGGCGGGCTGCGACGCCGGCACGCGACCGAAGACCGTAACGGACTGCCCGACGCCCGTCCCAGTGGCGGACACGGTGTCCGTTCCAACTGTGTTACCCCAGTTGGTCGTCCGACTGGAGTCGCTGAACAGACCGTAACTGAGTAGTCCGCCCCCTGAGCGGGTCATCTTTCGGGTGGTCACACTCGCGCCGGCCGACACGCCCTGATTGAGCCCCACGTTGTAGGAGGTGCCGGAAGAGCAGGTGGCCAGGAGCGTCACCGCGCTATCTATCTGCGGGCCCCTGTAGGCTCCGAAATTCAGGCTGTTCGCGGAGATCGTGCAAACGGCCTGGGCGCTTTCAGTGACGTCGAACGTGGTTGTGGCGGCGCAGGGAGTGCCGCCCGTGCACGTCAGATTTGCGACAATGGTGTCAATATAACTTCCACTTGGTGGAAGAATAGGTTGTAAAGGCAATTTCGCAAATACTGTAACGTTTATGTCTAAGGCGTTTGGAGGAACGACGTTAAGTACGCCGGTATTAACTACGGTGCCCGCGGTGCCGTCCCCCCAAATCTGACTAAAAGCCGAATCCGTGTAGAGATTATACGAAATACTGCTGCCGCTTCCTCTCATCGTGCGCGACGCGAAAGTTCCAGAGCCAGCACTCAACTGGAGTGAGTAGTTGGCAGTCCCGTTTCCGGTGCAGTGGATGGTAATCTGGCCCGCTACCGTCACCGGTGACCCCGAAAACGATCCGAAAACGATGGGCACCGCGGAAAGGGTGCACGCTGCAGCGGCATGGCCGGACGCCGGCGTGATGAGGAGCAGTACGAACGTGATAAGGCCGAAGGCTGGCGCTACCGATCGCTTCTTCTGCATGTCAGTGGTCCAATCTTCGGGATCTCGCCGGGCGCAGGCGTGTAGTGGAAGTCCGCGACGCAGCGCCCGTCATTCGGCATTTGCACGACCACCCGGTTCTGCTCGCTAAGGTTCTCGACGAAGGCTTGGCCGTCGTAACCGATCGACACGCTGACCCCCGTCGCCTGCAGCGTCGCGGCGCTGCCGACTGCGAGCGGGTGGCCGGACTCGTCGATCAGCACGAGCAACGCCGAGCGCGTCTTCCTGATTGGAAACTTCACCACGACGCCGGAACGGTCCGGCGGCCGCACGTCGAGCTGGGTGTAAGGAACCTGGGCGTCGATCGGCACGTCGCCGGGATCGATTGAGAGGTGATTGACGTCCCAGGCGCGCAGGTCCGGGACCAAGCGTCGGCCTCGGGCGTCCGTGTGTCCGGCGTCGCGGTTTTCGAATTGCACATCTACGCCGGCGACGCCGCCCGTGTCGACGACCGCAAAGCTGTCGTAGATGGGGTTTGAGGCGAAGAGCGCGTTGTCCGCAATCGTCAGCGCGCCCTGCAGGTCGACGCGGCCTGTCGTATGGCCGCCCACGGAGTCCACCCCGCCGGACACCAAGGCCCAGGGCGCCTTGTACTGTCCGAGGGCGAAGCCGTGCGCCGGCTGGCCGCCGGCCGCATAGAGCTGATAGCCCCAGTCGCCGATCGAGACGACCGACTGCTGCGCCTGCAGTTGGGGATAGGCGACCGATCCGGAATTGGCGACGACGCTCGCCGCGGCCGAGCTTCGCGGACCCAGCCGCACGGTCAGACCGATGGTCGCCCCGCCGCCGCCCCCGCGGGCGAAATCGTGGAACCCGGTTGCGTAGAGGAAGACGCCGCCCACCTGGACGGAGTAGTTGGCAGTCAAGACACGTGCGCTTGTAAAGTTGGCAACGCCGCTCTCGGGGAGTTGGGGCCCCGGCGTGGTGGTCTGCGGCAGCACGGCGCCGACCAGAGCCGTGAGCGGACGGCGTTCGATCTCGGTGTAGGAGAGGCCGAGCGCGCCCAAGCGTTTGAGTGTCAGGCCCAGGTTTGCGCTGATTTGACGCTCGGGGACCGGATCGCCGTTCCGCGCCGCCAGGTCGCTGAAATGCGGCGTCGCGAACAGCGCCGCCGCGCCGAAACTGAACACCGGGGCGATCCGTTCCACGCCGAGCGAGACACTGGCGCCGTTGCCGCCCAGGCCGCTGCCGCCCGCCACCGCCACGTCAGCCACGGCGAGATCGAAGAGGTCGGCCGCCAGACCCGCCCCGGCCATCGCCAGGCCCGGCGCGCCCTCGGCGTGGGCCTCTACCGTGAGCGTCGAACTGAGCCCGGCGCGGTAGGTGGCCGAGGCGGCGGCTTCGCCATAGTCGTTGCTGCGCAGGCCCCAGTTGCGCCGCACGGCTCCCGCCTCGACCGACCAAGTCCGAAGTCCCGGCGCCAGGAGGCGGGCGCTGCTGTAGAATGGCAGCACAGTCGTCACCTGCTGGCCGACGGCGTTGGTCACGGTCATCACGACGCTGCCGGCCCCCGTCACAAACGGCAGTTGCGGCGCCTGGAAGGGGCCTGCCGGGACGGGCCGTGAGAGCGCCTGCACGCCGTTGACCAGCACGTCGACCGTCGACGGCGCAGCGGCCGTCCCGGCGACGATCGGAAGGGGAAAGGTGACCAGGTCCGGCCGCATGGAGAAGTCTTGGCTGACTTGCGCGCCACCCATGCGCACCGGGCGCGTCCAGGATAATCCGCCGCTCACGAAGTCGCCGAATCGATAGCGGCGCTGGCTGGCGAAGTCCGAGTACACGTAAGTTGAATCGAGGCGGATCGCCTCGTCCATTGCGCTGCCTGCCGGGCGAAGCCCGGCGTGGGCCAGGAAGGTGGTCGACGCCACGCCCCAGGGCGAGAAGGCCCGCAGGTCGAAGAGCCCGCTGGCCGTGTCGGCATGATCTCCAAATGCGCCGGAGACGTCGTAGTTGAGGGTGATCCCAGTGCCGCTCTGCAGTGGCGCCTCCGGGACTGGCCGGCCGACCGCTGTCAGGAGGTGCGGCGTGAGAAGATCCTGCGGTATCGTCAGGAACAGCATCTGCGTCGCCCGGTCCAGCCGCACCGCCACGCCGGGGATCGCCGAGAGGATGACCAAGCCGTCGAGCGTCTGCGGCGCGGATGGCGGCACGCGCAGGCCCAGCGACGTCAGCTCCTCACGCCGGCTGAGGGTAGCGCCGTCACGCAGGACGAACTCCCCAATCATGTTGGTCGGCGCTTCGTTGATCACCACCTCCAGCTGGAGGACCTCGTCCCCAGCCCGCGCGCAGGTTGCGGCGCAGCCGCAGAGGACAAGGGCGATCAGGCCAAGGGCTAGCCGAACGAACGGCGCGAGCCATGATTCACGGGTCGGCACGTTCAACCGTGACCACCTGGTCTATGGCGCCGGTGTCTGCGCGCGCCGTCAACCGATAGTCCTCGCCCGGGCGCGGCGTGGGGCTGCCCCGCGCCAGGGGCCAGCGGCGCGTGGCCCCAGCCAGGATGTAGGGTGAAAGGCCGCGCCCGACTTCTGCCCGCCGACCATCCGGGGCCGTCAGGACCATGTCGCGGACCACCTGGCGACGGTCGCCGTCGTTGGCGGCCACCAGCGCAGCGCCCCCTTCCGTCGCTTCCAGCCGCCACCGCGCATGGGGTGCGGCGCGTCCCTGCGGTTCGGCGAATACCGGGATCGAGACGCGCAGACTGAAACCCACCACACCCGCTTCGGGCGGCGGCGGGATCTGATCGACGATGATCCGATAGGCCGCTTCGCGCGCGCCGGCCGACCGGCGCAGCACCAGCCGCACCACCTGCCGCCCGTGCGCAGGGACGACGCCGAGCGGCGGGCTGACCGCCAGCAGGTCCGTCTCGGCCAGGGTGTCGGGGCCCTGCGGCTGCCCCCATGCGTAGGGGCGCGCCTGAAACGGCAGGTCTCGATCGCCGTCGTTCTGCAGGGTAAGCACGGCGGCCAGCTGCCCGGGCGGGAATTCGATCGTCACGGGGAATATCGTGATCCCCTGGGCGAAATCCTCTGCTTCGCCCGGCCCGCCCGCTGCGGCGAGCAGCGCGCCCAAGGCCACGACCTGCCCGGCGAATCGCCGGCAATAGGGGCGGCCGGGTTTCAACGGACGCTCCCGCGATCTTTAGAAGTTCAGCGTGACGGTGATGGTGTCCGAGTAGCTGCCGGGGCTGACGTTCTGCCCGCCAGGGATCCGGCCAAACACGGTGACCGTCTGGGCGAACCCGGTGCCGACGCCATGCACCGTGTCAGTAGGTACGGTGTTGCCCCAGTTAGTCGTGCGCCCCGTGTCTTGGAACAGTGAATAGCCAAGGCCGGCCGGGTCGGTTCCGGCCATCCTGCGCGTGGTGACGGTGGCGCCCGTGAAGGTCCCTTGGTTCAGGCCAATGTCATACGGAACGGTGACTGAGCAAGTGGCCAGGAGCGTCACCGTGTTGTCGATTTGCTGGCCTGCGTAGGCCCCGAAATTCAAGTTGTTGGCGCTGACCGCGCAGGCGGTCTGCACGGAGGCGGTGACCGTGAAAGTGGCGGTGGTTGTGGCGGCTCGCGCGAGGGAAAAGCTGAAGATGGACGCGCCGAGCCCCATGCCGGCCAGCAGGACTCTCGCTCTCGATGGATGCATCATGGGATGCGCGCTCCACGTTGACGGGGCGCAGCTTTCACTTCGCCCGTGGGAGAGCCTATCGGGTGAAACCCGCTCTCGCAGCGGCCAGCCGCCCCGCTGTCGACGCCTAGCTCTTATGTTCGCAGTCAACTCGATGGGGCGTGAGCGGTCCTTCCGCGCGCGCTGACGGCGGACAGTAGCGGCGTAGCTGTTGCGCAAAGTCGGAGGCAGGACTTCAAGACGACGGTTCAACAGGCTCTTATGCGCGGGTTGGATACCGTGTGATCGTCTGGGGCTGCCTCTCTCTAGTTTCGGGCGTCGACGTGGCCCGGCCACATAGCTAGGACGAGGGTTCCCCGACCAGAGCCCTGCCCCCGAGTTTGCGCAGCCGCGGATCGTTTGGGGTCTCCTTTTTGCCGTCGTGATCGGGACGCTCAGGTTTGCGCGAGGGGGGCTGACCTGCTGCCCGATCGCCCAGGGCCAGAGCGCCCGGGGCCTCGTTTCCAGGCGTCGGCGTTGGCGTCGGCAAATGCCTGGAACCTTATTGGAGACCTGCCCGTCAGTGTTCTGAAACCCTCTGCCGTCCGATCTTGCGCGCCATGAGCGATGGTCTGGTAGGCCGCGGCCAGGAACATCGCGTTCCCTTCAGGCAGGCCGCGGCGCACAAACCTCTCGGCCATCGCCGCGGTCGAGATTTGCGTGTGCGAAATCCGACGACCACAGGCCTGGCCGATCAATTCGGCGACGCGGTCGTAGGAGATCGACTCCTCGCCGGTAAGGGTGAAGTCACTGTTGAGGGCGCCTGGCGCCGTCAGCGCGGCAAACGCGGCATGTGCGATGTCGAGCGTGCTGATGAACGGGACTCGCCCCGTACCCGTGTTGGAATAGATGGTGTCCTCGTCACGGATCGAGGCGAGAAAAGGACCCTCGCTGAAGTTCTGCATGAAGGCGCTCGGGCACAGGACGGCCCAATCCTCGCTGTTGTCCTGCAGCCATTGATGCACCTGTCCCAGGCCCGGGCCGCCGGCGGGAAGCGAGGCCATGCTCAGCAATACGAAGCGGTGGGCGCCCTTGCCCATCGCCGATTGCACGAACGCCACCATCCGTGAGTGGGCATCGTCCACGCCGGGCGGCGCCACCAGGTAGACCGACGTGGCGCCCTCCAGGGCAGCATCCCAGGTCTCGGGCCGGGACCAGTCGAACGGTGTCTCGCCGTGGCGTGAGGCGGCCCGATAGGCCACTCCCGTCTGCTCAAGAATCGACACCAAAGACCTGCCGGTCTTGCCCGTCGCCCCGGTCACCAACACCAGGTCGCTCACGCGACGCCTCCGCCGAGGATGAAGGCGTCGACGACCGCCGAGCCCAGCTGGGCCTTGAGCCCCTGGATCGGGTTCCAGTAGTCCTTGAAGTGCACCATCTTGCCGCCGCGCGCGCGGATCACCGAGATGTAGCGCTGCTCGTAGGGCTCCCCGGTCTTCGCCGAGCGGCCGTGCCCGTCAAACTCCAGGATCACCACCTCGGGATCGGTGGTCTCGTGCACCACGAGGTTGCCGGCGGAATCGACACTCACGCCCTCGCCGACCTTCACCAGGTGGTCCAGCACCGCGGCGCGCCCTTCAACCCGCGTGGGCATGCCTGGACGCGCGAAGGGGAACTCCATGACGAAGTTGTCGGAGATCATCTCGACGAAGTTTGTCGCCGCCGGGTCGATGCGGTCGCCCAGAGCGCCCATCAGCATATCGATGACGGTTGGCTTGGTGTCGGGCACAGGCTAAATCTCCATCGATGGAACAGGATCGTCTCGACGAGATAGATCAGAGCACGATGGAACGCAACGGTTCCGTCGCGACGGACGCTATGACGGCGAACGCCCCCCGGCTGAGCGGCGCGGCCTTGAAGCGGCCGCAGATCACCGACGCCCTGGCGCAGACCTTTTTCGAGGAATGGGCGCGGGTCGGCTACTCTGCGCTCAGCCTTGATGCTGTGGCCCGCAAGGCAGGCGTGGGCAAGGCCGCCCTCTATCGTCGCTGGCGCTCCAAGGCCGACATGTCCAGCGACCTCGTCAAGCAACTCTCGGCCACGGCGATCGTACTGAGCGATCCCGGCGACCAGGGGTCTCTCGAGGCCGACCTCTACGCCGCCCTCCTTGCCGTCCGACGTATCCTGCGCCACCCGCTGGTCCGCAGCATTTTGCCCGACCTATATACTGCGAT
>NZ_DASXNL010000040.1:0-2843 GCF_036495085.1 Phenylobacterium sp. | reverse complement strand
GCTTGGGCCGCCGGCAGAGCCCTGCTCGACCAGGAATATGAGGCCACTCTGGCGCGCGGCCTTCAAGGTCACACACCAAGGCTGAGCTCTGACGCCAGTGAAGGTGAGATCATGGCGGAAGCCGTGCGACTGACGCGCGCGATAGGGCGTCCATGCTCAGGGTCTGCCTCGACCTAAACGTTTGGTGCGCCAGTTTTTTGGCGGCGGGTCTTGGCCGGAAGGATATGGCGGCGGGGTTCCTCGCCGGCACGGTCCGGTCGGGCTCCTCCAACCATGGTCCCGTAGGATCGGTCATTTCGCTGGGAATGCTTGAGCGCCTGCGGACTGTCATTGTCCGCGACCTAGGCTTCGCGCGGTTGTCAGCGGACCGCGGCGGCGAAACGTGGCTCATGTATTATGCAAGCCCGGGTGCGTGGCCCAGACACGTCTCGATGGGTCCGCGCGGTCCTCAGGCCAGGGGGATACCGGTCAGTTCACTGAGTCGGCCGAGGAGCTGATCCTGAAACACGGGATCTGTCGCCTCATGGGCGGGCTCCTCCCGACGGAGGTTGCGCCAGTAGCCGCCACTTGTCCTTGCGGCCGGCTCATCGCTGACGGCGAGCCAAGTCTGGGTCCGTTGGCCTGTATCGAGGTCTACTGGGGCGCCAGGGCCGCCCATCCTGGTTCGGACCCAGCCGGGATCGACGGCGTTGCTCAGCACCTCCGACCGTCGGCGGGCCATAGCGAAGGCCAGCGCAACCACGTGAAGCTTGCTTTCCGCATAGGCGCGGCCCGCGTCCCACGGCCGCCGGCGCCAGTCGAGATCGCCCAGCGATCCTTCTCCGCCACGATGCAGGCCGCTGCTGAGATAGATCAGCCGCTCGGGGGACTCAATCAGGGCCGTGAGCACGTAAGGCGCCAGCGTGTTCACCGCGAGCGTGGCGGCGTGATCCTCCGGCGTCGCGCTACGGCTCCGCTCGTTGTAGATGCCCGCGTTGTGGATCACAGCATCCATGCGGCCGATTGCATTGACCTGCTCCGCGACGTTCCGGACCTCATCGGCGCTCCGCAGATCGCCGATCACGACACCTGCCAGACGCGGCCCCATGTCCGCGACAGCCGATGCCCGCGCCGCCGTCCGTGCATGCACGACCACGTCGTGGCCATCATCCATCAGCGACTGCGCCGCCGCACGGCCCAGCCCCTCGGTGCTGCCCGTGATGAAAACGCGGGCCATCAGCGGCTCCTAAGATCCAATCAAACAACGCATCCGGGCCATGATCGGCTTGGTCGTTATAACCGCAGCATGGCCTGACTATCTGCGGCAACTGCGGTTTTCTGCGGATCGCCCGCGTGTTTGGACCGGTCCGCGCGACCAGGCGGCCTCGGCATTTGGCTCGTCAGCCGCGATTGTCAGCGTTGGATTGCATCGTGGACGCCAGGGATGCTTCACCGCCGAAGTCATAGATTGCTGACAATTGGTCTTGAGCTATTGCGACCAGATCGCAGCGAACTTGACGCAAGTAGAAGTGGCATCGTCTGGCGCACCGCCGGGCGCTCGCCGGCCAAACCGCGGTTCGAAACGTCCGTCTGCAGAATATGTGACCACGCGTCGGCACGCCATAACCTGGCGAACACCTGCTAGACATAGATCTACGTCACAAGCGACGATGCACTTTAATAGGCGTGCTGCGAACAATGGGGCCGTGGTTGAACCGCACCTTCTTCAGTCTGACCGCCGCAGTCTGCGCCGCCACAGTCTCGGCGAACGCAGCGCCCTTCACGTCAGCCGTTCCCTTCGTCGGGTGTGCGGCAGATGGGCAGACTGGGCCGAGCTCCGCGCCGAAGAAGCCCGCCAAGATGCCGAGGGTAGTTGGATCCGGGGCGAGCACGCTCGCCTACTACGCGTCGAATGAGTTGGGCGTCTTGGCTCCTCGGGGTTGGCATTGTTTCGGCCTCTACGGCTCCAACGGCTCGGTCCTGATCGTCACGCCGGAGGAACACGGACAAGACCTGTTCAATCCGCTACCGGGCCTCACGGGTTCTGCGGTCCAATTGAGTTTGTCGGTCGGCGACACTTCAGGTCGCTTTGAGGCCGCCGAGGTCGCGGCCCGGCTGTTCCCGAGCAGAAAGAAGTTCGTTGAGGGTGTGATGGCAGAGGGGATTGAGCCGCGAAGCAGCTTCCACTTCGGGTCGTTTCCCACAGACACAGTCCGCCGCTATGGCGACGATGTCGTCGAGTTCGAAACCCCAGCCAACAAGAGCGGGATGGGGACCAAGAGTCGGCTGGCCCCAGGTGGCGATCCGATCAAGGGGCTCGCGATGATGACGTCGGAAAACGATCTGGTGATGCTTGTTGTGAGGCTGCCGAAGGATCAGCGCGACCTCGCGACCACCATCATGGACTCAACTCGGCAAGCGAAGAGGTCATCAAAGGCCGAGTGATCCTCCCTCGAAGCTCGGCGTCGTCTGGCGCACGCGATGGCGCCGAGCGGCAGCGCTTCGCATCGTGTGCCGCGACGGCTCAGCTTCGGTTTTTCCACGATTGTCCGCTTCGTAGCGCCGGCGCAGAGCTGGTCGGTCGGCCTGGGCCTCGCCCAGCCGCGGGGGACTGCGGCCGGCGAAGCTGAAAAAACCCGGGACCGCCAAGGTCCACATGTTCTTCGTCCCGCTGTCGCGCGACGCACCAGGTCCAGCGTTGGTCGACGGTAAGGTCGACCTCGTCGCCGCGGAGATCACCGTCCGGCCGGAACTGGAGGCCAAGGTGGATTTCACGAAACCACTCGCACCAACGTCAACGAGGTGGTTGTGACCGGCCCCGGCGCGCCGGTGATCGGCTCGACGGACGACCTCTCTGGAAGGGA
>NZ_DASXNL010000039.1:0-24737 GCF_036495085.1 Phenylobacterium sp. | reverse complement strand
GCAGACCCCCGCGAACTGCCGGAACCGCCCCTCCTGCTCGCAGCTCGGGGCCGATTTGTAGCGGAAGCCGCGATGGATCATCGCCTCGAATCTACAGGCGTCACCGTGCTGTTCAACCCCGGAGAAGCGGCCGCCGGCCGCGCTCGCCTACCTCCCCGCCCGGAAGGACGGGGTTTCTCGCGAGGGACTCGATGAGCTTCTTCCTCCAGGGGGAGTATGAGGCCTTCAAGATCGAGCGGCGTAACGCAGCCCTCGGCGCGTCTGACCCGGATTTCAGCGGCTACTACGTTCGAGGGCGGATACCTGCTGACCGGCGAGCGGCGGCGTTACAATCCCGGCACGGCCGCCTTCGACGGGCCGCCGGTGGACCATCCGTTCAGCATCATGGACGGAACATGGGGCGCCTTCGAGCTCACCGGGCGCTACTCGAACATCGACCTGAACTACAACGTCGGGGCGCTTGGAACCGCGCCCACCGTCGACGCCGTTCGCGGGGGCGAGCAGAAGATCGTGAGCGGCGGCCTCAACTGGTACCCAAACACGGTCGTGCGTTTTATCCTGCAATATCAGGACGTTCGTATCAACCGGCTGTCGCCGTCGGCGGCGACCTTCTCGACGCCGGTGGGCGTGCAGGTGGGCCAGCACTACCACCCCATCGCTCTGCGCTCGCAGTTCGCCTTCTGACCCCAAAGTCCCGGGAGAGCCTATGATCACGCGACGCCTTCAGGTTCTTCAACTGGCGCTGATCGCCGCCGTCCTGGCGTTCGGTCCGACCGCTGCGCTCGCCGCTGACACCCAGGTCGCGGTTGCGGCCAACTTCACCGAGCCGGCCAAGGAGATCGCCGCGGCCTTCAAGGCCGCGACAGGTCATACCGCCGTCCTGAGCTTCGGTTCCTCCGGGCAGTTCTACGCCCAGATGGCCAGGGGCGCGCCCTACGAGGTGTTTCTCTCGGCCGACGCCGACCGGCCCAAGAAAGCCGAGCAGGACGGGCTCGGCGTCACCGGAACGCGCTTTACATACGCCATCGGCCAACTGGTGCTCTTTTCGAAGACGCCGGGGCTGGTGGACGGCGCCGGCGCAGTGCTGAGCGGCGGCAAGTTCAACAAGCTCGCGCTCGCTGATCCGTCGGCCGCGCCCTACGGCGTCGCAGCCGTGCAGACCCTGCAGAAGCTGGGCGTCTACAACACCGTCAAGCCGAAGATCGTGACGGGCTCGTCGATAACCCAGGCCTTCCAGTTCGTCGACACGGGGGCGGCCGAGCTGGGCTTCGTGGCGCTGTCGCAGGTGATCAACCTCCCCGGCGGCTCGCGCTGGCTGGTCCCGGCCACTCACCATGCGCCCATCGATCAACAGGCGATCCTGCTCTACACGGGTCAGAACAACCCTGCGGCCAAGGCATTCATGGCCTTTCTGAAGAGCCCGACTGCAGTCACCATCATCAAGAAGTACGGCTACGAAGTGAGGTAGGAGAAAGCGTGAGCGAAGTCGTCTGGACGACGCTGCGGCTCGCGGGACTGACCACCGTCCTGCTGCTGACCATCGCCACGCCGCTCGCGTGGTGGCTGGCTCGCCGCCGGGTTTGGTGGAAGGAAATCGTCGCCGCGGTCACCACCCTCCCGATCATCCTGCCGCCGTCAGTGCTGGGCTTTTACCTGCTCATCGCCATTGCGCCTCAGAGTCCCCTGATGGCCTTGTTACATCCGTTCGGTATCCGCACGCTCGCCTTCACCTTCGAGGGGCTGGTGATCGGCTCGATGGTCTATTCCCTGCCGTTCGCCGTTCAGCCGATCCGCGGCGCCTTCGAAGCCATGGGTCGCCGGCCGATGGAGGTGGCCGCGACTCTGCGCGCTTCACCGCTGGACGCCTTCTTCACAGTCGCCCTGCCACTCTCCCGCCGCGGGTTCGTCACCGCCGCCATCCTGGTCTTCGCCCATACCATCGGTGAGTTCGGGGTCGTGCTGATGATCGGCGGCGGCATCCCCGGCAAGACCGAGGTGATCTCGGTGCGCATCTACCAGCTTGTCGAGAGCCTGCAGTATGGCGAGGCGCACCGACTGGCGGCCGGTGTCGTGGTCTTTTCCTTCCTGGCCTTGCTGGGTCTGCTGCTGGTCGATCGGCGGACGGACGAGGCGGTGCGGTGAACGGCGTCGAGGGGCGCTTCGCCGGCGCGCTCGGGGCGTTCAGGCTGGACGCGGAGTTTGCGCTCGCGCCGCAGGGGATAACCGCGCTCAGCGGGCCCTCCGGGTCCGGCAAGACCAGCTTGCTGCGTTGCATCGCCGGTCTCGCCCACCTCGACGGCCACCTTACGGTGGCGGGCGAGGTATGGCAGGGCGCGCGGGTATTCCTGCCGCCGCATCGCCGAATGGTCGGGGTCGTGTTCCAGGAGGCCAGCCTGCTGCCTCACCTATCCGTACGCGGCAACCTGCTCTACGGCGCAAGGCGCGCGCGCTCGAAGGCCGAGATCGGCTTCGACGATACGGTTGAGCTGCTGGGCCTTGCCCCGCTGATCGCCCGCTCGACCGCCAATCTCTCCGGTGGCGAGCGTCAACGGGTGGCGCTGGGGCGGGCGCTGTTGACCCAGCCGCGCCTGCTGCTGATGGACGAGCCGCTCTCCAGCCTCGACGCCGCCAGCAAGGCTGAGATCCTGCCCTATCTCGAACGGCTGCATCGGGCGCTGGCGATTCCGGCGCTCTACATCAGTCACGACGCCAGCGAGATCGACCGCTTGGCGGACCATGTGCTGGTTATGAACAACGGGCGGATCGAGGCGCCGTCGCGTCGCGCGCCGGACCCAGGGCGACCTGGCCTGGACGGCCTCAGCGGCGCTGAGCGCGACCGCCTGGCGCTTGCGGCCCTGCGCGCGGGGCTCACGCCAGATGCCTAGCGGGCAATCGCCGGCGTAGCCTTGGCGCGCATGGTGGTCGGACGAAACGACGAAGGCTCCGACAGTGCCGTGCGTCGTTCCGGGAGATCCGATTTGACAGCGCATGTCCGCCCCCCGATCTAGGGGGCGATGATCGACGACCTCTATTCAGGCAAACTGCTGGCGCTTGCGGCGAACATGCCTCGGGTGGGGCGGTTGGCCGCCCCGGACGCCAGCGTTGAGAAGGTGGCGAAACTGTGCGGCAGCCGGGTGCTGGTCGACGTGAAGGTCGAAGGTGACCGGGTGGCCGACTTCGCCCAGGAGGTGAAAGCCTGCGCACTCGGCCAGGCTGCAGCCTCCGTGCTCGGCGCTCATGTCGTGGGGGCGAGCCTTTCGGAGCTGGAACTGGCCCGGGATCAGTTCCGTGCTATGTTGAAAGAGGGCGCAGCCGCGCCTGACGGACGATTTTCGGACCTGGCTATGCTCTCGCCTGTGAAGGATTATCCAGCCCGCCACGCCTCGACGCTGCTCGCGTTCGAGGCTGTGACCGAGGCTGTCCGCACGGCGACAGGCGCAATGCCAGACACCTCCGCCGAGCGAACTAGTCCCGCCGGCGCGGCTTGATCGACCGAGGGGCGCAGCGTAACGCTGGCCCTCGCTTAAGAATTTCGTAGCCGGCATGACTTTCTACGAACGCTGTGTCAGGGGTGCGCTCCGCGCGTACAAGCTGACGCTTTCGCCGCTGATCGGGCGGCAATGCCGGTTCCTTCCGACCTGCTCGGAATACGCCGCAGAAGCCCTGATCGGCCACGGCCCGTGGCGAGGCGCGTTGCTCGCCGGTCGCAGGCTGTGTCGTTGTCATCCTTGGGGCGGAGGGTCCGGGTATGACCCGGTTCCGCCCCCGCGCAAAACCTCTGAAGGTGACGCGCGAAAGTGGACCTGTGGACCATGATCGACCTGATATTCCCCGATGGCTCCAAGCGCCCCTACGACGACGGCGTTACGGGAAAGGACGTCGCCGCCTCCATCGCCGTATCGCTAGCCAAGAACGCGGTGCTGGTGAAGCTCGACGGCGAGCTCCTCGATCTCGAACGCCCGCTGCCGCACGGCGGCAAGTTCGAGATCCTGACGCGCGAGAGCCCCGAGGTGCTGGAAACCCTGCGTCATGACGCCAGCCACGTGATGGCCGAAGCGGTGCAGGAGCTCTTCCCCCGCACGCAGGTGACCATCGGTCCCTCGATCGAAGACGGCTTCTACTACGACTTCGCCCGCGACGAGCCCTTCAGCCTGGAGGATCTGGCGACGATCGAACAGAGGATGAAGGAGATCGTCGACCGCGACGAAAAGATCGAGCGCGAGGTTTGGAAGCGCGATGACGCCATCGCCCACTTCAAGTCGATCGGCGAGCTCTACAAGGCCGAGATCATCGAAGGCATACCGGCCGGGGAGGACGTGAGTGTCTACCGCCAGGGGAACTGGAAGGACCTCTGCCGCGGGCCCCACCTGCCGTCGACGAAGGCGGTGGGCAAAGCGTTCAAGCTGACGAAGCTGGCCGGCGCCTACTGGCGTGGCGACCACCGGAACGCACAGTTGCAGCGTATCTACGGCACGGCCTGGGCGTCGGAAGCAGATCTCGAAGCCTATCTGCACCGCATCGAAGAGGCCGAGAAGCGGGACCACCGCAAGATCGGTCGCGCCATGAACCTCTTCCACCTGCAGGAAGAGGCCAAGGGGATGATCTTCTGGCACCCCAAGGGCTGGACCCTGTTCCGCACGCTGGAGGCCTATATGCGCCGCCGGCTGGATGAGGATGGCTATGTGGAGGTGAAGGCCCCTCAGCTGATGGACCGGGAGCTCTGGGAGCAGTCAGGCCACTGGCAAAAGTTCGGTCAGAGCATGTTCACCTGCGAGACTTCGGAGGGCGAGGTGCTGGCTGTAAAGCCGATGAACTGTCCCGGCCACGTGCAGATCTTCAACTACGGCCAGAAGAGCTACCGCGACCTACCCTTGCGCATGGCGGAATTCGGGGCATGCCACAGGTACGAGCCGTCGGGGGCGCTGCACGGCATCTTCCGCCTGCGCGCCTTCACGCAGGACGACGCCCACATCTTCTGCCGTGAGGACCAGATCGAGGAAGAGTCCACGAAGTTCATCCGGCTGCTCGAGAGTGTCTACCGGGACTGCGACATGGAGTTGGACTCGGTGAAGCTGGCGCTTCGTCCGGAGCTGCGCTTCGGAACGGACGAGGTCTGGGATGTGGCCGAGAAAAAGCTCGAGCGGGCGGCGATCGCGGCCGGCTGCCAGGTTGAGATGCTTCCGGGCGAAGGCGCCTTCTACGGCCCGAAACTCGAATTCCACCTGAAGGACGCCATCGGCCGTACGTGGCAGTGCGGAACGCTGCAACTGGACTACGTGATGCCCGAACGCCTGGACGCGGAATACGTCGCCGAGGACGGTTCGAAGCAGCGGCCAGTCATGCTGCACCGTGCGATCTGCGGATCGGTGGAGCGGTTTCTCGGCGTGATGATTGAGAATTATGCTGGCGCCTTCCCGCTGTGGTTGGCTCCTGTTCAGGTTGTTGTCGCTACGATCACCTCTGACGCCGATGAGTACGCCCGCCATGTCGCGGCTGCCTTGAAGGCGAAGGGGCTGCGAGTGGAACTGGATCTGCGAAACGAGAAGATCAACTACAAGGTGCGGGAGCACAGCCTCGCCAAGGTTCCGGTGCTGGCTGTCGTGGGCCGCCGGGAGTCGGAACTTGAACAGGTTGCGCTTCGCCGACTGGGGTCCGATCGACAGGAAATACTGAAGCTGGCGGCTGCGGCGAACGCCCTTGCGTTGCAGGCGAGTCCGCCTGATCTTTCGTCGATGCCCGGGAACGAAGACACGCCGCTTCCACGCAAGATCGGCGCATTGGAGGCTGGATGAACGGCATCGCTGCACCGATTGCCGCCGCAGAATCCGCCCCGGCCCCGGACTACGCCGGGGGGCGGCGCACCGTGTCGGTGGTCATGGTCGTCTACATGACCGGCGTCGCGCTCGAGGAGAGCGTGCGCCGCGTGCTGAGGGACCCGATGGTCGACGAGTTCGTGATCGTCGACAACGGCTCATCGGGCGCGGACGAGGCGGCGTTGCGCGCGCACGCCGAACGCGAACCCCGCGTGACGCTATTGAGCGGCCACGGAAATATCGGCTTCGCGCGCGGGGCCAACCTTGGAGCGCGCACGGCGCGTGGTGACATCCTGGTGTTCCTCAATCCGGACGCCTTTCTCCAGCCCCGCTGCATCGCCGAACTGGTTCGTGAGATTGAAAGCCGGCCGGTGCCCTGCATCGTGGGCGGCCGTGTGCTCAATGCCGACCTTTCCGAGCAACGCGGCGCGCGGCGTGGTGACATCACTTTGATGGCCGCGATCCTGTCACTCAGCCGACTGACTCAGAACGTGCCGGCCTGGCGACGCTACGAAGTTCACTGGGAAGGCGAGCCGGCGCTTGAGCAGGTGGCGGCGGTGCCAACAATCTCGGGTGCTTGCTTCTGCATGCGCCGCGAGGATTTCGACGCGGTGGACGGCTTTGACGAGAAGTACTTCCTCCACGTTGAGGACGTCGATCTCTGCTGGCGTGTGCGCGAGATGGGTGGCCGGGTGTTGTTCCACCCCAAGGCGGAGGTCATCCACCTGGGCCACACCAGCCTGACCAGTCCTTTGCGCGTCGAGTTTCACAAGGGGGTCGGCTTGGCCCGTTTTTTCCGCAAGCGCGCGGTGGGCGGCTCACAGCGCGTCATGGCCTGGCTGCTGTCGCCGATCGTGGTCGGCGCCGCCGTTGTTCGCCCGGTGGTTTGGCGGTTCAGGGGCCGCGCCGGCTAGGTGATGACGCCGGTGATCCTGCGTCGGATCGCCCGTTTCGCGCCCCCTGGCGCCCGTCGCGCCGTGGTCGGCGCGATCGCCGACCTGAAGGGCCTGCCCCTGCGGCTGTCCGACCCGGTCCGGCGGCGCGACCCCTGGAATTTCTGGCACAACGTCGGCGACGGCGATTTCCTGGCGATCGGCGCTACGCTGCTGGCCAATCTCCAGGACCATGCGGGACTGAGGCCGATCGATCAGGTCCTCGATATCGGCTGCGGCAACGGCCGCGTGGCCGCTCATCTTGCGCCCGTCCTCAGGGCTGGCGGCGGCTATGTCGGCTTCGACGTTTCGCGCCGCGGGATTCAGGATTGCCGCCGTCAGTTCGCCAATGAACCGCACATGCATTTTGAACTGCTGGACATCCGCAACCGCGAATACAACGCCCGCGGCCGCGTCGCCGAGATCGATACCGTGTTTCCGGCGCGCGACGGGTCGGTCGACCTGGCCTTCGCGACCTCGGTCTTCACACATATGCGGATGCCCGGCGTCCGCCGATATCTGGCCGAGACAGCACGGGTGCTACGCCCGGCCGGCCGTTTCGCATTTACAGCCTTCGCCATCGAGCCGGGGCGGGAGGCGTCGGCGGGTTTCCCCTTCCAGCCGTTCGACGCGACATCCGCTGCCGTCGATGCGCGCTATCCCGAACGCGCCATCGCGCACTGGCGCGTGGCGCTTGAGGCGGCGGTTGCCCAGGCGGGCCTGCGGCTCGGCGATTTCCTGCGCGGACACTGGACCACGGGCGGCGAATACGAAGGTAGCCAGGACCTGTTCGTAGCGGTGAAGCCGTGATCAGGCGTGAATAGGAAACACACCCGCGCGGCTGACCGAGGCGGCCGGCGGCTTCCCCAGGATGCCTGCCATCCACTTCGCCGTGGCGATGAGGCCGTCCAGATCGTAGCCGGTCGCAAAGCCGGCGCGCTCCAGCATATAGACAAGATCCTCGGTGCCGATGTTGCCGGTGGCGTCAGGCGCGAAGGGGCAGCCGCCCAGGCCGCCGCAGCTGGCGTCCAGCACGTCGACGCCCGCTTCCACGCTTGCGTAGGCGTTGGCGAGGCCGGTGTTGCGAGTATCGTGAAAGTGCATGCGCAGACGCTGATCAGGCGCGGCTTTGCGGGCGGCTTCGACGCGGCGGCGGACCAGCCAGGGGTCAGCGACGCCGATGGTGTCGGCAAGCGCGATCTCGGCTACGCCTGACTCCGCCGCCGCGCGGACAATGCGTACGACCTGCTCTTCGGAGACCTCGCCGTCGAAGGGGCATCCGAACGCTACGGAGATGGTCACGGTGATCGGCGGGCCGCCTTCTGCCCGCTGTCGCGCGGCGATGGCCTGCATCGCTGCGGTCTGCTCTTCGGCCGAAGCTCCCTGGTTACGGATGCCGAACCCGTCGGTTGCGCAGACGACGACGTTGGCCTCGTCGCAGCCGGCGGCCACGCAGCGGTCCCAGCCCCGTTCGTTGAGCACCAGACCGATGCGCGAACGGCCGACGAGCGTGGGCAGGGCGGCGGAGATTTCCTCGGCCCCGGCCATCTGCGGCACGCGCTTCGGGTTGACGAAGGAGACCGTCTCGATCCGGCGCGCTCCAGCGGCTTCCAGCCGGCGGATGAACTCCAGCTTCTGGTCGACCTCGAGCAGGGATTTTTCGTTCTGCAGGCCGTCGCGCGGGCCTACCTCGACGATCTCGATCGCGCGGCTCATTGGCTGACTCCAGGACTGGGGGCGGCGGCCGCCGGGGTTTGCGGACTGGCCGTTTCAGCCGCCTCATAAATGCGCAGGGTCATGTGCTTTCCGTCTGAATAGTCGAGCCCCTTCACTGTCGAGACCAGATGGGCCTGCGCGTGGTAGGCCGCTAGGGCCTTTTGGAAATCGGCCTCCTGACGCTGCTCGACCACCGCCGGGCGGTTCTCGGAAATCGCCTGGGCGGCATCCTCTGCGCCGGCAAGTTCGGTTGGCGTACCGAGTGCGAAGACCAGGCTGGGTTCGGCGTAACCCGCCACCGTGACCGGGGCGTCGGCTATGCCTTGCTGAGGCAGCAACTGGGCCTTCGCCATTGCCTGCTCGGTACGCGCAGACAGCCAAAGCGGGCTCAGCCTCGGGGCGAGACCAGCCGCCAGAGCCGCATGGCCGGCTAGTCCAAGAGCCACCGCGCCGATCACGGCGGTCGTCGGCGCGCGCCGGACCAGCAGATAGCCTCCGGCCAGTCCTGCGCCTGCGAAGAGCAGAGCCGCCAGCGCGGCGGCGGGGATGTCACTGACATCGCCGTAGAGCTTCACCAGGTAGAATGCCGCGGCCGCGAGCAGGACCCCCAAAGCGCCTGACAGAATCGCCCCTGTCCAGCGTGCGCCCTTGCCGATTGGTTCGGTCAGCGCCGCGGCGGCGAGCCAGGCGATCGCGCCGTAGGTCGGAAGCGGGTAGTGCACGAGCTTGGTCGGGGTCGCCTCGAAGAGCAGCCATGCCGGAACCAGCCACGCGAGCGCGAACCGCACGCCTGGCTCACGCCACCGCTTCCAGGCGGTGATGGCGGCCGCAGGCAGCATCAGGGTCATCGGAAACGTCAGCAATGGCGCAAGAAGGGTATGGTAGCCGGGCGGGGCGCCGTGGGTCTCCTGGCCGCCCGCCAGTTTCGGGGCAAGGTCGCCTGCGAGGGCCGCGCTCCAGAACGCCCCGTCCGTGGCGACTGTCACCGCGCCGGCCCAGGGCCCGACGATGGCGGCCACGATGATCAGGCCCCAGATCCAGTTCAGCCGCATCAGCCAGCCGGGCCGGCGGTCGACGACAATGAGGGCGATTATGGCGAGGGCGGCGACCAGGGGCGTGATCGGGCCCTTCACCAGCGCGCCCACTCCGATGCCCAGCCAGAACAGCAGCCAGGCCCTGCGACCCGCCGGCGGCCCGTCGCGCGCCTCGGCGTAAAGGCGAGCAAGGGCGGCAAGCGCGAGGGTCGTGGCGCCGCAGAGCGCCGCATCGGTCTTTGCGATCAGGGCTTCGGTGGAGAGCAGGAAAGTCGTGCCCAGCATGGCGCCGGCCAGCAGGCCGGTTGGCGCGCCGAAAAAGGCCGAGGCCCCCCAGGCGCAAGCGGCGGCGGCCAGCATGGCTCCCAGCAGGCTAGGGATGCGGTAGGCCCAGATCTGATGGTTTTCGGGACTGGAGAACAAGGAAACGCTGGCGGCTTGCAGCCAGTGGATGCCCACCGGCTTCTTGAATCGCGGTTCATCCTGGTAGCGGATCACCACGAAGTCGCCGGTCTCCAGCATCTGGGCGGTGGCTTGGGCGAAGCGCGACTCGTCACGGTCGAGGGGCGGCACGGCCAGCATGCCGGGCAGGCCAGCCAGGAACGCCACGAACGCCGCAATGGCGGGGCCGCGCCAGCCGCGGCTGAACCGCTCCAGTTCAC
The DNA here is from genome assembly GCF_036495085.1 of Phenylobacterium sp. Taxonomy (GTDB): domain Bacteria; phylum Pseudomonadota; class Alphaproteobacteria; order Caulobacterales; family Caulobacteraceae; genus Phenylobacterium. Next base: position 14,580 of record NZ_DASXNL010000039.1, on the reverse strand, counting down.
CTTCGAGCTTCATGTGAGCCTGCCTAAAGCGTCACAGCAGGAAGGTGTACCGCTTTCGGCGCCGATGATGACCTAAAACCTGGGGCGATCCTTCTCTTCATCTCGGTTTCCGGACAGGAAGGCCCTCGGTATCCTTCCCAACGCGGGCTTTTCCGCTATGGGAGGCCATGGCTCGCAGCCCAGCTCCTTCGACCCCCGACATCTCCGTGGTGGTGCCGGTCTTCGACGAGGAGGGTGCTGCGCCAATGCTGGCGCGTGAGATCGCCGCAGCGTTCAAGGGCCGGAATTACGAGATGATATTCGTCGACGACGCCAGCCGAGACCAAACCCGCGCGGTCCTGAAGGCCCTGGCGGCCGAGATACCGCAGTTGCGTGTGCTGGCGCACCGCAACAATTCCGGTCAGAGCCGGGCCCTGCGATCCGGCATCCTGGCCGCGCGAGGCGCGATCATCGTCACCCTTGATGGTGACGGACAGAACGATCCGGCCGATGCGCCCGGCCTGGCGGCGGCGTTAGCCGCAGGACCACCAGAGCTTGCGCTGGTCGGCGGCGAACGCGTCAAGCGGCAGGATAGTTACGCCAAGAAGGTGGCCTCGCGGGTTGGCAACGGCGTGCGCAGGCGGCTTCTGAACGATACGGCGAACGACACCGGCTGCGGATTGAAGGCCTTTCGGCGGGAGGCCTTCCTGCGCCTTCCCTACTTCGACCACATCCACCGATACCTGCCGGCGCTGATGCAGCGGGAGGGCTACCAGGTCGCGTTTCGGCCGGTGAACCACCGCCACCGCCGGACCGGCGCGTCGAAGTACACGAACCTTGGCCGTCTCTGGGCTTCGCTCTCGGACCTCTTCGGAGTGATCTGGTTGCAGTCACGGGCGCGCAATCCGGGCGTCGTGGACGAGGTCTAGGTTAAGGTTAGGCCGGCACGCGGCCCAGGGTGTCCTTGGCCTTGGACAGGCCCACATCCATTCGCTCGGCAAGGAAGTCGGCCATGGCGTCGGGTAGGACGTCGACTGACCAGACAAGCCGGCTTTGGCCTGCGCCCGCCTCCAGCACCTGGAACGAAGCGTTGTGGTGGGCGAAGCGCTCACTGTCGATGGAGTAGGCGAGCCGCCGCCGCTCCGGATCGACGCCCAGGAAGACCTCGCGGGCCACCTGGCCATTCTCGAAGGTGACGATACGAGCGCCTTCCTCGAGTTGAGTGTCGACGACGAAGCCCGGTGCAAAGCGGCGATGAACGGCGCCGAAATCGGCGACAGCGTCCCAAACGACGTCGACGGGCGCCTCGACGATGATCTCCTTGACGATGGAAGCCATGGGTTCGGTCTCCTTTGCGGAGCCGAATCTGGCAGCTGTTTGCGGCCTTGGCTGGCGGGATCCGGACGAGGTCAGGTGAGGGCGGACAAGATCAGCACGACGACTGCGATGTCGACGAGGCGGAAGACGACTTGCAGCATGAGCCCGGCCCGTGATCGAAGGTTCCGAGATGGTTAAGCAAGACCGGCGCCGGCTGACGCCGCGATCGCCGATAGGACGCCATGGCCCTGTTCTTTGACGCCGCATGGTTCGACGCGCGCCTCGCGGACCGAGGAATGTCGCGCGACGTGCTGGCCGCGGCGGCCGGGATGAGCCGCGAGGATCTGTCGCTCGCGTTCAAGGACCAGAGGGAACTTTCCGCCGCCGAGGTGGCGGCATTTGCCGAGCTGCTGGGCGCCGCGGCGGGCGAGGTGGCTGGCCGGGCCGGGGTTTCGACGCCGGTCCCGGTCAAGGTCGGCCCAATCGAGGCGCAGGTTGCGGCCCTGGAGCAGCGCGTGGCGCGACTGGAGGCGGAAATAGTGCGCCTAAAAGGCGGCTAGACCTTGGTTTTGGCGCCCCGGCCCTTGGGCGCTCGCCGGTCCCTGGAGCCCGACCATTCGGTTCGGTTGTAGGTGGCCTTGGCTTCGTCGATGACCGAGGCTCCGCCGCGCAGGCCACGCCGTTCGCCGAGCTTCTGGGCCTCGATCGCGGCGGCCGCCGCGACTGGCCCGGCCGGCGGGACAGTTCTGGCCGCTCCCACCGGGATCGGCAGGTTGGCGGTTTCGGGCTCGCTCGCCTCATCCTGGCGCTCGGGCGCCGTGCGATTGGCGCGGCGGATGGCGGAGGACCTGCGGGAGGAATCGATCGGCGAGGTCATGGTCGACAATGCCAGCCCGTTCAGCCCTTGTTGGCCAGTTTCTCGATCTGCGCCTGCATGTCCTCCATCTGCTTGCGCAGCGCGGCAAGCGCCTCGTCGGCGGGCGGTGCGGCGGGCTCAGCCTTCGGAGCGACGGGCGCAGGCTCCTCCGGCCTGGCATAGGCGAAGGGGGAAAACATCTTCATCGCCCGATCGAAGAGCGCGAGGTTCTGGCGCACCTGCTCGTCGAACGCTCCGGCGCCCGGCGTGTGGCCAAGCGCGGTGAACTGGTTGCGCATCCGCTCCTGTTGCTGGGAAAAACTCGCCAGCGACAGTTCGAGATAGCTCGGTAGGAACGCCTGCATTGAGTTGCCGTAAAAGCCGATCAACTGCCGCAGGAACTGGATCGGGAGCAGGCTCTGCCCCTGCTGGCTCTCCTCCTCGAAGATGATCTGCGTCAGGACCGAACGGGTGATGTCCTCGTTGGTCTTGGCGTCATAGACCACGAAGTCGATGTTCTGCTTCACCATCTCCGACAAGTGTTCGAGGGTGACGTAGCTGGAGGACGCGGTGTTGTAGAGGCGCCGGTTGGCGTACTTTTTGATGACGACCCGCTCGCCCGGAGCGGCGGTATCCTGGGTGTCGGCCATCCCAATTCCCTTGTCAGGTCCGCGTTCCGCGAACCTCTGTTCTGCACTGCAGTATCGCGGATGCGAGGCGAATGGCAATCGGCGCCAGAGAAGCGGCTTGCGGAAAGTCGAGCCGGTCCCAATAGATAGGGAAGGGCCCTGTTTTGCGACGCCAAGGAATCTGCGCCATGACCGATATCGTCATCGTCTCCGCCGCCCGTACGCCGGTCGGTTCGTTCAATGGGGCGCTATCCAGCCTGCCGGCCCACGAGCTCGGCAGGATCGCGATCCTGGCCGCGGTCGAACGCGCCGGCATCCAGGCCGGCGACGTCGACGAGGTTATCATGGGCCAGGTTCTGCAGGCCGGCGCGGGACAAGGCCCCGCACGCCAAGCGGCGGTCAACGCCGGCATTCCAGTGGAAAGCCCCGCCTGGAGTCTCAACCAGCTCTGCGGCTCGGGCCTCAGGGCCGTCGCGCTCGGCGCCCAGCAGATCCAGGACGGCTCGGCCGACATCGTCATCGCCGGCGGCCAGGAGAGCATGAGCCAGTCGCCCCATGCGGCGAACCTGCGCAACGGCCAGAAGATGGGCGACTTCTCGTTCGTCGACACCATGATCAAGGACGGCCTGTGGGACGCTTTCCACGGCTACCACATGGGCCAGACCGCCGAAAACATCGCCGCCCGTTGGCAAATCACCCGCGAGGACCAGGACAAGTTCGCGGTGTCGTCGCAAAACCGAGCCGAGGCCGCCCAGAAGGCCGGCAAGTTTGCAGGAGAGATCGCCCCGGTGACGATCAAGGGCCGCAAGGGCGACACCGTCGTGGACCAGGATGAATACATCCGCCACGGGGCGACGTTGGATAGCGTCTCCGGGTTGAAGCCTGCGTTCGCTAAGGAAGGCACGGTCACCGCCGCCAATGCTTCCGGCCTGAACGACGGCGCCGCCGCCTTGGTGCTTATGAGCGCCGACGAGGCGAAGAAGCGGGGTCTGAAGCCGCTGGCGCGGATCGCCTCCTGGGCTCACGCCGGCGTTGATCCGGAGATCATGGGCACCGGACCCATTCCCGCCAGTCGCAAGGCGCTGGAGAAGGCCGGCTGGACTGTCGGCGACCTTGACCTGGTGGAATCCAACGAAGCTTTCGCCGCCCAGTCGATCTGTGTGGTTCGCGACCTGGGTCTCGATCCCGCAAAGGTGAACGTCAATGGCGGGGCGATCGCCATCGGCCACCCGATCGGGGCCTCCGGCGCGCGGATCCTGACCACCTTGCTGCATGAGATGAACCGGACCGACGCATCCAAGGGCCTCGCCACGCTTTGTGTCGGCGGCGGCATGGGCGTGGCCATGTGCGTCGAGAAGATTTGAGTTTTCAGGGCGCGCCGGGCCAACGGCGTCCCTTCCGAAGGGAGGAAGAGTCATGGCCAGGGTAGCGCTGGTCACGGGTGGAACCCGTGGCATCGGGCGGGCGATCGTCGAGCGACTGACCGCAGACGGAATCCGGGTGGCGGCAGGCTACTCCGGCAACGACGAGGCGGCCGCTGCGCTGAAGCGGGACACAGGGGCCATGGTGGTTAAGGGCAACGTCGGCAACTTCGCCGATTGCCAGCACGCCGTTGCGGCGGTGACGGCCGAGCTTGGGCCGATCGATATCCTGGTCAACAACGCCGGCATCACCCGCGACGGTGTGTTCCACCGGATGAGCTCTGAGCAGTGGAGCGAGGTGATCCGGGTGAACATGGACTCGCTTTTCAACATGACGCGGCAGGTGATCGAGGGGATGCGGGAGCGCGAATGGGGGCGGATCATCAACATCTCCTCGATCAACGGACAGAAGGGCCAGGTCGGTCAGACCAACTATTCAGCGGCCAAGGCAGGGATGATCGGCTTCTCCAAGGCCCTCGCACTGGAGAACGCCAAGAAGGGCGTGACCGTGAACGTTATCGCTCCGGGCTACATCGACACCGAAATGGTTCAGGCCGTGCCGGAAAAGGTGCTCGAGGGCATAATCAGCCAGATTCCGGTCGGGCGTCTGGGGCGCGGCGACGAGATCGCCGATATGGTCGCGTTCCTTGCCGGCGAGCGGGCCGGCTATGTGACCGGCACGACACTGTCGCTGAACGGCGGACAATACCTGGTCGGCTAAGGTCACGCTGTCCGGCGAAGGCCCAACGCCGGTCCAAAAAGCGCCCTACTCGGCCCGCATCCCATTGGTCGTCATGACGGGCGAGCCATTGGCTTCATTACGGACGCGCCCAGCGGCGGCCTGCGTGGCTGTGCTTTGCGCCGTTCTAGGGTTCGCCCAGCCCGTGATGGCCGGGCCGGTGGAGAGTTTACGCCAGGGCTTGTTCGGACGTCCTGCCGACGGGCGCCAATTTCCAGCTCCACCAATCGCGCGGTATGTCTCTGAGGACGGGGACATCTTCATCCTCGACCGCACGGGCCCCAAGCCGCTTCTGAAATTCGACAACAGCTATGAAGTCTGGGCCCTGAAGGCCCAACCGGCTCCGCGTGGCGACACCATCTACAAGAACGACCTCGGCGAGACCCTGTTGCGCGCCACGCGCTTGGGCGGCGTCACCATCTTCACCGACCAGCGGCCGGGCGGCTCAGCCTGCGCCCTGGCGGGGGCGGGCACACCGCTCAAGCTGGCGATCATGGGCCCCCAAGCGCTCTTTGAGCGCCTGGCGCTGGCCAGCGCCCGCGCCAGCCGTGCGGCGAGGCGGTCAATCCCGTTCGAGGCAGAAGCCACGCCGGCTTCGTCCGGTCTGATCGCGGACGCGGCCATGGTGACCAGCGAGGCGCTGGTGCGGATGACCAGGCGCTCGGAGTCGCGGCGGTTGGTGGATCGGGTCCTGAAGGTGCGCATCATGGAAGGCCACGGCGCGTCGGCTCAAGTGGCGCAAGGCGTGCTTGAAGTCACCGTGGCTCCGCCTCAGGGCTGGGCCGGCCGGCCCTCCTCAGACTGGATCGTTCACGTGGCCGAGACGCACTAGTGTGCGCTTTGCCCTTCAGGGGCAGACGCAGCCTTAGCCCTTGAAGACGTCCTTTGCGGCGCGCACCGCGCCGAAGGCCTTGTAGTCAGGCTCTCCTGCGGCCCCAACCCGTAGCGCCAGTTGCGGGGCGCGCAGAAAGGGATTGGTGGCTTTCTCGAGTGCGATTGTCGTCGGCACGGTCGGCTCACCGCGTTCACGCATGGCGAAGATCTGCTCTGCCCGCGCCTTGAGCGCGGGGTCGTCGTCCACGGAGAGCGCAAAGCGGGCATTGGAGGCAGTGTACTCGTGGGCGCAGTAGACCCTGGTGTCGTCGGGCAGCGCCGCCAATCGCTGGAGACTGGTCCACATCTGCTCGGCCGTACCTTCGAAGAGCCGCCCGCAGCCGAGCGCGAACAGGGTGTCGCCGACGAAGGCAATTCGATCGGCTGCGTCGAAATAGGCGATGTGGCCAAGGGTGTGGCCGCCGCTCTCAATCACCTCGAACCTGGTTTCACCCAACATCACGACTTCGCCGCCGCGCACCTCGCGATCCAAGGTGGTCAGGCGCGTGACTTCGGCGGGTCCCACGACAGTCGCCCCGGTGGCGGCCACGATCTCGGCGTTGCCGCCCGCGTGGTCAGGGTGCCAGTGGGTGTTGAGGATCAGGTCCAGCTTCCAGCCGAGTTTCGCCAGTTCCCGCAGAATCGCGGCCGCTTCCGGCGTATCGATACAGGCCGTCTTGCCGCTCGCCTCGTCGCGAGCCAGGAAGCCGTAGTTGTCCGAAAGACAGGGGAACTGGTGGACGGTCAGGGACATCGCTTTTGGCCTCCGGTCTGCGGCAGGACAGACACAGCGATGCGATTTAGGTTGGCGCAAGGCCTTAGTCGAGCTTAGCCATCGCCATTATGCGCCGCGACGTCCTGGAGCTACGGCAGTTTTACGCCTCCGATCTCGGCCGGGCCGCCCGCGCCATGGTCGGGCGCAAAGTGCTGGAGGCCTGGGGTGACGCCCATGGACTGGACGTGTTGGCGCTGGGCTATGCGACCCCATTCGTTGCGACACAGCGCCATGCCGCGCGCCGGGTCGTGGGGGCCATGCCCGCACAACAGGGCGTCGAGATCTGGCCGGGCTCTGAGCCTAACCTGACCACGCTGGTAGGCGAGGATAGTCTGCCGTTCCCCAACGCGCTCTTCGATCGGATTCTCGTGGTGCACGGGATCGAAGAGAGTCCCGATCCTATCGCTCTCTTGCGCGAAGTCTGGCGGGTGCTGGCCCCATCGGGTCGCGTCGTCGTCGCGGTGACGGCGCGCAACGGCCTTTGGGCGAACACCGAAAAGACCCCCTTTGGTCATGGCCGGCCCTACAGCCGCGGCCAACTCGGCGAGTTGCTGCGCGAAGCCGAGCTGGAGCCGTCGGGATGGACACGGGCCCTTTACGTGCCGCCGCTGAACTGGATGGCGGGATGGGCCGAAGGATTCGAGCAGACGGGGTCGCGCCTTTGGCCTGGATTTGCGGGCCTGCTGCTCATGGAGGCGGTGAAGCAGACCTTTGCGGTAAAACCCCGTGGCCTGGGCGCTCGGGTGCGCCGGGTGCGACCATTGCTGGCGCCGGCCCCCAGCGGTGCGCCCTTTTCGCAGGCGCCCAAGGGTCCTTTGCGGCAGAGCCCCTTGGACGCCGCCGGCGAAAGCCTTAGCGTTGGATCCAAGTCCAACCGAAAGGCTTCGCCATGAAGATGATCGTTGCGATCATCAAGCCAAGCCGGCTTGACGCCGTGCTTGACGCGGTCACCGAGGCCGGCGCCTCGGGGCTGACTGTAACCGAGGTTCGGGGCTACGGCCGCCAGCGCGGCAAGACCGAAGTCTACCGAGGGGCGGAGTATGAGGTGAAGCTGCTGCCGAAGGTCAAGCTGGAGATCGCCGTGCCGTCCGACATCGCCGAGGTCGTGGTGGAGGCCATCTCGCGCACGGCCAATACCGGCAAGATCGGCGACGGCAAGGTCTTCGTCATGGACCTCGAGCAGGCGTTGCGCATCCGCACCGGCGACCGGGACGCGGCGGCCATAGCGGGCTGACGGGATCGACTTCGCCTGGCCTAGCTAGCGCCTGGGCTTTGCGCGGCGGGCCCGCTTGGCGGGGGCGGGAGCCTCCAGGGGCACGGCGCCGAAGAGGTCGCGCGGGGGAGCCTCCGCGGCAGCCTCGGACCGCCGGCTGAGCAGGAAGAGCGCTGTCTCCGAGCGCCAGTTTTCGAGCAGCCCGTCCGGCCGCATCGGCCTCGCCGGCTTGCCGCCCGAAAGCGCGACGCAGGCATCGACCCGAAGGTCCAACTCGCGGCAAAGGTCGGTGAAGTCGCGCAAAGTGCACAGGTGGATGTTCAGGGTCTCGTACCAAGGGTCGGGTAGCGCGCGCGTCTCGGGCATCCGGCCGCGGGCCATCAGCGAGACGCGCATCCGCCAGTGGCCGAAGTTCGGCACGGAGACGATGGCCTGGTCGGCGATCCTTAGCAGTTCGGAGAGCACGTGCTTCGGCTCGCGCATCTGCTGCAGGGTCTTCGAAAGGATCGCGTAGTCGAAGGCCTTGGTTGGGAAGTGGTCGAGGTCGCGGTCGCCGTCGCCTTGCACGACCGCCAGGCCGCGAGCCAGGCAGGCGGAGACGCCGGCCGGGCTGATCTCCAGGCCCTGGCCGTCGACGCGCTTCTCCCGGGTCAGCAACTCCAGGAGCTCGCCATCCTCGCAACCTACGTCCAGCACCCGCGCAGCCGGACGCACCAGCCTAAGGATCTCGGCGAAGTCCTCCCGCATGACCCCCAATCTAGAGCCCCCGCGCCTGGGCGGCCGAGGCGAAGAAACCGCGCAGCGCCCGGTCGAGCTGCGGCTCGTCCAGGAAGAAGGCGTCGTGCCCCTTGTCGGTCTCGATCTCGGCGAAACTGGCGCGACATCCAGCGGCGTTCAGTGCACGGACGATGTCGCGGCTCTCGGCTGTCGGATAGAGCCAGTCGGACGAGAACGAAAGCACGCAGAACCTGACGCCGCGCGCCCTGCGGAAGGCCTCGGCCAACACCCCATCGTGGCGGCCCGCGAGGTCGAAATAGTCCAGGGCCCGGGTAATGTAGAGGTAGGAGTTGGCGTCGAAGCGGTCGACGAAGCTGGTCGCTTGGTGGCGAAGGTAGCTTTCCACCTGAAAATCGGCGTCGAAACCCCAGGAGAGGCCGTCGCGCTGCAACTCGCGGCCGAACTTGCGCTGCAGCGCCGCTTCCGAGAGGTAGGTGATGTGCGCGGCCATGCGGGCCACCGCCAACCCCTTTTCGGGACGAACGCCGGCGCCTTCGTAGGCCCCGCCCCGCCAGTCCGGATCGGCCATGATCGCCTGGCGGCCAACTTCGTGGAAGGCGATGTTCTGAGCCGAGTGACGCGGGGCCGCGCCGATGCACACGGCGCTAAACAGCTTCTCCGGGTAGTCAGCCGCCCACTGCAACACCTGCATCCCTCCCATGGATCCGCCGATGACGGCGAATAGGGTCTCGATACCGAGCGCCTCGATCAGCATGGCCTGGGCGCGGACCATGTCGGCGATGGTGACGACCGGAAAGGCGAGCGCGTAGGGCGTGCCGGTCTTCGGATCGGTCGAGGCCGGACCCGTCGAGCCCATGCAGCCGCCGACAACGTTGGAACAGACGATAAAGTAGCGCTCCGGATCGAGCGGCAGGCCTGGCCCCACGACCCGGTTCCACCAGCCGGGTCGGCCCGTGGTCGGGTTCGTCGAGGCCACGTGCTGATCCATGGTGAGCGCGTGGCAGACGAGGACGGCGTTCGAGCGGGCCTCGTTCAGGCGACCGTAGGTCTGGTAGGCGATCTCCAGCCCCTCCAGCCTGGCGCCGGAGTCCAGGCGCAGCGCCTTGCCCGCCGGGAAGCACAGCGTCCCGCCGTCGGTCTCGCTCGCAGGGCTGGTCTTGGCCGCAGCGTCGTCCATCCGGGCCTTGGACCGCCAAGCCCTTTCACTGTCAATGGTCGGTGGCGGCTTCGCAGTCGGCTCGGGCGCGGTTATGAGGTGGCATCCAGGGGTGGAGCGTGCATGGACCGGCTGATCCTTTTTCGCCACGGCAAGGCCGAAGCGGAGTCTTCGAGCGGCGAGGACTTCGACCGCAAGTTGTCGCCCCGGGGTTTACGGGAGTCGGCGGCGATGGGGGCGCATCTGGCCGACCTGGGCTTCGCGCCGGACTCGGTGCTGGTCTCGCCGGCCGCCCGCACGCGGGAGACCTGGGCCGCCGCGGAGCAGCATTTCCGGCAAGCGAAGGTGACCTTTGACGAAGACCTCTATCACGCCGACTCCGGGTCGGTGCGGCGTGAGGTGGAGCGTGCCGGCCTAAGCGCGGCCACTGTGATGGTGGTGGGTCACAACCCCGGCCTGCAGGAGCTGGCCGTGAAGCTCCTCACGGAGGGTTCGGCGCCCAGTTCGCTGATCGCTCGGGCCCAACGACAATTCCCGACCGCCTCTGCGGCGGTCTTCCTGTTCGATACCAACGGGCGTCCGGCATTCGACGGGCTGTTTTTCCCCGAACGCGACGGAGGGCGCGGCGATTGAGCCGGATCTACAAGATCCTCCCACGGGGGGCCTGGCAGGCCGCGCAATCCCAAGGCCGCTTCGACGGCTCGGCGGTCGATCGCCAGGACGGATTCATCCACTTCTCGACGGCCGCTCAGGCCCAGGAAACCGCACGGCGTCATTTCGCAGGCCAGGAAGATCTGGTGGTGGTTGTGGTTGAAACCCAGGACCTCGGCTCGGCCCTGCGCTGGGAGCCGTCCCGCGGCGGCGAGCTCTTCCCACATCTCTACGCCCACCTGGAAACCGCGCTGGCCCGGGCGGTTATCGAAGCCCCGCTCGGAGCTGATGGCGTTCCGCACATCAAGATCGATCGATGAGCCGGTTGCACGCCCTGGCGACTTGGGCGTTGCGCGGGCTCGACCCCGAGGACGCTCACGGCCTGGCGATCCGCGGCTTGAAGCTTGGTCTGGGCCCGACGGCTGAGGTGGATGACCCGATCCTCGCCTCGTCGATGGCGGGACTGATCCTGCCGAACATCGTGGGCCTGGCGCCCGGCTTCGACAAGAACGCTGAGGTGTTCGCTCCGATGCTGCGCGCCGGCTTCGGTTTCGTTGAGTGCGGAACGGTGACGCCGCTTCCACAAGCCGGCAATCCGCGACCGAGGCTCTTCCGGCTGACCGAAGACCGGGCCGTGATCAACCGGATGGGGTTCAATAACCAGGGGCTGGACGCCTTTGCGGAGCGACTGTCGCGGCGGGGCGCTGGGCCGTCGCAGGGCGTCGTCGGGGCGAACATCGGCGCCAACAAGGACTCGGCCGACCGCATCGGCGACTATGTGACGGGGCTGAAGCGGCTATGGGGGCTGGCGTCCTATTTCACGATCAATGTCTCCTCACCCAACACGCCGGGCCTGCGCGCGCTTCAGACCCGCGCTGCGCTGGAGGAGTTGCTTGGTCGCCTGGCGGAAGCCCACGACAGCCTGCCCGACGAGGACCCCGTCCCGATGTTCCTCAAGGTCGCGCCCGACCTTGAGGACGGTGAGATCGAGGCCATCGTCGAGACCTGCGTCGCCAGTGGCCTGACGGGGGTCATGGTCTCCAACACCACGGTTTCGCGGCCCGATCTGGCCTCTTCGTTCGCCAGCGAGGCCGGAGGCCTATCCGGGGCTCCCCTGACGGCGCTTTCGACGCGCGTGCTGCGGGACTTCGCGCATGCCTCGGCGGGCCGACTGGTGCTGGTGGGTGTCGGCGGTATTGCGTCCGGCGCCGATGCCTATGCCAAGATCCGCGCTGGCGCGCATGCCGTGCAACTCTATTCGGCGTTGGTGTTCGAGGGACCGGGGCTGGTCAGGCGGATCAAGCTGGAGTTGGCTGAACGGCTGCGATCCGACGGCTTTACATCGGTCGAGGCCGCGGTGGGCGCGCGCTAGGCTGATGACCGGCCCGGAGCTTGCAGGCGAACGGCTCGCGTTGCCGAACTGGCTGCGCTGGACTAACTCGGGAGGATCATGGCGGACGCCGCCCCAACGCCGCAGGAGCTTCCCCGGCCCAGGAGGCCCCGGTTCTTCTGGCCCGGCGGCCTTTCCGCGCGCCTGCTGACGCTCACGATCCTGTTTGTCGCCGGCGGCGGCGCGCTGGCGTTTCCGCCGGCCCTGGCCTCGTTCGAGAGACAGTGGCTGCTGGAGCGCGTTCGGGCGGCTGAGACGGTCTCGCGCTTCGCCGATATCGCCCCGACCGGCGTCAACGATTCGCAACGTGAGCAGCTGCTACGCGGCGCGGGCGTCGAATGGGTGGCGATCCAGACCCCCGATGCGGGCCTGCATCTGGTCCTGCAGGGCAAGCGCAGCTCCACGACGCCCTATTTCGTCGATCTTCGCGACCAGGCTCCGGCCGCATGGCTGACGGCGCCGGCCCAGACGCTTTTCGGGGGAACTGGCCGAAGCGTGCGGGTGCGTGCGACGCCGCGTTTCATTTCAGCCCAGTTCATCGAGGTCGTCGCGCCCGATGCAGAGTTGCGGCGCGAACTCCTGCGCTACCTGTCCCGCATGATCCTGATCGTCTTGCTGGTGGCGTCTAGCGCCGGGCTTCTTGTCTACCTGTCGCTGAATTTTTTCCTGGTCAGGCCGATGCAGCGAATCACCTACGCCATGGAGCGGTTCCGCGCCGACCCAGAGGACGCCGCGGCGCGGGTCGAGCCCTCCGGGCGCCGCGACGAGATCGGACGCGCAGAGGTCGAACTCGACCGTATGCAGGCCGATCTGCGCGCGGCACTGAACTCCCGGGCGCGGCTCGCGGCGCTGGGCGAGGCGGTGGCCAAGATCAACCATGATCTGAAGAACATGCTGACCAGCGCCCAGATCGCCTCGGAGCGGCTGGCGGCGCTGAAGGACCCAAAGGTCAGTCAGGCGCTGCCAAGGCTGGAGCGCGCGCTGGACCGAGCGGTGAAGCTGGCCTCCGGCGTGCTTGCCTACGGCAAGACCCAGGAAGCCGCGCCGGAGCCTCGACCCGTGGCGCTGGCTCCTTCCGTCGAGGCGGCCGGTGAGGAGGCCCGGCTTGCCGAGCAGAAGATCACGTTGTCCCTGCAGATCGACCGGGCCGCGCAGGTGAGCGCCGACCCCGATCAGTTGCATCGCATCCTGGTCAATCTGCTACGCAACGCCCGCGAAGCGATGGAGCATCAGGAGGGGCGCGAGGCTAAGGGCCGGATCACGGTCAGCCTGAGCGTGGCCGGGGACATGAGCCTCATACGGGTCACCGACAATGGACCGGGCGTGCCCGAACGAGCGCGCGAGCGGCTGTTCCAGCCCTTTGCCGGGTCGGGTCGGCCCGACGGGGCTGGCCTGGGCCTCGCCATCGCGCGCGAGCTGGCGCAGGGCCACGGCGGCGACTTGACGCTCGCAAGCACCGGACCGAAGGGCACGACGTTCGAGCTGCGCCTGCCGGCGCCTCCCGCGCCGGCGACTCCCCGCAGGCGGCGGCCGACGAAAAGCTCCGCAGGCTGACGGACCGTCAGAAGCCCCGGGCGACGCCCTCGCGCCGTGGATCCGCCCCACCGCGCAAACCCTCCGGCGTGACCTCGATCCCATGCAGACCGGAGCCCTCGCCGAACGCGCCGCCCTGCAGCTTCACGCCCTTGGCCGCCAGCGCCGCCACAACGCCGGGCGGATATTTGTCGGGCTCCGAGGCGTAGAAATTCCCAGCGGCGATCAGGTTCGGGAGCGCCAGCGCCGGCTGCATCGGCAGCTTCCAGTCGAGCGTGGCCACGAGCGCCTTCAGGTTGAAGGCCAGGATCGAAGGGCCGCCAGGCGAGCCCACGACCTCCACCAGCCGGCCCTGCTTGTCCAGCACCACAGCCGGCGCCATCGATGACCGCGGCCGCTTGCCCCCGGCGATCGCGTTGGCGGCGGGGGCGCCGTCGCTGTCCCTCGGCTCAAAGGAAAAGTCGGTCAGCTGGTTGTTGAGGAAAAAGCCCGCGACCATCCGGCCGTCGCCGAAGACGCTTTCCACCGTGGTGGTCATTGAAACCGCGTTGCCATCCTTGTCGACGATCACGAAATGCGTCGTGCCCCCCGGCTCAAGAGTGTGGTCCGGCGCGCGGGTCTTGGCGCCGCGGGGCTCACCCGGGGCGGGCGGAGGCCCGGCGGTCGTCGGGTTGATCAGTTTAGCGCGGGTGTCGAGGTAGGTGGGCTCGAGCAGGCCCTCCATCGGCACATCCACGAAGTCCGGGTCGCCATAATAGCGGTCGCGGTCGGCGTACATCAGGCGGCTGGCCTGGCTGAACAGATACCAGCCTTGGGCGTCGTTCCTATGCGCGCCAATGTCGGTGCGCGCCAGGATGCCCAGGCCCTCCAACACTGCAGGTCCTCCCGACGGCGCAGGCGGAACGCAGACGACATAGGCATGGTAGGGCCGGCAGACCGCAGCCGTCATCTTCGGCTTATAGCTCGCCAGGTCCTTGAGCGTCATCGTCCCAGGCATCGGGCCCTCGTGCAGCCTGGCGACGATGGCTTCGGCGATCGGGCCCTCCAGGATCGCCTTCGGGCCCTGGGCCGCGATCTTGCGCAGGGTGTCGGCGTAGGCCGGGTTTTTCATGATGTCCCCGGGCTGGACCTTGGTCCCATCCGGCTTGGTGAAATAGGCGACGGCGTCCGGCTGGGACGCTTGCGGCGCCCGCGAGCTCGCGGCCTCGGCCATACGGCGCGGCACGGGGAAGCCGTCGGCGGCAAGGTGCTCGGCATCGCTGAAGAGGTTCGCCCAGGCGAGCTTCCCGTGGTCGTGCTGGGCCATGTAG
>NZ_DASXNL010000038.1:0-9561 GCF_036495085.1 Phenylobacterium sp. | reverse complement strand
CGCTCAGATAGGGGGGCCGCCCCCTTTGAGGGCGAAGACATCCTCTTCGGCGACGAGCGGCAACACGCGCATCAGCAGCGTGATTGGAATTCGTCGCGCGCGGAACGGTCTGGCTGCATCGTTCAGCGCCCCTCCTACAGCATGGAAGTCTGCGTCACCTTTGTCGGGCCTTGGCGACGTCGCCCCTCAAGGGTGCGGCACCGGCATACCTAGTCGTCTTGGCACGTTGCTGGCCGGCGCTAGTTCGTCCGGGCTGATCGACGTGCGGCGATCCCAGCGCAGGGCTCACCGCCGGCACGCGAAATTGGAAATAATGGGCCGCCTATAAACCCCACTGGACCGCTTGTGCGCGTGAATGGGAGATTGTGGCCGTTGCGGACCTATGTCGCGCAAACACTAAAGCGTCATCTGCCGAACGCCCACTCCACCATGAGCGGGAGTTCGGCTCGCCAGAACGGGCCACCGTGCGATCCCTCCCGTTCGGTCATCACGATATGCGCCCCCGCATCGCGCAGCGCTTCCGCCCACCGGGTCGCGTTCTCGTGAAAAAAGGGCTCCAGCGTTCCGGCGACGAGGTACACGCTCGGAAGCGAGCTGGGCAGTACAGCGGGCGGTCGGTAGCCCGCCCCGGGCGAGGCGCAAAATACAGCGCCGTAGACGTCCGGATGCCGCAACCCGATGGCGAGCGCCAGCTCTCCGCTCGCCGAGACGCCGAACACCGCCGTGCGCTCCTTGGGCAGTTCGACGCCGAAACGCGACCGAGTCCATTCGCGGACGCCTTCAATGAAGAATGTCTCGTGGGCCGCGAACCGCTTCGGATCGAAACCGGGCGAATACTCACCGAGCCGCTGCGTCTCATCCGCCAACCGGTGGACACCGACGATCATCGTGGATCGCACGCCGGCCGCCGTGACGAATTCACCCCATTGCGAAATCAGCTGACCGTCGCCGGCGAAGACCACGACCTCCGGCGGATCCGGCGGGAGATACACCGTGACCTGCCGACCGCCGTCGTATTCGAATGACTGGGTGACAAGTTCGCCCTCGGTGGACGACATCTTCGCTCGCCCCTTTAGCCGTAGTCACGCCTGCCCGCGACTATGACGGTCCGACGTTGCTAGGGGTTCCACGGCTGCAACGCGCCGAGGGCCGCCAGCAGGATGGCGAACGCGGAGAAGGCCAAAATGGTGGCGGTGAAACGCAGCTTGCGCCAAGGGCTCCAGCCGCCCCGGCCTGCCCAAGCGAACGGCGTCAGCGCAGCTGCGGTCCAACTCAGCACCGCTGCGGCAAGGGCGGCAGCGGAGGCGGCGGTCACCACGGGCCCAGGCCAGCCGTAGACCACGGTGCTCTGGTCGGCGAGCCCGCGCTGCAGCTTCAGGAGGAAAGCGGAGACCGCGAACAGCCAGAGCAGCGCGGCGGGACCGCGAAGGGCGCCTGCGAGCCGCTGAAGGCGGGTCTGGGGCAGCCGCCACCGCGCGGGGCTGGCCAGGCCAAAGAGGATGGCGACGGACGCCACCATCGCAAGCAGCGCCAGCAGCCCCAGGGTGCGTGTCTGACGAACCCAGTCGGCGCGCCAGAGTTCGCCACCACCGAGGAGCAGTTTCGTTGCGCGGCTCGGGCCCGTCGCGGTCTGGATTTGCACCCATGGATGGTCGGCGTCCCGGAACACCCCAGGCTCGCCCGTTGCGACGAATCGCTCTGGTCCGACCATGAGATAGCCGGGCGCCGCGACAGAGACTGGCGTGGTCAGAAAGCCCATGGCGAAGGCCTCCAGACCGTGGAAGGGTCGGCGGCTGGACAAATACTCGCCGCGGTAAAGGCCTGCGTCGTGGAGAAGGTCCGGGGTCGCCGGCAGGGACGGCTGCGGCGCCACGTAGAAGGTCTGGGCGATGAGGGCCGGGAGCACGCCGGTGAGTGTGTGCTCACCTTCGGTATTGGCGGCTACAAAGACACCAAGGCGCAGGGCAGGTACGATCATCAGGTTGGAATGGAAGTCCATGGTCGCACCGTTGTGGCCGTAGGACATTAGCCCGCCGCCGATCGGGCTTTGGAAGAAGCCCCCGTCGATGGCGCCGCCGCCGGGAAACCGGCGCATCGGCGTGCGGATCGCGACGGCGGTCGCCGGGCCATAGATCGTTCGACCGTCGATGACCCCGCCAGCCAGCAGCAACGTCATGTACCGCGCCATGTCGCCGGCGGTGCTGGAGATCGCCCCGGCCGGCGCATTGCCGCCGACAAGTTCGAAGGGATCGGCGGTGAAGCCCGCACCCGTCCAGCGATAGGGTCGCGAAAGGTCCTGGGCGAGGTCGGCTGACATGGGCGCAGGCAGTCCTGCGCGCTGTGGATAGGCCTCGCGTCCGGTTGTGTGGACCATGCCGGCGGGCCTCAGGATCTCGGCCTCCAGTAAATCTGGCCATAGGCCGCCTTCGACATGGGCTAGGGCGTCGCCGGTCAGGGCCGCGCCGTAGTTGGAATAGGCGGCCACTTCGCCCGGCGGAAACACCCGCGCCGGACGATACGTCGCCAGGTCATCGTCAACGGAAAGCAGCCGGGCCGGATCGCGCAGGAAGAGGTGCTTCAGCGGGAGGTCTTCGAACCCAGGCGTATGGGTCATCGTGTCCCTTAGTCGGACCTGGCGGTAGCCGCGATGATCGGGAATGCGCACCCTGGGCGGCAGATAGGTGTTGATCGGCGCGTCCAGGCTCATGCGGCCGCGTTCCACGGCATTCAGGGTCATGAGCCAGGTAAAGGTCTTGGTGATCGAACCCACGCGGAAGAGCGTGCGGTCAGGGTCGACCGGCCGCCGACGCGCCACGTCTGCGAAGCCATAGCCCTTCTTGAGCACCACGTTGCCGTCCTGGACGATGGCGACCGTGACGCCGGCGATGTGATCGCGCTCCATGGCTTGACGGACGGTGGCGTCCACCAGCGCTTCAAGTGCGACAGGCGGGATTGGCTGATCGGCCGACAGCGGCGGCGCGGCGACAGGAGGCGAAGGCGCGGCGTCCGCCCAGCCACCCGATGCGAGAAGGGCGACGGCGAACACAGGGCGGATCAGACGGGACCAGATCGTCAGCATGGCCGGAGACTCCCCCACTGATAAAATACCATGGTTTTTTATGCCGCTGGTCAAGGCGCAGCTCGGCCCGAAGCGGCGGGGGGCAGGTCAGGGGCGGCCGCACAACTTTGATCGAGGCCGCCGGATTGCTGCTCGCTCCGGGCGGCGTGAAGGCATCCGGCGCGCCGCGTGGCTCGCGCCCTGATAGCCCGGTCTCCGGGCTTGGGAGTCGGCCTTCCTATTGCTGATCGCGAGCGAGAGGCCCAGCGCTATGAGAGCGAGGATGCCGACGAGTTTGAGGGCGGCCCCAGCGCTGATCGGTGGAAGTCTACTAACAAAGTCAGCGACAGGGCGACGGCTGTCGCGCTGCAGACGACCACGGATGGGATCGCTTCTTTTCTCACGTGATCAGCACGCCATGGGCGCAGCCGGCTAACGAGGCTTGTCGCGTCGGCAACTTCCGTTTCCACACTCGGTCAGGAAATCCCGAAGTCCGCTTGATGGAGGTCATCATGCTCGCCCGCCGCGCCTTGCGACCCAAACCCTAACGGGAAGCGCTGCTTCTTTCCCCAGCGAAACAGCTTCAATATCCGGCCCACTTCATCCGAAGCGAAACGCTTTGTCGGCTCCGGCGGATCAACGTCTACCGGACATGGCGCCTTCTACTTCGTGGCGTACCCCAGATCAGGAGGCGTTGCGGATCGGTGGAGGTCGGCCGAGAAGGCCCTTCGATCACTATTTGCCGCGACAGATATACATTGTATCGGGTTCGCGACCGCAGCCCGACGCACCCGCCGCCAGTGATTGAAGGATAGTTATTGATGCGCCGCACCGTGATAGTTCCCGCGCTGGGATTGGCCTTGGGCATGTCGCTGCTTGGCGCATTGCAGGCCTCCGGCGCCAAGGCGCCGGATGCGGCCGTGGCCACGCCGGCCCAGGTCGACAATTTCCGGTTGGTGACCGCGACCGGCCATTCCGAGGATCTCTACCGCTACCATGATGCGCCGGCTGTCGTGCTCGCGATGTATGGGGTGGGCAGCCCCGAGATCAGGAAGCTCGCTCCGGCGCTGGAACGGCTGAACTCCACCTACGCGCCCAAGGGCGTGCGGATTATGATGCTGAACTCCGGCGGCAAGGACACTCGCGGCGCCGTGGTGGCCGAGGCGACCGCGCTCGGCCTCACCATGCCGATCCTGATGGACGACAACCAGCTCGCCGGTGACCAGCTCGGCGCCGATCGCGTGTCGGAAGTGTTCGTGATCGACCCCCGCTCCTGGAAGGTGGTCTACCGCGGCGCCTTGGGCGACGGCCGGACCGGCGCGATTCGCGCGCTGGATGCGCTGTTGGCCGGTAAGCCTGTGGCGGTGGCGCAGATCCCGGTGACGGGAGCCAGGATCAGCTTTCCCAATCGCAGCGCCCAGGCGAAGGCGGCCGCCGAGAAAATCTCCTACTCCAAGACCATCGCGCCGATCATCGAATCCAAGTGCATCGCGTGCCACGAGCAAGGCGGCATCGCGCCCTTCGCGCTCGACGGCTACGCCAAGGTGAAGGGCTTCTCGCCCATGATTCGCGAGACGCTTCGGACGGGCCGCATGCCGCCTTGGGACGCCGACCCGAAGGTCGGCCACTTCAAGAACGACAAGAGCCTCTCGCAAGACGAGATCAAGACCATGGTCCGCTGGATCGAGGCTGGCGCGCCGCGGGGCGATGGCCCTGACCGCCTCGCCGAAGTCCGGCACGTCGCGCCGGAATGGCCGCTCGGCAAGCCGGACCTGATCATCGACATCCCGTCCTACACGATCCCTGCCAGCGGCTTCGTGGATTACCAGTATCCGGTGATGAACAACCCGCTGACTGAAGGCCGCTGGCTGAAGGCTTCGACCGCGCGGGTGAACCAGCGCCAGGGGGTGCACCACATCCTCTCCGGCTACATCCCCGCCGGCCAGGAAAAGCAGGGCGGCATGACCAACTGGGGCGGCAGCATTGGCGGCTACACCGTTGGCATGGAAAGCATCGTCCAGCCCCCCGGCATCGGGAGCTACATCCCGGCCGGCGGCTCGATCGGCTACCAGATGCACTACACGCCGTTCGGCAAGGAGGTGCTCTCGACCCAGCAGATCGGGCTCTACCTCTACAAGCCCGGCGAGACACCGGAGCTGATGATGCGCGAGAACGTCATCGTGAACCAATTCATCAAGATCCCGCCCAATACCGAAGCGCACAAGGAGGTCAGTTACCTCGACTTCCCGCATGACGCCCTGCTCTATTCGGCCGTCGTGCACGCCCATTACCGCGGGACATATTCGGACCTGAAAATCCGCTATCCGGACGGGTCCGAAAAGCAGCTGCTGAACGTGCCGCACTACAACTTCAACTGGCAGCGAATGTACGAATTCGCCGAGCCGATCGAGGTGCCTGCGGGGTCCAAGCTGATCGCCACCTATATCTACGACAACTCAAAGCGGAATCCGGCCAACCCGGATCCCAACAAGGAAGTCGTGTGGGGCGACCAGTCGTTCGAGGAGATGTTCTACACCCAGCTCCGCTACCGCTGGATCGATGAGACCGCCGCCCATCAGACCACCTACGACGACGAAATGATGAAGACGCGCCTGATCGGCATGATGGACAGCAACTTCGACGGGAAGATTCAGAAGAGCGAACTGCGCGGCCCCATCGGCGATGGGATTCGGCCGCACTTCGAGCAATTGGATGTGAACAAGGACGGCGGGCTCGACGCCAAGGAACTTGAACCGGTCATGAAGATGCTCGACGCCCCCCACAAGGACGCATCGTCGGAGAAAGTCGCGTCGAAGTGACCCGAGTCTAAAAAGGTCGGCGTCGTACTGGACGGGTCGGGATAGGGATAAGGCTGGCAGCTCAGGCCGTTGGAGGTCCATGTCCGGGGCGCCGGGCGATCGCGAAAGCGCAGCTAACATCCGGTCTCGATCGTTGGCTCCGCTGCGAAACGCGACCGTTCGGCGGGCGGCGGGATCGGCGGCCAGGTTTGGACCGCTCGCCGTTTCGGGACCTCGACCCTCCTCCAACATGCGGACATCGGAACAGGCGCCAGCAGGCCCGTCCGAGCGAGAGGCGACGAGAGACGTTGGCGAGGCGTCGCCGCTTAGGCCGTGAGGCCCTTCAGCGCCTGCCGGATCGCCAGGAGGGACTGCCCGGCGATCATCCCCTTCCAGTCGTCGGCGTCGCCGAAAAAGGCGTCCCTGACCTCGGCCTTGATCGCCCGCCCCTCGGGCGAGGCCGGATCACCGTAGGCGTGCAGCCAGGCGTCAGCGCGCACGGCGTTCATCACCGCATTTACCGGCTTGGTGCCGAATTCCAGCGCCATCCCGGTTACTTCTGCGTGGTCAAGAAGGCTCGGCGCGAAGCTCAGGCCGTCGCCCACGATCTCGGCCGAGGCTGAATCGCCGCCGGCCAGCGGCGAGGTGATTGCGCCCCCGTACCAGCACGTGGCGCGCCTGAACGGCGCCGACTGGGGGCGTTCCACGACGATCTGCTCGCCGTAACCCCAAGGACCTAGGCCGGTATGGTAGTCGATGATGGCGATCCGGCCCGCGCCGCGCAGATAGTGCTCAAAGATGCTGGTCTGGGTGCGACGTGACCAGGTCGGTTGGTCGCCGCCGTAGAAAACGCCAAGGGGGTGGCTGTACTGGCCTCCGCTCAGCGCCTGCTGCAGCGCCATGGGGCCATGCTGGTCGGCGTAGGCTTTCAGGACGTGGTTGGCCCGCTCCTGCGCCTGCGCTGTCCACTCCCTTGGGCAGATCTGGTCGGCCAGCGCCTGATAACCGGGGTTCGTTTTGCGCGGCGAATTGAAGTCGATCCAATTTCGGTTCAGGTCGACGTTTTCATGCGTCACGCGGCGGAGCCAGGCGAACCCATAGGGATTGATCGCGTGGACGATCAGGGCCGCGGTCCCGTGCGGCAAAGCGCGATATTCCTCGCGGCGCAGCCAATCCACCTGAGTACCCGAGCCGCAGAAGCCCTCGACCCCGTGAGTCGCGCTGATCATCACAAGCACCGCCTCGGCCGAGCGCGGCCCGATCCAGGCCACATCGGTGGCGAGCTCACCGCTGTCCGGCCCGCGCTCGGGATGGGTGATGGCCTCGAGCGCCGCGCCCGCGCCGCTTGCGGCCTCAAGAAACTTGATGCGGGCTGCCTGATAGTCGGGACTGAAGCTTTCGGCGGAATTCATCTGCGCCCTCTCCCAGGCAACCGAACATGGGTCGATCAGCACACGACCCGTTGGCTCCCCATCTAGGGTCCCGGCGCAATCCGCGTCCACCCGGTCAGCGCGATGGCGAGCAGGACAGGAGTTGGAAGTGATCGCTGAAGGCTGCCGGCGACCGCCTGCGCCCCCCCAATCGCCGGCTCATGGCGTTGAGGCGATGACGGAGTTTCACCGGTTTCTGGATCTCCGAGAGTCCGCTTACGATCCCCACTCATAACTCGTGGGGTGGAACCGTGGACTTCTACGAACCGAGGCCGTGGCGCGGCTGGCGAGAGATATTGAAGGCGATCGGCCCGGTCGATACTCACGCCGCATCGCGCCGCCGTCGGGTGCTGCGCTTTGGCGCGCTCGCCCTGGTGGCGACGGCCACCGCCGGCTCCGCCTTCGCCCAGGGCATGTGCCAGAACGGATACGAGACGAAGGCCTGCCCGCTGCCCATGCGCGCCGCCACGGCGCCCATCGCGCCGATCTTCGCCTCGACCGGGTGGCGCACTGTGGCGCTGGACCATCTCGCCATCGAGGCGCCGGACTATCGTCGCGAGGCGGCGTTCTACGTCGCGCTCATGGGTTGGACGCTGCGCAGCGATAACGGCTCCCAAGCGATCCTCGACATCGGTTCCTGGGGCACGGTGACGATCAAGGCCGCGCCCCTGCGCCAAAGGGCCGTTGTAACGGGCTTCAGCTTCGTGATTGCGCCCTGGGACAGCCGAACGGTGGAGGCGGAACTGCGCAAGCGGGGTCTGAGCCCCGTGCGAGATGACGATGGTCGCGGGTTCGAGAGCTTCCACGTGCGCGACCCGGACGGCTGGGACCTGCAGATCGGCAATGGCAGGGGCCTGGCGGAGGGCCGTCGCGTGGGCGCCGCGGCCAAGCCCGACACGCCGGCCCCGTTCGCCCCGACCGGTTGGAAGACGGTCTGGCTCGACCACCTGTCTTTCAGGGTCAGCAACTACAAGGAAAGCGCATCCTTCTACGCCAACCTGGTCGGCTGGAGTCCGATCTACGACGAGGGGAGCCAGATCGAGATGGAGATGGGCGACGTCGGCGACATCATCGTGCGCGGCGGCAATCCGTTCGTCTCGGGGCCGCAGCCCGTGGGTGCGGCGCGCGCGGCGCAGCTGGACCACATCTCGTTCGGCATCCGACCGTGGGACACCGACGCGGTGAAGGCGGAGCTGGACGCCCGCAAGCTCACCGCGGCCATCGACACCTCTACCGCGCAGGAAATCCACGTCGCGTCCTACCGGAGCTATCACACGAGGACGCCGAACGGCTTCAACCTGCAGATAAGCTTCGTCGACCGGGAGAACCGCTTGGCGCAGTCCAGCGCAGTGCGGCCACGCGAACTGGCGTCCGAAAACCAGCCCACGCACTAAGCCCCGGAGCTCTCCGAATTTCATCCTCCCCGGCTATCTGTGACGCCTGATTGGTGGCCCTGGACTAGCGACCAGGTTGGGACCGGTCCGCGCCAGGAGCGCAAGTAGCTCCGCTCCCGAAACCCGATCGTCATGGGGCGGCCGAACTATTCCCTTCGACCCAGATTAGGACGCGCCTACGCATTGGTTCGGCCTGGCCCCAGGAGCGGTAGTCGTCGGGTCGAGCATTAGATGTCGGGCGACTTGGAATCGCTGGCGAGGCGGCTCGTTGATGGCAAGGCCAAGGTATGGCAGGCTGCGGCCATCGTTCACCGCGCCTTGCGGTGAGCCGTGGGGTACCGCCCTGCGGTGGATGGGACGCCTCGGCCCGGCCGTCGCGGACGATCTGCTGCGGGGCGCCGTCATCTGGGACGCACCTCATGGGCGCAGACTTCCCCATCTTTACATCATCCGGCGACCAGATCACCGAGCACTTTCGAATCCACGGTTGGGTGCGCGTGCCTGAGGCGTTCGACGCCGCTGAGGCCGCTGCCATGCGCGACGTAGTCTGGCACGGGCTTGCGGACGTCGGCGTCAAGCGCGACGCGCCGGCGACGTGGACGATCGAACGGCCCGTGAAACTTCAAAAGCTGAAGGACCATCCCGCCTTCAACGCCGTGGGAAGCGCAAGCGTGCTCGCGGCCATCGACGCCATTCTGGAAACCCAGCTCTATGAGAAGCCGAAACGGTGGGGCGCCGTATTCGTGGCCTTCCCAACCAAAGACGAATGGGGTGTCCCATCACGCGGTTGGCACGTCGACGCGAACTACACCGGCCAGTTGTCACCGCCGAAGGGCGTGCAAACCCACGCGCTGTTCGGTGACATTGCGCCCCGCAGTGGC